>JAEWVF010000083.1 GCA_023459215.1 Chloroflexota bacterium
GGTTTACAACACTCTGGGTTATGGATTTCTCGAAAAAGTATACGAAAATGCCCTGGCAAAAGAATTGGCGAAACGCGGACATCAAATAAAACAACAAGCACCAATCCAAGTTTATTATCAGGGTGAAGCTGTTGGAGAGTATTTCGCAGATATTCTTGTAGACGAGAAAGTTATTCTTGAACTAAAAGCCGCAGAAGAAATTGCCAAGAGCCACGAAGCTCAACTGCTAAACTATCTGAAGGCAACAGGCATCCAGGTTGGTCTGGTGCTTAATTTTGGTCCGAAAGCGCAATTCAAACGAAAAATCTTTACAAAAACACAACCTACAACACATCAAAAAACATAAAAATCAGCGAAAATCCGCCTAATCCGCAAAATCCGCGTCCCATTTTCTCGCCCCAAAAGAGCAATAGAACACGGATGAAGCAGATTTAGCAGATTCACACAGAGAAAACAAAAAATCAGCGAAAATCCACCCAATCCGCAAAATCTGCGTTTCATCTTCTCGCCCCAAAAGAGCAATAGAACGCGGATGACACAGATTTAGCAGATTTACACAGAGAAAATAAAAAATCAGCGAAAATCCGTCAAATCCGTAGAATCCGCGTCCCATTTTCTCATCATGAGGAGCATATATATGCCCGAAGCAGTCATTATCGATGCCATCCGCACGCCGATTGGTGCACTCGGTGGCAGCCTGTCCGCCATTCGCCCCGATGATTTGGCGGCTTTCGTTATGAAAACCATCCTCGAGCGCAACCCCATTGACCCGGCGGAAATCGAAGAAGTCATTTTTGGCTGCGCCAACCAGGCCGGCGAAGACAACCGCAATGTGGCGCGCATGGCCTCCCTGCTGGCGGGAATCCCCGTCAGCGTGCCGGGCGTGACGATTAACCGCCTGTGCGCCTCCGGGCTGGCCGCTGTCAATCTGGCCGCCCGCGCCATCCGCGCCGGTGACGGGGAGATTTACCTGGCGGGCGGCGTCGAATCGATGTCGCGCGCGCCCTACTCACTGCCCAAAGCCGAAAGCGGATTTGCTTTCGGCAACCTGACCGCCTACGATACCGCCCTCGGCTGGCGTTATCCCAATCCCAAGATGCAATCCAGCTATGGCACCGACTCGATGGGCGAAACCGCCGAAAACATCGCCGCCCAACGCCCGCACCTGACCCGCGAAAAGCAGGATGCGTTCGCCGTCCACTCGCACCAGAACGCTATCGCCGCCAGCGACTCGGGCAAATTTGGCGAAGAAATCGTCCCGGTGCCCGTCCCGCAGCGCAAAGGCGACCCGATTCTGGTCAACAGCGACGAACGCCCGCGCCGCGACACATCCATGGAAAGCCTGGCGCGTCTCAAACCGGCCTTCAAAAAGGAAGGCGGAACCGTCACCGCCGGGAACTCGTCCGGGCTGAACGACGGCGCGGCGGCAGTCCTGGTCATGAGCGAGACGAGGGCCGCCCAACTCGGGCTTAAGCCGCTGGCGCGCATCGCCAGCATGGCCGCCGCCGGGGTTGAACCACGCACGATGGGCCTGGGGCCTGTCCCGGCCAGCCGAAAAGCCCTGCAACGCGCCGGGCTGACTCCCGCGGAGATCGGCCTGGTCGAACTGAACGAAGCCTTCGCCGTGCAAGCCCTGGCGGTCATCGAAGACCTGGGCATCGACCCGGCCCTGTACAACGTCAACGGCGGCGCAATCGCTCTTGGACATCCGCTCGGCTGTTCCGGCGCGCGCATCCTGACCACTCTGCTGCATGAGATGAAGCGCCGCCAAACCCGCTACGGACTGGCCACGCTGTGCGTTGGCGTTGGCCAGGGCGAAAGCACCATCATCGAATACAATCTCTGAGTTGGTTGGTGTAAAAGCGCGCCAATCGATTCGCCCAACGGAGGAAGATTTATGACGCGCACCCACAAAAACAGCCTGTTTACCTTGATCGCCCTGCTGGCCGCTTCCCTGGCCTGCAGCCTGGCTGAGTTGCCAGCCCCCATCCAGCAAACACCGGATGCCGTTTCGCCAAGTTCGGCTCCGCAGGTGATCCAGGCCACCGCCACCCGCCCCGTTCCAACCGCAGAAACGCTGGTCGAACCGGCCAGCGCTCCCGAAACGACTGCTCCCAGCCAGCCCCTGCCCGAATTGGTCGAAATCGCGCTGTTCGACAGCCAAAACGGCTGGGGACGCAGCGAAACCAGCCTATATACCACCAGTAACGGCGGACAAACCTGGCAGGAAATTGCCACCCCCTGGTTTGGCAACGGCACTTATTTCAGCGCGACCTTCCTCGACCCGCAAACCGCCCACATCGTTTCAACCAATCCTGAAAACCCGGCCAGCCTGCTCAACATCACCAGCGATGGCGGCCGCACCTGGCAGCAAATTCCGCTGACCAGCGATTCGCCTTACTTCTCTGCCAAAACCATCCCCAGCGGTTCAGGAACGCTCTTCCTATTCGAAAACCTGGGCGCAGCCGCCGGCTCGATGGGGGTTGCCATCTCGGTCAGCCAGGATGGCGGCCAAACCTGGGAGCGGACTTTTGCCCACGTCCCCGGTGAAACCGAGGGCGCCAGCCTGCCTTTTGGCGGCCAAAAAAGCCTGCCGGCCTTCCTGGATGCCCAACTCGGCTTCATCGGCGGCAGCCGCCCGGTCGAGAACGATATTTATTTCTACCGCAGCCAGGATGCCGGGCGCAGTTGGCAGGCCCAAGCCCTGCCCGTCCCAGCATCCATCAGCAACTACATGGCCATGACCCAAAGTCCGCTGACCTTTACCGGCAACAGTCAAGACATCCTCGTGCCGGTGCTTTTCAGCCTGTCTGAAGGCTCGCAATTCATCTTCTTCAGCAGCGCCACCCGCGGACAAGCCTGGCAGGCCTCCGCGCCGCTGGCCAAAGCCGAAACCTACGAATTTATCAACCTGCAAACCGGCTGGGTTTGGGCAGAGGGCAGCCTGCTCTTCACCGGCGATGGCGGCCAAACCTGGCAGAACCTGGCGCACAACCTGCCGCCGAATACCAGCCTGCGCCAGATCGACTTCATCGATCCCCAAAACGGCTGGGCGCTGGCCTTCGATCTCGATTTCAAAACCCACCTGTATGCCACCGGCGATAGCGGCCAAACCTGGGTCGAACTGGCCCCCTAAAGGATGATGGAAATGTCTCAACGAATGATTTTTATCCTGCTCCTGGCCGCTTTCCTGCTCTCTGGCTGTTCCCTGCCCGCAGCCAGGACGCCGACTCCCGAAAGCCTGGCCCCCGTTACCGAAACGCCCTTCCAGCCAGTGGAGATTACCGCCCTGCCCGAACTGGTCACCGCCACCCCGGCCCTGCCCGATACCCCAACCCCGCCCCCCGGCCTGACGTTTGAACAGCTCCGCAATGGCGAATACGTCACCACACACCTGGGCAGTAGTCAGGCACTCACCTATCGGCTGCAAGACGGTTTCTATCGCCTGGGCGACGATCCCACCCAATCCAACTATGGCACCGTCAACCTGCTGGACAGGCATGTTTTCGGCGATCTGAACAACGATGCCCAGGCAGACGCAGTAGTCCTGCTGGTGGAAAACTATGGCGGAACGGGCCAATTTGTCCAGGTTGCGGTTGTGCTTAATCAGGCCGGTCAGCCCATTCACAACGCTTCCTACTTTCTCGGCGACCGAGTTGCGGTGAACAATCTCATCATTCAAGATGGCGAAATCATGCTCTCGGCCCAGATTCATGGCCCACAGGATGGTTTGTGCTGTCCCTCCGTCCCGGCCCAAATGAGCTTGCGTTTGCTGAAACCGGGCCAGTTGATGTTGACCCGCTTCACCACCCAGACACCCAGCGGACAGGAACGCGCCATTAACATCCGCGCCCCGCTCAACGGCGCAGAAGTGAGCGGCTCAGTTACACTGACCGGCGACGTCACCATTGCGCCGTTTGAAAACAACCTGTCGTACACCATCTACGACAGCGATTACCGTGAAATTTCGCGCAGTTTCATCCTGGTTGATGCGCCTGACCTGGGCGCGCCCGGCGCTTTCTCTCTGACCATCGACCTGGCTGCGCTGGGCCGCAACGGTGATCTTTACATCGAAATCAGCGATTTAAGCGCCGCCGACGGGTCTGTCTTGGCCCTGGCGCAGGTACATATCAACGTAAAATAGAAAAACCAAAAGAAATTTTGCGAATATCGCAAATCCGCAACGGATTTGCGATATTCGTGTAATACAATCAATACTATACTATCTACTGTATCCACTGCAACGAAATAGTAATTTTTCTCAGGAACCTTGTTTTGTTTCACATCGTCTATGCAGCGCTATGACGATCGAGGAGGAATGTATGAAATTGCATAAACTTTTATCCACCGTGCTGTTGATGGCCGTTGTGATGCTGTCGCTGACCCCGGCCCAGAGCGTATCTGCGGCCAGCATCTGCGATGCAGCTCAATTCGTTGCCGATGTCACCATCCCCGACGGCACGACTTTCAAGGCTGGCGATGCCTTCGAAAAAATCTGGCGGCTGAAAAACGTCGGCACCTGCCCCTGGAGCGCCGACTACAGCCTGGTCTTTGTCAGCGGCGACAAGCTCGGCGCGCCCGACTCGGTTAAACTGCCGAAATCGGTTGCCCCCGGCCAGACAGTCGATGTCAAAATCAACATGAGCGCTCCATCCAGCGCCGGAACTTATCGCGGTTACTGGAAACTGCGCAACACCAGCGCCAAACTGTTCGGCATCGGCTATAACGCCGACAAGTCATTCTGGGTCGAGATTAAGGTTGGCGCTTCATCCACCGGCACCGGCTACGACTTCGTCGCCAATGCGCCCTCGGCCGTCTGGGCCAGCGGCGCAGGGACACTGGCTTTTCCCGGCGCGAACAACGATGCCAAAGGCTTCGGCCTGAAGCTGGATAGCCCCAAACTGGAAAACGGCACAACCGACAGCGTGCCCGGTCTGTTGATGGCCCCGCAGAACGTGACCAACGGCTTCATCCAGGCCCAGTACCCGGCCATCCGCGTTGAACAAGGCGACCGCTTCCAGGCAACCATTGGCTGCGAATATGGCGCTACCGCCTGTTACGTCAATTTCCGGCTCGAGTACCAGATCGGCTCCGGCGCACCGCAAAACCTGTGGTCGTTCAATGAAAAATATGAAGGCCAGGTTTATCGCGCCAACCTGGGCCTGGATGCCCTGGCCGGCAAGGATGTCAAGTTCATCCTGCGGGTGAACGCGGTCGGCTCCGCGAGCGGCGACCGCGCCCTGTGGGGCGCACCGCGCATCGTGCGCGGCAGCGGAACCGTCATCACCCCCGCCCCGGTCACCCCGACCAAGACCCCAACGGCCACCGCCATCGGCGCATGCAGCGACCGCGCCACTTTTGTGGCGGATGTCACCGTCCCGGATGGCACCAGCTATGCGCCCAACGCCTCCTTCACCAAGACCTGGCGCATCCGCAACAGCGGCACCTGCACCTGGAGTACGTCCTACAGCGCGGTTTACCAGAGCGGTGAAAAGTTTGGCAGCACCGAAACCGTTAGCCTGAGCAAGAGCGTTGCGCCCAACCAGACCATTGATATTTCGGTCAACATGACTGCGCCCACCGCTAACGGCACCCATCGCGGCTACTGGATTTTGAAAAACGCTGGCGGCCTGCTGTTTGGCATCGGCGCGAAAGCGGACAAACCCTTCTGGGTTGAGATCAAAGTTACCGGCGGCGCAACGGCTACACCCGGCACAGCCACCGCCACCCCGATCATCCCGACCGCAGTACCGGGCAGTTCCGCTTATGACTTTGTGGCCAACGCCTGCTCGGCGCAGTGGATCAGCGGCTTCGGCGTGCTGCCTTGCCCCGGCGCCAACAACGACGCCAAAGGCTTCGTCCTGGTGCTGACCGCGCCCAAAATGGAAAACGGCGTGACCGACTCGCGCGCGGCGCTGTTGACCTTCCCGCAATCCGGGACCGGCACTTACATCAAGGGCATCTACCCGGCAGTCCGCGTCGAAAACGGCGACCGTTTCCAGGCCACCATCGGTTGCGAGTACGGCGCATCAGCCTGCTATGTGGGCTACCGCCTCGACTACCAGATCGGTTCGCAGCCGGTACAAAACTTCTGGATCTTCAACGAAAAATATGAAGGCCAGGTTTACAATGTCGACCTGAATCTCAGCCCGCTGGCCGGCAAGGATGTCAAGTTCATCCTGACCATCGTCTCAAACGGCGCATCGACCAGCGACCGGGCCATCTGGATCGCCCCGCGCATCGTCCGGGCTGGCGGAGCAGCCACAGCAACCGCTACGGCCACAACTGTCCCGGCCACCGCGACCGCGACCCCCACAGCGACCACCGTCCCGGCCAGCGCTACGCCGAGCGCGACCGCGACACCTACCGCCACCGTGGCTCCGCCCAGCGAGACTCCCACGGCCACCCCAACGGCAACGAATACCCCCAACTAATTCCGCTGCAAGCATGACCCAAAATGAAAGACGCGCCCCCGCAGGCGCGTCTTTTTTTCTTTCTGTCCAGGAGGTGGACATTCAATTGGGTACTGACAGGTAAATAGACAAGGCACAAGGATATTCACTGGTTGCCGGCAGGCAATCAGGAATACCGGATAAACCCGTAAATCAAGCCAGAATGGATCGCGATGAAACCGAGGCGCGATTAATTAGCGTCGGTTGCGCAGGAAGGTAGGAATATCGAGGTCTTCCTGATAAGTCGTCTGGGGCTTGAATTCTGGCTGGGGCGCAGACGGCTGGATTGGCGACTGGACCGGCAGCGAAGGAGCAGGCTGCGAAGCCGCATTCCCGCTGGCAATGGCCATTTCCGCCGGGCGCTGCAATTGAACCACAGAGGGACGCTGGCTATCATTGTGCGTAGCCGGGCGTTCCACAATCCGGCGCGGAATACCGGCGCGCTCGAAACCGGTGGCGATGACCGTAATACGAATTTCGTCGCCCATGTTCGGGTCGATGACCGCACCGAAGATCATGTTGACATCCGGGTGCGAGGTTTCGCGGATAATGGCCGCCGCCTGGTTGACCTCGAACAGGGTCATGTTCGGACCGCCGGTGACGTTGAAGAGTACGCCGCGGGCGCCATCGATGGTGATGTCGAGCAACTGGCTCGAAATCGCCTGTTCGGCGGCGTTGCGGGCGCGTTCGTCGCCTGAAGCGCGGCCAACCGCCATCAACGCTGCGCCGCCCTCAGACATGATCGCCTTGACATCCGCAAAGTCGAGGTTGATCAAACCGGGCACGGTGATCAGTTCAGAAATACCCTGGATACCCTGGCGCAGGACATCATCGGCCATGCGGAAGGCATCGTTCAGGCTGGCGCGCTTGTCCACAATCTGGAGCAGGCGATCGTTGGGGATGACAATCAGTGTATCGGCATGTTCCTTGAGCGCGTCCATGCCCGCTTCAGCCGATTGCTGGCGCTTGGCGCCTTCAAAGGTGAAAGGCCGGGTGACAACACCAATCGTCAGCGCGCCGCACTCTTTGGCAATCTGGGCCACAATCGGAGCTGCGCCCGTGCCCGTGCCTCCGCCCAAACCGGCGGTGACGAAAACCATATCGGCATTCTTCAGGGAAGCGTAGAGCGCTTCAGCCGATTCTTCAGCCGATTTACGCCCGGTTTCAGGGTTTCCGCCAGCGCCCAGGCCGCGGGTCAGCTTCTCGCCGATGCGCACCTTGTTGGGAGCCTTGGCAAGCATCAGGGCCTGGGCGTCGGTGTTGACGGCCAAAAATTCCACGCCCTGAATGCCTTCTTCGATCATGCGGTTGACTGCATTGGTGCCACCGCCGCCCACGCCTACGACTTTGATGCGGGCAAAAGTCTCTGCATTTTTGTTGGGTTCCATAGATTCCTCCTGGATTACTGTGTCTTGCTGGTTTTTTAAATTACCGATGTTCTGGCTGGCGCGCCCACTCTTTTGCGGCGCATTCATATTTACGGAAGCAGGCGTTTGAGCAGATTTTTCATTGTGTTCCAACTTTGGTTTTCTCCTTTCTGCTGGCTGCGCATCTTCCGGCGCGACCCATCGCCTGCGGGGAGCGATTGCAAGGCCGCGGCCCAGTATAACAACCCCACACTCGTGGAGTAAGCTGGTGAATTAAGTTTGTCGGCCAACCCAAGCAATTTCTCAGGTTGGGCGGTGCGGACGGGCATTCCCAGCACCCGGCTGGCCAGGTTGCGAATGCCCGGCAACAGGCTGACGCCGCCGGTCAGGATCATTCCAGCGGGCAACAGTCCATCGTACCCGGAACGTTTGATTTCCTGCAAGCACAGGTCGAACATTTCTTCGACACGGGCCTCGATGATGTGGGTCATATCCTGACGGCGGATTCGCACCGGCTGATCCTCGCCGAAGGGTGTAACCGTAAAGGATTCATCGGCCATCACTTCGGTGCGCAGGGAATGGCCATACTGTTTTTTGGCGTCTTCGGCCTGATTAATCGGCAGGCGCAGGCCATGGGCAATATCGGCGGTGATATGGTTGCCGCCCACGGCCAGCACCATCGTGTGCCAGACATCGCCGTTGACGTAGATAGCCAGGTCGGTTGTGCCGCCGCCAATATCGCAAACCACTGCGCCCATCTGGCGTTCAGTGTCGGTCAGCACCACTTCAGCCGAAGCCAGCGGATTAAGCACAAACTGGGCAACTTCGACCCCGGCGCTGGCGACTGCATGGCGGATATTTTCAACCGTAGCCGAAGCGGCGGTGATAACGTGGGCTTCCACTTCCAGGCGATAACCGTGCATGCCAATTGGTTGGTGGATGCCGTCCTCGCCGTCGAGCATAAACCCGCGCTGGATGACATGGATGATCTCGCGGCTGCTGGGAATGGCAACCGCGCGCGCAGCTTCAAGGGCGCGCTCGACATCGAGTTCATCGACCACATCGCCGGTCACGGCAACAACGCCGCGGCTGTTGATCGACGAAACGTGCGCGCCTGCCAGGCTGACCAGGGCCGAATCGATTTTCAGGCCTGAGGTCTGTTCGGCCTTGGCGACCGAGCGGGCAATCGCCTGGGCAGCAGCGGTCAGGTCGACGATAACGCCCTTGCGAATCCCCTCGGAGGGTTCGACGCCAACGCCCATGATGCGCAAATTCTCATCGTCCTCAATGCGAGCGATCAAGGTGCAGATTTTGGTCGTGCCTACATCAATTCCGACTACGATATCATCCATAAGAGCCTCTGCCAAAGATTGAGTCTGGCGCTCCGTTAATCAGCCATGCGATAGAAAGGCGCGGACGGGTATTCGACGCTGATCAGCGCCGGCTGAAGGTCGCGGTTCATCAGGTAATTGACCATGCTCAAGTAAACGTTCAGTTTGACGGGCATATCTTCACCATCATGGCCAAAATAAGCCTGCCAGCCCATCGGGTCCTGCCAGCCCAGGCCATATTCAGGGTCATAGACCAGGCTCGCGCCTTCAGGCATGGTCGGGGACAGGGCGGTAATGGCGCTGGCCATCTCCGCGCTCATAAAAGCGCGCGCGCCAATCGTCTGGGTGGCGTCAAAATTGATGGGCAACGGCGGCGCGCCCAGGGCTTCCACCACCGCCAACCCTTCGGCAGAACCGCGCGGCGGGAAGGCGTAGCCGTTGGCATCCACCCAAGTCACCTGCCCGGCCTGCTGCCAGGACAAAACCGGCACACGCTCACGCAAGTCGACAATCACCTCCGCCGGAAGGCCAACCTGAACCTTAACGCTGACCAGTTCAGGGTAGGCAGCCAGCAGGTTGTATTCAATCTGGGCCGGGTTAATCGTAAAGGAAGGCTCATTCCAAACACCCAGGGCCGCCTGCAACTCCTCGACCTGGATGCGCTGGTTGCCGGTCACGGTAATCTGGTTGATGGCATACGCATCGCTGGTATACATGCCATAAATCAAACCCAGGCAGGCGACCAGGAAGAAGAACGAGATCCAGCGCGGGCCGTAGCTTAATTTAGGCAGGTGAATAGCCGGGATTTCGATGCCGCGCCCGCGCGAAGAGGCCGTGCGGCCATACGGCGCGCTCATGGCAATATCGTAACGGCGGCGCAAACGGCCGCGCGAGGCCGGAGTCACGCTCAGGGTCGGACGCTCCGTCTTGGCCTGCGTGGAAGCCGGCCTGGGCGTTACCAGCGACGATTTGCGTGTGATTTTATCCCGCCGCTTCTGTTCTTCTTCCCGTCTCTGCCGGATGGCCTCAGCGCGGGTAATGGTGACCGGGTCTCGACTCATGACTGCCTCCGAAATTCGCGCACGGTGCGATCTCGTTCCGCCTTGCGTTCGAATGCCAATTCAACCAGGCGATTGATCAGGTTGGGGTAAGCCAGGCCTGATTCCTGCCAGAGTTTGGGGTACATGCTGATCCTGGTAAAACCAGGGATGGTGTTGATTTCGTTCAGGTAAATCGTGCCGCTGTCAGACTCCAGCAAGAAATCGGCCCGGGCCATGCCGTAACAGTCACAGGCTTTGTAAGCGCGCAGCGCAACCTGGCGGATGGTTTCGGCCTGGGCGGGGCTGAGCGCCGCCGGGATGTTCAACTCGGAAGAATCGAGAATGTACTTGGCCTCATACGAGTAAAAATCTGCGCCGGGGACAATCTCGCCTGCTACCGAAGCCTGCGGATCATCGTTGCCGAGCACCGAAATCTCGATCTCGCGCGGATTGCTGACGCCGCGCTCGATCAGGATGCGCCGGTCATACTGGGCAGCTTCGAAAAGGCCTTCCATCAGGTCTGAGCGGGAGCGGCACTTGGTAATGCCGACCGAAGAACCCAGGTTGGCCGGTTTGACAAACAGTGGATAAGCGGCCAGGCTTTCAGCGCGACGCACGACCGTTTCCATGTCGTTCTCAATATCCGAGCGCAAAACGGTAACGTAATCCACCACCGGGATGTCGTTGGCGCGCATGACATCCTTGAAAAGCGCCTTGTCCATCCCGACCGACGAACCCAACACGCCCGCACCGACATAGGCCACATCGGCCATCTCGAACAAGCCTTGCAGGGTGCCGTCTTCGCCATACGTGCCGTGCAGCACGGGGAAATACACGTCCACATCGGCCACTTTCGACACCTGCCCGTCCTCGCCGATGATGGCAAACAAACCGGGGCGGGTCGGGTCAGCGCTCAGGAAAAACGGGTGCAGCCGCTCATACTCGCCCTTTTCGAAAGCGTCGAGCACATCCTCGCCGCCCAGCCAGGCCCCCTGATGGCTGATGCCAACCTGGACGATGTTATACCGGGCCGGGTCGAGCACCGACAGCACCGAGCGGGCAGACATGAGCGAAACCTCATGTTCGCCTGAACGTCCGCCAAACAAGACGGCTACCGTTACCTTGCGGTCTGTCGATTCAGTCACGTTACCACTCTCCGAGCAGTTCAACTTCCAATTCCAGTTGAACGCCAAATTTCTGCAAAACGGTTTCCTGCGCCAACTCAATCAGGGCGCGGACATCATCGGCGCTGGTTGCGCCTTCATTGACGAAAAAATTTCCATGCACCGGGCTGATCTGCACATTGCCGATCCGTGCCCCTTTCAGCCCCGCGGCTTCGATCAACCGCCCGGCATAATCACCTGGCGGGTTTTTGAACATCGACCCCATGCTCGCGCCGGGCGGCTGGGTTGCCTTGCGACGCGCAACAAATTGGTCAATTGTAGTCTTTATTTCTGCGGGCTGGGCATTTTTTAACTTTATCTCAGCCGCCAGCACCATTGCCCGAACTTCGCCACGCTTGAGCACGCTGGTGCGATAGCCGTAGCCAAAAGCATCCACCGGCCACCAGGCACGGCCCGATTCGAGCAAAACTTCGGCGCGCAGCAGGTCGCGAGCCATATCGCCGCCAAACGCTCCGGCATTGCCATACACCGCACCGCCGAGCGTGCCTGGAACGGTCGCCGCCCATTCCAGGCCGGAAAATCCCTTGGCGGCAGCGCGATGGGCCAGGTTGGAAAAAACCACGCCGGATTCTGCCCAAATGACCGGTTGCGCGCCCTCGCGGAATTCGACCGCCTTGGCCCGGTTCAGGATCGCTACACCCCGCAGGCCTTTGTCGCTGACCAGGATGTTCGATCCACCCCCGAGCAGGGTCAGGGGCAGCGCCTCGCGCCAGCAAATCTGGACGGCGTCGGCCAGTTCTGTGGCGCTGGAAACGGTCACGAGCACATCCGCCGGGCCGCCGATGCGCGCGGAGGTATACGGCGCAAGAACAACGTTCTCTTGCAGCTTCACTCCAAAACGTTCACGCAAGGCGGTCAGGTTGGACATCTGGCTCCACTTATTTCTTGGACTTCGGGTCCTGCAAATGGCCGATCAGGCGGGCCAGGGTGCTGCGCGCTTCCTCGGGAGTTTCACCGGGGAAGACGCGAAACGGCCGGCGGCCCTCGCCGGGATCCGGGTCGGGAACGGCGCCCAAAACCATTTTGAGCGGCGGCAAACCGATGACATTGGATTCGTACTGGCGTTTGTTCTTCTCAGACATGTTCTCCTGCCTTTCCAAATAACGAGAACCTGCTACCCGCGTTGCTGCAAGGCGGCAAGCACCTGACGACTGACCTGATCGGCATCCCCGGCAGACAGCACCAACAAAACATCGCCGGGGCGTAATTTTGCGAGTAAAAATTCCTGAATATCATCCAGGCTGGCGACAAAGTGCACAGCCGGGTGACGCATCGCTTTGACAACCTGTTGGGCCGAGAAATCCTGCCGGGCTTCGCGCGCGGCATAAACTTCGCTCACCACAACTTCATCGGCATCGTTGAAAGAAATGACAAATTCATCGAACAGAGTCTGGGTGCGCGAGTAGGTGTGCGGCTGCCAGCAAGCCCAGATGCGTTTGCCGGGGTAACGCGCCCGCGCCGCAGACAACGTCGCGCGGATTTCGGTCGGGTGGTGAGCGTAATCATCGATCACGATGATACCGTTGGCCTCGCCCTTGACCTCGAAGCGGCGGCCAGTGCCGGTGAACTTTCCCAGCGACAGGGCGGCTTCCTTCAAGGTCAAGTTCATCAAGCCGGCGATGGTCAGGGCAGCCAGGGCATTGCGCACATTGTGCAGGCCCGGAACGCGCAATTCAATCGTCGAGATGTATTGCACCAGGCCCGAAAGGCGCACCACAGCGTCGAAGGTGAAACCGCCCAGGGCATTGGGGCGCAGCGAGCGGGCAATCGTCCCTTCCCCGGCCTCGGTGCGGCCATCCGCCGAAATGCGATACCCAACCACGCGCTTGCCCATTCGGCGGGCTTCAGCCATCAGTTCGAAAGCGCCCATGTCCTCGGCGCAGGCAATCAGAGCGCCCTTTTGCGATACCAGCCCGGCAAACTCAACGAACGCCGCCCGGAATTCGGCAGGGGTCGGGTAACAATCGGGATGGTCATGCTCGATGTTGGTCACAATGCCATAGACCGGCTGCAACCCCAGGAACATGCGGTCATACTCATCGGCTTCGATGACGAAGGCTTTGCCCTGTCCGGCGCGGGCGTTGACGCCCATGTTGCTGGAGACGCCGCCGATAATGAAAGACGGATCCTGCTGCATGTCAGCCAGCATCCAGGCAATCATGGCCGAGGTGGTGGTCTTGCCGTGCGTTCCGGCCACCGCGATCCCGATCCGGTTTTCCATCAAACGCCCGAGGAAATCGGCCCGCTTGTAAACCGGGATGCCCGCCGCCAGCGCCGCCAGCACTTCAGGGTTGTCATCCGCGACCGCCGAGGAACGCACCACAAAATCCGCTCCGCTGACCTGGCTGGCCTCGTGCCCGATGAACACCTTCGCCCCGGCAGCCTGCAAATCCGCAGCCAGCGGGGAAAGCGTCCGGTCCGAGCCGCTGACGACATACCCACTCTCCAAAAGGAGCCGGGCGATGGCCGAAAGGCCGCTGCCGCCTATGCCGATCATGTGAACGTGTTTCATGGCATCCTTCTAAATGAAAACCACCAGAACAAAAATAAAAGCCAGGATGACGGCAAAATAAATCGCCGGTTCGCCCAGCAAACGCGGGGCCAGGAAGGGGATCAAATCCTGGGCGGCCTGCCCCATCGGGGAATTGGGGTCGGGCGGCAGGATGTAGTTGCCAAAAGGATAACCGGCCTGGTGCAGGTAAAACCAGAGTGTGCCAACAATCAAATAACCGTTGAACGCGCCCAGGACGAAACCGAGCAAACCGTCCTGCAATTTTTCGCGGGCAGCCTTGGTCGCAAAACGCGGCAGGGCAACCGACTGGTAGCCGAAAAACACCAGCACCAGCACAATGATGACCCGCATCCAAAAAATGCCGCCGTCGGCCTGGTTGGCAACCATGTTGGCAATAAACGGCACGTAGTTCTCAAGCAAACGCATGAAAGCCAGGGCCAGGATCATGCTAAAGGCAACCAAAAGCTCCTTGGCCCAGCCGCGCATGGCGCCGATAATGCCAAACAAAACAACGAACATCCAAAACATGAAAGTCAGGCTAACCATGCTTTTGCGCTCCAGCCAGGCCATAAAGGATGCCGGCAATCTCCTCGGCAGCGCGCGGTTGTTGCAATCCGCGCATGGCCTTCGCCATCGATTCCAGTTTTTCAGGCGTTTCGAGCAGCTTTTCAACCGTCAGGTGCAAACCGCTCTTCAATTTCGCATCTTCGATTACCAGGGCCGCGCCGCGGTTGGCCAGGTAATCGGCGTTAACTTTCTGGTAGCGCCAGGCGTGCGGGTAAGGAACCAGGATGGCCGGCAGACCAAACAGCGGCAACTCGCCCAAAATCGAGGCCCCAGCGCGGCAGATCACCAAATCCGCCGCAGAGAGGGCTGCGCCCATTTCGGCGTGCAAGTAAGGATACGGGTGATAGCGCTCCGCCAGGTTGCCGGATAAATTCTCGGCGTGTTGCTGCACGACCGGCCAATCCAACTCACCGCTGATGTGAATCACCTGCATCCGCTCCAAGAGGGTCGGCAGGTGCTCCAGGAGCGCCAGGTTGATCGAACGAGCGCCCTTGCTGCCGCCAAAAACCAGCAAAACCGGCAGGTCGCCGTGAATATTGAATTCTTTGCGCGCGCGATTGCGCTTCCAGGAGGCCAGGTCGGCGCGAACGGGGTAGCCGGTGGCGCTAATCTTGCCCTGCTGGCGGAAGAACATGCGCGAGGTTTCGGTGGTCACCGCAATGCGCGAGGCGAAATAGGACAGGAGTTGCAGGGCCAGACCCGGTTCGATATCCGGCACATACAGCAGCGAAGAAATTTTCAGCCCGGCCAGCGCCATCGGCACAGCAACGTAGCCGCCGGTGAAGAAAAGCGCGTCCGGTTTGAAACTCTCAAGGATACGGCGTGAGGCGAAAAAGCCCTTGATAATCGAGAGCAGGTTTCCGGGCAGGCGTTGTAAGCCAACGCCATGCACGCCCGCCGCCGGGATGGAATCGTAAGGAATGCCCGCCCGTTCGACCAGGCCAGCTTCCATTCCATCCACACCGCCGACCCACAACACTTCCGCGTTGGGGTCCTGCGCCAGGAGGGCTTTATGAACGGCTAATGCGGGATACACCCCGCCGCCGGTTCCGCCCGCGCAAATCAAGTACCGCACCGAATTCTCTCCGTTCTGAGCGCTCCGTCTGGGGCTTTTGCTGCCGCGAGACGTTCAGTAAAATGCCAATCGCCATCAAAGAAACCGTCATACTCGAACCACCTGCGCTGATGAAGGGCAGGGCATTACCGGCGAAGGGCATCAGGCCAACCATGACCAGGATGTTGATCGCCGCTTCAGTCGCCAGCCAAAAGGTCAGGCCGGTTGCGAGCAAATTTCCGAGCAAGTCGGGCGCCTTGGCCGCAATCCGCAGGCCGCGCCAGACAATACCGGCATACAACAAAATCGTTCCCAACGCGCCAAGGATGCCAAGCTCCTCGGCGATTACTGCAAAAATGCTATCGGTGGCCGCCAGGGGCAGGCCGAGGTACTTGGTATCGGCCCGGCCAATCCCAACCCCGAACCAGCCGCCCTTGACGATAGCTTCGAGCGAGCGGCGGACATGATAGGAGGCTTCCAGGGGATTCTGGATGCCGTTCAGATAGGAACCCATGCGGTCGCGGCCCGTCGCGCTGACCTGGACAACCAGAATGCCGACCACCAGCGCAACCACAAACAGGAAAATAATCTGGCGCAAGTCGCCGCCGGCCAGGAAGAAAAGCAGTCCGCCCAGCAGGAACACGGTGGCCGTGGCCGAAATGTCCGGTTGCAGGTAAATCAAACCGCCGATCATCCCCAGGATGACCGCCATCGGCAGCAGGCCCCAGGTAATGTCATGGAACTGTTCGCGTTTCGAGTGCAGCCAGACCGCAAGATAGATTACCGTTGCCACCTTGGCCAATTCGGAAGGCTGGATGGAGCCTTCGATCAGACCGCGGATGGAACCAAGACGCTCGTCGCCAACCAGCAGAACCGCGACCAGCAGGGCCAAAGTCCCGAACATGACCGGCAGGATCAGCGAACGCCAGTAGTGATAATCGATGCGCGACAGGATGTACGCCACCGCCGAACCCATGAAGACCCACAAAACCTGACGGAAAAAGATATGCCAGGGGTCGCCATGCTGGGTGAGTGAGAAATCCGGCGAGGCGGAAAAAACCATGATCAGGCCGAAGGTCAGCACCGCCACCATGATCAGGAGCAGGGGCAGGTCTACAGAACCGCCCAGCTTGCGCATCGCATTCGAGATGGATTGCGGCTGGTCAACCGCCGGGGCTACCGCAGTGCTTCGGAAAACTCGAGTACCCATTCCTTGAACCTTTCTCCACGCTCGGCGAAATCTTTAAATTCGTCAAAACTCGTGCATCCCGGCGACAACAGGACGACAAAACCGGGCTGGGCCACCCGCGAGGCCGCCAGGACTGCCTCTTTCAGCGTATTGACCCTGATCTGGCTAAAAGGCCGGCTGCCGGGGATGCGCGCGCCCAGGGCGGCTTCAATCTTGCCGGCGGCCTCGCCGAAAATAACCACATGGTCGACACGCTGGTGGACCAGTTTGGCCAGGTCTTCCCAGGGCAAATCTTTATCGCGGCCGCCCAGGAGCAGGATCAACGGCCCGCCAAATGAGTGGATGGCCGCGATCGTGCGCTCCGGGGCCGAAGCCATCGAGTCGTTGTACCATTGCGCGCCGCGCCAGGTGCGCACAAATTCCAGGCGGTGCGGCACGCCGCGGAAACCTTTGATCCCATCGCGCATGGCTTCCGGGGAAAAACCGGCAGCTTGGGCAATCAGGCAGGCCGCCAGAACGTTCAGACGATTGTGTTCGCCGCGTAATTCGATCACATCCGCCACCGGCAGCGGGATGATTTGGCCGCCATCGCGGATGAAGAACTGCTCATTCTCGATATAAGCGCCATCCATGCCTTCCGGCAGGGGACTGAAGCCGAACGAAAGCAATTTGCCGCTCACGGCAGCGGCCAGGCCCCAGGCATTGGGATCGTCGCGGCCTAAAATTGCAACCCCGCCCGCGGATTGGTGCAGCAGGATATGGGCCTTGGCCGCGATGTAATTTTCCATCGTAACGTGCCGGTCGAGGTGGTTGGGCGTAATGTTCAGCACCACCGCAATATCCGGCGAACTGGTCATCAACTCGGACTGGAAGGAGGACACTTCCATGACCGCCAAATCGGAAGCCTGCATTTCATCGACGTAGTTCACCAGCGGGTCGCCGATGTTGCCGCCGATCCAGATGCGGCCATATTTACCGCTCAAACCGCATTGGGCAATCCGGCCAACCAGGGTTGTGGTCGTGGTTTTGCCAGCCGACCCGGTAATGCCTACCGTTTTGCACGGAACCACATCCATGAAAACCTGGGTGTCGTTGGAGACCAGGATTCCCTGCTGATGGGCCGCCTGAACAATCGGGTTCTCAAGCGGAACGCCGCCGGAGACGAACACCTGGTCGACGCCAGTCACAATCTGCGGGTCGTGGCTGCCAAGCGCCCATTTGACTTCGAACCTGGCCAGGGATTGCATTTCATCGGCAAGCTGGTCAGCGGCGCGACGGTCATTGATCGTCACCTGCGCGCCATGGCGGGCCAGGTAGCGCGCCAAAGCCAGCCCCTGCCGGGCTGCGCCGATGATAATGACTTTCTTGTTGCGCCAGTTCACAGTCATGTGTCCAACTCCAAATCCTAAGCCAGCGCCAGGCCGACCCCGATCATGGCCGCCAGCAAGCCGATCAGCCAGAAGCGCTGCACAATCTGGGTTTCGCTCCAGCCGAGCAATTCAAAGTGCAGGTGAAGCGGGGCCATTTTGAAAAAGCGGCGGCCCTTGGTAGCCTTGAAGTACAAAATCTGAATGGTCGAACTCAGCGCTTCGCTGACCGGGATAACCGCAATCAGGGGCAAAATCACCCACTGACCGGTCATCAAAGCCACGACGGCAATCGTTGCGCCCAGCGAAAGCGAACCGGTATCGCCCATGAACAACTGGGCCGGGTGGGCGTTGAACCACAGGAAGCCGAACAAAGCGCCAACCACCGTGAAGGAAAACTGCGCCAGGAAGGTCTGGCCCTGCAGAATGGCAATTGCGCCGTACGCCGCGAAAATGGTGGCGGAAATCAAACCCGCCAGGCCATCCAGCCCATCGGTAAAATTGATTGCGTTTGACATTGCCACAATAATGAACGCCGCAATCGGGACGTAGAACCAGCTTAGGTCGACCACCAGTTGCATACCGGGGAAAAGCACATCCGGCACACCGAGCATGTATTTGAGCGCCCAGGCCACAATCGCAGCCAGCAGCCACTGGGCCAGGAATTTGACCCGAATGGTCAGCCCATCGCCGCGGCGCTTGCCGCGAATGCCTTCCCAGTCGTCGATGGCGCCCAGAGCGGCAAACGCTACCAGGGTAGCCATCGGCACGAGCACCGACTGCCCGGCCAGTTTCAGGCCGATCAACTCAACCGCGTTGAGCAAAATGGTCAGCATCAACACCGGGGCAACAATCATGACGCCGCCCATGGTCGGTGTGCCCATTTTGACCATGTGCTTGCCCGGCTCTTCGACGCGGATTAATTTACCAATCTTGAAGTGGCGCAGAACGCGCAGCAAAGGGCCGCCCCAGATAACGGTCAACATGAAACTCAGTCCGGCCAGGCTGATTGCCAGGGTCGAATCTTTCATTGCGCTACCTCCAGGGCAGAGACCACCCGATCCAGGCGCAAGCTATGTGAGCCTTTGACCAAGACGGCATCCTCACCGCTAAGATTTTTGTCCAGCCAGGAAATCATCGCATCCATCTCTTCGAATTCATGCACAGTCGGTTTCTTCATCCCGGCCCGGCGGGCGGATTCGGCAATAATATGGGCGCGCACCCCAAACGTCACCAGGATGTCTGCCACTTCAGCGGCGCGCGCGCCAACTTTCTCGTGTCCTTCGCGCTCATATTGACCCAACTCGAGCATGTCTCCCAGCACCGCAATCCGCCGCCCTTTGAGTTCTTCGAGCAGGTTGAGCGCCGCCAGGGTCGATTCGGGCGAGGCATTATAGGTATCATCCAAAATCAAAGCGCCATTCTCAGCGCGGACAGCCACCAGCCGCAATTGGGCCTGGCTCTCCTGCAAGCCGCGCACGATCTCGTCCCAGGTCAGGCCTTCCAGTAGGCCGACCGCCGTTGCGCGCAAAACCGTGTGAACCGAGTGCCGCCCAATCATCGGCACCCGCACAAAGAGGGTTTCCTTGCGATGGTGCAGGCGCAGGCGAATGCCCTCCAGCCCCAGACCTTCCACCTTATCGGCCCACAGGTCGGCAGCCGGGTCGAGGCCGTAATAGAAAACCTGCGCCTGGGTGCGCGAATTCATCGGGCGGATGAAAGGATCGTCGTAGTTCAGGATGGCGATCCCCTGCGGGGCAGGCGGCAGCGCTTCGACCAGTTCGCCTTTGCCCAGGGCAATCGTTTCCTGCGAACCGGCCCGCTCAGCGTGGACAGTCCCGATATTGTTCAGGACGCCCACCTGCGGCAGGGCGATCTCGCAGAGTTGGGCGATTTCGCCGGGCACATAAAAGCCCATTTCCAACACGGCATACTGATGACCAGGGGTCAGGCGCAAAACATTCAGCGGCAGCCCGATTTCGTTGTTAAGGTTCGCCAGGCTCTTCAGCGTTTTATAACGCTGGCTCAAGACCTGGGCAATCGCTTCCTTGGTGGTTGATTTGCCGACACTGCCGGTAATGCCAATCACGCGCAGGTTCAATTTACGCCGCCAGAAAGCGGCAATCTGCTGCAAAGCCTGGATCGTGTTCTCGACCAGGAGGCAGACCGGGGCATCGACCTGCCCATCCAGACCGTTCCAACGGCCCGAACGCACATCCAGCAGGGTTCCAAGCGGTTCAGCCAATTCGTGCTCGATCAAGGCCACGACCGCCCCGGCCCGAAACGCCTGGGCAACATAATTATGCCCATCGACCCGCTCGCCCGGGATAGCCACGAACAGCCCGCCGGGGATAACCTGGCGGGAATCAATCGCCGCCTCAGTGATGACCATCGGGTTTATCACGGGGCGGAGACCGGTCAAGGCTTCGAGCACGTCGACAAGGGTCAGCATTCGTCTCTCTAAGGGCCAGCCAACTGCTGGCGAACGATATCGGGCGGTATATCCATCAAAACGACAAGTTTCTCGACCACATCCTTGAAAACAGGCGCGGCCAGGAAGGAAGCCCAATCTTCCGTTTCGGGCTTTTCGAGCCAGACATAAACCAGGAATTTGGGATCGTCCAACGGGCCCCAGCCGATGAAAGAAGCATTGATGTCGGTCGGGCTGTAAAAACCATCAGCGCCGGGAATCTGGGCCGTGCCGGTCTTGCCTGCAACGCGATAGCCATCCACCAGGGCCAGCGATTCACCGCGCTCCATGCCAATGGCCAGCATCTCGCTGACGGTGCGGGCCGTCTGCGGCGAGATGGGCGTTCCGAGCACCTGGGTCGGGGTGTTGTACTGGTTGCCGTTGTTGACCATGCCATACAGGACATGCGGGTAAACCATCCTGCCTTCGTTGGCCAACGCCGAGGCCGCGGTCAACATCTGGATCGGGGTCACAGCGACGCCCTGGCCGAACGAATTGGTTGCCAGGTCGATCAGGTACCAATCCGTATCGCCGGGAGTCTTCAAGCGGCCAGCCGATTCGCCAGCCAGGTCGATGCCGGTCGGGCGTCCGATGCCAAAACGGCGCATGTAGGTGTAATACGCATCCGTGCCCATCTGGCTGGCCAGGCGCGCCATACAAACGTTAAGCGAATTCTGCAGGCAGCCGGTCATGTCTTGCACGCCCCAGGCGCCTTTGTCCCAGTTGTAGATGTAGCCGCCGCCGATTTCATAGTAGCCGACATCCAGATAAGTCGTGCCCGGCGCAACAATGCCGCTGTCAATGGCAGCAGCCATGGTCAAAATTTTGATGACCGAACCGGGTTCGTACTGGGTTGAAACGGCGCGGTTGAAATCGCTGGCATACTTGTAGGTTTCGGTATAGGTCCAGAACTGGTTCAAATCCATCTGCGGGGTGGAAACCATCGCCAGGATTTCGCCGTTCTCAGGGTTCATCACAATGACCGTGCCAGATTTGGAGCCGGTTTCGGCCACGGCATCAATCAAGACTTCTTCAACGGCGGCCTGGATCTCGCGATCGATGGTCAACACCAGGTCGGTTCCCTTGGGCGCTTTTGGCAGTTCAAAAGCGCGGTTCGGGTCCTGCGGTACCCAGACCTTGACCGGGACGCCCGCCAGCAAATCGTTATATTTCTCTTCGACACCAAAATAACCGCGGCCCTCGCGGGTCACAAAACCGATTAGGTTCGAGCCGAGTTCATGTTCAGGATAACTGCGCTGCAAGTGGGCGCGGAAATCCAAACCGGTCAGGCTGGGATCATCCTTGGTTTTGTAATTCTCGGCAAACTGCGTTTTCAACTGCTTCAATTGTTCGGCCTGGCCCGAAGAAACGTAATCCTGCAAAACCAGGTAAACCAACCCGTCCGGCGGGTTGGTGATGTAATCGTAAACTTTGTTGTAATCCAACCCCAAAATGGTGCTCATCGCCAGGGCAATGCTGTTCGGGTTGCGCATATCTTGCAGGCTGACGCCGACTTCATAAACCGTTGTATTGCCAGCCAGCAAAAATCCGTGCCGGTCGTAAATCTGGCCGCGCTCGGGGTACAGGGTGCGGTACTCGCCGGCATAGCGTTCGCCCTGGTCGCGCAGCGCTGCCGCCTGCGGGCTGTTCTGGATGCGCAGCATCTGCCCGATGGCAAGCAGGCCCATGACAGCAAAAACCGCAGCCAGGAAGGAGGCGCGTGTTCCGTAGGGATGTCGTCTCATCGTACTTCTCCCAGGGGAATGGAAGCCGAATACATCGCTTCTGCCAACCAGGTCAACAGGGAGGCGTGGAATTCCGGCGAGGCCGAAATCGCGGGGGTTTCGACAACTTCGCTCTTGAATTGCACCCCATCCACAGGCAGGTAGCCGGGAACGATCATGTATTCGGTCTGCTCGTAATCGAGCATCTCGAAACCGGCGCTCTCGGCGCGGGACTGCATGACCTGGTTCGACATCAGCAGGGCAAAATCGGTTTCGTAATCGGCATTGGTGCGGCGGTTCTCGGCGATTTCCAACTCCAGGTTCTGGATTTCGCGCCCGGTGATGGCCGCGCGGGCGGTCACATCCAGGTACAGGCCGGCCACCATGGCCACCACCGCAATCGCCACGGCAAAAAGGATCACCCACTGCTGCTGGATGTTGAGCGGCATCGAACGCGCAGAATCGAGCGTATTGACCGCTTCGGCATAAGCGGAGAAAATGCGCTTGCTGGTTCCGGGTTTGGTTGCAGGTGAAGTTGTCATCTTTTTTCGATAACTCTTAATTTTGCGCTGCGGGCGCGGGCATTAACCTGTATTTCTTCTTCGCCCGCCTCGATTGGCTTGCGGTTGATTTCAATAATGGCGGCGCGGTGTCCGCAAGTGCAAACCGGCTGCTGTGGCGGGCACAGGCAATCGCGGCTTTCGCGCCGAAAATAAGTTTTGACAATCCGATCTTCCAGCGAGTGGAAGGAGATGACCGCCAGGCGGCCGCCAGGCCGGAGCAGTTCCAGCGCCAGCGGCAGGACGCTCTCCACCGCATCCAGTTCGCCGTTGACGGCGATCCTCAAAGCCTGGAAGGTTCTCGTCGCCGGGTGGATGCGCTCGCGTTTGCCGATGGTTTTGAGCACCAGGTCGGCCAGTTGGCGGGTCGTTGTAAAAGGACGGTGCTGCACGATGATGCGGGCAATCTTGCGCGACAAGCGCTCCTCGCCATAGCGGAAAATGATGTCGGCCAGGTCGCTCTCGCTCAGGCTGTTGACCAGGTCTGCCGCCGAGGAGCCGCGCGCAGGGTCGAAGCGCATGTCGAGCGGCCCATCTTGCAGGAAGGAAAAGCCTCGTCCGGCGTTATCCAACTGCATCGACGAGACTCCCAGGTCGAGCACGATCCCATCGACCTGATCCCAACCCAGCGCTTTGGCCTGGGCCGCCATCTCAAGATAACTGGCGCGGACGATGTGGGCCCGCCCGCCAAACCCGGCCAGGCGCTCGGCGGCGATCGCCAGGGCTTGCGGGTCCAGGTCGAGGCCGAGCAGTTCGCCGTCCGGGGCGCTGGCTGCCAAAATTCCGGCGGCGTGACCACCCGCCCCCAGAGTGCCGTCGATGTAACGACCGCCCGCGCGCGGGCTGAGAGCGTGTATAATGTCTTTGTAAAGTACAGAAAGATGCGGGATGTTCATGCCTGGCCGGTCGAAAGATCGAGCGCGGCAAAGCGCCCGGCGTTGGCCTCAGTATCTTCGATGGCCTGCATCTGCTCATCCCACCCGGTTGGCGACCATATCTCGAAGTATTCGCCCTGACCGACCACGATCGCCTCGCCATCCAGGCCAAGGAATTGGCGCAGATTTTGCGGCACAAGAATGCGACCGGCTTTGTCCACTTCCACCTGGTAGGCATTGGAAAGCAGCAAACGGCGCAGCAGGCGGGCGGCAGGATCGGTGATGCTCATGGCGTTGATGCGCTCATAAACCTGCTGGAAGTAAGCAGCGGTCATGACCATCACGTTGCGGTCAAAACCCTGCGAGATGAACGCGCCCTGGCCGACAGAATCACGAAAGACCGCCGGAATTGTCAGGCGTCCTTTGTCATCGAGATTGTGGCGGAACTGACCCAAGAACATACGTTCTAATCCTTTTTTAATGCGCGGAACGCCGGGCCAAAACCCGGCGCTCCACTCCGTCCCACTTACTCCCACTTACACCCACATTTTACACCTGTTTTGGGTGCAATTCAAGTGGAGTAGGACTTTTGTCCCATCAATATCCTATTTTGTTATGAATTTGAACGATTATGAACCTGATTTTGCTTGAATCGACCCACTGGCATGACTATGAACTGCTGGATACCGGCAACGGGCTGAAGCTGGAACGCTTCGGCCCCTATCGTTTTGTGCGCCCCGAGGCGCAGGCCATCTGGTCGCGCAGGCTGCCCGAAGCGGCCTGGCGCGAGGCCGAGGCCGTTTTCAAACCGACCAGCGAGGAGAGCGGCGGGCATTGGGATGCGCGCGTCAAACTGCGCGAACGCTGGGAGATGCGCTACCCGCTGCCGGGCCTGTCCCCGCTGAAGATGTGGGCGATGACAACGCCGGGCCGCCACCTGGGCGTTTTCCCCGAGTGCGCCGCGCATTGGGACTGGATGGCAGAGCGAATCCAGGCGGCCAAACGCCCGGCGCGGGTGCTGAACCTGTTCGGCTACACCGGCCTGGCCTCGCTGGCGGCTGCGGCAGCCGGGGCCAGCGTCACCCACCTCGACGCCTCGAAAAAATCGGTTGGGTGGGCGCGCGAGAACCAGGAACTGTCCGGGCTGGCTGACAAGCCCATCCGCTGGATCGTGGACGATGCCCTAAAATTTGTCCAGCGCGAGGCGCGGCGCGGCGCGCAGTACGATGGCATCTATCTCGATCCGCCCAAGTTTGGGCGCGGCCCGAAAGGCGAGGTCTGGGAAGTGTACCAATCGCTGCCGGCCCTGCTGGATGCCTGCCGGGCGATACTCAGCCCCAATCCGCTTTTCCTTGTGCTGACGATGTACGCCGTCAAGGCCTCGGGCGTCCATTTGTATGCCAGCATCGACGAGCTGATGCGCCCATTAAAAGGAAGCGTGGAAGCAGGAGAACTGGTGACGCGCGAAAGCAGCGCCGGGCGGCTGGTCTCGCAGGCGGTCTTCGGGCGCTGGTCTGCGGCTTGACCATCTCGACGCCTCACGGTAGAATACAGCACGTTTACGCGGGAGTCGCCAAGCGGTAAGGCATCAGCCTTCCAAGCTGATATTCGCGGGTTCGAATCCCGTCTCCCGCTCTGAAGTTGAGTATCAGGTGTCAGGTGCTGCGGTGTCACGTGACACGGCCGAACCTGACACCTGACACTTAAAAACCGGGCCCGTGGCGCAGCGGTTAGCGCAGGGGACTCATAATCTCTTGGTCGCAGGTTCGAATCCTGCCGGGCCCACAAATGGCACTTTTATTACGGGGGTTGCGCGCCAGCGTTATTTTTTGCATTATTGGTTCCTTAACATCTCGACTGCTAGTGTAAGACTGTCCAGTTTGTTGAGAATTTCTACTTGGATGTTGGATTGTGGCGTATCTGCCTCGGCCTTGCTCATTTGCAGAATTCTTGTCTTTCGTTGACTTCGCCTTTGTCGGGCATAGCGTTCTGTGGTTGTCAGGCTTTCATGCATCAAGTTCTCGCGAACTGCTTCAAGATCATTGATGTCTTTGGCGTTATCAAAAAGATAATTGGCATGACCACGGCGAAAAGCGTGCGGCGAGCGATATTCAAGCTGATTGCTGGATAACCACTCGCTCAAGTTCTTGTGAAAAGCAGCCGAGCGATGTTCCCCGATACTTTTCACAGTTGGATCTATTTCTCCTGTTTGGGGAGAAATAGGCGCGAACCAGAAGCCGCCTGGAGGCAAGATTGCTCGTACCTTCACATCCCAAGCTTTGACTACGTCAAAAAGCTCGGCGAGCTTCAGAATGTAGGTGACAGCGCTTTTCTTGTTTTTGGTTCTGATACCCAATGCTGGAGATTGCCTGACTTCAAGCTCGGTGAAATCCACAGCCTTGATGGGCATGGAGACAAAGGCGCTGATACGCATTCCTGAAAGGTACAGGAAAACGGTTCCAGCCCGTACTCGCTCTTCAACCAGACTCCTGACCGGCGTTCGCGCAATTTGCAAGATTTCATCCAGGGAAACGGTTGAGTGATCATCAAATTCGTTCTGGATGATGCGAATTTTGAACGTTGAAAGCCAAGCCGGCGTGATTGACCGAAAACCTTGTTTGTGAATGGTCAACCAGGTAAAGAAGGTTTTGGCCGATCCGATGATTTTGCGGCGATAACTTTGAGAGAATTCCCGCCCATCCGCGCCCTTAAAGTCACGAACATATTCCATCAGGCTAACTTTGAACTTGGGCGCATTCTTGAAAGGCTGTTCATCAGCCCAGGTCAGATAATGTAAGGCGAGTGTTCTTTCCAGGCGGATCGATTTGGGATCGAGTTGGTCGAACCGCAAACGGTACGCCAGGTATTCATCAACCAGGAATTTGTTTTGACGATTGATCATTGCTTTCTCATCCGTTAGAAATGGCCTTTGACATTCGCCGCCCACAATTGGGACAAATAAAAGACCAGTAGCGATACCTGCCGACTTGTTTGGTTTGCGGATTTTCCACAGCCACAATCTTTTTGCAGGACAGGCAATAAGATTCGTTCTCTTTTATGATGACTTTTGGATACTGGTGAAAATACCACTCGCGAAAAGCAGCACCATTGATCCACAGCCTGTTATTTTCGTCCCGCTCATGTGGACAGCCAGCGGGAATGTAAACCCGATAAAACTGGCGCCGGCCAAAGCCAAGGGTTTCGCCAATTTCAGAAGGCGTATAAAGCATATCGAGCAATTGCGAAAGCTTTTGACGTTGTGCGCCTTTTAGGCGGCCTTTGAGTTGAATATTTTGAGTCATATTTTATTCCTGTTTGCGCAAATGATACGACGCAAATTTTAACCTCATCTTGAATTCTGTCAAGAGATTTCCCTATGGATTCTTTAATTGCTAGTTGGCTCAAAAGAAAAAGAATAGAGGCCGGGCTAGAGTTATTAGATCTAGCGCGTATCGCAGGTTCCAATGCTGCTCAGGTTAGTCGCATTGAAACAGGCAGAATTAGCCTGACTATTAACTCCCTGATCATATTACTCTGGGCATTAAAAATAGACATAGATGAGTTCGCAGCCGAATTTGATCTCCCCCGCATTGTGTTACCCGAGCAGTCTCAACCAGACGAGACGATTTCCCTAAAAATCGATGATCTTACAGCCTCGCCTGAGATCATTCCTTATACCGTTACTGTTCTTGAATTCACCAAAGCATACGAGAACGCCATTCCAGATGCAATTGCTTTGCTAGAAGAAAAACTCGCCGCGTCCATAGAAAAAGACGGGGCGAAGAGTTTGTCACCCGAGAACCTGCGACACAGGTTGCAGGCTGCGATCCTGGACGGTGATTTGCTACCCAACCCACCCGGGCTGACCCTGGAGATGCTTGAACACTGGTTCCAGGAAGGCGGCGCTTTGACGCTGGCCGACGCGGGAACCTATCTCAAACTGACCCGCGAGAAAAACAAACTCAGCCTGGAAGCGCTGGCCAAGCTCTCCAGCATGACCAAGAGCACCATTAACCGCATCGAAAACGCCCAGGGCGACCGGTTCCTGTTCCAGGATATCGCCAATCTTGATATTGCCCTGCAAGCGAACGGAAAAGTTCTCTCCATGTACTGGCTGGTGGTCATGCACCAGATGGGACTCTGGTTCAGCATGAAAGACGCCCGACGGCAGCCGATCAAAAAGGGCCAAACCAGCCACCTGGCAGATACATTCATCAAAGTAACCCGCTGGTCTTATCTCTATCAAGATCCCAACCTGCCCTGGATTGAACCCTGGATAGGCCCGATCGTCGAGGCAGATAATGCTTTACAAATTTTCAGCGCTTACCTGCGGGGAGATCCCTATGATTATCTTCAACTGGCAGAGGAGATTCGGCTGCTCACCCAAAGAGCAATGGTTCTTGAAGGGGCCGGAGAAGACCCTGACCTGTTCGCAACTCAAAACGCAGGCCAAGGCTTGCAAATTTTGCGGGAAATAAAGCAAGCGGTTGGCGCTGACGTTTTTGGCCTGCGAGTCATGGACCTATACCAGAAGAATATCAACGACCCCGATTACGCCGCAACCTTCCGTGTTTTGCTGCGAGAGTTGATGGTGGGTAACCCTGCTTTTTTTGAGAGAATACAAGCGAAACTTGGGCAGAGCAGATAATACCCACAGGTTCCTGCAAACGTTTTGCCACTGTCCTCTAAAAATTTAACGCGACCCCGCTACGCGGGGAAAGGCTTACATTCCCATCAGATTATCATACTTGGCGCAAGCCACACCGTCCCGGCGTCCCTTCGGGAGAGTCCAGAGATGCAGAGTTTAGATGCCTTATGGCTGAGAGAGAAGCAGCGGGGACAACACAACACGAAAACCGTCGTCCCCGTTCCTGCCGCCCGGGTAGTTGTGGGAGCGACAGGCGCAACGAGCGCCGACAAGATTGAAGAAAAACGAGCCGCCGCGAAGGACGTGTGAATTTGTGCTCTCGTATTTTTCACGTTCACGGATTTCTTTTTGCGTTTCAGGATAAGGGTATTCCTCATATTGGCTTAAAAGCCACTCCCAGACATTACCACTTAATTCCATCACACCATACGGACTACCTCCCCTGGCAAAACAGCCCATAGCGCTGGTTGTGCCAAGGCCAGTTTCGGATGTGTTTGCAAGATTGGCATCAAAATCCATCCCCCAGGGATATTGGCGCTGCGGCATTGTATTTTGCCCGAATTGTTCCACCTGTAAGGATTTGCCTGGCAACCGGCTGGCCGGGCAAAGAATAGCCTGATTCGGAATATTCAGCCCGCCACGCGCCGCTTTTTCCCATTGAGGTTCATTCGGCAGAGTTACCTGCCAGCCATCCGGTAAAAAGCCCTGATTTGCCCAGGTCTCATCCAGCCAGCGGGTAAAAGCCAGCATTTCATACCAGGTAATTCCTACTACCGGATGATTTGGGAGATTAAATGGCTCGCCAAAATCCATTAGCGCTGTGCGCCACTCATCATCGCTCCAGGCTTTGACCTTGCCATCCTTCCAGACACTGGCCTGCTGCGCTTCTTGCCAGTAGGCTGGATTTGCATAACCACCTGACGCCACAAACGCCATGAATTGAGCATTGCTGACCGGGTATCGGCCAATCCAGTAATCGGGCAGGTGGTATTCGTGCTGGGGTTGCTCATCGCTATCCCCCTGATTCTTTTTACTACCCATCATGAATTTACCGGCAGGCACCAGGCAGAACAACATTCCATCCAGGGTCATCACTTCGGCGCGAGGATCGCCCAGGCGGCCAAGGGCGCGCCCGGCTTCAGCCCGTTCAAGCGGCAATAACTGGCTGTCCAGCAAGTCAACCAATCTGTTCGTAATTTTTTCGACAAAATCAGCCCCGCCAGATGGGTGGCTATCACGGCTGATGACATCCCGCCCGGCCAATACCGCGATTTGCCCGGCCCATAGGCTGGCGCGTTCATGCTGTTCCATATGTTTTTGGCTGGCCCCAAGTTGGTAACCCAGGTCGAGCAGTTCGTTGAGTGCGCGGCGATTATAGAAAAGTTCTTCAAACGCCAGACGGGCGGCCAGGTCCCAACTGTCACCTTCGGCAGCATGGTCGAGAAAGGCCCGCACGCGGTCGCGCTGCCCGGCCAGGTAGGCCCCCGAAAGATATTCCTGGAAGGTGCGGTGCGGAAAGCTGTAGGCGGTCGGCTTGCCCAATTCGCCGCCATAGCCTACCAGAAGCCCGGCGCGCTGGTCCACATAATCGAGGAAACGCCCGGCCAGTTGCAGGTCGCCAAGCAGGTCTGGCCTTTCGAGAAGGTCAATCGCGTCCTTGCGCAGCAGCGTCCCGGTGCCGCCTTTTTCGGTGCTGGCGCGTTGGGCGGCATAAGCCAGTGATTCCATGACAGCGCGCAGTTTCAGGTCATCCTTGAGAAATCCATCCAGGGCGGCATCGCCAATTTTGTGTTTCTGCCAGCGCCGCAGCAGGACTTCCACCGCCAGGTTGTACAGGCGCACCCGTTCACGCGGCAAACCGACCTCGCGCTGGTGGATGATGGACATGGTGGTCAGCAGCATCGGGTTGGAGGAGAGTTCGCGCAAATCATCTTCGAGCGCGGCCCGTGACAGGTCACGGATGCGCTCTTGGGCCTGGCTCTCGCTAAAGCGGCCCAAGTCCAACTGGGCTTTGTACCAGCCCTGCACGAAATTTTGGATTTGTTCTTCGTTGAAGGGAGCCAGGGTGCGGCTGGTGAACTGCGGCAGGACGGCCTCGCCGACATACGAACGCACCCGACAGGTGACAATGACGCGCTGGAGGGGATAATGTTTGAGCAGGGCGTCCACCGTCTGACGTACGCGCCCGCGCAGATCGTGCGGGACTTCATCGAGGCCATCCAGCACCAGCATGCAATCGCCGTTTTGCAGGCTTTCGCGCAGGGTTTCGCCAATTCCATCACATTCCTTGCCCAAATCAGCGCACAGGTAATCCCAAAAAGCATCCGCCAGGGCGTCATCGCGCCGGTCGGCAGGCAGGTTATCAATTTCGCCCAGTTTGGACAAATAGGGAGACAGGCCACGCAGGAGAACCGGCACCGGCAGGAGTTGCGGGTCGAATCCTTCGGGCGGGTTGGCTTTGCCCATACAGGCGCTGGCCTGCCAGGCCAGCAATTTTTTGACAAAGGTGCTTTTGCCCGCGCCGGGGTCGCCGAGCAGGGTCAGGCGTTTGTGTTCTGATGCAGATTCGAGAACAGAGTAAGGTTTTTCTCTCTTTCTGACCAGTCCAAGAAGGCCTGGGCTTGTTCGCTTTTCCTCTGGTGTTGCTTCTTTCACCATTTCAAGAAAGTCAGTAGTATCAAGCTCAATATAAACTTTGTCGAGGGTAACATCACTTTCGCTGCTTTCTTCACCGCCCAGGGCATTCAGCGGCAGGGACAGGCAGTTGCGGCTCAGGCGGCTCAGGTAGGCTTCCAGGGCTTTCTGGCGTTTTTCGGCTTCCAGTTCTCGCAGGTCGGGGGCATTATTCACCGTGTAATTGCCGCCGACATAAGTCGCGCCCTGGCCGAGAGCCATTGCGCCATTACCCTGAGCAATCGCGCCGGAGCCAGTCAGGGTGGCGTTGTAGCTGATGCCGCTTTTGATTTGGGCCAGTTCTTTTTGCAGGGTTTCGGCAAACCAGGCCCGGTCAGTTTCGCTAAGGGATTTTTCGGCGAGCGCAATGGCATCCAACTTTTGCAAAACCAGGTCAAGTTCGGCACGCAGGGCAGGGTCATTCTGGGCAGCCTGGCTTATATCGCGGATGGTTGTGGCTTCATCTTTCCAACTTTGTATCTGATTGGCAAGCAGGTTTGTGCCCAGGTTGGCGGTGGTCAGGCTGGCTAAGGTGCCTACTGCCGCCCAATCGCCGCGTTGAGCCGCATCCAACACTGGCCAAAGCGCCGAAACAGACAGGAAGGCGTATAGATGTTGCGCGCTTTCCCGATTGATTCCTTCTTTCAAGGTTTGGTAACGGATGTAAACCTGCTCTTTCCATTTTTCGATGTCGAATGCCATTATTCTTCCTCGATTCTGGATTATTTTAAGCTTGGCACTACAGCTACTCTAAACCCTACACTCGGATCGCCGCTATCTACAAAATGGTAATAACGATATGCGCAACTAGAGTCTTTAGGATTGTATACATATGAACCGCCTCTGAGCACGCGAGGAACCATCTGATTACGCAAATCCTCTCTGCCATCGTTTACTTGATATGGGTAGGGGAAATCATGAGATGAGATGGTACGGGTCCATTCCCATACATTACCACTCATGTCATGTGCTCCGTAAGGACTCACCCCGCCAGGAAATATGCCAACAGGTGATACGCTTCCTATGCCAGTTTCATTGTAGTTCGCAAAATCAGTGCTGGGGGTGCCCCCCCAAGGGTAAGTTCGACCATCAGCGCCTCGTGCACTTTTTTCCCATTCAGCTTCACTTGGCAAGGTAACTTGCAATTGCCCGCTCGCCAATCCGTCTATTAACTTCCAGTAGCGGTGCTCCGTCAGATATTTTCTCTTGCCAATATGCTTTTTTGCTAATAAACATAACTCGTTACCTAACCATGTACAGTAATTTAATGCATCATACCAAACTACATTTGTTACTGGATCGTTATTGCCGCCCTTAAGAGAATACTCATATCTGGTTTTATACCCACTTAATTCTGTAAAGACACGATATTGTTCAACAGTAACCGGATATTTGGCAAGCCAAAAATCATATGATAAATTCAATAAATGTAGAGGTTTTTCATCATCGCTTATATCATTTGAACCCATTAAAAACTCGCCTGCCGGGACATGAAGTAGGCCAAATAGCCCTGTTTTTTCCCTATCATTAGGTAAATACCAGGAATTCTTATCAAAGCGAATATCTCCTAAGATTCCAAGGATCTTACCTGCCCGGGATCGTTCGCTAACCGGTATTTGACCTGATTCCAAAATATAAATAAGCCATTTCTGCAATCTTTTATATTTAGGCAAATTCCGTTCGCCAATATTGTTTAATCTTCCGCTCTCCACGAGGGCTTGGGCTGCTAAATAAGGCCCCCATTGTTCTTGTACAACAGTTTTTTTGGATGGATCAGCGTAACAAAGTGCATCAACTAACAACCAAATTGCAGAAGCTGTGCCTCGTGCTGCCTTAGCTCCGGCTAATAAAGCAGTTTCTCTCCATCGATTAAAATCCTGGGAAACCAATTCCGCTGCTTTTTCAGGGTAATCATGATCCGTCAAATAACATGCAGTTAAGTATTCCTGAAAAGTGCGATGAGGAAATGTATAAATTCCAATACCGCGTGGAATTAATAAACCTGCTCGCAAGCTCAAGTAATCGATTAACTGCCTCGGATTAATATCTGGATTGTGGCTTAGACGCATCAGCCCACTGACCAAATCACTCTCTGAAATGTCAGCAGTTCCTGTCAATTCAGCCTGAAACATATGCGCCTTAAAAGCCAATTCTTCTAAAAGGGAACGCATTTTTTGTCTATCTACTCTAAGCCACTCAGCTAGGCTCGGTTGCCTTACTATTAACTCTCCGTAACCATCTCGCACCACCTTTGGGCTTTCCCACCAATCTAAAAGCAAATCTACTGCATCCGCATAAAGCTCTTCGCGTCTTTCAGGAAGAGTGCCTCCTCTCCAAGCATGAAGAGAAGCCATCAAGGTTAGGAGTAACGGTCTTTCAGCCAAGCCAATCAGTTGAGGGTTGTGCAAAATAGCCCTCGTTAGCAATTCGGCATGACCTTGAGCATCTTCACTATGCCAGTGCCTTACAACGGCAATGTGTTTGTACCATCGTTCAATAAAATTTTGGATTTGGTTTTTTGTGAAAGAAGCTAAGATGCTTTCAGCAAACCCATTTAATCTCCAATTTTGTTTTTGGTAAGAATAGGTTCTACTTGTAACCAAGATTCTACACTTGGGAAAGCTTGACGAAAAACTCTCTATCGCATTTTTTATTTGGACACGGTGCAGATTTGCCTCTGGTACTTCATCAAGGCCATCCAGCAATAACAAGCCGCCTTTTTCTAACAGCTCCTGCAACATGGCATCTTTGTATTCAATCAGTGCCCAATTATCCAGTTCGCTGACAATAAAATTCCATAAAGATTTAGCATCAGCATTTTTTTCATTTTGAGATACTCCTCGCGCAGCAAAATCCCTCAATATCACACGAATAGGTAATAAAAAACCATGATCCCACGGTTGTTGCCATAAGATATCATCTTTTTGTCCATTAGGATTATCCACCGGCAACGGAGCAGTAAGTGCAGCTAAGTTAGCATCCCTTGTCCCCAATACTTCACCAGCCAAACACATTGCAACGAAATTAACAAAAGTGCTTTTTCCTGAACCTGGATCTCCAAGTAAAACGAGTCTGCTCTGGCGGTTTAATTGCTCCACGGCTGTTTGCCTTCGGACTGCTCCATATACATTTAAATTTACATCGTTTAATCCTTGATCTTTTGATGTTGGCAAGTTTTCATCAAATTCTGACGAAAGCGTTATTAATGCTGTGTATACTGCTGCCAAATTCAGGCGTGCTTCAGCATCTGAAGCAGTCTTAGGGTCGATACCGGATAACTGTAGCTGACTGACACTCTCAAAAAGGTGGTGCAGGTAAGCTGTGCGCAGTTCAGCGGGGGAGGCGCCTTCGGAGACATAATAGTGTTTCTCCAGTTTGCCACCCTCGGCGACATAATCACCTTCAACCAGCGTGCCATCCTTGCCAACGGCTTTGGCATTGGTTCCCTGGGCAACGGCGCCGTCGCCTTCGAGGTCGGCAGTGTAGGTTGCCAGTTCTTTCTTCAATGCCGCGATACTGGCATCGGCCAGTTCGGACGGCATTACGCCGCTGGCTTTCATCTGCTCCAGTTGGCGAATGTTTTCTTCGATTTTCGCGCGTTCGGTGTCAGTCATGGGGGTGCCTTTCGAGCCTATTTCGTAACAAGAAAAAAGCCGCCAGAATCGGCGGCTTGCTTTATTTCGCGTGTTTTTTGAGAAACTCGCGGGTAACAGTGATGAATTCATCCGCCCATTGGTAGGATTCTTGCGCCTGTTCAGGGCTGACAGTCTCGCCCAGATCGCCATAATGACCGATTTCGCGGCGCGCCTGTCCATCGATCAGGTAGCGGTGAAACTTTGGGTCGAGTTGGCCCGTTTTGGCAAACTCTTTTCCGAAGGCTGCGATGACCGCTGAATGGCTTGAAAACGATTTCCCGCTGAAAAGCAGCAAGGCTTCTGCCAGATAGAACATGGTGTAATAGGACTGAGCCGCAGAAAAGCGAGGGAGGCCACGTTCCAGCAAGGTTTTTGCGCCCAGGTGGCTTTCCTCGGCCAGACCCAGTAGATGCTCAATTTCGGGCGAAGTCATACCGCAAGCCCTTCATTGCGCACATTGACCACGAACGGCATCTGGCTGGTGGCATAGTGCGCCAGTGAAACCAGTTTGCGCGAGAAGACCAGGTCATACTTGAGCGAAAATTCGGCAAAGATGGGCGAGACCAGGCGATCGGTGGCCCAGAAATCGAAGCCATCGCGCAACACAAGCAGCACGTCCAGATCAGAATCGGGGGGCTGGGCTTCGCCGCGCGCATACGAACCGAACAGGATGACCTGCTCCAGTTGCGACCCGAGCAAAGCGCGCAATGCCAAAGTCAACTCTGTGACCGGCTTGCGGACGGGTTCGGGCAGTTGGCGGCGGGCAATTTTCGGGGCAGTTTTCATTGGTAAATACCTGTGTAAAGCAATTATACAACAGGCAGGAAACACTGGGCATGGCGCAAGAACTTGCCCCTGTAGGGAAAAAATCTTGCGGTACGAAGAATTTAAGCCCGCTCGTGTGTTACGAAGTGGCAGCGTGGGGAAATTTGACTTCCATCAGATTATCGCGCCTGGGCGCAAGCCACACCGTCCCGCGTCCCTTCTGGAGATTCCAGAGATGCACATGGTCCCGACATCTCACCTGCGGTGAGTGCAGGTGAGATGTCGGAAGAGTTTAGGCAACTTATAGTTGAGAGAGAAGCGGTTCCCTTTCCAAAACGCTTCAGGTGAGCTACACACTGAGCAAAACCACCCGAAAACCAATGCTCCTGTCCCCGCTGTAGGGGCCAAGCCTGAGACGATAGGCGCAACGGGCACCAACTCCAAAATCCAGGAACGAACCCCCACGAAGAACGCGGGGAGCGTCTTTTCGATTCAAATCTTCACGGCCATCGTCTTGCTTATAAGGATAGTCTTTGAAGCCTTCACTTCGCGTCCACTCCCAAACATTACCACTCATATCCAGCAAGCCATACGGACTGGCGCCTTTCAGGAACAGCCCCACCGGGGTGGTTTCACCCAAACCAAGTTCATCGGAATTGCAATGTAGATCACGCCATTCATCACCCCAAGGAAACTTACGATTGGCTATCAGAGATTGGGGATTAAATATTGGGCCTTTGGCGGCTTTTTCCCATTCGGCTTCACTAGTGCAATATCAAGAGACATTTTCGGATATAGTCAAGAGCGGCAAAATTGGATTATGGAAAACGGCTGAGACTCGTCGAACCACTTCTGTTTCTGTAAGTTTTTTGTCTGGCTCAACAATTTTACGTTTTGCATGAATCCACATGGGTTCAATTGGATTGAGCCAGGGGCTTTTCTTCGGCAAGAGAAAGGGTAACAAGCGAATACCTTTTTGGGACTTTTTTACCGCGCTGTTGTGCGCATGGATCCATTCTCTAACTGCTTTGCTTTTGTGCCATGTTGCATGATCCCAAACCATGATCAATGCCTTTTTGCCAGCCAAACTTACTTTCTCTAACAACCACTCAAGGTACTGGATGGTCAAATTACTACATGGGTTACCTTCCACAAAGCGCAGCCAAACTTCATCATGCTTGGTCTCATCTTGCTCATACCAATGGATCGCCAAACCATAACAAGCAATTGCTTGTGGTTCTGGGTCATCATGACGAGGTGTTTGTTCAATCAACTTCAAAAACTGACCGTCTTCTGCCCAACTGTGCAAATCTGGATGAGCAAAACGGCTCCACCAAGTTTCATCTTGGTATCCAAATGCCCAATCGGATTTTTGCCTTGCTAATGCCATCAAACGATCTCGTTGTTTTTTTTCAATAAGTACGCTGGGTCTGGACTGCTTATCCAGTGCTTGGCACGGTTCCAAGAGATGTCAAAGCGCTTCAGGGTTATTCGAATCGCTTCTCCGGTTACAAGACGTTCAGCGACTTTTTCGCTAAAGCTGACTTCCGCCAGTAAGTTCAGTGTCCACAAGCTGGTTTCTTTACCGAAGTTACGTGGACTTTGATGCAAAATATCTTTTAACAACTCAACTTTTTCCGCAGTAAACGTTGTCGACATTTTGTGCGGCCGATGAGAACCAGCTTTTAAAACATCCAGACCGGTTGTGTTAAATTGTTTGATCACGTTTCGTACTGTCTGATCATCGCAACCCAGTGTTCGCGCTATTCGCCTGGCAGTTTCTTTGCGAGCGCTGGCCAACACAATCTGACTGCGACGGAGCACAAACCGATCTTTTGATCGTAGGCCTATTTTTAGCTTTTCTTGTTCTTCTACTGTCAAATCTCGGACAAAAATTGGCGTTTTCATACACCTGTTATATCACTATCCTATTCTCTATCTTGTTGTTGCACTAGGCAGACTGATGGGCTTATCGATTTTCTGGGATAGCCAATAGCAATAAGCCATGGCGTCATGCCAGGTGACATGTACCACCGGGTGGTTTTCGAGGCCGGGCGAAACCTTTCCTCCACGCCAGTGTTCGGGCGGTTTTGCGCCGCTATCAGTCACATAAATGGCATACTGGGCATTCGTGACCGGCACGCGCGCAATTTGGTATTCGAGCAGTTGAAGCTTATGGGCCGGTTTTTCATCGTTATCACCCCTATCGCTTCCCATCAAGAACTCACTCGGCGGGATGGTAACCCACTCCGGTTCGCCCCAGGGCTGCTTCCAAAACTGGGATGTGATTTTGCCGCTCTCAATCTTTGCCAGTGAGTTCATGGCAGCTAATTTTGCCAGAAGAGCTGATTTATCACCCTTTTTGAGCGGTGTATCGGCCTGTACCTGCAAGCGCTGGCGGACTTCCCCAAGCAAATCGCCTTCTACGCGAGCATTGCCAACATCGAACAGGCACTCGGCTGCCAGCAGCAGGTGGTGGTGCGGCTCGGGTTCGGTCTGCGGGTCTGCGTCCATGATCGCTCGAATCATTTTGCTGACCCGGCTGGGGCCTTGCCCACTGACATAGCCTGCTTGGAGCAGGATGACTTCCCTCCACCAAGGGTTAGGCAGGATGTTTAGGGTGTAATCCAGCATGTCATCACGGCCCGCTAGGGTGCGGGCAGCCAGGTATTCCTGGAAGGTGAGATGGGCAAAGCCATACACACCCATGCCGCGCTCGATCAACAATCCGCTGCGCTCGCTGATGACGCGCAGGAAGCTGTCGATTGCTTTGGCAGCCCGGGTATCGTCACCGGTCATGTTCTTGAAGCGTGGCAAAAGCAGGGCGCGCAGGTCAGCTAATTCAATCTCGCGCCGTTTGCGTTCGTGCATCCAGAAAGCCACTGGTTCGAGCAAGCTGCGACGGTCGCCGCTATCCAGTTTAATGCTGCCTAGGTTGTGTTCGTCGCCCAGTCCTTTGGCGCGGTCCCAGTGCCAGAGCAGCACTTCGACCGCTTCCTCGTATAATTCCGAGCGGCGTTCGGGCAGTTCGGCCCGATAGCGATGCACCAGAGCAATCACGGTTAGGAGCAGGGGATTAATGGCCAGTTCCGCCACACGCGGGCTGGATTCGATGGCGTGGATGAGTTTCTCGGCCTGTTCATTTGCCATGCGCAAAACATCCGGCAATTCACCGCCTGCCAGGCTGGTCTCGACCACCCGCGTCCAATCCTTTACAAAACGACGCACCTCCAGAGGGGTGAAATCGCGCACTTTTGCCAGGCCAAAATCAGCAGCGATACGCGCCGGGCCATCATACCCGACCTCTCGGCTGGTAACTACAAAACGAACCCGCCCAAAACGGTCAGCGAACTTCTCCACCAGGCGCGCCACACGCTGACGTAAACCGGCATCAGCAACTTCGTCCATACCATCCAGCAAGACAACCGCCCGGCCTTTCTCCAGATAGTCGCTGAAAAAATCGGTGGGCAGGTCGATAGCCTGGGCGGCGTAATATTCGCGCAGATAATCCAATAATATGGTCGGGCCATCCTTGCCAGGGTTGGGGTGTTGTTCAGATAGGTAATAACCGAGATCGCGGAGAGGCAGCAGAATGGGCAGGCGATTGGCTTCTTCCAAACCAAGCCGCTCTTTTATCAGGTTTTCAGAATCAGCTAAGGTACGGGCATAGGTCAGGGCGATATAGGCAAGCAAAGTCGTTTTGCCGCTACCTGGATCGCCGATGATGACCAGGCGTGGATAACGCGCCAGTGCCGCGCCAATGCTCAGAATACCGCTATCCCCGCTGTGTAGATCATCCGCCGCTTCGATGTTTTTTTTCTTGTCGCGTACTGGCGCGCCAGATTGTTTGTCTACAGCGGTCAAGGAAACATAAACCTTCTCAAGCAACACGCTCAGCGGTTGGTCGCCCGCCCGAATGCCTTGCAGGCGCAGCAACTGGTGGGCGGCAACAATGTTTTCCAGATAACGCGTCAGGGCTTCGGGATGCGGCAGGGACTTTTTCTCGGGCCCAAGCACAATCTTGACCCCGGTGACAAGATCGCCGCCAACGTTTCCTTTGACACCCAAACCGCCCTGCCCGATGGCAAAGGCATCCTGTCCCTGGGCAATGGCACCATCACCGATCAATTGGGCTTCAAGGCTCGCTTGCCGTTCCCGGAGCAATCTATAAGCAAGGCTGCCTTCTTTGAGCGTCTCAAGTTCGGCCTTGATGTCTTCCAATTCCCGTTTCAGCGATTCGATGTCTGCCATATTTTCCACCTGAATATGTGCGCGGTTTGTCTTTCTCAGTTTAGCCGAAAATGGGGGCGCAGACAATAAATTAGCAACAATAATTTCGGGAGATCTTCTGAGCAAGCGAAAATGTAATCGCCAAAACAATCATAGTCGCAACAATTATTATCAAGGTAAAATTTTGCAATGCAAACCCTCGTCATCGGCGATATTCACGGTTGTTATTTCGAACTTCAGGCCTTGCTGGATAAAGCAGGCCTGTCGAATGGCGATTCAATTATTTCGCTGGGTGATTTTGTTGATCGGGGGCCGGAAACACCCCAGGTGCTCGAGTTTTTCCGCCAAACGCCCAACGCACGCGCACTGATGGGCAACCATGAGCGCAAACATGTCCGCGCAGCCAGGGGTGAAGTCAAGCTGGCAATTTCACAACATATCAGCCGTCAGCAAATTGGGGATGGCTACCAGGATGCTGTCAGTTGGATGGGTAACCTACCGCTGTTTCTTGAACTGCCGGATGCAATCCTTGTTCATGGCTACCTTGAACCAGGGCTGCCGCTTTCAGAGCAGAATCCATCTGTCGTGTGCGGCACAATGGGTGGGGATAAAATCCTGCGTGAACGCTACGAACGCCCCTGGTATGAGTACGAGCACGGGGATAAACCAGTCATTGTCGGGCACTACAACTATACTGATAGCGACCAGCCTTTTATTTATCAGGATAGAATCTTTGGGCTGGATACCGACTGCGTTCACGGCAAAACGCTGACCGGGCTGTTGTTGCCATCCTTCCAAATTATCTCCGTTCCGAGCCGAGGCGACCTGTGGCGTCAGGTGCGCCGCACCTATAACAAGCCTGTATCTCCGCCCCAAGCAGTCATTCCCTGGACGGCCCAGGACGAAATTATTCTGGATGAGTTGATGGAGCAGGCCAGGTCGGCCAACCAAACCCTGTTGATGCGTCTGCAACAGGAACCCGGTTTTGGCGAACTCACCCCACGCCAGCAGGGCAAACGCTATGCGGAGAGCGCTGGCGCGGGCATGTTTGCATCCCTGATGCAATTAGCGCGCCTGGGGAGACTTGATAGCGAGTTGGCCCGTAAAATCGTGAAGGAGCCGAGTGCCGCGAAAAAGCTGTTGGGCAAGGACCTGGCTGAAACACAGGCAACCGCTACGCTTGCCCGGCCGAATGCGAATCAGGATGATTAGCAGATTTTCGCCCGCACCCCGATAGCAAATTACAATTACGTCACAAAACCAGCGTTTAGAAAGACCACCCAAACCCTATGTCATCCACCGCCGATTTTCTCCAGCGCTTGCGCAAGTTCGTTCAAGACGAAGCCGATTCCCAGTGGCAGGCCCTAGACAGGCAGTGGTCGCGCCCGTTGGGGGAGCGGGTGGCGAAGGGTTGGGCAATTGAAGGCCTGCGCGTGGTTGGTTTCGATAAAGGCATTGCCCGCCTGGCTTGCGCCAGCAACCAATCGCGCTTCCGCGAAGGTGACCTGGTTGTGCTACACCAGAGCTACCCGGCAGACCCGAACGCCCTGCACTTCGACCTGTATTACGATGGGGAAAATGAGCTTGAAGCCGGGCTGATTAAGGGCAATCCATACTTTATGACTGCTAAACCCGAAGGCTGGATACTCGACCAGGATTGGTTCGACTCCAGTCCGTTTTATCTCTCCGCCCTGAATACAGTCGCCGATTCCCAACGCGGACGTTCGACCATCCTACCGCTCCTAGAAGGTGCGCTAACACCCAAAGTTGACTTTGCCCGCTACGAGCGCGCCCGCGAATCCCTGCGCGAAACCAATCTGAACGAAAGCCAGATCGAGGCGGTTGCCCAGTCTTATGCCACCGACCTGCTTCATCTCATTCAGGGGCCACCGGGAACCGGCAAAACGCTCATGTTGGCGCACCTGGCCCAGCTGCTGGCACAGGATGGCTTGCGCGTGTTCGTCACCGCCCTGACCCATCGCGCCATCCACAACGCGCTCAACAAAATTCCACAGGTGGATGAGAGCATTTCAGTCTGCAAAATTGGCGAAGAGCGCCATGCCGGCGACTTAAACGTGCCAAACTTCGAGACATTCGACCAATCCCATTTTGCCGACATCAAGGGCGGATACGTTATCGGTGCGACGCCGTTTGCGCTGCAATCCCAGCGTCTCGCGAATGTCGAACTCGATGTTGTCCTATTCGACGAGGCATCGCAGATTACCTTGCCGTTGGCGATTATGGGAATGCTGGCAGGGAGCAAGTACATTTTCATTGGGGATGAGAACCAACTTCCCCCGGTGACAACCTTTTCTGAAACAGAAGCGGCACAAACTTCGATTTTCGCCTACATGGCCGGACGCGGGCAGGAAACCATGCTCAACGTCACCTACCGCTTAAATGACGTGCTGACCGACTGGCCCAGCCGGACATTTTACAAAAGTGAACTCAAAGCGAGCGCTGAGGCCGCCTCGCGCCGATTGAACCTATCCCCTGAAGCAACGCGCTGGGACTTGGTGCTTGACCCCGCTTCCCCAGCGGTTTTCCTCGACCTGTGCCACACCAACACCACCGTTCGCAGCCGCATCGAGGCCGAAGTGGTCTCCGAACTGGTGCTTTCGCTCTTGATGCGCGATGTTACACCGGAGGAGATTGGCGTGGTGGTGCCTTATCGCGCCCAAAGCCGCCTGATTCGCTCCTTGCTGCGGCGGGTACTGATGGACGATGAAGTCACCAAGACACTGGTGGTGGATACCGTCGAGCGGATGCAGGGCCAGGAGCGCGAAGTCATTCTGGTTTCATTTGCGACCGCCAGCCCGAAATTCGCCGCCCAAATGGCCGATTTCCTTTTCCAGCCTCAGCGATTGAACGTGGCGGTCACACGTCCGCGCTCGAAATTAATTCTGGTTGGCAGCCATCACATGCTAAATGCAGATGATTACCAGCCAGAACATAAGGAAACCTTCGAGATGCTGCGTGATCTGATTGCCAGTTGCCAGACCATTACACTTCCAAACGGGGATTTGAGCTAGTGGCACACATCCTGCCCGATACCCCGCCCATCAGCCTACCCGGCGAAGTCTTGCGTGTTTTTCGCGCGCTCAAGGCTTTGCCGGATTCGTTTTTTATCTGGCATCATCTCGCGCCCTGGCAGCCGGATGCGCCTGATTTCCTGATACTGCACCAGGATGGACACGCCTTGCTGGTCAAGGTCAGTTCGGCGGCGCAGGCCAGCCCGGCAGCCCAATTGCTTTTGCTCGAAAGCGAGCGCGCTCCGCTGGGTGAAGCAGAAGCCAGGGTGCTGAATGACTTCATTGCCGCGCTGAATCTTCCGAAAGAACAGAAAATCGAGACGCTGGTGGTCTTTCCCAATATGTCGGACGCCCAGGTGCAGGCGGGCCGTCTGGAACGGGGGGATGGCGACCCGGCCTGGGCGGGAAAAGAGATTCTTAATCCGGATACAGGCCACAACTGGGAGTGCTTCCTGTCTGTCCTCCCGCTGAAGGCCCTTTGGCTGGAAAAAATCCGCCAACGCCTCACGCCTGAGGCGGTTGTCCCATCCAGCATGACGGTGCGCCCCGCGCTGGAACGCCGCATGGAGGCCGGACTGACCGATTACCTGCTCGATTATGACCAGGAATGGGCGATGAAGGCCGATCTGAATTTGCCCGAGGGCGGCGAGTCGTTGAGCGACGATTTTCGTCTGAACATCATCAATGGCGTGGCTGGGAGCGGCAAGACGCTGATTTTGCTCTACCGGCTACGGCTGCTCTATCACCTGTACCCGCACAAGAAATTCCTGGTGTTGACGCATAACCGTCCGCTCAGCCGGGATATGGAAGCGCGTTTTGCACGGCTGGAGGGGCGCGAGCCGGACAATATCGAATGGCGGACGTTTAGCGGCTGGTGCTATCACCATTGGCCACAGGACCCGGCCTGGATTGAGCCGCTCAAGCAAACCCCGCGTAAACGGCTGGTGGATGAGATTTGGCGGGCAAACCTGCAAGATACGACGCTTTCAGCGCAAATGTTTATGAGCGAAATCGACTGGCTGAAAGACCAACTGCCGATGAACCGTGAGGCCTACCTGACTGTTGACCGGCGCGGACGCGGCTTTCGCCTGCCTGGCGAACAGCGCACGCGGGTGTACGATGCCGTTTTGGCCTACCAGAAAGCGCTAGAAGCGCGCCATGCGCTCGATTGGGGCGACGTGCCACGCCGCTTGTGGCAGTTTTCGGAGAGCGGCAGGGTGCAGTTGCCGCAATATGATGTGGTATTGGTGGATGAGGCCCAGTTTTTTGCGCCGCTCTGGGTGCGGTTGGTTCAGAAGTTGCTCCACCCAAAGACCGGACACCTGTTCATCGTGGCCGACCCGACCCAGGGATTCCTGGGTCGCGGGGCTTCGTGGAAGTCGCTTGGGCTGGAAGCGCGCGGGCGCACCCACGCCCTGCGGCGCAGTTACCGCACAACCCGTGAAATCATGCAGTTTGCAACCTTGCTCTACCGCACGCGCCTGGCCGATGAAAAGGATGATGACATCCTGGTTCCGGATTTGTTCAACATGCCGGCTGGCGTGCTGCCGGAAATTATCCCGCTGACCAGTCCGCAGGATGAGATTACGCGGCTAGCGAACGAGGTGGCCGGGTTCGTGAAGCAGGGCTTTCCGAAAAATCACTTGCTCTTGCTGCACAGCAACGGCAACGGAGTCAAGTCGCTGGTGCAGGCCATCAACCACCGCCTGGGCAAGGATGCCGCCCGTGACGCGAAGAACGATTATCCTGGCAATTATGTGCGTGTGACCACGCTCAACGCCGGAGCCGGGCTAGAAAGCCCGATTGTATTCCTGGCCGGGCTGCGCGAGATGTTCGATGAAGAGCAATCCTTGCGTTTATCGGACGATGAACGCGAGGCGCTGATTCGCGATAATACGAGAAAGTTATACATGGCGACGACTAGGGCCGGGCAGCGATTGGTGCTGACATATGTGGGAGAACTGCCGGGGGCGTTGAAGGCGGTGTTTGGCAGAGGCGTTGACAAAAAGGTATCGTAAGGAACATCTCTTGACATTTTTCCGTCTTGCCAACATACTTGCCATTTGAACCAATACGGATTGTTACTCAAGAGGAAAAATGAAAACTCGAATCTCGTATTGCCTATCTTTACTGGCAATCATCGTTGTGGGGGCGCTAAACGGATGTGGAGGCATTACACCTATGCCTTCTCTAACTTCCACCCCGGAACAACTCACCATCGATGCCACCACCTCGCCCTATCCGCAAATTATTTCTCAATTGCCTTTGCAGGGGGAACGCCTGGGCTTAAGACCGACCATCGAACTGACCTTCAATCGACCCATGAACCAAGAAAAAACATCGGCAGCTTGGGTATTTTTGGATTCCACCGGCCAGCCGTTGAAAGGGGAAACTGCTTGGACAGATGAGCAAATTTTTCAGTTTAAGCCAGATGAAGCTTTGCAAGCCGGTGAGATGTATCGCGGCATTTTTACGACAGATGCGATAAGCCTGGCTGGAGAAATGCTGCCCGATGAAATCCAGCTTGACTTTCGCGTTACCGACGCGCTGGTTATCGGTCAGGTATTTCCGCTAGACGGCGCAAAAGATGTCGACCGCAGCACATCAATTACTGTCGTTTTCAACAAACCGGTTATCCCATTGATGACCCGCAGCGAGCAGGCCAAATTGCAGCCGCCTATCACCATCCAACCGGCAGTGAGGGGCAGCGGCGAGTGGGTCAGTTCCTCGGTATATGTCTTCCAGCCCGAGGTCGGCCTGGCCAGTGGAACAAAATATACCGTCCGGCTTCGCCCGAATTTGAAGGATACGACTGGTGTCACCCTAAGTGATGAGTATTCCTGGAGTTTTTCTACCAACACCCCGCAGGTGGTAGATTTTGTCTTGCCGGATTTTGGGCGTGGTTTCTCCGATGCCATTGAAGGCGTTTTGCTTGACCAAACTTTCAGGGTGATTTTCAACCAATCGATGAATCAGGAAAGCATTGCCCAGGCGATAACTTTTGTCAATATCGAAACCGGGGCAGACGTTCCAGTTGATTTGAATTGGAATGAAGATTCGACCGCCCTGACCATCACCCCAAACCGGAGTCTCGATATTGCCAGTTTCTATAGCCTATCAATTGCATCTGAGGCTCAGGCCAAAGATGGCGGCCTGCTTCGTGAAAGGTTTGCCATCAAACTGTCAACCCTGCCACTGCCTGCCATCAGCGCCGTTGAACCGGGCAAAGATAAACCAAAATACTTCTCTGCGCTGGCTAGTGTTACCTTCAATACGCGCATGAATTTCGATAGCATGGATGGGCGTGTATTAGTTTCACCAGCCCCCGCCAAACCAGTGCGACTTTTTTACCGTGAAGACTCCAATCGGCTGGACATTTTTGGCCTTGAGCCTTCTACCGACTATGTCATCCGTATTCTGCCGGGCATGACCGATATCTATGGCAATGCCATGCAGTCCCAGTATTCTTTCAGTTTTGAAACAATTGGGCTGGATCCACAAGCTAACCTGTTAACCCCCTATTACCCACTGATATTCCGCCCGCAAAGCGATCAGTACCTTTTCTTTGAGCATACCAACCTCGAATCGGTCAATTTTTCCCTTTATGAATTGCCCTTTAGCCTTTTCGTACCGTTGGCCGATGGCAGTAAAGATGCGAATACTTTTCGGCCCGGTAGTACCGCCTCGCGTAACTGGCAACCGCCGATAAGCACCATCAAAGATCGATTTGTGCGAACTCGCCTGCAACTGGACGAAAAAGGACCGCTTGCACCAGGCTATTACTTTATCTCTTTTAATGCCAAAGCCCAACAATCCAATAAATCTCAACAAGGTGGGGCTATTTTTATCGTTACCAACGCCCACCTAACCTTGAAAACAACCCAAACCGAAGCCCTGGCATGGCTGGTTGATTCTGAAACAGGACAGCCGCTGCCAAACGTTCCGCTGGTATTTTACGATCACAACCTGAAAACTGTTGGCAAGGCCGTTACCAACAGGGATGGCCTTGCATACCTGCCCGATGCAAAATCGGTCTCTTATGCGCGCACCGATAACGAGATTTATGTTGCGATGGTCTCAAACTCGTGGGGAACCGGGGTCAGCATGGGCCAGTTTGGGGTGTGGGTCGATTACTGGACGCCGGTCAAAGATACTTTTGCCTATCTTTATACCGAAAGACCGCTCTATCGCCCCGATCAACCGGTTTATATCAAGGGAATTTTGCGCGAATCCGACGATTTGCAATACAGCTTGCCAAACATACAACAGGCTTATTTGAGCATTACCAATCAACTGGGGGAGGTCTTTGGCGAAAATGTGCCCATATCGGAGAATGGCACGTTCTCGGCCCAATATAATCTGGGCACCGATGCGCCTGTTGGAAACTACGCTATTGAAGTGCGCCGGTCGCGGTCAAGTGAAACGGCATTAGGCTACTCCTCTTTTCGGGTGGCTGAGTATGTCAAGCCGCAGTTCGAGGTGACATCAAGCGCAACACCGGAAATAATCCTGAACGGCGAGCAGGCCGTATTTGCGATTGAGGCTGCCTATTATTCGGGCGGCAGCCTGGCGAATGCCGCTGTGGATTGGTATCTGGAATCCCGACCTTATTTTTACACCCCGCCAGATGAATACAGCCAATACAGTTTTGACGATTTTGACTACTATCTTGACAGCGATAGATTTGACGCACCTCCGGTTCGCCAATCGGGCCAGGGACAGACTGACGAAAATGGCCGCTTTGAACTAACCGAAACCATCGCGCTGGAGAAAGAAAATACCAGCCAGACCGTTACTTTTTATGCCAACGTGACCGATGTAGGTGGCAACTTGGTAGGTAGCAGCGCCAGACTGACCGTGCTGGGCAGCACCGTTCATTCCGGAATTCGCCCGGAGCGATATGTCGGCAAGCAGGGTGAAGCGCAGAATTTTAACCTGGTAGTGCTGGATAGGGATGGGAATCCGTTGGCGAACCAGACCGTCAGCGTGGCATTTGCCGAGCAGCGCTGGCATAGTGTCGTTCGAAAAGATGATAACGGCGTTTCGCGTTGGGAGACTTCGATGCAAACCGTCCCGGCGGGAAGCGCCTCGGCTGTAAGCGATGAAAACGGGCTGGCAACTGTCTCGTTCACGCCACTACGCGGGGGCCAGTACAAAGCCACCATAATGGCCCGTGATGATGGGGGACGCGAATCCAAAGCATCAACCTATCTGTGGGTTACCAGCAACAATTATGTCCCCTGGCGCCAGACCAACGACCGCTCCTTTGAATTAATCATCGATAAAGGCAGTTATAACCCCGGTGATACAGCTAAAATCCTGATTGCCCAGCCTTTCGAGGGCGCAAACAAAGCCCTGATTACGATTGAACGCGGACACATTTACGAGAAAAGAGTTGTTACCCTAGAAAACAACAGCACCATTTATGAATTACCCATCACATCTGATATGGCGCCGGTCATGTATGTTTCGGTAATGGTGGTAAAGAGCGCCGATGGGGAAACGCCGCCCGATTTCAAAATGGGTGTGGCGCGGGTCAACATCAATCCGGCGCGCCAGAGTATCTTTGTCAGCCTGGAAAGCGATAAGGAAACCGCCCGCCCAGGTGACAAGGTGACGTATACCGTGCGCACCAAAGATGTCGACGGAAACCCAGTTCAGGCCGATGTTTCGCTGGCCCTGGTCGATAAAGCCGTACTGGCCCTGGCCCCTTCCGTTAACCCACCGCTGCTGGATGCGTTCTACCCAGAGCGGGGCCTGGGCGTGATAACTTCTTCGGGCCTAGTGCTGAATGCCGAAGAATTTAACGCCAAGTACGAGGAGGTTGTCCCGGATGGCGAAGGCAGCGGCGGGGGTGGCGGAATTCCTTCCGGCATCGTCACCGTGCGCGGAGATTTCAAGGACACTGCTTACTGGCAAGCCCAGGTGCTGACTGATGAAAATGGCGAGGCCCAGGTGACAGTTACCCTGCCCGACAACCTGACCACCTGGCAAATGGAAGCCCGCGCAGTGACCAAAGACACGCGTGTTGGCGAGACGACCAGCGACCTGCTCAGCACTCGCCCGCTCCAAATTAACTTGCAAACCCCGCGTTTTTTTGTTGTGGGCGATATGGCAACGCTGGGCGCGGTCATCCACAACAATACCGATAAAAATCTCGAAGTAAAGGTCGATTTGCAAGCCGATGGACTGGATTTGAAATCAGGTGCCAAACAAACTATTTCGGTGCCGGCCCGTCAACAGGCTTACGTTACCTGGAATGTGGCAGTACAACCCGACGCACAGCGAGTCGACCTAATTGCCAGCGTTGAAAGCCATAATTACCAGGATTCCACCCGACCAACGCTCGGCACCCTGCCGGGGCAGGGTATTCCGGTTTTGGCATATCGAGTTATCGAAACGGTGGGCAGTTCAGGGATCTTGCGCACAGCGGGTTCTTCCAGCGAAGCGATTTTCCTGCCACAATCCCAGGTTTCCTCGGATACCAGCCTTAATCTTGAAGTTTCGCCTTCGCTCGCGGCTTCGATTGTCGATGGGCTGGATTATCTCAAGGATTATCCCTACCTGTGTTTCGAACAGACGGTTTCGCGTTTCCTGCCAAATCTAATTTCGTTGCGCGCCCTAAAACTGGCTGGCAAAGCGACGGATGCACAGCAAAGCGCGCTCGATGCCCAAATTTGGCCGGCTTTGCAACGCATCCTTTCCAACCAGAATGCGGATGGCGGCTGGGGGCTTTGGCCCGGCTCTGAAAGCCAAGCCAAGGCAACGGCTTATATCGTTCTAGGTCTGCTGGAGGCCAGGAACGAAGGGTACTCTGTGCCCAATTCCGTGCTTAATACCGGGTTGGATTATCTTGAAAACTCGCTGGGAACCAATTTCCGCACTTTGAAATTCTGGGAACAGAACCGGGCGGCCTTTACGCTGTATGTGCTGGCGCGTGGTGAGCGGTCAAGCGCCAACGGCATCAACGGCCTGTATCAAAACCGGGCTACGCTCAATATTTACGCCAAAGCCCTGCTCATGCAGGCGATGCATCTGGATAACCCGCAAGATGAACGTCTGACAACTTTGCTTTCCGATATCAGCGGAGCCGCAGAAAAATCGGCGGCTGGCGCTTCCTGGACTGAAAACCAAGTTGATTACTGGAACTGGAACACCGACACCCGCTCCACCGCTATTGTGCTCAACGCCCTGATGCAAGTCGACCCGGGAAATGCGCTGATACCAGATGCTGTCCGCTGGCTGATGAATCATCGCCAGGGGAGCCACTGGTATTCGACTCAGGAAACGGCTTGGTCTTTGATGGCGCTAACCAACTGGCTTTCGCTTTCCGGCGAATTTGAGACTGATTATCAATACGCGCTTGGACTGAACGGAAACCTGTTCGAACAAGGGCAGGCTAGCCATGAACGGTTAACCGAAACCATCATCCTGCGCCTGGATGTGGAAAAACTGCTCGCCGATACAACCAATACCCTGGTCATCGCGCGCGGCGACGGCCCCGGCGTACTGTACTATACCGCCTATATGGATTATTCGATCCCGGTCAAAGATGTTCCCGCCCTCAACCAAGGGATTCTCGTTTCGCGCCAGTATTATCATGTCGGCGATTTGAAAACCCCGATTACAGAAATTGAACGCGGCGAACTGGTTCAGGTGCGCATTACGCTGGTTGTACCAGAAAGCCGCTACTACGTTATTCTCGACGACCCGCTCCCAGCGGGCCTGGAGGCGGTGGATGCTTCGCTGCTCACCTCTCAAAACGTGCCTTCCGTTTACCAAACTCGCGACTATCAACGCAACGGCTGGGGCTGGTGGTACTTCTACTACAAACAAATTTACGACGACCGGGTGGTCATGTCGGCTGATTATTTGCCCGCCGGCACGTACACCATCACCTACCTGGCGCGCGCCAGCACAGTCGGTGAGTTTCAAGTATTGCCGGTTACGGGCCAACAGTTCTACTTCCCGGATGTATCCGGTCACAGCGCGGGCAGTGTATTTACGGTGAAGTAAGAATCACCGATTAACGCGTTACCGTAATTTCAACAGCCTCGCTCACCATCATGCGCCCATCCGCATCTACGCCCCTGGCCTGGATGCGGTGGGTGCCTTCGGTTAAGGTCCACCAATGGATATAAGGTGGGGATGAAAAAGCATCGATTTGGATATCATTAATCCAGAGCGTAATATCGGTAATACCAGCGCCTGCCTGGATTTCAATCGGAATTTGCTGGGAAGATAAGACAACCTTGCGCGAAATCTGGTATTGAGCCCCCGGTTGAGGAGAAATAAGCAGTAAGAGACTGGTATTGGATTCGTGGATGGGCGAAAAATCTGAAAGCAGGCGCAATCCCTGGGCGCTGGCCCACCGGCGGGCCTGAATGGGCAAATCCAGAACGATGATGGGCTGGCGATCTTGCGATGGGGTGGAATCATCGGCCAGGCTGCCACTGGTGACATCCAGCCAAATTTGGCGATAAATAGTATCAGGCTGGGTAGGGATGGTTTCGTCCAAGAACCACTCAATATGGGTTATACCGCAAAGCGGTGTTGGCAAAAGGCCTGAATAGGAGCAGATTTCCTGGCGGCTCAAGCCATCAGGGCGGAGAAAAGGTTCAACGGGTCTGCCACGCAGCAGGCCGCGAATAGTTTCCTGCCAGATGGGCGCAGCCCCAGTCAGACCATCGACATCGCGCATGGCCAGATGGTTGCTGTTGCCAACCCATACGCCAACAACAACCTCGGGCGTATACCCGATGGTCCAATTGTCGTGAAAATTGGTGGTTGTGCCGGTTTTGACGGCTGCCGGACGGTCAATTTTCAGGGTACTGTTTTTGCCAAAGCCCAGTTGCCGAGCGTTGTCATCACTCAAAATATCGCTGATAAGCCAGGCCACACGTGGGTCGAAGATTTGAATCTCGGCGGTTGGCTCAGGCTGGTAAAGGATGTTTCCATCAACATCGCGGATTTCAAGGATGACTGTCTGCCCGACAGAAAAGCCCTGATTGGCAAAAACGGCATAGGCGCTAGTCAGTTCCAACAGACTCATCTGTCCACCGCCCAGAGCAAGCGAAAGGTTGTAATCGGTGGGACGGGCGAGAGAGGCAATCCCTATGCGCCGGGCCAGGCGGGTCATTTCATCTACGCCCACTTTTTGCAGGGTAAGCACTGCCGGGATGTTGAGCGAGGATGCCAGCGCCACCCGCGCCGACACCAGCCCATGTTCTTTGCGATTGTAATTTTTGGGGATATAAACTTGATTTTCAGGGCCGAGGAATGCTGTTTCCACATCGAGGATGGGCGTGGCAGCTGTCCAGGGTTCTAGGTTAGATGGATTAAAAGCCTCGGCATAGATAAAGGGCTTGAATGCGGAACCCGGCTGGCGGGGCGAAGCCGTCATGTTGACTGCCCCAGCAATCGAATGGTCGAAATAGTCCGCGCTGCCAACCAGAGCAAGGATTTCGCCTGTTCTCACATCCAGAACCACTACTGCGGCATTGTTCACGCGGTGGTCGATTTCCGTTTGGGTTTTGAACGCCGCGATTTGACGGGCGACGGCGGCTTCGGCCAGGGTTTGCGCGTTCAAATCGAGGGTGGTGCGAACAACCACACCATTATGAGTAGCAAGGTCGAGCCGATCAAGCTCGGCCTTGACCATCCAGATAAAATGCGGTGCGCGGATGGGGAAGGGGCTGGAGTTATATCGAAGCGGGGTTTGTTCAGCCTGTTGGCGCTCGGCGGCGGTGATGAAGCCGTTCGCCTCCATCAATCCGATAACAATTTTCTGGCGTTCGCTCGCAGCTTCTGGGTTGCTGAATGGGTTGTAGTAAGCGGGGGCCTGGGGAAGTCCGGCCAGCAAGGCGCATTCAGACAGGAGCAAGTCAGAAGCCGGTTTGCCGAAATAGGTTTGGGCAGCGGCTTCGATACCGTAGGCAAATCCGCCGTAAAAAGTCTGGTTGAGGTAAAGGGCCAGGATTTCATCTTTGGACAGGACGTGGGTCATCTGCCAGGCCAGCACGCTTTCGCGCAACTTGCGGCGCAGGCTGCGCTCGAACATTTCATCGGTTAAGAGCAGGCTGCGCGCTGCTTGTTGGGTAATGGTGCTGCCGCCTGCAAGGGTTTCGCCGCCCTGGAGATTAATCCATACTGCACGCAGGATGCCCTGCCAATCAATACCAGGGTTGCTGTAAAAGCTCTTATCTTCTACGGCAATGGTGGCCTGCTTCATGCATACGGGGATATTTTCAGGCGAGAGTACGGCATGACGCCCGCCCGTTTCGGGCAAAATCTCGTACAATAGAAGGCTGTTGCGGTCGGTAATGCGAATCGAGGGCGTGTTCAGATGATTGGGGAGTGAGTTAACCTTCGGCAAGTCTGCAAAAATGTAGAAGTATGCCACGCCTAGTATGAACAGCAATAAAGCGATAAGCCAAAAGTGAATTTTATGCGCGCGCATCAATTTTCTACAGACCTTTCAAAATAATCACGAGAAATCTTCCTGTCATATTTTAGTATCGTTTAACATGTTTACTCGCAAAATTGTTGATACCGCCCAAAAAAGTTACTCGAAACTGGCAAATAAAGACAATCAGCCTTTACCAACAGGCTGATTGTCTATTAACGGCTTCTGACCAGGGAATTTTACAAGCATTTCATGATTCAGCGTTTGATGATTGAATTAGCCTTGTGCCTTGTCTTCTCGAACGGATCTTCCCAACCGCTCTTTGAAGTACGCAAATTTCTCAGTATGGTTTTCTACATGCGACCAGCGCTCAATCTCCACCAGGTCAACAGAATGATTTTGGGCAACCAGAACAGCCTGCTCCAGACCTTGTTGGTCATCCCAAAAGTAGAAAGCGCATAAACGGTCTTTGACACAATCGGTCGCAGAAATCACACGCAAAGAACCGGTCGCAAGCGCGACTTCCTGAACATCCCTGACCGGTTCTTCGCCTACAGCCAGCGGCCCGCTCGGGAACTCGACAATATGCGCGCTTTCTGGATGCTGAAAATATCGTCCCCACTCTGAAAACCCAATCGTTGCCATTGCCTTGCGCAATTTGGCCTGGCGCGTAAAAGCCACATTGACCAGGTCAATATCCTTGGAGACGTATAAGTTTTGGCTGTAAAACGAAACCACTGAGCCACCTGAGAGCACCACATCGATTCCCTGTTGGCGCAAGTGGTCGTGAACATAAGCAGCCAGTTCAAGCTGCGTCATTTGTGAGATTGGCTTCATCCGGTTTTCCTCGTCCGCGTGGACGGCGGCGATTCATTGTCAGGTCAGTGCGCGTGGTTTCGGGGTAAAAGGTCAGGGCTTTGGCGAGCAGGGCTTGCAACTCGGACAGAAATGGGTAACGCGGATTGAAAACGTACAGGCGCGTACGCCCCACCTTGCGACTGACGAGAACACCCCCAACTTCCAGTTTGTCGAGTTGCTTCTGGACGCCGTACAGATCGGTTTCAAAGAACAGGGCAATCTCGCGGGCATAGCCTTCCCCGCGCGCCTGGATGAAAATCAGCGCCCTTTCCGCATTGGTTGAGCCGAGCAATGGTTCGAGCATGGGTTCACCTGAATAGACTACTGAAAATGGTTATATAACCAACAATATTGGTATTATAGCCGCATTAAGACCTGCCAGCAAGATGGGGAAATGTGTTCAGAGAACTGTTATTGTGCGAAGGTATTCCCATTAACACCGTCGCACAAGTAATATTTTGGGGGGCGCAAGGTCAAAAAAATGTGTCGCATAAGGTTTTTGTTGTATACTAAATCCACTAGAATTCCATCACACACAACGCCGGGGATACGATGAAAACGATTTTTGAACTTTGCCAACCGCGCGCCGAGGTTTTGCAAGGCAGCTTGAGCGAGGATCTGTTTGCTGCTCGTTTGAAGGATGTTATCGAAAATCAGGGCGATTCGGTCTATAAAGACCCTCGCCCGTTTTTTGAAAATACCTATCCAACTTCGGGGCTAAAAACTCTATTAGGTGATTCGCTCAGCCGCCTGGTGGGAGATGCAACTGGCAAAAATGCCATCATCCGCCTGGAAACAGCTTTCGGGGGCGGGAAGACGCATAACCTGATTGCTCTCTACCACACCGTCAGCGGATACGCGCCCGCCGATTTGCTGGAAAAATTCATCTCGCCCGGTTTGCGCCTGCCGCAGCCAGGCGAAATCAAAGTCGCGGCGGTGGTCGGTTCGGATCAGGGCGCGGCCAGCGGCGTGGAACATCCCGAGGATGGCGTCAAAACCTATACCCTGTGGGGCGAATTGGCCTACCAGTTAGGCGGACGCGCTGGTTTGGCGCTGGTACAGGAAAGCGAGAAACTACGCTCCTCGCCGGGAACTGGCTTCCTGGAGACCTTGATTGGTAACAAACCAACCTTGATCATGCTCGATGAAATCGCCCGCCAGCTGCGGGCTGAATCAGCCGTCCCAACCGCAACCGGTAAAACCACTCAGGCCGACCAGACGGTTGCCTTCCTGATGTCGCTGCTCGAATTTGCGGCCAGTAAGGAGCGCTGCCTGGTAGTGATGACCCTGGCCGGCCAGACCGATGCCTTCGCCAATGAAACCAACCAGGTGCGCGCCAACCTGGCCGAGGCCGGGAACATCTCGGCGCGCCAGGAGCGGGTACTGACCCCTACCAACGAAGGCGAAATCTATTCGATTGTCACCCATCGCCTGTTCAAGTCCATCGACCGCCTCAATGCATGCGAGGTTTTCAAACGCTATGCGGAGTATTACCGCGAGATGGTCGAGAAAAACGCCGACCTGCCGCAGCGCTGCCTGCGAGCCGAGTATTTCGAGGAGATGGAGAAAGCCTATCCTTTCCACCCGGAACTGCTCTCCACCCTGAGCCTGAAAACTGCCACCATCCCGAACTTTAACCAGACGCGCGGCGCGCTGCGCTTGCTGGCCTGGACCATCCGTTCGCTTTGGAATACCCGCCCGGGACAGGTATACAGCATTCACCACCATCACATCAACCTGGGCGACCCGCAGGTGGCCGAAGATCTGACTTCGCGCCTCGATCGGCCTAAGTTCAAACAGGTCATCGAGGCTGACATTGTTTCCTCCGCGCCGGGGATGGCCGCCCATGCCCAGGAAATCGACCAGCCCTTGCTCGCTAGCGGGAAACCAGCCTACGCCCGCCAACTGGGCAGCGCCATCTTCCTGCACAGCTTGACCCAGGGAACAGCCTCCGGCACCGATCCGGCAGATTTGATGCTGGCCGCGCTCGAACCAGGCGACGACCCAGCCGTGGTGACGCGCGCGCTCGAACGCCTGACCGACCAGGGCTGGTTTCTGGAATATGATGGCCATCGCTATCGTTTCACGACCGAGCCTTCCATCAATAAGATTATCTCGGATGAGACCTCGCAGGTTGGCCCGACCAAGGCCAAATCGGAACTGGAGAGCCGCATCCGCCAGATTTGGAAGAAGGGCTACTTCGAGCCGGTACACTTCCCGGTGCAGCCTGCCGATGTGGATGACAATTCCGGCGCGCCGAAGTTAGTGATTTTGCACTTCGATGCGCTGCGCATCCAGGCCGGGGAGAACCACCCGCCCGACCTGCTGCGCAAGATTGTCGAGTACAGCGGCAGTCAGGAATCGTTCCGCAAATTCCAGAACAACCTGGTTTTCCTGGTGGCCGATGATGATCAATCCGCCAATATGCTCAATGTCGCGCGGCGCTACCTGGCCATCGGACGCATCACCGGCGATGCCGAGCGCATGGCAGTTTTCAACAAAGAGCAGAAAGAAAAGTTGAAAGGCGCACGCGACGCCGCAGAACTGGATGTGCGTGTGGCGATTACCAAAGCCTACCGCTACCTTTATTACCCGAGTGCCGACGCGCCCCGGGCCGATTCTTTCCTGCGGCGCGAAACCCTGCCCGCCCAGGAACAAGGGGACGTGGACAAAGACCAGGCCAATGTCGTCTTGCGCGTGCTGCGCGCCCTAGGCAAGGCGCTGACCGCCGACGAGGAGCCAAAATCGGCCCTGTTCGTCAAATCAAAGGCCTGGGATAATAACCAGGAGAGCATGAGCAGCGAAGATTTGCGCAAGGTCTTTGCGCGTAAGGTCAGTCTGCCTATCCTGCTCGACCCTGGACAATTGAAGAAAACCATCCAAAACGGGGTCAAGACCGGAGTCTGGCTGTACTACGATTCGGTGGAAGAATTTGCCTATGACCACGAATCACCCCAACCGGCCTTCAAAATCAGCGAAGAGGTCATCCTGTACATGCCTGCCGAAGCCGCCCGGCTAGGACTGCGCATCAAAGGCAAGTGGATGCCCCAGCCTGCCCCCGGCGTGGCCAGTAACATCAGCGCCGAAACTAACTGCCCGGTTTGCGGCAACCCGGAGAGCGCCTGCACCTGTGGCGAAAACATCGGTGGAGGGGCCGGCATCCCATCCAAACTGAATGGCGAGGGAGTTCCTGCCCAGGCCTTCCAGCAGGTGGCCGACCAGTGTCAGGAACATAATATCGAGCGGCTGGCACGCCTGTTCATCCGCATTGAGGGCACCGGCAAGGCATTGGCAGGCGGCGTGCGCTCGTTGGGGCTAGCCATCCCGCAGTTTGGCAAGAGCCGCTTCGGGGTGGAATTGGACATCAAAGCCACCTACGGCCAGGGCGACCTGCGCGAAACATTCTCACAGCATTTCAGCGGCGGCTGGGAACGCTACAAACGCCTGAAAGGAGTGTTGGAGCCTTTTTTGCAGGAGGCCGATGAGTTGAAGATCATGATGAGGGTGGCCTGCCTGTTCGATGCCGGGTTGGAGGTCAACGGCCAGCAGTTTGAGACCATCCGCGATGTGCTGACAACGCTCGACCTGGGAAAGATTTTAATTGAAGCAGTTCCGGTTATTGGTGAATAGTAAATGGCAATTGGGATGTCTCTGCAAAGAGGCCAGGTGTCAACGAAACAATCTCCAAAAGGTCAGCAAATTTCGTTTTACGGAGTTTATTCAAGCGAAGGCATATTGCTTCGCACAGACCGCTCGCAATGACATGAAACAGGAGATTTTTTGAAACTCAAAGCACTTAGCTTTCGCCAACCCTGGGCAAACCTCGTTTTGGATGGACGCAAAACGCTCGATTTGCGCACCTGGACGACGAAATATCGCGGCCCGCTGGCGGTGTATGCTTCGCTGGATGTGGAAAAGGAAGCCTGCCGCGCCCAGGGCATGGATACCGCCACCCTGACCACCGGCGCGCTGGTCGGTTTGGTTGACCTGGTGGATATCCTGCCACTCGAGGAGAGCGAGTATAAGGCCCGGGCCTACGAACACTTGAACGGACGCGCCTGGCGCGAGGGCTTATATGGCTGGGTGCTGGCCAACCCGCGCTGGCTGGAGGCGCCGCAGGTGGCGAAGGGGCGTTTGAACCTGTTTGATGTGGTAATACCGGATGTTGAAGGTTTAATGTTGAAGGTTGAAGGGGAGCGGGAGGCGGTCGAAGGTCAAAAGTCGAAGATCGAAAAAACGCTTGGGCCTCGGCCTGACACCTCGCACCTCCCACCTGACACTTCGCACCCGGCATCTCACACCTCGCACCTGACCCCTGACACTGCAATAACCGAATTTGAGTTGCGCGTCATCCCTGAAAACGGCAGCCGCTACCGCCTGGCATTCAGCCAAAATCTGAGCGAGAAACCCCAGCAAGGCCTGCAATATCGCCCAGAACCGCCCAAAACGCGGGTGGAAGTGGAATTGGGCGGCGATGCCCTGCACATCCTGGCCGACCTGGTGCTGGACACCCTGCGCCAAAACGGTTACAAAGCCACCGATCTGGCCCCCGCCCGGCGCGCTCCCTTCAGACTAAATGAAACCAGCGGCGTGCGCCTGGGGCTGATTTTCCTGGCCGCCAAACCACTGACCAAAACCAGCCGCATCGAGCAAATTTCGCAAGGTGTGCGCGCCATGACCAGCGAAGAACTGTTCTACTGGTACAGCAAATGTACGGCCGGCCCGGCCATTGAGCGAGCACAAAAGGCGATGCGTGTGCTGCTGGCGGATGAATGATATTCATGAAGAAGATGTAAATTTCAATTAGCCTGATGGCTACGGTCTCTAGAACCAATTTTTCAAGGATGGGTAAACATGCCCTACCCAAAAATGTCTGCGCAAAAACGATCTGCGGATATTCAGTGCCACTTCTTGAGAACGCTCTCGGAATATTCCCGGCCCGATGAAATATTGGGATATATTGCTGAACAGGTGATGATGATATTGGAAGCCAGCGCCTGTTCGATATTTATTGTGGACAGTGATGGCAAAACCGCGACACAACGGGCTGGAACAGGATATCAGAAAAATGGTATCGGAAAAGCAAAATGTCAGGTTTTACCAGAATACCAGGTTGAAAGTAACCCATCTCGGCCTGAGAATAAACTGGGAGTCGCTGGATGGATTCTTTCCACGGGAAAATCTTTTTTGGCTTCCACTCCAAAAGAATTGTATGCGCACCCCCATCGGACTGGCGCTTATGCCCCGGAAATATCGCCAGACAGCCCCATACAACTGCAGACATTTTTGGGCGTTCCGATTCGCGGGCGGCATGGAGAAATCATTGGATTGATCGAAGCGGAACGCAGGTATGACTCTGAGCTTTCAAGCCAACCTTTTAGTGTTGAACAGCAAATAATTCTTGAAACAATTGCCCGGACAACTGGTAAGGCGCTGGGCTACCTGGAAACATCGTACACTCGTAATGTGGACTCGGCAATTACGGTCTGGGCGCGGGATGTGATCGCTGAAGCCTCCAACACCGAAAGCGATATGGATGGATTTTTGAGCATTGTGGTTAATGTAGCCGCCGCAGCCATGCGGGCTGATTCCTGCGGGGTTTACATTACCGACCCATCGAAAAATACCCTGACCCAGCGCGCGGGGATTGGCTCAGAGAGCCCACGATTTGTTATTCGTTCTTATTTTTTACCAAGCGCCGATCAAATAATTCAATACCCAACCAACCTGCACGAAAAAATTGGTATCACTGCATGGATTGCAGCTACCGGGAAATCAGTATATGCAAAAACCATGCGAGAGTTGAGCGCACACCCGCATCATCTTGGCCATTATGATGAAAAGAACTTCGCCTCCAGCACTGAATGTGGTGCCTTTCTAGGCGTACCTTTGCAGGTTGCGGGTAATATTGTAGGCACACTCAAGGTGGAAAATATTGTTACAAAGGGAATTCCTGATAGTCGAGAGTTTAGTGATGAAGCCCAGCGACGTTTTGATGTTCTGGCCCAAGATATTGCCCTCGCGATTGTTCGATTACAGCAACATGCCCGGGACCCCTATATGGTTATCATCGATGCGCAGGCAACTATTTTTGACATGTTGCGTGGCGGACAGGATATACAAACCTTGGTGAGCACTGTAGTCAGAAAGACAATGCAATTGCTTAATGCTCGCGCCTGTTCTCTCTATTTAAAAGAGGGAGACTATTTGGTTCAACCAGAATGGGCTGCAGCCGGCTATGCCCAAGCCGGGTATTCGCCTAATCATCCAATTATCAGGCAGTATAAGTTGATTGGTAAGGAGCAACTTACCGAAAGGCCTACCAGGGAAGGAAAAGTTGGCCTGACGGTCTGGATCGCGGTTACTCGCAATAAATTTACTGCTCGCAGTAACATAGAACTGCGTTTGCATCCTCACCATTTAGGAGTGTTTGATAAGTTTGATTTTGATCAAGAGAAAAGAGAGCAGTGCGAATCGTTTATGGGTGTTCCTCTCACAGTGGGGGATGAACTGGTTGGTGTCCTGAAAGTGGAATCTAAGAAGAAAATTGACGAAGCTGGCAATGAGGAATACACCTACTTTAGCGAGCAAGATGAACTGGTATTTGACCTGATTGCCAACAGCGTTGCCATTGGGATAGAAAACGCCAAGCTTTCAGAGGCGCGACGCTTGGCCGAACAAATCCTGGCACAAACTCATCGGCTGTTGCCTGACCTGCACGAGTTTGTGAAGGATGATACTCATTCTTTCGAAACTCTAAACCTGGTAGCCAATATCATAAGTGGGCGAAAGGCCAACATTGCTTCCATTGTTGAAAATTATGCCACCCTTACCTTACCCGACTTTCCTTTAACTTCGTTGACCGCCATCTCAGAATTGATGGCAGGTTTGGGCGAGGTACTAGAGGGCGGGCGACCGATGGGCATGCTTTACCGCGAGTTCTACCATGCTTTGCAAGTATCAAATACCCCGGAATTAGCTCAGTTTTGCGCCCAGTCGCGATTGAGTACAGAAGTGCAATTCAGCGCATCCCATTTTTTCCTTTCTGAACCGGCTGCGAACTTTTTCAAAATTATCGAGGAAGTCAACCAGGCTTTGCAGGGAAAATTGGAAACCCGCTCCAGCCTGGATAGCGCATTGGCCCAGCTCGACGCATCTAAGGAAAAGGTTTCATCCTTGGCAGTTCCGGAACGCGGGATTTTGCTACGCATTATCGAAATATGGAAGGCTGTCTTAGCTGATGCACGTGTCAGGTTTGTCAAAATTACCAACCCTTACATCGTAGGCCCGCCCGTCGACCCACAGCGTAGTCCATTTTTCGGACGCCAGGATGTGTTCAACTGGATTTCGGAAAACCTGCATGGCACGACCCAGAAAAACATTCTTGTTTTTCATGGTGAGCGGCGGGTGGGAAAAACTTCCATCCTGTTGCAAATCGAGAGCGGCGAGATAGGCAAAGCCCTGCGTACCGATCCGCACCATCCCGTCTGCCCGATTTTCATTGACTTACAAGGCTTCAATGACAGGGGAGCCGATAAATTCCTGTTCCAAATTTGCGATTTAATCTACAAACAGGTTGCTGAATATCCTCTGATCAGAGCAGGTAAGGTCAAAAAACCTGATATTGAGCAATTCAAGTCCTTGCCTTTTGGCGCATTTAAGGATTACATCCAAAGCACCTGCCGCGTGCTGGATAACGCACTGCTGGTGCTGATGGTAGATGAATTTGAACGCCTGGACGACCTGGTGAAATCGGAAAAAGTGGAACAGGGGATTTACGACTCGCTTCGTTCACTGATGCAATTCGAGCCGAACCTGACTTTCCTGCTGGCTGGAACGCATGAGCTTGAAGAGCTTTCGATGGATTACCGGAACCTGGTTCACGGAATTGCGCTGATTCGAGAAATCAGTTTTATGGAAAAACCAGATGCCATTGACCTGATCCGAAAACCAGTGGAAGGCCTGGTTTTGTACGAAGACAGCGCGGTGGAAGAGCTGTGGCATTACACTCACGGGCATCCCTTTCTGCTCCAGCGCCTATGCTTCAATTTGATCGAAGATATGAACCGGCGCGGCGATGGGAATTTTGTGAGCCTGGGGCATGTCAATAATGTTATCGAACGTTTTGTTCGAGAAGGCAATCTGGAACTGCTCCTGAACGGCTGCACCAAGGTGGATCAAGCCATCTTGTTTGCCCTCGCAGAGGCAAATCATAAGCATGGGCGTGGGATGACCCAACTTGAACTTCATGCAATGCTCCAGGCTTTTTCGGAACCAGAGATTACGACATCACTAGCGCGCCTGGTTAAACGAAGCCTGGTTGATAAATCACCATCACAAAAGGCTGGTGTGGCGTTTAACCACACCATTTTGCTCCTGGCCGAATGGATGGTAGCGAATTACATCCATTAGCATGGCCAGCATTTTAGGACAAGGTGTGCGTACACTATGACCATTTCTGAAACTATTGCGCTTGTTGCCTCTATTTTGGCGGTGATTACGTCGGTCTTTGGCTTGATTTACCAGATATTGACTTTCAGACAAAAAGACAAAGAACTAAAACATCGCATGGACATGGATCGTAAAGAGTTCGATGAAAAATATGCGACACGCAAAGAACTGGTGGAACGTTGGGTTAAAAAATTGCCCAACCTTCCAGATGCAGTCATTGGTGACAAGGATAATGGCTATCAATTGCCTTACCAATATGTGGGGCCTATCCGCAACCCAAAGTTATTTTTTGGATGTCATGAACACATCGAAGCAGTTGAGAATTACTTTTCTGCAACGCAGATTCCTTCGATTTCTATTGTTGGTGTGCGCAAATCCGGCAAGACATCTTTTCTCCTTCACATCCAACGCCTTTTTAACGCAAAACAATATCCCCAATTGATACCGGTATATATTGATGCGCAAAACCCCATCACCAGCGATAAAAGGTTTTATGCCTATCTGCTCCGTGAAGCATCGGCAACACTCGAGACCCGTATAAAAACTGGTGCGCCCATGTCTGAAGTTCCCGTTGAAGTTGAATTCGAAGAGCTAAACCTGTTTTTAGAACAGGCCGGCAAAAAGCATTATAAATTTGTCTTTTTGCTCGATGAATTTGAGCGCCTGGCGCACGACCCCAAAATTGCCAGCGAGGATTTCTTTAGCAGTTTGCGTTCATTGATCGTTAAAGGCAACGTATCGTGGGTTATTGCCTCTGTGCGCAAAATTCACACGCCAGATACGGTTACATCGCCTTTCCATAACATCTTTCAGGATGCCATCTGGCTGGGGCCTTTGCGATTGAGGGATGCGCGCGCCCTGGTGGCAACCCCAGCTGCGAGCACCATCCATCCCTTCGAAGACGAAGATATTGACCTGATTATTCACCTGGCAGGTCGCATGCCCTGTTTATTGCAAAAAGCAGCCCTCATGCTTTACAAACTTCACCGGGCTGGGTTTTCAGGCGCAGCCGCTCGCATCCGCCTTGCAGATGAATTTATCCAGGAGGCCCCTTCTGAATTTGAAGACCAGCTTTCTTTGCTCACATACGAAGAAAAAGAAGCCTTGTTCCAGCTTGCGCTTCACAGGAATGTATCTTGCTCGGCTCGTCTCTTGAGACAGATTGAACAATATGGATTCATCGAAAAAGGCACAAATGGATATCAGATTTTAGGCAGCGCGCTGAACGAATATTTAACCCAAAAAGCCGAGGCAATTGGCCTGGGTTAATGTTATCACCCGACTACCGTTCCCATTCACCACCCCACCTGACAGCGGAGCACCTGACACCCCATGAAAAACCTCCTCATCGAACACTGGCTGCCGATTGCCGCAATTGGCGCCGAGAGCCAGCGCGAACGCTCGTCCATGACCGCCCTGCCGCCAACGTATTATTTGCATGTCTGGTGGGCGCGCCGACCGTTGACGACCAGCCGCGCCGCGATTTTAACCAGCGTGCTGCCCCAATGGAGCGCGGACTTTCCAACGGACTTGCGCGAGAAGTTTCCCAACGAAGCGACCTATCATCAGTGGGTGGAGTTCCTGCTTGGCATTCGCGGCGACCCGGTCAAAGGCCGAAAACTGGTGGCCTGGGCCAACGACAAAGGCATCAAACTAGATGTTCACCCCTACGGTGGCGCACCGCGCGCTTTTACGGTCAACCCATCCGCTGAAGACTTGCAGACGATGGGCGACCTGCTGGAATGGACCTGGGGCAAACGCGACCTGAGCGTGCTCGACCCATTTGCGGGCGGCGGTTCGATCCCCTTCGAGAGCTTGCGCTATGGTTTTAGTACTTATGCCAATGACTTAAATCCAGTGGCCGCCACTATTTTAAAAGCAACTCTCGATTATCCCGCTCGGTATGGCTCGTCCCTAGCAGGTGACATTCGCAAGTGGGGTAACGAATGGGCGAAGCGCGTCAAAACTAAACTTGACCCCTATTTTCCAAAGCAACTCAACGAGAGTATATATGCCTACTTGTGGGCCCGAGCAGTAGATTGCCCAACAACTGGCAAGCCGGTGCCACTCAGCCCTAATTGGTGGCTTAACTCATCTGGAACTCCAGTTGCTGTACGTATGATTGCAAATCCTGAAATGGAAACCCCACAATTCGAGATTGTCACTGGCTCACAAACAAAAGATACAAAACCAGATGAAGGCACGCTTGCGCACGGTGTAGCGCGTTCGCCTTGGACTGGCGAAACCATCGATAGCGATTATATTAAGACCGAGGCTCAGGCGGGCCGCATGGGGCAAATACTTTATGCGATAGGTAGCAAAAAGGGTGGCGGAGTTGAATTTAGAGTGCCAATAGTGGATGATATTTCCGCAATAAAAAATGCAGATAAAGCCCTTTTGAGTAAAAAAACAGGTTGGGTTGCTAAAAATATTATTCCTAGCGAGGCTTTTCCAAGTGGCAATGATAGCCGTCCTCTTATGTATGGAATGGCCACTTGGGCGGATTTCTTTTCACCCCGTCAATTATTAGCAATGGGGACTCTCGTTGAAACTCTGGCAAAATTGCAACCAGAGATTAAATCTACGCATGGGCCAGAAAGAGCCAACGCTATTCTTACATATCTAGGTATGGCATTAGACAAATGTCCAAATTACAGTTCTCTGTTGGCTAGTTGGCACGCGCCTCGGGGTGTCATGCGCAGTGTTTTTGACCGACATGATTTTAGTTTTAAGTGGACTTATGGAGAATTTGATGCTGCTGGTAATTTACTACCTTGGGCATTAAACCAAGTTATCAAGGCATATTCTGAATTGGTAGATTTAGTAGCCCCTGTACAACAGTCATTAACAAAAGCAAAAATTGAGAATCCAATTGAGCGATTGACAATAACGCAGGGGACAGCAACCAATCTAGCTAATTTGCCTGATGCCAGCATTGACAACATCACAGTTGACCCGCCCTATTATGCCAATGTTCAGTACGCCGAACTATCCGATTTCTTTTACGTCTGGCTCAAACGCAGCGTCGGCCATCTCTACCCCGAGTTTTTCCGCGACGAACTGACCAACAAAGATGATGAAGCAGTAGCGAATCCTGCGCGCTTTGAGAGCATGGGCAAAAAGAAAAAGGTACTGGCGAAACAAGACTACGAAAACAAAATGTCGGCTGCCTTCCGCGAAATGTACCGTGTCCTGAGGCCCGAGGGCGCGCTAACGGTCATGTTCACCCACAGAGATGTTGAAGCCTGGGATACCCTGGCCTCGGCCCTGATCGGCGCGGGATTCAGAATCAAAGCCTCCTGGCCCGTCCACACCGAATCCGAACACAGCCTGCACCAGGCCAAGAAAAACGCGGCGGCCAGTACGATATTGCTGGTATGCCGCAAGCGCTCCTCCCCTAAATTCGCGCTCTCCGAATTTGGGGGAGATCGGGAGGGGGCTGGAGAGGAGCAAACGGTCTGGTGGGACGATATCAAAGAAACCGTTCGGCGCGTGGCGCGCGAAAAAGCCACCGAATTCGCCGCGGCCGGCATCAGCGGCGTCGATCTCTACATCAGCACCTTCGGTCCGGCCTTGAGCGTTATCTCCGAACATTGGCCGGTGCTCACCAGCGAAATCGACCCCAAAACCGGCCATCCCAAAGCCTTGCGCCCCGAAACCGCCCTCGACCTGGCCCGCGAAGAAGTTATTCGCATGCGAAAAGAACGCCTGCTGACGGGCAACTCCTCCCCTAAATTCGCAGAATTTGGGGGAGGCCGGGAGGGGGTGCGCTTTGACCCGTTCACCGACTGGACCCTGATGGCCTGGGACGCCTTCGCCGCGGTCGAATTCCCCTACGACGAAGCCCGCAAACTCGCCATCGCCCTGGGCGTTGACCTGGATAAAACCATCCTGTCTGCCAAGCGGCTGGCCGTCAAAAAATCGAGCAGCGTCGTCCTGCAAGAACCTTCCGCCCGCCGCAAAAAAGGCATGGTCGATGAAGACGCCCTGCTGTTTGAACACTGGATCGACGCCGCCCACACCGCCCTGATGCTCTACGCCGAAGACGGCGCTGGCGCCTGCGATGTCTTCCTGCGCCGTCTCAACCTGAAAAATGACCCGACCTTCAAGGCGCTGATCCAATCGATGCTCAACGCAATCCCGCGCGCCAAAATCAAAGGCAAATTCGTCCGCCCCGAAGCCGAAACCCTCGAAAACCTGCGCCTGGCCTTCTACCCCGAGATGACCGTTCCTGTGGAAGAAGCGCCCAAGCTGCCGGTGGAGAAGCAGTTGGGGTTGTTTGCGGATGAAAGAAGAGAGGAAGAGTAAGGGATGGCAACAACAAATTTACCTGGAAAAGGAGTGATTTCTGGCACAAGTAGAAAGAAATATGATGTATTTATCTCTTACAGCCTTAAGGATAGAAACTGGGTAGACGATAAACTAGTGCCAAGACTTAAAAAGGAAAAAATTAGGTATTTTATAGATAGTGAATATCTCCAGCCAGGAGATAAATTGGATGTGACTTTTCCCAAAGCGCTTCGTGAGAGTCACGCACTTCTGGTTATTATTTCTAACACCTATAAAGAAAGCGCAAACGCCTGGCTAGAGCTGGATCAGATTGCAGAAGAACTGCTATTGACAATTATTCCCATTCGTCTCGCAGATGTTGAAATTCCTTTCCCTTTGAAAAAGTATTTCCATGTAGATTTTTTTTACGATAACGCACAATGGACACAAAAAGAAAATCCTTCACTTTGGGATGAACTTATAACAGCAATTCGGGCGGCAAAAAGAAAAAAACAAAAAAACGTATCACCGATTCAAGACACACTGAGGCCGAATTCATCAAAGACATCACAGCAAGAACGAGAAGGCCTGAATAATCGCAAAAATAGGCTCGCCGAAGATGGCAATATTCTTACCACCGAAGATGGCACTGCGATAAGTTTGGAACAACAAACAGAAAATCAACCAAAAGAAGATGGCGTAGAACAGGATATCAATATTCGAGGGGTTGCAATTTCGGATGGATATTGCGATGACGATTTGTTGGGGTTTACAGATTATGTAGAAGCCTTAGCTCAATTTATTGAAAGTAAAGAAACCCAAAAGCCCATCACCATTGGCATCGATGCACCCTGGGGTGGCGGAAAAACCACCCTGATGCGAATGTTGGAAAAGCGTCTTGGCCCAAAACCAATTCCCCATGCACGATTCTGGCAAAAAAAGAAAACCGCTGGCTTTTTTAATGTCTGGTTCAATGCTTGGAAATACAATGAAGAAGAGTCCCTGTGGGGCGCGCTTGTGCTGGAGATCCTTGATCAGATCGGAAAACAACTCGGCTGGCAACGTAGGGTAAAAATCTGGTTCAATCTGAACCGGCGGCGCTTTGATTGGTCAAAATTAGGGGCCGATTTGCTGAAATCAGTTGGCTTTGTATTAACTTTAGGGGCCATTGGTTACGTTGGGCTTTTCGGTTTGGCATTTATCGTGCAATTGCCTATCGAAGAGACACTCAATGTTTGGCTCAAACACTATACAAAAGTCTTCGCAGGCTTTGGGCTTTTATCTTTGCTATACCAGGCAGCGAAAGACTTTCTTAACACCTTTACATCTCCCTTCAGCCTTGGCATATCCAAATATGTCAAAAGTCCTGACTATAAAAACAAAGTTGGATTCATTGGCCAATTTCAGGATGACTTTAAACTCGTCATTGGAGTCGTTACAGAAAATGGCAAATGGCCTTTAGTCGTCTTTATCGACGACCTTGATCGTTGCACACCTGCAAAAGCCGCGTCTGTCATCGAAGCCATTAATCTCCTGCTTGATTCTCAACACTGCATTTTTGTCATTGGTATGGATGCGCGCATTTTGTCAATGAGCATTCAAGCAAAATATAAAGACTTGCAAGAACTATTTAAAGATGCCCAAAAACCTATTGGACCCAGCTTGGGCCGACACTTCCTTGAAAAAATTATCCAGATAGATTTTCGAATTCCAATTCCTGACGAACAGCATATAGACGAATTTATTAGTATCCAATTAGGCTTATCTCAAGCACAAAGCAATATTGATGACGATAAATCAGCTCGAAAGTTAGCTGAAAGTCTTATTCAGGCCGAAAAACGAGCTGGGAAAAATCTAGACGAAGCCAGATTAAGCGTCTTAAAACAACAAAGCGAACTGGCTTCAGAAATTGATGAAGCCAGAGAAAACATACAAAAAATTTCCTTTGAAGAATACCCTGAAATCCAATCAACTATTCGCGAAATTGTACCCTTTCTTAAGTATAACCCTCGCCAGATCAAGCGTTTTATAAACATGTATCGGTTGCAAGCATTAATTGCATATCAGCGCGGAGTTTTTGAACTAGAATACAATTTTATATCACCAAAAACATTAGGTTATTGGGTTTTGATCAGCATGCGTTGGCCAGATTTTTTTGAAGCGACTCTATTGGATCTTGAATTACCGGAAAAATATATTACAGCATATGATGAATTAAAGCGAATATCAGAAGAAAAAAAACAGAGTTTTTTGGATGATCTTCATCTACCATTATCCAAACAGGTATTTCAAAATCTCATTAACGACACAGAGTTGCAAAATATTTTGCGAAATATGCCATTAGATGCGGTTAACTTATCTCGATATTTACAGATGTTTTTATTGCCCGTGGACCACGATATTCAATGACGCTCCGCACCCACCCCTTCCGCACCTTCTATCCCCCAGTCGACGACCTGCTCAACAAGTTCTACATCTCGGCACCCTCGGCCAAATAGATATTGTTTTTTTGTTCCGGTTGAAAACAACAAAAAGAACCTACTTTCGCATGAAAACATAAAACATTATTACGCGAAGTAATTTAATTCGCAGTACAATTGTTATATCTGAGTTGCCTTGAAAGGCAGGTAGCAGGATGGGAAAATTCTTCACAAAATTGCTTGCGGGCATCCGCGTTTATGGCCCGGCAATCTCAATGATGTTCCTTGGGATCGTCCTGTTTCTATTTCTGCTGAATGTTAATTTCCAGCAAATCCAGAGATTTCAGTCAATTGGGCCAGAAGCAGAACAAGCATGGGGCATGATTACTGACATCATCGCTGTTTTTGCTTCTGGTTTCTTAGGCGCTGGTGGCATTGCTATCGGTCAAAAAATCCAAAACCAGCATCTAAAAGCACAAGAGCAACGTGAAATCAGGCGTCGAACAGCACAAGAATATCGAGAATATCTTACCTGGCTGCTAAAAATTGGGCAACATGCTGACTTCGTTCACAGTGACCCTGGCTTAAGGGCAAAATTACCAGAGCAAGGCCGCCAATTTGAAATCACAGCAGAATTACGGGCAAGCGTGATTAGCAAAATGCCGCTCTTCTGGGAATTCACGAGCTTGGACAATGATACTAATCAGACTGTCAGTACAGCGGTCAATGATGCGTTAGAGTACTTGTCTATTGTGAGCAATCACGATGCCAACAATGGTCTCACCGAAGAAAAGTTTATCCGATATCAACGCTCGTATGCTGATGCAATGAATGCAATTACAGTATACGAATTAAAGTAAAGCTCGATAATGGAGGCAAGGATGGCAGATGAAGCCAAAGTTACTGTTGTTTTTATGATTCGCAATAAGAGTGGAGCATACGAACCGCAGGAATTTCATAATATACAGGTAAATGCCAAAGCGCCCGTCAAGCGTCTTTTGCCCGATCTGGTTGCGGCCTTCCCCGAATTCAAACTCGAAGCATCAGAAGTCGAGTTGCTTGTGCAAGCATCGGATGGTTCCAGCCTGTCAAGTGTTGCCATTGAAGATGGCTGCCGCCTAGTTGTCTTCCCCAAATATGGTGGCGGGCCTTTGGTTAAGCGCTAATGGCAAGTCTGGTCAAGCGACCTAATTCAGCAGATACGCTGCTTGTCAAAAGGCCAGAAATACAAGCGGCCAGCCATCTTGCATCTACAGGGGAAAATGGTGCAAAAATATTGCACTTTAACGATGTGCTAAAGAACGCACAAGCCAGGTTGATCCTCCAAAAATCAAACATTTTTATCTTTGGCAAAGTGGGTTTTTTTGATGTCATTTTTAAACAACTGGCATCCGGACTGAGAAAAAACAAACAACTAATTACTTGTCGCAACGCAAATGATTTAAGGGCAGTAGCACCACAACCTGGACAGAACACGCCAAGCAGAACCATACTTTTACTCCCCGCCACACGAAATCGTGAAGATCTGAATCAACTGGTTGTTACTGCCTTGGAATCGCAAATTCCGTTTTGGTTGGTTGCCCTGCCATCCCAAATTGAAAAACATTTACTGGTTGCCTTTGATTGTTTTTTCATCGCGCCAGGCCCAATATCGGAATTCGAAATCATCTCAGATATAACCCCCGTTACAGAATATGATCGGAAAAATTTGTGTGACCAATCAACCTTGCAAGCCTTACTGGTAATGAACAAAAAAACATCAATCGGCCAGCCTGATCGCCTGGGGTCTGTAATTTATATTGAGAAACTTGAATGATCATGGGGAATTGCCTTTGTCACTGAAGCAGCATCACTTCCAAATCTTCTACTCCGCGGCCGACGATCCACTCAACAATTTCTATATCCCGGCCCTCTCGGCCAGCGTGCGCTATGACCGCTCGGCGGGCTTTTTCAGTTCATCCGCGCTGGCAGTCGCCGCGGCAGGCGTGGCGCGCCTGATTCAAAATGGCGGGCACATGCGCCTGCTGGTCGGCGCGGATTTATCCGAACAGGATGTCGAGGCCATCCAGCAAGGCTACGACCTGAAAACGCGCATCACCGAACGCCTGCTCGAACGCTTCCCCGATCCGCAAGATGCCCTGCTCAATGAACGCCTGCAAGCCCTGGCCTGGATGGTTGCCGAAGGCACACTCGAAATCAAAGTCGTCCTGCCGCGCGACGCGCACGGCCTGCCCCTGCCCGCACCGCAATCCCGCGATTACTACCATGCCAAACTGGGCATTTTTACCGATGCAGAAGGCAACCAGGTCGGCTTTTCGGGCAGTATCAACGAATCCGAAACTGCCTGGCGCAACAACTACGAAAACTTCTCGGTCTATTTTTCATGGAATGAAACTGCCCCTTACCTGGACCAGCACAAGTTTAATTTTGAACGCATGTGGAATGGCAAAGAATCGGACTGGATTGCCATCGATATTCCGCAAGCCGTCAAAAACCGCCTGCTGACCTTCCGCCCCGCCTCCGCGCCCATCCACGACCCGCTTGAGCGCTCTCCCCTGCCTAAAATCAGCGAAACAACACCTCCGCTCCAGGGGCAGGCCAGCCCGCAGGAACGGGTCATCTTCCAATTCCTGCGTGACGCGCCCTACCTCCCCGGCGCAATCGAACTCGGCGCGCAAACCTGCGCCATCCGCCCCTGGCCGCATCAATCACGGGTCGCCAACACCATCCTGCAACGATTTCCCGAACGCGCCATGCTCTGCGATGAAGTCGGCTTGGGCAAAACCATCGAAGCCGGTCTGGTCATCCGCCAGTTATGGCTCTCCAGGCGGGTCAAACGCGCCTTGATTCTCGCGCCTAAATCCGTTCTCAAACAATGGCAGGAAGAACTGTACGAAAAATTCGCCCTGGATGTGCCGCGTTACGATGGCGGCAAATTCTTCAACTACAACAACCAGGAACTGCCCCAGCAAAGCGAAAATCCCTGGGATGCCTTCAACCTGCTCCTGGCAGGCAGCCAGCTCGCCAAACGCCGCGACCGCCGCGAACAAATTCTGGCCGCCCGCCCCTGGGACTTGCTGGCCGTCGATGAAGCCCACCATGCCCGCCGCAAAGACTTCAAGCAAAAAATCTACCGTCCCAATAACCTGCTCGAACTGCTTAAAGATCTGAACCATCATGACAAAGTTGCCAGCCTATTGCTGATGACCGCCACCCCGATGCAAGTCCACCCGCTCGAAGTCTGGGACCTGCTATCGGTACTGGGTATGGGCGGACGCTGGGGCGCGGACGAGGATGCCTACCTGGAATTTTTTAGTCAAATTCGCTTCAAGTTTGAAAGCATCGAATGGGAATTCGTCTTCGACATGCTGCGCGACCACCTGGAATCCGGCGGCGAACTCGATCCGCACTTTATCGAGGAAGCCAGCGCCCGTCTCGGCCCGGTCAAGTGGGATACCTTGCAAGAAATTCCAGAAAAACGCGGCCAACGCAAAACCCTGATTGGCGAACTTGGACAGGCCAACCATGCCCTCATCCTTGAGATGGTGCGCCGCCATACGCCCCTCAGCCGTTACACCTATCGCAATACGCGCACCTTACTGCGCGAATACGAGCGCCACGGCATCATGAACGCCACCGTCCCGGTTCGCAAACCGCAGGCCAAACGCGTTCCAATGCGTGAGGAAGAGCAATCGCTCTATAACCGCATCGACGAATACATCAGCCACTTTTATCACAAATACGAAAACGAAAAGCGCGGTACAGGCTTTATCATGACCGTTTATCGCCGCCGCCTGACCAGCAGTTTTGCCGCTGTCGAATGCAGTCTTGAGCGCCGCCTGAAATATCTAAACGGCCAACTTGGCGAAGATGCGCTTGTCCAGGATGACGACATCGAACAGGATGAACTCGACATTGACATCGGCGAGGAAATCAGCGCCAGCGACCGCGCGCATTTCAAAGCCGAACTGGAGTACGTCACCGACTTTATCCAGGACTTGCGCTTGCTCAGCCGCAGCGATTCCAAACTCGAAGTGCTCAAATCTGAACTGGAAAAGGCCTTTTACCAGCGTCAAACTGCCCTGGTCTTCACCCAGTACACCGACACGATGGACTACGTCCGCGACCAGTTGCGCGAAGTTTATGGCAGCGATGTTGCCTGCTACTCCGGGCGCGGCGGCCAAATCTGGAATCCCATCTTAAAAATCTGGGTTGAAGAATCAAAAGAAACTGTCAAAAACAACTTTCGTGAGGGCAAAATCCGCATCCTGGTCTGCACCGACTCGGCCAGCGAAGGTCTCAATCTGCAAACCTGCGGCGTGCTCATCAACTACGACATGCCCTGGAACCCGATGCGCGTCGAACAGCGCATTGGCCGCGTAGACCGCATCGGCCAGACCTATCCCGATGTCTGGATTTCGAACTACTTCTACCAGGACACCATCGAAGACCAGATTTACACCCGCCTGGCAGACCGCATCACCTGGTTTGAAACCGTTGTCGGCGAACTGCAACCCATCCTGGCTGAAATTGGCGACCTGACCCGCCAACTGGCGATGACCCCCGCATCAGAACGTCAGCAAAAACTGAACGATTCGCTCTCCGAGTTACGCCAGCGTATCCAACAACGCCAATTTGCCAGTCTAAATCTGGATGAATTTGCGTTGGCGGGCGACCCGCCCTCCACGCCTGACGCGCCGCTCAACCTGATGCTGCTCGAACAAACCCTGACGGCATCCAACGCCCTCGGACACCGCTTCCGCCCGCATCCAGATATCCAAAAAGCCTACCTACTAGATTGGAACGAGCAAACCCTGCCAGTGACATTCTCCGCCGATTGCTTCGACCGTCACCCCTCCAGCCTGCGCCTGCTGACTTTTGGCGTGCCTCTGCTCGATGAACTGCTACAAAGTATCCCGGCCCCAAGCGAAAACGACCTGGGCAGCCTCAAACGCCTGGAATCCGCCGAAAACTTGGCGATGCGCGGATGGTACGCGCCTGTTGATGGGTATGCGGTCGAAATTCGCACCTTGCCAGCTTTACAGGCTACGCTGGCGCGTGAACATTCCCCCGATGATATTTCCGCGCAAGCCAGCCGAGCCTTTAAATCCCAGGTTGGCGCGGTGCAGGAACGACTTGAAAAAGTCATCGCCCATCGCCGCAACGCCCAAAAGACGACCGATTTATACAAAGCCCGCCGCATCCTGCTCAAAGCCGCCATGCTCGAAGTAGCGATGGGGCAAAAGCCCGAAATGTTTGATAATGAATCCTACCCGATGGAACTTAACCAGCAGGCCATCCAAAGCCTGGCCCGTCATCATTTTCCCTGGGCTGCGCTGGTCAGGCTGGCTGGCGAACCTGATATCGCCATCCCTGAAAATGATGAATATTTCCGTCAAGCTTCCCGCGACACGCGCGAAACGCTCAAAGGCAAATTCGCCCAACTCACCCAGGAGGCGCGCAAAGCTGTGTTAATCCTGGGGAAACATCAAAACCCATGACCACCTGGACCGACCTGCGCAAAGCCCTGCAAGAACTATCGCCCGAGCAATTGCTTGACCTGCTCAAAGGCCTGCACGATTTATCCCCGCAAAACAAAGCCTGGCTGTGTGCCAAAGCGCTGCCAGTTGGGCAAGATTCAGCCTACCTGGAAGAATGCCGCCAAAAAGTAATCAAGGCTGTCTATAATCCGGCCCGCAAGTTTCCCGATATGCCCCGCTTTCGGGATGCCAAGAAAGTCATCAGCGACTACAAGAAAGCCACCAAAGACCTGGCCGGGACACTTGACCTGATGCTGACCTACGTTGAGCGCGGCCACGCCTTCACCAGCGACTTCGGCGACATCGACGAACCGTTTTACGACAAACTAATCAACATGCTTGATCACTTTGCCATCGAACTCAAGAAAAGTCCGGCCCGCCGCGAACTCTATGAGCGCTTCCGCCCCCGTCTGCTGAAAATGAACCGCAGCGCCGATATCGGCTGGGGCTATGGCGATTTTGTCCATGAAACTTTCAATGAATTGGAAGAAATGCTGGGGAATTAGCGAACCGAATTATCCTGTTACGGTATGCCCCTCAAACCAGGCCGCCAGCCTATCCACCGGCCAATGTTCCAGCAGGGCCACAAATGTGAAAATCTTGCCAGCATTTTATGAATGTCCCAAACCGACCAAACAGGATACGATATGCTCTCTGAGAAAGAATTTTTAGCGCTGCCCAAAGACGAACTTCTCAAAATCGTCGCAGAATTTGGCCGCCCCAGCCTGGGCGTCTTTGTCCCCGATGGAAGCCGGCGGCTGGTGCTGGCTTATACCGACTTTGAACCAGAATCGGACGAATTTTACAAGGCTTCTGCAACAATTCCCGCGCGTTTTGTACTGGAAAGCTTGAAAGTATTTTTTGATTATCGCCTGCCCGTTTTGCTTGTTCCCATTTTGGGTCGTTCGATTTTGAAACGAGGCCCAAAGTATCGCGCCATTACACTCCTGGAAGGCCTGCGGATCCTGTTTCACGAAAAAGAGACGCTCGATTTGTATCACCAATATCAAATCCAGGTTCGTATCTATGGACAGCCGGACGTGCTAAAGGGCACGGAGTGCGAACCCGCGCTGGACTGGATAGAAGAAACCTGCCGGCAAACAGCCGGTTACTCCCAGCACAAACTCCTCTACGGAATTGGCGAACCGCCGCTTCTGGGAGAGCATGCGGCTCAGTTTGCCGCAAACTTTGCGCTCCAACATGGCCGCATCCCAACCAACCGTGAATTGATTTGTGCCAACTATGGAGAAGATTTGCCCAGCGCTGATTTTTTCATCATGACCAGCAAGATGAGTGGCATGGTCGCTTTGCCGAACTGGCTGGTCAATGGCGACACCGAAGTTTATTTTTTGCCTACAGTCATGGGATTAACAGAAAAAAATTATCGCGTAATTTTATGTGACATGTTATACAATAGAAGTGGGTTGCGAAGTGGAATTAAAGAATTCGATACCACAGCCAAAACACGAAAACAACTGCGCCAGGTTTATGAAAAATCCGTGGAAAAGGTGATTGGGGTGGGATTCGAGGTTGGGAAAGTATGGGCAATGATAGAAAAAAATGACGCAAAATGAAATGATTCTTCAGGTTTCGTAAAACAGAAAAGGAGTCGGACATGCCAGAATCTCTCTATCCAGAAATCCGGTTCGTGGGGCGAAAAAAGGAAATTGAGCGATTCAAGAGTCTTTTGCAGCATGCTGATAGAAAAAAGTGGGCAATTCTGTTATGGGGAGAAGGCGGGGCTGGGAAGACACAGCTTCTCAAGAAATTCCTAAAAATCGCTGCCCAAACTTTTTTGTCAGGGAACACTAGTCCGGTTTTTTCTGAAGACAGTATCATTGATCTATACTGGACGGAAAATCGGCGTGAGGAGTCTTTACTGAAGAACCTGGCAATCAGGTTGGATGCTGAAGGCTTTCAGGAATTTTTCACCGCCTTGGAAGCCTTTGAACAAGGGGAAACATCCAATTCGGAAGAAGGCGCTGTTACCTTAGAAAAACTGCGCGACGCCTTTCTGGTAGGTTACAAAAATCTCGAAGCCCAAGATATTTTTCTCGCATTTGATACCGCCGAACGTATTACCGAGTCTGTATTGCGTTTCTTCCGAGGTTTGTTGCATGATATGCAGCGCGAAAAGCCAGGAACCCTGGCGATTTTGGCCGGAAGACCCGAAGCACGGCAGAAAATCGAAAATGCCCTGGGAGAATCGTGTGATGCCTGGGAAGTTGGGTATCTCGATGCGCAAGATATTGAAGATTACCTAAAACAAGAAGGTTTAAAGGTTCTTGAAGAGGAAGGGATTACGAAAGTTGCTCAATTGACTCAAGGAAAACCAATTCGGGTTGCATTGGTGGTTGACTGGCTGAAAGAAGGCAATGCGCTGGATGACTTGTTGAGCGATTTGGATAATCCCAAGGAGATTGACCGCAACCTGGTACGGCGGGTGGCCAACGTTCGCTATCCGGAAGACTGGTTGATTTTATACATGGCGCTCTTGAGCCGACGGTTTAACGGGGAAATTGCAAGAATTCTCCTTCCCAATACGCCCGAGCAATCTGAAATTTATCTGGGACGTATGATGCGGTTTTCCTTTGTGAAGTATTATCCCCCTGCTCCATATCAGCTTGAAGGGAACTGGCAATTACATGACGAAATGCGCGACCTGCTTAACCTGCACATCTGGCCGACAGAAGATCCAACAATCGAAATTCGACGCAAAACGTTGACGAGCGTTATTGAACAATATTACTCTATAAAAATTTCACAAGCTGAATCCGCACTTTCGATTTCCCTGGATTTGAAACAAGAGTGGCTGTATTACCTATTGCAAATCGATTTCGAGCAGGCCTTCAAACTATACACTGAACTAGCGCGTGACGCCGAGAAAAACGGTGAGCGAACAGCATCCTATTTCGAAGCCTTGAATTCTGAATTAGCGCCGTATACGCTTCGCATGAACGAAAGGCAACGCCGGGTATGGCGCGTCAACCAGGTAATGGCCGGGTCGTTCATGAATGAAAAATCGGCGCACGAAAGCGCACTCGAAACAATAAACACAGAGAACTGGCAAACGTGGGATACGGTCAGCCAGGCAGAGCTGCGCTACCGTCTGGCATCCATTTACCAGCGTTCCGGAAATCAAAACCGCCTGTTGGAGTTGTGTGCTTTCGAAGCGCAGGTAGACCGACCCAAGGGCGGGTGGATAACTTGGTTTACATCAGCGACAGAAAATAATCTTACAGTCAGCGAGCGGTTATCGGTGCTATTGGATTATGCCCGGTTGCTGAACGTGGTTGGCGTGGTATATCGCGGTCAAAACCGGCTGAATAATGCCATCGCCTGTTTTCAAGAATCGATTCGCATTTGCACGATTGCGCGGCAAGAGCCAGGTGCTGATCTGCGGCTTGTAGCGTTGTCCATTGCCAACGCACAGAACAACCTGGGGTATGCATACCTGCGGTTGGGCCGAACCGATGAAGCCCTTGCAGAGTGCCAGGCTGCGCTGGATATTCGCAAGCGGTTTGGCTCCCCCAAAGATATGGGATTCAGTTACAACGTCATTGGCACTATCCGTGTAGAGCAGCTGCGTCCGGAAGAGGCCGAAAGTTGTTTCCGGCAGGCCAGGAACGCCTTCGAATCGGCGCGTTTCGAGAGCGGCATCGGGTTGGTGCTGGTAGCACACGGTCGGCTGCTACGCCAGTGGGGAGAATACCGTGAAATTTCCGGCGAACCAATTGAAAAAGCGCAGGAAAAATACCAGGCTGCAGAACCAATGTTCAGTCAGGCAGTTGCTATTTTCCGCCGGATGGGAGACCGCCCGAATCTGTTGGAAGCGCTCAACGAAAAAGGCACGCTCATGCGTCAGTTAAGGCAATGGGAAGAAGCAGCAGAATGTTACAACGAAAGCCTGAAAATTTCAAAAAGCCTGGGGAACCGTTATCGTGAGGCGGATAATGAGTGTGACCTAGGAATCTTGCATTTTTATGATAGGAACCCGGAAAAAGCCCTGAAACATTCAGAGCGCGCTGCGCAAATTGCAGAGGAAATTCCGGCATATTACCTCAAAGCCAAAGCAAGCCAGACATTAGCCGAAATATATTTGGCGCGCAAAGATCACGATAAAGCCTTTCAGTCTGCTACTGATACAGCGAGCGGCATTTTGCGTTTGAACCCTGATCGCTTCTCAGAAAGCGCAGCCAAGCGCATGCTGGAATACGAGCGCGTCAAAAAATGGCTGCAAGAGAAGGTTATTATGAGGCTTCCATCTCAAGAATTGGTAAACCAGGTGGTTGCGATACTTATCGACCGCTGGAAAAATGAAGTGGTCGAAACAGAAACTGGGAAAACATTGGTCAACGAGTTTCCAGGCTTTATCAGCGCAATGGAAAGCGCCCAGCGCGACTATCAACTCCTGAAAAGCCCGGAGGATATGGCGCAATGAAACCGATGACCACGTTTCCCATCCAGACGCGCGTGCAGCTGGGCAACACTCCTTCAAAATGGGGGAACAGTCCAAGAACAATGGATATTCTCGGACAATGTGACTGCGACTGCGCCAGTGACTGTGCCTGTGCGCCGGAAAATTCTTCTCCGCGATCCCAAGTTCCCTTCAAAAACCACGAAGATGTGCTAAAAATACTTCTTAGCAGGGACAAACGATACATCCTGATAGACGCACCAGCAGGCTATGGGAAATCCCGCTTGCTAACAGAAGCCCAAAAACAATTGAAAGAAAAGGGCTATCAATGTTTGTATATTGATTTAAGCGAGCAGAACTCGGAAGACAGCATACGCGAAAAAATCAAGCAGGGCTTTGGATTCGATCTTTCACGCGCCAGCGACCACGATACAGCCTTGCGCGGCAAATTATCAACCAAGCCGGAGCCCTTTGCGCTTGTTCTGGACACCATAGAATATGATCAACAAGGGGATTTGATTCGTTGGTTTTACGAAAAGATTGCCAAACCACTCTATGAAAATCGTGTTGCCAATTACAAGATCATCCTGGCCGGGCGTCATGTCCAGATGACTGGCAATCCATATAACTGGGATGAATGGCGAGCAGTCACTCTCTCCAAACAACCATTGCCTGCTATTCAACCCCGGCATATCTTGGAAATCCTGGAAGAGTATCCAGCCTTTGGTGTACAAAAATCCGAATTCCTTTGGTCAGTTGCGCGAAATATTGCCCGACTAAGTGGGGGACATCCCGGCATTATTGTAAAACTGGTCGAATACTGGCTGGATAACGGCTGCGGCGAGGGTTTTGCTCCAAAGGAATTCAATAAACTTAAAGATATTTGGAATGTGTGCGCAACAGATGAGTTTAACAAAATGCTGGTTGGGCTGACACCAGATGAGCAGAGCTTATTGAAAGAAATCAGCATTTTCCGGCAAATGACCCAAGATTTACTGGAAACGCTTTGTCAGAAAGTTGGTATAACAATAGATTACCATACAGCCTGGTCGAAACTCACTAGTAAACACATCTTTATTCAAGGGGATGTTTTTTGGCAGGATGGAGTTGTCCGTCAGGTAATGGCACGCCAGTTGGAACTTACCGAAAACAATGAGTACCAGCGATTACATGGGATTGCCCTAGAGTTATGGGAAGGGCACCTCCGCAAAGTAACTGAACACGAATGGAGAGTGAACGCGCTCCGCAACACGTTGTATCACGCGATCAACAGCGGCATGACCAAATCTGAAATTGCACAGCGCATCGCTGATGATTTGCGCTCAATATACGTTGCTTCGACAGAGCAAATGCTCAGTTTCTATGAAGAAGCAAATTTCAAAGAAGAAGATTTGGAGCACGAACACCGCTGGTTCGAATATCTGGAAACCTGCCACAAAGAACATCCATCCGCTGAGGAGATTCGACTTCTTTTGCTGCAACAATTGCCGCAACCGCCTGCCACGCCATCCCACCCAACAGGAGAAACCCATATGGAAATCAAGATAGATGCAAAGTTGCTCGATGCACTGGCGCGAACGCTCGACTTCCTGCGTCAGAATGCAGAAAATGTTTTGATTGAGCGCTGGGAAAAGCGCAACCAGGGCAAAGCCATCACCCCTCCGATCTTCAGGTATGGGGAAGGTGGCGAGCAGGAAATCAAGCAATCTCTGCAAGCTTTGCCAGCCGTTCCTGGCCGAGTAAAACTGTCCGACAACAGAATCATCTTGCTCACCCCACAGCACCTCCAAAACTTGCAACAAGCTATGCTCAATGCTCAAGACAGTATGGGCCGTCTCGGCGCGGAACTTGCAAATTTGACATCTGCTGTAGAGCGGGCTACCCTAAAACAGCAGATTGACTCATACAAAGCACAATTTGATAATGCTACCGCCGAACTGGCCGAAATTTACGTTCACATCTACAGCCCCCAGTGACCCTGTTCCACCTGCGCGCACCTTTTCTCTTCTCGCTGGAACTCACCCCGGCCTGCAACAACCGCTGCCCGGGGTGTGGGAATGTTTTCATGCATCAGCCGGCCGCCCTTTCCATTCAGGGGTGGCGGCAAATTCTAGATACGATTCGCCCTCACGCGCGCGCCCTTAAAATCACCGGCGGCGAGCCAACCCTGCATCCGCAGTTTGCCGAACTACTTGCCGAAATTGATTCGCTGGATGTTCCTTTTACCCTGTTCACCAACGCCCGCTGGCGTAAGCCGGAACACATCCTGGGGCTGCTTCAAGGGGCAAAAAACCTTGATGGGTTGCTGGTCTCCCTGCACGGGGCGGATGCTGAAACACACGAAACCTTTTCAGGCATCGTCGGCGCCTTCGAGGAAACCTGCGCCAATATCCGCCGCACGGCGCAGGCAGGCGTGCGGGTACACATCAGCACAGTGCTGAACGCTTTCAACCTGCATCAACTCACCGCCGCTGTTGAACTGGCACAATCGCTTGGCGCGCAGCGGGTGGTCTTTAACCGTTTTCTGGGCACAGGGGATTCATCCTTCCAGCCTTCTGAAGCCGCCCTGGTCAAGGCTATCCAGGAGATTGAACGCCTGAGACGGCGTTATCCAGTTCGCGCCGATGGGAGTTTTAGCGTTCGCTACGGCAATTGCATCCCGCAATGTTTTACAGAATCTGGCGCTTCAGGCTGCTGGGCAGGGGTTTCTTACTGCACCATTGACCCCTGGGGACGCCTGCGTCCGTGCAATCACTCGCCCACTGTCGTGGGCAGTCTATTTGAGCATTCTTTGGAAGAACTCTGGCATGGCTCGGCTATGCAAGGCTGGCGACAGTTAACGCCTGAAGTCTGCCTGGTATGCGGCGCTTACGAGATTTGCCACGGAAGTTGTCGGGCGTTGATGGAATTGGAGCAAGCTTGCCAAGACCCGCTCATGAAAAACCCCATACAGCCATCCTCGGCACGCCATGATGCGGAGATTTATCGTTACGCCAAACCTAGACTCACCAGTGAAATATTATCTGCTGAGCCAGGAATGGCATTGGTTAGGGGGCTATCCATATTTCCGGTGTCTGATGACGCCATTCCATTACTCAATACTCTAAATGGGGAAAAAACGCTGGAGCAGTTGTTCGCCGAGCATGGTCAAGACGGATTAGATTTCGTTGGCGAACTTGTCAGGCGCGGATATGTCCAAATACAGTGAAAAAGGGATGGGGGGATTCTTGGCGAATCTACAAAAAGCTCCATAAGAATCCCCCAGAATTTTTTAATTCTACTGTTCGGTATGCTTCTCAAACCACGCCGCCAGCCTGTCCACCGGCCAATGTTCCAGCAAGGCCACGAATGTGAACTGCTCCAACTCTGCATTGCCGGCTTTCAATCGGTAGCCATTCAAGCGTAGAAACATGGCCGAAGCGGTAATGGCAGTCCGCTTGTTGCCATCCACAAAAGGATGATTTTGCAGGAGTGATTCCATCAGTGCGCCGGCTTTGGCAAAGAGATTGGGGTACAAATCCTGGCCATCAAAGGTGGCCTGCGGCCTGGCCAGCGCCGAGAGCAGCAATCCCAGGTCACGGACGCCATGCGCGCCGCCGGTTTCAGCGATCAGGCGGGCATGAATAAAAAGCACCTGTTCGGGGGTCAAGTACTTCTCTTCGCCAGCGCATCCAGGGCCGGGCGGTACTCATCGATGAACTCGGCCAACTGGCGCGCAAATTCCTCGTCCACGCCAAGCACGGATTGCTGCATGGGGCGAATAACAATCTTGCCATCTTCCAACTCCACCGAGACTTCAGAGCCATCCGAAACACCCAATGGCTCAAGGATTTCGCGGGGCAGGGAAACAACCATACTGTTGCCGGTCTTGAAGATTTTTCGTAACATCGTGAACCTCGTTTCTGCGTGCTTACGTCGTAAGTATATCATATCGACCCAGCACTCATCGACACAATAGAAAACGCGCCGACAAGTAGAATGTCGACGCGTTTTTATTTACTGGGTACCTGGTTCCTCTCCTACGGAACATACCCCTTCGTTACATCGATGCGGTTGTGCCCCAGGTTGTGCGAGACTTCCTGGCGCGCTTCGCGGTCGGCCTTGCCCTTGATACGCAGGCTGAGATATTTCGCCTGGGCGTAGTTCGAGCGCAAGCGGTGCAACCCGCTGATCTTGATGCCCAGTTCGCGGGCCGCCTTGCGTACCGTCTGGTAGAACTTGCTTTTCCAGGCCTGGTTGGGGGTGAACAGGAATTCCTTGGATTCGTTCAACTGCTCGGCCAGGTCAGCCGGCAGCTCCACATAGCGCACTTTGCCACCCTTGCCCTTGATGCGCAACATCAAAGCCACCTTGTTGACATCGCTGCCTTTCAACCCGGCCACTTCCGCGCGGCGCAAACCGCAGCGCAAGACCAACTCAGCCGGCAGCGCGAAGACAGAGTTCTGTGTTTTCAGCAGTTCGATGATACGTTGGGCATCTTCAGGCAGGTAGCCAAAGCGCGGCGCGCGCACCGTCCCATCCTCGCGGTACTCATGAACATGCTGGCGCAGCGTCCCGTTGATCGGGTTCCAGCCCTTGACCCAGCGCTTGCGGCGCAGCGCCTGGTGCAGCATGGTCAGCGCCGAGAGCAGGGTGCGCAGGGTAGCGGGAGACTTGTCCACGTAGAAGGTATCCAGGGTTTCCAGGATGATCTCAAAGGTGAACAGCTCAGCCAGCAATTTCTTGCCGGTCAGGTCGCGGGCGCGCTCGAAGAACTTGGTGCAGGTTTCCAGGTAGCCGGAAAACGTGCGCTTGCCCAGAATGACCGGCAGGCTGCGGTTCGGCTTGCCCTTGTGGCGCAGGGCTTTCTTGACCGAGTCGACGCCATGTTTAGCCTTGTAGGCTTTCTGCTCGGCTTCGCTCATGACAACCGTTTCCAGGGCGGATTTGACCTGGTTGAAAATGGACGATGGGCTTTTCGATTTTTTGGACATAGATGCTCCTTGCCTGTCGGCATCCAAGCCGCTCAGGTTCTGTTTGTATTTAAGCGTGACGCTTTTTTATAAGTGTTGAGCCTTTCGCTCCCTACGCCGTCAGTCGGTCGGGGAACGGACAACGGGTATTTGGTATCGCTGGCAGTGGCTCCCGCAAGCCCGTTCCAGGCTGCCAACGGACGTTTTCCACATGACCCACCGAGAACGAGGTGCGCATTGGTCATGGGTGGCCATTTTTGTTTTTCTGCCCGCCCGGGCAGTTAAAACAAAAAACGCCGAACTGCTTCCGGTCGCCCCCGATGGACGACCAACGTTAAAATATGAGCCAACGTTGAGTGAAGCTTTCCGACGTTTAGAAAATGATTTGGCAATTTGCCAAAGCTATGTCAACATTGTAGCAAAGCCCCCTAGAGAATGTGTGCAGACAATAAACCCAACATTGTTGTAAAGTATTACTCCAGAGTTGCTTCCATTCTCGCCAAGCGAGCAATCTGCCCCCATTGTTTGGGAATAGCATCAAAGCCTTGCAATGCATTCTCCAAGGCCGCGCTCAACTGACCAGCCAACCAACTGCGCACACATCCTCCCGCAAGCCAGAACTCGGTCAGGTCATGAGCCGGCAAGCGAATAGATTGCAACCGGGGGAAACGGGCGTGCAATTCCAGGATATATTCGCGTCCGTTTTCTCCGGCTTGATCATTGTCATGAATCACCAGCACAGCCAAGTAACGGGCCAGGATGGACAAATCGAGTACATCGAGCTTCGCCCCGGCCCCGCCTAGCGTGCCAACATCGCATAAGTCAGAGCAATATTCCCAGAGCAGCATGGCATCCCACTCGCCTTCGGTCAACACCAGAATGGGATAATGGCCGATCAACTCCAGCCTGAAAAGGCAGGTTACTCCACCGCGCGGCCCGCCGAACTTGACATCATCCAAGCCGTCCTGCGCTTTCCATTCACCGATGTATTTTCCAAGCGCCTGGCCCGGCAACGGGCGGCGGATTTTGATGTAGCTTGGCTCCTTTTGTGCAAAACCCGGAATAACCAGGCCTCTCGGCAGCCAGATGTTCTTACCGGTTAAGCCCCACCTGGCCGGATCGTCATAAAGGTTGGTGGGGTTGTAGCCCAGGCGAAAGGCGCGCCAGGTCTCCGGGGAGAGTCCGCGCTCTTTTTCAAGATATTCCTGCGCCCCGGCATGAGAAGCCAGGTTGCCTTCCGCCCAGGCAATGAACTGCTCCGCGCGGGCGCGCCAGACTGGGTCAGGAGTTGTTGGGACCGGTATAAGTTCGATTCTACTGACGTTTTCTTTTGCCAGCGGCATTGGGGCAATGCTTGTATGCTCAGCCAATTCAGCCAGCGCAGTTTTGAAATCCACCCCTTTCCAAGCCATGTAAAAAGTAAATACATCCCCGCCATTAGCTTCTGACGGGCAGGATGAGTGACACTTCCAGCGGCGCTCATTGTCAAAAATCGAAAAGGCGCGGCTGCTACGGTCGCCTTTATGGCCGGGAAGCGGGCAAACGCTGCGCAAACGGCTGTCAAATTCGGCCCCAGCAGCCTCGGCCAGGGCAACCAAAGATACGGATTTACGAATTTCTTCGAGATTTTGCATCGGTATTCCTTTCAACTGTCCGAACTGTTTGAACTGTTTGAACTGTCCGAACTATCCGGCGAGATTTCAGCGGGGGTGTCTTAAAGTGACCAGACAGTTCGGACAGTTCGGATAGTTACTCGTCTTCTCCCGTGTCGAACAGGAATTGATCAGACCAAACCCACAGGTTGTTCGGCGACTGTCGTCCGGCTGAATTGCTGATGTGCCGATTGAGTTCCTTACGCGCCTGGTGAATCATGCTGCGCTTGAAGCCCATCTCCAACGCAAGCTCCTCAACGGCTTTTGGGCGCATTCCTTCCGGGCTGGCACGCAGCAAGTCTTCGAGCCAATCCTTGCACTCATCCAGTTTGGTTGGTTCACGGTAAACCTGCGGGGCCTGCTGTTGCCATTTGAGCATCACACCCTTGGGGTGAAGGGGTGCAAACGAAAACCCAAGCGGCTCGGGGACCGTGCCCAGGTTATTCTTCAACATCTTGAATTCCCGCGGCCCATTGGGATCGAACTCCGGCCCAGACTGGACAATCCGCAGCCCCAAGACCACCCGCGCAGCCTGGGTGATGTAGCCCGAGCCAGACAGATCCTCCATCCCAAAATCAGCGCTCAACATACGCTGGCCGTTATTGGTTTTGCGGATATGGTGAATGAGCACCAGGGCACAGTTGGCTGCTGAAACCAAGCGGGTCATGTAGCCGATCAGAGCGCGCACATCCTCGACCCCATTCTGGCCGCTCGAATGGATGGATGAGAGCGAGTCGATAACGATCAATTCTGGTTGAAGCATCTCGGTCATTTCGGTCAAGCGATCCTGATAGCGCGGGTTGCCCAGGTCGAGCATCTCGCCTGGGTCAGCCAACAGCATGAAGAGTTTGCGCTTATCCATGCCGTACTGCTCGGCGCGCTCGTTGAGCAGTTGCGGCACCATTTCGCCATCAACATAAATGACGTTCTTGCCAGGATTCTTGATGGGTGAACCGTCTGGGTAGCCCTTGTTGTGGATGATTCGGTAGGCCAGGTCGGTGGCGACAAAGCTCTTGCCGCTGCCCTGGGATGCACCCATCACAGTCAGGAAGCCGCGCGGGATCCAACCCTCCCAGGCCCACTCAATCGGAGCAAGACCAGGCGCGATGTCTGCTAATGAAGGAATTTGAGGGCGATAACCGGGACGGGTCGAGAAAATGGTTTGGATCAACTGCTGACCTTCCGGCATGGCCGAGAGCACCCGCTGCAAAGCGTTATGCTCTTCGCCAGGAGCGGCCTGATCGAGAGCCTGCCAACATGCCAACCAGGGCTGCTGGAAGTCCGGGGCCTTGGCCGTGACCGGTATCCCTGCCAGGCGGTCTGCGAGAAACTGAATCTGCATCCGCTGGGTTAACATAATCCGCCCTGCAAAAAACCTTCGTAGAAGAAAAACTGCGAAAAAACGGTGCTATAATCGCCGTCAGAGAATGGCTTGCCGCCAAAATCACTGCCGATTGCCGCCGGATTGCGCCCGGCGGCGATTGCTTTTAAGTCCATCGGAACCTCCTTGGGTTAATAACTTTCCAATTTGCCAACAGCCTGTTCAAGGTCGCGGGCATCAGGAGCAAGATAGATCTGGGTAGTATTCAAACTGCTATGTCCGAGCAAGCTGGCGATTTTCTCCAAACCTACTCCCTGGTCAGCCAGATTTTTGGCAAAGGTGTGGCGGCAGGTATGGGCGGTAAAGATTTCCAACCCGGCTTCTGTTGCGTATCGTTCCAAAATGCGTTGGATGGCGCGCGCACCCAGACCACCGGTGGCGCCTTCAACGCCCACCCAAACCAAATCGCTGCTTGATTTCGGGCGTACTGCCAACCATTCCTGCAAAGCTTTGCGCGCCTCGGCATTGAGCGGGATGGTACGCTGCTTGCCGCCTTTGCCGTTTTGCACCAAGAGTGTTCCTTTACGCTCGGAAAGTTCAAAATCCCCCTGGCGCATGGAAACCAGTTCGGCCAGGCGCAGGCCGGTGTTGAGTAAGAAGAGAGTGATCGAAGCGTCCCGACGGCGAGTCACCCAGCGCTTGGGATAACGCAGACGTGAAACTTGCAAATCGCGTTCAATGGCACGTTGCAAAGCATATTGTTCTTGTTTGTCCAGCCATTTGGGAGCATCAGCCACTTTTTTCACCGATTTGATGTAAAGAGTGGGGTCATGCTGAATTTGCCCGGTCTGCTGCGCCCATTTGGTATAGGCTGAAATAGCAGCCAGGCGGCGGTTGATCGTATTGGCCTTGTAACGCTCAACCACAAGCAAATATTGGCGATATGCTTTAATATCGCTGGGTGTAAGGGACTGGGGGGTAAGTGCCTCGCTGTTGGTCTGCACAAACCAGTCCGAAAAATGGCGCAGGTCTGACAAATAACCGCGCAAAGTCAGCGGCGAACAGTCCTGGGCGCTCAGGTGAGACTGAAACAAATCAAGGGAACTCATCAAAAAATCTCCATAAACATAAATGAACCACTTTTGCAGGCACTTAGGCCTAAAATCGTGTTACACACTGGCCTTTTTTGGGGGTGAATGTTACACACCCTGGTTGCCGATTTACAGCTCAAGCCCGAGTTCTTGCATGTTGAGCGGTTCTTCCGCATCAAGTTCAGCTTGCGAAACCCAGGAAGTGACCCCATTCCGCATGGCTTCGCGGATTTGGCGGGCCAGGTCTCCAGTCGAGGCGTTCTGAACCAGGTCGATCAAGTCATTATCGCGACCAGGAACCAGGGTCAGCCGCACCGTGATCACCAGGTTACCGTTTGGGCGCACTGTTAGCGATGCCATAAGCACCCCATTTCCACAGACCCTGAACATTGGCCGTAATTGGGTTGTCCGGCCAGGAAACCGATGCGCCCTTGGACAGTAAAGCCGTGCGCAGCAAATCGCCCAAAACGACAGCCCCGCCGCCGGTCGGAATAACTGCCGAGAAACGGCGCAAGTTCGGCCAGACCCGCTCGACCGCGGCCAGCACCTCACCCATCCACGATTCCAACTGGCCAGAGCTGGGTTTCAGGCGTCCACTACGCAGATCAGCATCCAATTCTTCTGGATCGTGGCCATTGCTGGTCAACAGTTCCAGCAGACGACGCACGCCCACTTTGTCCCCACCAACAAAGCGCGGTTCTACCTGGGCATCCTGGAGCGCATACAGGTCGAGGGTGTTCATACCCAGGTCAAGCACCCCTACTTCAGCCTGACGCCCGCCCTTACGCTGGCGCAATTCATCATCCAGCAGCCAGTTGGCATACGCACCCACCGGCTGGGCCAACACTTTGAGTTTCTGGATATGCAGTTTGTAATGAGCCTTTTCAACACTGAAATGGTGATCGCCTTTATAAGCTTTCAATCCGCTCAGAACAGCTTCTGCCTGGGTCTGATCCTGCAATAACGGCACAGGCAATCCAACCACCATTAGTTCAAAGTTGTGTTCTCCAGGCGGTAGAACTTCCGCCAAAGTGCCGAAGGCCAATCCGCGCCGTTCCGGTGAAGTAATGGCGCTATAGTCGCGGCTGGAGCGCAGGCTGCCCCAATGCCAGGCACCCGGGCCGATGGCAAATTCATAACCATCAATCTGGATGGTGCGAACCTGAACGGCTGTTTTCATGCCAATCCCGGCCAGGCCGATGGATTGCGGACGGGCAATGGCGGATTGGGTGTAAGCCACATGCCCGTTGATACAGATTTTGGTGTTCCCGTAACCGGGGTCTAATGCAAGGATGTTCATGATTTATTGCTCCTTTTCTATTCGTTCGAGTTTGTTATGAACGTTTGATCCGGGGCGGTTTCAATCTCCACCGAAGAATTGAATTTGAAGTTAGCACGCCCTTCCTGAACGGATTTCATGCCATGTGAGAGCAGGATGAGCAGCATCTCGCCGATGGCAAAATAATCGTTTGCCATGCGCCGTACCCAGTCGGCAACATTTGGCGCGATGCGATAACTCACAGTCCGGGTGGGAGGCGATTTTGGACGTTCATGACGCGGTGTTGGTTTGGGAAATGTTGGGGGAGGCCCGCTACGCTCTGATTCCGGGATTTCAACCCATTTCAAAATGACAGGATTACGGCGACAACGAGAGAATTCGGGGAACTGAACGCGGCGAGCCTTTACTTCTTTGGTTGTGAACAGGAGTATGGCTTCAACGACCTGCGAAACGCTCAGTCCATTTTGGGCAGCCTCGCTTTGCACCCAGCGCTCCACGATCTCGAATTCGGCGCGGATTTTGCCAGGAATGCGAAACAACTGGCTTGGGTGAATGGGGACAACAGAGTTTTTTGACATCTTTATTTCTCCTTTTTCGGGTTTGATTGGTTTGGGTTTGGCAGGCTATTGGATGCTCTGATGCCCAGATTCCCCAAATTCGCCTGATTTTCCTGATTCGCGTCTTCGCCAGATTCGGCTTCCCGGCGCAGGGGCTCAGTCATCTTGCGGCCTTGTGGATGGCCTTTTTCGTTGCGCTGCACTGGCGTCAGGTAGCCCGCCTTCTCCCAGCGCTGGCCGAGGGCTACCGCCCACTCCCGGCCATGCCCGAACGCATCGGCTACCGCCGCAGCCTGGAACCAGCCATCCTGGGCCAGCAGGAAACGGGCAACCTGGACTTCTTCGTCACTCAGCAAGCTGGGCAGTTTCTGGCTCTCGCCAGCAGACGCTTCGGGCAGCGTGATGACAAAGGATTGGGCTTCCACCAGGCGGGCATTCCAAGTCAGCAGTAAGCGGCCTTTGACCTTGGTCAGCTTCTCGGCGCCCGGCCTGCCCAGGATGACCTGCGAATCCCAGTAGGTCGGGACCGGCAGCGCAATCCGGGTGGACAGGTTGCTCTTGACCAGGGTCTGCACAGCCTGAGCATCCGGTTTTTGGGTGGCGATAATCGGGTGCAGGCCAAAGGCCCCGCCGCGCGCCACCAGGTTGATCAGGGCTGGTTGGTCCGTTTCCGGGATGAAGGCGGCTTCATCGATGATCAAGACCAGGGGAGGCAGCTTTTCAGCCTGGCGTTCGTTGTATTCCGGCAGCGAGGAGACGCCCACCTGGCGGAACAATCCGGCCCGGCGGGTAATCTCCTGCACCAGGTCTTGCAGGACCGTTCCCAGTTCGGCGATCACCCGCGCGTTGCGGTGAGCGGCATATCGTCCAAATTCGACATTGTCTTTTCCATCCCACAAAACCAGGTGGGCCTGGCCGCCATGCAGCAGGGCCTGGATCAGGCCGTGCAGAAAGCGGGTCTTGCCCATCCGGCGCGAACCGCCGACCAGGACGGCGTCCATTTCCAGAATCGACAGCCAGAGCGGACCCTGGGCGGTGATGCCAATCGGGACGTGCAGCGGGGAGGGCTGCTGGCTGAGTTCAAGCGCAGTGGCTTTCAGGTCACCGCGCACTTTGGGCGGTTCGTAGGCCACTTGCAGGAAGACGCCGCGCGTGTTGGTAGTCGTAATCCGGCGGCCATTCAACGCACTGGACAGGCTATGAGCGAAGCGCTTGGACAAAACGGCTTCGATGTTCTTGAGCCGCAGCGGATCGAAAACCAGGACAACGCGCTGCGGCCTGGGCCAGGCGTAAAAGACAGGCGTGTTGCGGTTGTCTGGCGCGACCAGGTCTTGCTGGATTAGCAGACGCAAAGTGCGCTCTGCAATCAGCCGGGCAAATCGATCCGGGACTGCAGCCGGGAGCGAGGGAAGGGTATTAGGCATCTTTGTCATCTTGCCTCCATTCAGCATCCAAAATTTGGGTTACTTGCGGGTCTGCTTCCAACGGGGGTGGTAATTTGCCTGGCTGTACAATCTGAAAAGCGGGCTGGTCATTGGCAAACATGGCGCGCGGCAATTGCTGTCGACTATTCTTGGCAGGCAAGCTGCGCGCCAAGTCAATCGCCTGATCACGGGCTGTGGTGGGACCTTGTAATTCGGGTGGGGTAAGCGCGGGGATACTGGGCTGACCCTTGTGCATCCGCATAGCAGGCAGCGGGTTTCGGTCCGCGTCATAAATGGTTCCATCGATGACGAGCAAGGGGGCATCGCCGCGCAAATCGCGCTGGATGGGTCGCACCCGCGCCCAACGCCAGCCTAAGGCCAAAGAAAAAACCAGGATGATTCCCAGGGCTGCCCAAGGTGCCACAGCCTGAACTTCGTTCATCATCCGTTCACGCTCGATAGCCAACTCAACGCTAACGGCTTCCCCATGCAAGGCTGTGGCCTGAGCAGATGCCTGGGCTGCCTCAACCGTAGCGGTGAAGTTGGGAGTTGGTGTCCAAGCCTGGGCAGTAGCAGTTCCATTTGTAGATACGGCAGTTTGCTCAACCGCGGCAGTAGCGGTCCAACCAGTGATTGTCCAGGCTCGCTCAGTGGCCGTTTCAATAGCCTGTTGGGTAGGCGCATAGGCGGTAGCAGTAAGTTCTGCCGAAATCGCCTGTGATGTAGCCTGTATCGCATCCAGGGTTGATTGGGCCTGGATATTGCCAAGCGCCAATTCGTAAGCATCCGGGGTAATGGTTAGCGATGGTGTGTTTAAATGCATCGGCACATAGCCGGCCGGACTGATACAGGCGGACAAGAACAGGGCAAGCAGGGGCAGAAAGCGCTTTAGAAACATCAAATCGTCCAGGGAATTTCGTTCTCGTCGCGCAGGGACAAATCTTCCTCGTATCTGGGGCGAAACAGCATATCCGTTTCCGCTTGGGGATTGCGCATGGCCTGAACCATCAACAGCGTGGCCATTGCCGACAGCAGGCTATCCATGTCAGTTTGTGGCACCTGGCCAAAGCGCATGCTTGAGCGAGTTGCGTTGGCCTGCCTATCACGCAGTAACAGGTAGGCAATCACGGCAAGGGCAACTGCAAGCAAAATAACCAGGGTGACGATAAGTATCAGGTTCCCGGTGCCAGCAATTTTGGCTGCCTGACTGGCTTCAATAGCAGCCTGCGCCTGGCGGGCAGTGGCATACGATTGAGAAATCGAAGACAGGCCAAAAACCAGAACAATAATCACCAAAGTCAACGCAAATAAAAATTTCATTGTGGCCTCCGAATCAAACTACCCCCGCGTGAGCAGGGCTAATGAAAAACAGGAAATCTGGCAGCTATAACGCCAAATTTGAAGACAGATTATGTTCGTAATATGGGGGTATTGTACGAACCCAATAAATACGCCTTTTTGTGTATTGTCAGTATAAAAAAATTTTTGCTCTTGGTCGCAGGTTCGAATCCTGCCGGGCCCACTTGTTCCACCCACCATACGGCGTTGTCGTATGGTTTTTTTATCCCTGTATTTTGTTGTTCATCAAGGTAAAATCCTGCCATGCAAACCCTTGTCATTGGCGATATTCATGGCTGTTACGACGAACTCCAGGCCCTGCTGGATAAGGCAGGCCTGGCGGCTGACGATGCAATCATCTCGATTGGGGATTTTGTCGACCGGGGACCGGAAACGCCCCAGGTGCTCGAGTTTTTCCGTCTAACGCCCAATGCACGCGCGCTGATGGGCAACCACGAGCGCAAGCATGTTCGCGCGGCCAGGGGTGAAGTGGCGCTGGCCCGTTCGCAGCAGATCAGCCAACAACAACTTGAAGGCAATTACCAGGATGCCGTTGCCTGGATGAGTGACCTGCCGCTGTTTGACGAATTGCCGGAGGCGATCCTGGTGCATGGTTACCTCGAACCGGGCCTGCCGCTGGCGGAGCAGAGTCCTTTTGTATTGTGCGGCAATCGCCTCGGCGAAAAGTTCCTGCGCGAGCATTATGCGCGGCCCTGGTATGAACTGTATCAAGGCAAACAGCCAGTGATTGTGGGTCATCACAATTATGCCGGCAGCGACCAGCCTTTTGTCTACCAGGACAAGATTTTCGGGTTGGATACGGATTGCGTTCACGGCAAGCGCCTGACCGGGATCCTGCTGCCCAGCTTCCGCTTTGTTTCCGTCCCCAGCCGGGGCGATTTGTGGGCTCAGGTGAGCCAGGGCTACCCGCGAGAGAAAACAGTTTCGAATCTAAAATGAGCTATCCCACATCTTGGCTACCCGGCAACCCAATTAGGCTTTTCCTGGGCCGATAACGATTACAATATCTGCATCCTTGGTTCCACTTTTCGTTAAATGCTTCGAACACTAAGCTCAAGTACTTAGAGCCTGGAGGCCAAAATGAAACTAAACGCCGAAAGCATCGCACTTTTGGACAAAATCAAAAAAACTTTTCCCTTCTTGATGCCCCAAAAAATCAAGATGAGGCACCTTGATTATCTTGCCATGGCGGGAGCAGGCGTAGCCAGGGAGCAGAACAATACGCAAATTACACCCGAACACATTCTGATTGGCGCACATCGGGCCTGGCCGGCAGACTTTGTTAATCTTATTTGCACAAGGCTCAGATTGGATCCGGCAAAAAAGGCCCAATTCCAAAAAAAAGCAGCTGAGTTGGATTATGTATCGGTCGAAACCTTACTCGATGATTTAAAAACGATTGCAGAGAAGTATGGCACAGAAATCCAGGAAGACAGGTTGCGCCCTATTTTGGATTGTTACAAACAGGTCATTGAAACGGGCGCAATATACATCAAAGCCACCACCCGTGATTTAACCCCGAAAGAATTCTTCATCCGGCCTGGCCATGCCGGAAGGTGGTTCGACATGGCCGCAATTGCCAAAAATTGCGGCATTGCCGATTTCGATGACAACCCCGCTTATTTGGCCTATTCATCGGTTTGCCGCAAAATAGATTCGCTCGGTTCGATGGTGGATATCAGCGCGCAAGGCAAAATTCATAAACTCTATACCTTTACCCCAAGATTCCAACCCCCTCTTAGGAAAATTCAAAACTGCAAGCATGTTCCCGCCTCCATTGCGAAAAACATTCCGCTGATCGAATCGTGGGGCTTTAAGCGTTTCTCAATCTTTGGCGCAGATCTGATTCATAATTCGATGAATTTTTATTGTTACACCGATCAGACAACTCTTGATCGGGCAAAGATAGAAGCCATGTTTGCCGCACTTGGCTTCCCGATGCCTTCTGATGCCATGCTGGCCGAAATGGTGGATGCCGCCATGCTGTACTTTACCTTCACACACGAGAGCGACCGCATCGAAAGAATATGCTTTACAAGAGTTTATGAAGAATCAATGGAAAAAGCCATAGCGCTTGCGCCATCTTTGAAAAAATACATCGAAGAATCCCCGATCAAATCGGCAAAACGTAATCTTTTGCTGGGGTTCACCTTCAGCGAAAAAGGCCACTACCTGAAATTCGAACTGGACTACAAAGCCTCTGTCTTCATCCCAAAGGTAATGAAGTACTCTGGCCTGTACTGTGATCCGAAATCATTTTAAGCAATATCGGAGCGCGCCGGGGCTGTGCGCGGCGCAGTGAGGAACGGGCCAGGCTGGTGGAGTCTGTTTTCAATTCCGCGGCGAAGGCGGTTGAAAGGGAAGCAATGCGAAACAAATTTTTAGGAACCGGTCCGCGAGGCATTAACCCCATCCAAAAATTGCGCGTGGTTTATTCAGGGCTGCGCTACGCAGTCCTGAACGAATCTTCGGTCGCCATCGAAATTATCTTGTCCGTTCTGGTGTTGAGCGCATGTTTCTACTACCGCCAATGGCTGGATTTCACCATCGTCCTGGTTGCCAGCGGATTAATGTTGGTAGCCGAAATGGTCAACACCGCCATTGAAGCGCTTTGCGACTTTGTGGAAGCCGGCCACAACGAGAAAATCGGCATCATCAAAGATGTCGCCTCCGCCGCCGTGGGTATCAGCATCCTGGTCTGGAGCATCACCTTGCTCCTCGAAATTATCCGCCTGTGGCAGGGGCTGCGCTAAGTCGAAACCTTGTCTGATGCGGGTCTCGACTCCGCGGTTGTCTGCAAATGAAACACAGCGCTTGTTGTCCTCCACAAACGGGTGAGCTTGCAGCCGCCGCTCTCATTTGCCATCAACAATTTGGGAAAACTTTGTCTTTTTTCACCGAATATCGTAAAATAACCCTATCTCCATTTCATATTCATCCAAACTTGTTCAGTGTTGGAAAGGAATCCAGGCTATGACCACTGTTAGCGAATTGATGAAAACCAAAGAAAACCACGAAACTTTTTCGATTGCCGCCAGCGAAACCGTCTACCGCGCCGTCGAAATGATGGCTGAGAAAAATATCGGCGCGCTTTTGGTCACCGACGGCGAGAAAATCGTCGGCATCTGCACCGAGCGCGATTATGCCCGCAAAGTCATCCTCAAAGGCCACGATTCCAAGCACACCCTGGTCAAGGAAATCATGACCGAGGAAATGGTCACCGTCCACCCCGAAACCAGCCTGGAGCAGTGCATGATTCTGATGACCAATTACCACGTCCGGCACCTGCCGGTGGTCGACAAAGGCCACCTGATCGGCCTGGTCTCGATTGGGGATGTGGTGCGGGCGGTAATTGCGGACAAGGAAAACCTGATCAGCAACCTGCAAGAATACATCGAAGGCCTGAGCATCCTGCGCTAAAAGCGGTTCCTGCGCACACCAAAAGAGCCTGCCCGGCAGATCGGGCAGGCTCTTTTTAAAGAAAGTGACAAATGTCATACGAAAACCTGTTGACTCCTGGTTCAAAATCATTATAATAATTTGAGAGCGCTCTCAAAAACAAGAATCAATTGCTCTCCCGCTCCTCAAATATGCCGCCCAAAGCGGCATATAAAAACAGACAAAATGAGAGCGCTCCCAAAAGGATGATGCGACATGCCATTGACACTGGAAGACATCGCCAAAAATGCCGGGGTCTCGCGAGCGACCGTTTCGCGCGTCATTAATGGCGATATCAATGTCAAAGAGCAAACCCGCCTGCGGGTCATGGATATCATCCAGCAAAACAACTTCCAGCCGAACATCGCGGCCCGCAGCCTGGCCGCCGGTCGCACCAACGTGATCGGCCTGATCATCCCCGCCGGCGTGTCCGCCATCTTTACCGATCCCTATTTCCCCTATTTAATTCAAAGCGTTTCGTTGGCCTGCAATGCCAAAGATTATTCAACCATGCTCTGGCTGGCCGAACCGGAATTTGAACGGCGCATGATGCGCCAAATCCTGCACAGCGGCCTGCTGGACGGGGTGATTGTCTCCTCGATGTTGATGGAAGACCCGATCATCCAGGCACTGCACGGCAGCCGCAAGCCATTCGTGCTGTTTGGCCGCCACCCCAAGCTGGATGTCAATTACATCGACGCAGAAAATGTGCGCGGTGGGTACGAAGCCACCTTGCACCTGATGCGCCTTGGACACAAACGCATCGCCACCATCACCGGCCCGCAAAACATGATCGCCGGTTATGACCGCCTGGAAGGTTACCGCAAAGCCCTCGAAGGCCGCGGTTTTCCCCTGCTGCCCGAATTGATGGCCGAGGGCGATTTCAGCGAAGCCAGCGGTTACATTGCCGCCCAGCGCCTGCTGGCTGCCAACCCGACAGCCATCTTTGTAGCCAGCGATACGATGGCCGAAGGCGCAATCCGCGCCCTGCGCGATTCCGGGCTGCGTGTGCCGCAGGATGTGGCCATTGTCGGCTTCGACGATATGCCGCATGCCTCCAGGACGAACCCTCCCCTGACCACTATCCGCCAGCCAACCGGCCAAATGGGCGCGCTGGCCGTCAATACCCTGATCGATATTATCCAAAACCCGGGCGAACATAAACGCCATATCATCCTGCCTATCGAATTGGTGATCCGCGAATCTTGCGGCGCTTTGCAAAACTAAGCGAAAGGAGGTGGTTCCCCTCGCGCTAACCGAAGCAGTATCTTTACCAAGGTTGTTTCCGGCAATTGGGCCGGTACCTCAAACACTCTAAGGAGAAGGAAAAGTCATGCGTAAACTAACTGTAGTACTGTCTTTGCTCGCTGCCCTGAGCATGTTGCTCGCGGCCTGCGGCACTGCCACCCCCGTGGCTGAAGTCCCCGCCGAAGAAGCTGCTCCTGTTGAAGAAGCCGCTCCCGTCGAAGAAGCTGCTCCCGCTGAAGAAGCTGCTCCCGCCGCTGAAGGCAAAGTCCAGGTCCGTTGGTTTGTCGGTCTGGGCGCTGGTTCCGACGAAGGCACCCTGGCTCCCCAACAGGCCGTCGTGGATGAATTCAACGCCTCGCAGGACAAGATCGAACTGGTTCTCGAAATCGTTGACAACGATGCCGCTTACGACACCCTGGCCACCCAGATTGCCGCCGGCAACGCTCCTGACATCGTCGGCCCCGTGGGTATCCGCGGTCGCGATAGCTTCAAGGGCGCCTGGCTCGACCTGCAGCCCTACATCGACGCGAACAACTTCGATCTGGGCGATTTCGATCCGGCTCTGGTTAAGTTCTACCAGGTTAAAGAAGAAGGCCAGCTCGGCATCCCGTTCGCCATCTTCCCGTCCTTCATTATGTACAACGCTGACCTGTTCGACGAAGCCGGTCTGAACTACCCGCCCGCCACCTACGGCGAGGAATATGTTTGGCCCGATGGCACCACCGCTGAATGGAACATGGACACCCTGCGCGAAGTCGCCATGAAACTGACCGTCGATGTCAATGGCAAAGACGCCACCAGCGAAGAATTTGACTCCGAACAGATCGTCCAGTTCGGTTTCCAGAACCTGTGGACTGACCCGCGCGGCGTCGGCACTTTCTTTGGCGCCGGCTCGCTGGTTGCTGATGATGGCGTGACCGCCCAGATTCCTGAAAACTGGAAAGCTGCCTGGGAATGGACATACAAAGGCATGTGGGAAGATTACTTCATCCCGAACGGCCCCTACGGTGGCGCTGACTTCCTGCAAGGCCCCGGTGGCTCGTTCTCGTCCGGCAACATGGCCATGATCCACATGCACATGTGGTATGTCGCTCCGTGGGCTTTCGGCGACTCGACCTTCAACTGGAACATGGCTGCCACCCCGTCGTACAACGGCGTCGTGACCTCCAAGATGCATGCCGACACCTTCGGCATCCTCAAGGGCGCCAAGAACCCCGATGCGGCCTTCGAAGTCCTGACCTACATGCTCAGCCCCGAAGTTGCCCCCAAACTGCTCAACATCTACGGTGGTATGCCCGCCCGCCTGTCCCTGCAGGGTGATTACTTCGAGAAGTACGGCGAAACCAACTTCCCCGGCAAAGAACTCAACTGGGATGTCGTTGTGGCCAGCATGGCTTATGCTGACAACCCCAACCACGAAAGCTACATGCCCAGCTTCCAGGAAACCACCGACCGCTACAACGAATACTGGAACCTGCTCGCCAACACCCCCGATGCTGACTTCGAAGCCGAGACCGCCAAGCTCTTGGAAGATATGCAAAAGATTTTCGACGCAGCTCAATAAAGTAGATTTTCTGTAAGTACCAGCCAGCCTGGCCAATCATGGCCAGGCTGGCCAACCTGAGACGGAGGTAATGATGTCGCTGAGCACAGCCATCCAGCACCAAAAGACACCCAAAGCGCGAATGACAAAAATCCAGAAAAAGGAAGCAGGCTGGGGCCTGGTTTTCCTGACCCCCTGGATGATTGGGTTCCTGCTTTTTTACCTGGCGCCAATGGTCGCCTCGTTCGTTTTCTCGCTGTATGATTTCAACCCGGCCGTGCCCGACCAGGCAAAATTCATCGGTTTTGAAAACTGGCAACGCGCCTTGCTTGTGGATGAAGAAGTTCGCCTGTCTTTCCTGCGCACCCTCAATTTTGCGGCGATTTCCCTCCCGATTGGGCTTGGTTTCTCGCTCTTCCTGGCCATCTTGCTTAACTCAAAGAATGTGCTCGGAAAGAACCTGTTCCGCACCCTGTTCTACATGCCGACCATGATCCCCGTTGTGGCAGTCGTCCTGATCTGGTCGGGTGTGCTCAACGAGCAAACCGGTTGGATCAACGTCATCATCGAACGGTTCACCGGCATCGAAGCAGTCGGCACCCAGGGCTTGCGCTGGCTGGCCGATACCAAACTGGTTTACTATGCCTATACCATGTTCGGCCTGTGGGGGGTGGGCAATGCCATGATCATCTTCCTGGCCGGCCTGCAAGGCGTCCCGACCGAACTGTACGAAGCGGCTGAGATCGACGGGGCCAACTGGTTCCAGCGCCTGTGGAGCATCACCATCCCGATGATTACACCGGTGATCTTCTATCAACTGGTGCTGGGGACGATTGGCTCACTGCAATACTTCCTGGCCCCCTTCGTGCTCAACCGTGGAACCGGGTTCCCTGAAGGGATGACCCGTTTCTACATGGTTTACTTCTATAAGCAATCATTCTCCTTCTTCAGCATGGGCTACGGCGCTACCCTGGCCTGGCTGATGTTCATCGTAGCACTGATTATGACCGTCGCCCTGTTCGGAACCGCAAAATATTGGGTTTACTACGCTTCGGAGGAAAGATAATGGCCACGGATAAGAACACCCGCGTGATGACCCGCAAGGTTCGCAACTTTATCAGCACGGTTGCCATTACCGGCCTGGCGCTGGCGGTACTCTTCCTCTTTATGGTGCCGATGGTCTACGGCATCGTGACCGCCCTCAAGACCGATTCGCAATTCTCGAAGACCGGCGCGCCCTGGTGGCCGGCGGACGAAGGCAAGTACAACTACGAAGGCAAAGATTACGATATTTACATGGTTCCCATGCCGGACGGCGAAATACGCGAGATGGCCCTGGTCGTCAAAGGCCGTGAGAAAAGCTCGTTCGTCGACCCGAGCAACCCCGAAGCCGGACTGGTCGAGTGGATTGGCGCCTGGCGTCAACTGGAGCGCGCCTGGGCCTTGGCCCCGCAATGGAAGAACTTCACGAAAGCCTGGACGACCATCGACTTCCCGATGCTGCTCAAGAATACCGGCCTGTATGCAGCCATCACCACCTTTGGCGCAGTATTCTCCGCGTCGCTGGTGGCCTACGGATTTGCCCGCTTCCGCATCCCCGGCAAGAACATTCTGTTCATGCTGATGCTCTCGACCGTTATCCTGCCCAGCGCGGTGACGCTCATCCCGACCTACTTCGTCTTCTTGAAGCTGGGCTGGGTCGGCACCTGGCTGCCGCTGATTGTCCCGGCCTTCTTCTCGTGGGGCACCAACGTATTCCTGCTGCGCCAATTCTTCATGAGCATTCCGCGCGAGTTGGATGAAGCCGCCATGCTCGACGGCGCCGGCCCCTTCCGCATCTTCTTCTCGATCATCATTCCGCAATCTGTCCCGGCCCTGACCGCCGTTGGTCTGTTCCACTTCTTCTACGCCTGGAACGACTTCTTCGGCCCGTTGATCTACCTAGCCGGCAACCCCGAGAAATTCCCGATCACGGTTGGCCTGACCGCATTCAACAACCTTTATTCGCAATCGACCAACCTGATCCAGGCCGCCTCGCTGCTCTCCGCGATCATCCCGGTTATCGTTTTCTTCTTCGCCCAGCGTGTATTCATGCAAGGCGTGGTGATTACCGGCGTCGAAAAATAGTCCTTTTGGATGGGACTCCCCACGCCCAATCGAACATTGTGCCATCACTTTGCTTCGGGCGTGGGGAGTCTTTTTCTTTCAAATACCAAGCCACTCATGAAAACTAAACTTACCTTTCTTTCGCTTATCCTGCTGATCGTCCTTTCCGCCTGCCAGCCGGCCCCGGCCGCGCCCCCGACCCCGACCGAGGTCGAAGCCGTCGAGGCCGCCCCGGCCCCCACCGAAGAGTCGCCTCCGGCTTACCTGGATGCGTCGCTGCCTGCCGAAGAACGCGCCCAGGATTTGCTCGCGCGCATGAGCCTGGATGAAAAAATCGGTCAGATGACCCAGGTCGAGAAGAACAGCCTGTTGCCCGAGGATGTCAGCCGCTACTACATCGGCTCGATTCTGAGCGGGGGCGGCGGCTCACCAACCGGCGACAACAGCCCGCAAGGCTGGGTCAAGATGGTGGACGGCTTCCAGGCGGCAGCGCTGGAAACGCCCCTCGCCATCCCGCTGATTTACGGTGTGGATGCCGTCCACGGGCACAACAACCTGAAGGGCGCGACTATCTTCCCGCACAACATCGGCCTGGGAGCGACGAATGATCCCGAATTGCTCGAAAAAATTGGCGGGGCCACCGCCGAAGAGATGCTGGCGACCGGCATCCCGTGGGATTTTGCCCCGGTACTGGCCGTCGTGCAGGATATCCGCTGGGGCCGCACCTACGAATCTTATGGTGAGAACACGGAACTCGTAACCAGACTGGGCGTCGCCTACCAAAACGGTTTACAGGCTGCGGGAGAGGGCGATTCGATTTTCGTCCTGGCAACACCCAAGCACTATATCGGCGATGGCGGCACAACCTGGGGCACATCCAAAACGGATAATTACAAGCTCGACCAGGGCGACACCCAGATGGACGAAGCCCGCCTGCGCGAACTCTTCCTGCCGCCTTACCAGGCCGCGATTGAAGCCGGGGCGCAAAGCGTGATGGTTTCCTACAGCAGTTGGAACGGGACCAAGATGCACGGTCACAAATACCTGGTCACGGATGTGCTCAAGGGCGAGTTGGGTTTTGAAGGTTTTGTGGTTTCCGACTGGGCCGGCATCGACCAGGTCGACAAGGATTATTACACCGCGGTGGTGACTTCGATCAACGCCGGGGTCGACATGAACATGGTGCCACAGAGCTACCAGCGTTACCTGACGGTGATGAAACAGGCCGTTGAAAAAGGCGACATCCCAATGGAGCGCATCGACGATGCCGTGCTGCGCATTTTGACGGTCAAATTCAAGCTGGGCTTGTTCGAGAAACCTTTTGCCGACCCGGCTTATCTCGAAACGGTCGGCTCAGAAGCGCACCGTGAGCTGGCGCGCGAGGCGGTTGCCAAATCGCTGGTGCTGCTCAAAAACGAGAACGCCGCCCTACCGATCGCCAAGGATACCAGCCTGGTGTTCGTGGCCGGGACATTTGCCAACGATATTGGCGTCCAATGCGGCGGCTGGACGATTGAGTGGCAGGGAAAGTCGGGCAGCATCACCGCCGGCACAACCATCGCGGACGCCATCGAAGCGACCGCCGCGGGCGAGGTGCGCTTCAACCGTTTCGGCAACTTTGAAAGCGCCCAAAAAGCGGATGTGGCGATTGTCGTCGTTGGCGAGAAGCCCTACGCCGAAGGCCGCGGGGACAACGCCAACCCGGCCCTGAGCGAAAACGACATCGAACTGATTCAGCGTGTGCGCGAGCAGGCCGAAAAAGTGGTGGTGATCATCATCTCTGGCCGCCCACTGGTGATTACCGAGGCCCTGCCCTACGCCGACGCCTTTGTCGCGGCCTGGCTGCCCGGCACCGAGGGCCAGGGTGTGGCCGATGTCCTGTTTGGCGATCAGCCTTTCAGCGGCAAGACGCCTTTCTCCTGGCCGCGTTCGGTGGAACAACTGCCCTTTGATTTTGCCAACCTGCCAACGGAAGGCTGCGCTGCACCGCTCTTCCCCTATGGCTACGGACTGGACGCCAGCGTCAGCCAGCCGCTCGAACTACCGGTCTGTCCGTAAGCATAATTTTGGTTGTCATTTCGAAGGAGCCGCTTTTTGGCGACTGAGAAATCCGCGGCCTGGTTAAAACGATGTCGCCAGGTCTCGATGAACTCGACCAACGCTCGATGAACTCGACCAACGCTCGGAATACAGATTAAGAGAGTAAACCGAAATGAAACCGACCCAACTCCCCCTGCTTTTTGCCCTGCTTGCCGGGCTGCTATCGGCCTGCGCGCAGCAAACGCCGCCTCCGCCGACAGTAACGCCCGTCCCGCCCACGCCAACCGCCACCCCCGAATGGGAACTGCCTGGTTGGACGCTGGTCTGGCAGGACGAATTCGAAGGCACGGAAATCGACCGCAGCAAATGGACCTTTGATGTTGGCGGGCATGGTTGGGGCAACAACGAACTGCAAGCCTACACCGAACGTCCCGAAAACGCCCGCATCGAAAACGGGATGCTGGTCATCGAAGCCCGCCAGGAAGAATTTGTGCGCCGCGATTACACATCGGCCCGGCTCAAAACCCAGGGCCTGCACGCCTGGACCTATGGACGCATCGAAGCGCGCATGAAGCTGCCCTACGGCAACGGCATCTGGCCGGCTTTCTGGATGCTGGGCGCGGACATCCAGCAAAATCCCTGGCCGGCTTCCGGCGAGATCGACATCATGGAATACATCGGGCGCGACACAAACAAAATTTATGGCACCGTCCACGGGCCGGGCTATTCCGGTTCGGGCGGGGTTGGCCACTTCACCAGTTTGCCCGAAGGCACGTTGAACAACGATTTTCACGTGTTCGCCATCGAATGGGAAGAAAACGAGATCCGCTGGTATGTGGATGAAGAACAATTTTTCAAGATTACCCCCGAATCGGTACCCGGCGAATGGGTGTATGACCATCCCTTCTTCCTGATTCTCAACCTGGCGGTCGGCGGTAACTGGCCCGGCTCACCGGACGAGACGACCGTTTTCCCGCAATTCCTGGTCGTGGACTATATCCGCGTCTACCAGCACCCGGATGCCGCTACTGGCAGCACCGGCGGCGGCCCGGTTCACGTTGGCGACATCTTCCTCGAAGCTGATGAAACGAGCGCGGAATGGCGCGCCGCAGCGCTGATTACCGTCCACGATGCCGAGGGCAACCCGGTCGAGGGCGTGACCGTCACTGGCGGCTGGGTCGGAATCGTCACCCGCGGCGAAACCAGCGCCGAAACGGATGCCCAGGGCCAGGTGCGCCTGCTTTCCAATCCGGTTGAGAAAACCGGCGAAATCACCTTCTGCGTCACCAGCATGAGCGGACAAAATGCCAGCTACGACAAAGCGGCCAACCTGCGTAACTGCGCCAAACTGGAAAAATAGATGAAACCATTCAGAATCTCTCTCGGAATCATGACCGCGCTGCTGGCCCTGGGCTGGCTCTCCGCCTGCCAGCCTGCGGCTACGCCCGTAGCGACCGCAGCGCCGACCGTCGTCCCCCCGACCGCCACCCTCGACCTGCCCGAATATCAAACCATCCCGGGCGTTTACCTGGGAACGTTCCACGGCACGAGCGTCTCCAGCGTTGACCTGTTCAAGCGCATCGGCAAAGGTGTGGCCATTTCCGCCGTGTACCTTAAATGGAGCAAAGGCTTCAACAACGGCCTGTTGAGCGCCAACCGCTATGCCGGGCGCGCCACACTGATTACCTGGGAATTTTCACCCGGCGCGAGTCAGAAGGTCAGCGGGTACGAAGGCCGCGTGCTGGAAGCCATTATCGATGGTCATTACGATGAATATCTCGATAACTGGGCCAAAGGCATGAACGAATTCGGCAAACCGGTGCTGCTGCGCTTCGGCCACGAAATGAACGGCGACTGGTATCCCTGGTCGGGTGCGCTGAATGGCGGAGGAACGCTGGACGGCTACGGCGACCCAACCCTGGCCGACGGCCCGGAGCGTTTTGTGGCAGCCTATCGCCACATCCATGACCGTTTCCTGCAAAACGGCGCCGAGAACGTGCTCTGGGTCTGGTGCCCAAACGCGCCGTTTTCGGGCATGCAGGATTCCCTCGGTGACTGGAACAACGCCGCGGCCTACTACCCCGGCGATGACTATGTCGATTGGATGTGTTTCGATGGCTATAATTGGGGCACATCCTCGTATGGCCAAACGTTTAACTCGCGCTGGACATCGTTCGACGAAATTTTTGCCAGCAGTTACGCTGAATTACAAGCCATCAACCCTGAAAAACCGATCATCATCGGCGAGTTTTCCTCGACCGAAGAAGGCGGCGACAAAGCCGCCTGGATCAGCGACACCTTCCAAAAAATCCGCAGCGAATACCCGCAAATCCGGGCCATCATCTGGTTCCACATCTCCAAAGAAACCGATTGGCGCATCGACTCTTCCGATGCCACCCTCGAAGCCTACCGCAACGCCGTTTCGGACGACTACTGGCTGTCTGAATGGCCGGGGATAAACGAATGACCGAACCGAATAGCACTCACTTCGACCCGCTTGGGCGCTACCGCTTGCCAAACTTCCAACAGGCGCGCCCATTCTCGTCCTTCCTGCCCGGCATCGCCGGCACGTTGGGCATCCCGCTTTGGGTTTTCTACGTCAACCGCGGCCAGGCCATCGCCGGGTTTGGCGTCGAGAGCAAAGACTATCCCATTCTCGAATTCCAGCCAGCCAGCAAAGCCTACCGCCAGACCGCTTTACTCGGTTTTCGCACCTTCATCCGCTGGCAGCGCGGCGGGCAAAGCGGATTTTACGAACCTTTCAGCGGGCAAAACACCCGGCGTGAAATGTTCACCGGCATGAACGAAGTTGAAATCCGCGAAACGAACCCCGAACTCGGCCTCGAAACCAGCGTTTTGTACTTCACCGTCTCCAACCAGCCCTTCGCCGCCCTGGCGCGGCGCGTCAGTTTCCGCAACCTGGGCGACACCGCGCTCGAACTCGAAGTTCTCGACGGCCTGCCCGCGATGATTCCATATGGCACCAACGATGGCGCCCTGAAAAACATGGCCCGCACCGTCGAAGCCTGGATGGAAGTGACCCAGATCGAAACGCGCATTCCGTTTTACAAATTGCGCGCCAGTTCGGGGGATAGCGCGGAAGTGTCCGCCATTGAAGCCGGGAACTTCGCCCTGGCCTTTGCGGCGGATGGGGAACGGCTCCCGGCGCTGGCTGACCCGGTAACAGTCTTCGGCTACGACACGGCTTTTGCCTCGCCTGAGCCTTTCGCCGCCCGTGGGCTGGATTCCGTTTTATCGGCCCATCAAATTCTCGAGGGGCGCACCCCCTGCGCCTTCTTCGCCGCCAAATTGACGATAAACCCCGCCCAAACGCAGACCGTCAACAGCCTGTACGGCATGGTCGCCTCTTTCCCGCTGATCGAAGCCCAGGCCGCCAAACTTACTTCCGACAGCTTTTTCGAAACATCCCTGGCCGAAGCCCGCCAACTGGCCCAAAGCCTGACCGAACCGATTGCCACAAAGACCGCCTCCCCGCTCTTCGATGCCTACTGCCGCCAAACCTTCCTCGATAACGTGATGCGCGGCGGCTGGCCGCTCATCCTGGGCGGGAAACACGTTTATCACGTTTATTCGCGCAAACACGGCGACATGGAACGCGACTACAACTATTTCGTGCTCGCGCCCGAATATTACTCGCAGGGCAACGGCAATTACCGCGATGTCAACCAAAACCGCCGCGCCGATGTGTTCTTCGAGCCGCGCGTGGCCGATTTCAACATCCGAACCTTTGCCAGCCTGATTCAATCCGATGGCTACAATCCGCTGGTCGTGCAAGGCACGACCTTCAGCCTGTCTGCCGAGAAGCGGGCCGCCATCCTTGCCGAACACCGCCGGGGACTAAAATCCCCGGCTACGCCTGCGAAGTCGCCTGAAAGCGACTCTCTCGAAAAAATCCTGTCCGCACCCTTCACCCCTGGCAAACTGCTGACCGCCGCCATCGCCGCCGGACTGCCCCAGCCGGTCGAATTTCTCGAAACTGTCCTGGCTCAGTCCGAACAGCACCTGCGCGCCGAGTTTGGCGAAGGCTACTGGGTCGACCACTGGACCTACAACCTCGACCTGGTCGATTCTTACCTGGCGGTTTACCCCGATAAAAAGGTCGAACTGCTCTTCGACTCTGAACCGCTGCCCTTCTACGAAAGCCCGGAAGTTATCCTGCCGCGCCGCGAGCGCTATGTGCTTTCCGGCGGCAAGCCGCGCCAGTTGAACGCCCTGCGCAAAGATCCCGAAAAAGTCCGGTTGATGGCTGCGCGCAGCAGCAACGCAACCTGGGCGCGCACGAATAACGGGCGGGGTGAACGTTTCTGCTTGAGCCTGTTTGGCAAGTTCAGCCTGTTGGCCCTCCTGAAATTCAGCACCCGCGACCCGTTTGGGATGGGTATCGAGATGGAAGCCGGACGCCCCGGCTGGTACGATGCCCTGAACGGCCTGCCCGGCCTGTTTGGCTCATCCATGCCGGAAACCTACGAATTGCTGCGCCTGGTGGATTTCCTGCTCGAAAGCCTGGCCGAATCCCCGCGCGAAACCGAACTGCCGCGCGAAGCGGAAATCCTGCTCGCGGCCATCCGCGCCCACGCGCACAGCGATCCGCTCACAGCCTGGAACACGCTCTCAGATGCGCGCGAGGCCTATCGCGCCGCCACCCGTCTCGGCTTCGATGGTGAAACCATCCGCCTGAACGCAAACGATTTAACGGAACTCCTGCGCGGGATGAAATCCAGCCTCGAGGCTGGCATCCGCCGCGCCGCTGCACTCACCGAGGGCATCCCGCCAACCTACCTGGCCTGCGAACCGGTTGAATACGATGTTTTGGATGAAACCGACTCCGCCGGGCGGCCTTTGATTGCAGTGAAATCCTTCAAACCCGCGCCCCTGCCAGCCTTCCTCGAAGGCCCGGTGCGCCAGATGAAGGTTTTGGCACGTGACGAAGCCGCCAAACTGCACCAAGCCGTGCGCGCCAGCGAACTTTTTGACCGCAAACTCGGCATGTATCGCGTCAACGCTTCACTTGACGACCAGCCCCACGATATTGGCCGCGCCCGCGCTTTCTCTCCCGGCTGGCTTGAAAACGGCTCGATCTGGCTGCACATGTCGTACAAATACCTGCTCGAACTGCTGCGCGCCGGTTTATACGAGCAATTTTTCGCCGAACTGCCGCAAAATCTTGTTCCATTCATGGACCCGGCAGTCTATGGCCGCTCGCCACTCGAAAACTCATCCTTCCTGGCCTCCAGCGCCCACCCGGACGAATCCCTGCATGGCGCAGGCTTCGTTGCCCGCCTAAGCGGTTCGACCGCCGAATTCCTGTCGATGTGGCAATGGATGATGAGCGGCCCGAAGCCATTTCTTATGAAGGCAGAAGAACTGCAACTGGCCCTGAACCCGGTTTTACCCGGCAGTTGGTTCAACGCAGAGGGCAAGTTATCCTTCCGCCTGCTCGGCAAAACGGATGTGACCTACCACAACCCATCCCGCCGCGATACGTTCTGCGGCCTGGCAGCGGAAAAAACCATCCTGCGCCTCGCCAACGGCGAAACGGTCGAGTTTCCCGGCGGAATCATCCCTGCGCCGTATGCCCAGGCTGTGCGCGCAGGACAGGCCGTTGCGATTGAACTGCATTTTGGCCTGTAGGTTATTGCAAGCGCAAATTCTGTAGCAAACCACCATCGCCGGGGGATAAAATCCCCCGGCTCCCGTAACAAAAGCCGCCTGAAAACGGTTTAAATCCCAACCAAAGAGAAACGCCCATGACAAACCCTGGCTGGCAATTCATCGATTCCACCGGCACCTTCCAACTGCCCGACCCCGACCACAGCAATTATCTCTATTTTCCACTGCTCAACGAAGCCGGGATGATGTCTGCCATCACCCCGAGCGCCCACGGCGACGCCAAAAGCGGCCAGAACAGTTACCTGCTCCAGCCGGTTTCGGTGGACGATCTGCACAATACCCGCTCGGCGCGCAATTTCTGGCTGCGGATTAACGAAACCCGGCCCTGGTCGGTGACGGGCAACAGCGCGGAACAAACCATCGTTCGACTGTCCGCTCACGACAAGCCCGCACCTGCCGCCGCCAAAGAGGCTGCCACCCTGACTGCGGGTTTGCTCTGGCAAACCGTCCAGCGGCTGGATGCCGAAAGTGGGTTGCAGGCTGAAGTGACGAGCTTCGTCCCGGCCAGCACAACCCATCAGGTTGAGTTGATGCGCGTCCGCCTGAAAAACACCGGCCAAGAAACCCTGCGCCTGACCCCAACCGCCGCCATCCCGATTTACGGTCGCTCAGCGGACAATTTGCGCGACCATCGGCACGTTACCTCGCTCTTACACCGTATCACTTGCACGGAAAACGGTGTTTTCGTCCGCCCAACGTTGTCGTTCGATGAGCGCGGGCACACCGTCAATACGCTGACGTATGCGGTGCTGGGTATGGGCTTCGACTTAGCCGCCCAGCCCGTGCCCCCCGTCGGCTTTTTCCCGGTGCTGGAAGATTTCATCGGCGAGGGCGGCGCGCTGGATTGGCCCGAGGCAGTCGTGACCGGTTTGACGGCGACCCAGGCTGCGGGGAGCACGATCGACGGGTACGAAGCCCTGGGCGGCCTGCGCTTCGCGGATGTGGAACTGGCTCCAGGCCAGGAAACTTCCTATATTCTCCTGATGGGCATTTTGCAGGACGGCGAAAACGCCGCAGCCTGGCTGGATACCTACGGGACAAACGAGAGATTCGAGCGCGCGCTGGCTGAAACCCAGGCTTTCTGGGGTTCGAAAGTTGCTGCGCTGAAATTTGAGACCGGCAGCGCCCGTCTGGATGGCTGGCTGACCTGGGTGGCCCTGCAACCGACCCTGCGCCGAATGATGGGCAATTCCTTCCTGCCCTATCACGATTACGGACGCGGCGGACGCGGCTGGCGCGATCTGTGGCAGGATGTACTCGCCCTACTGATGATGGAGCGCGGCGACGTGAGCGAGATGCTGCTCGGTTATTTTGGCGGCGTGCGCGCCGACGGTTCGAACGCGACGATTATCGGTTCGCAGCCGGGCGAGTTCCGCGCCGACCGCAACGGTATCCCGCGCGTTTGGATGGATCACGGCGCCTGGCCGCTGCTGACGACGCGCCTGTACATCGACCAGAGCGGCGACCTGGAATTTTTGCTGCGCGAACAGGCCTATTTCAAAGACCACCTGAGCCACCGCTGCCAACAGACCGACCCGGCCTGGTCGCCGGAACAGGGGACGCTGCTGCGCGCGGCGGATGGTTCGCCCCATCGCGGGCCTGTACTGGAGCATTTACTGATTCAGCACCTGACAGCCTTTTACAACGTCGGCGAGCATAACAACATCCTGCTCGAAGGCGCAGACTGGAACGATGGGCTGGACATGGCGCGCACGCGCGGCGAGAGTGTTGCCTTTAGCGCCCTGTATGCCGGCAACCTGAATACCCTGGCCGATCTGTGCCTGGCGCTGATAGAAACCGGGATTTCCGATGTTACGCTGGCCAATGAACTTTCAATGTTGCTGACCGAGGTTGATTTTGATTCGATAGAACAAAAACGCCAATGCTTGCAGGATTATTTCGAGCAAGTGCGCCATACGGTTTCGGGAGTTAAAAGCCGTTTTTCGCTGGCCGATCTGGCCATTAACCTGCGTCAGAAGGCGAATTGGCTGGCGTCACACATCCGCAAACAGGAATGGGTTAAGGAAAGCGATGAGTTGGGCTGGTTCAACGGCTATTACGACGACGACGGCCAGCCGGTCGAACATGCCGGCGGACGCATGACCCTGACCGGACAGGTTTTCACCCTGATGTGCGGGATCGCCAGCGAAGCGCAAGCGCGCCAAATCGCGGCGGCGGCAGACCGCTACCTGTACGACCCATCCCTGCGCGGCTACAGGCTGAATACCGATTTCGGCCAAGTGCGCTTGAACCTGGGACGCGCCTTCGGTTTTGCCTATGGGCACAAGGAAAATGGGGCCATGTTCAGCCATATGGCCGTCATGTACGCCAACGCCCTCTACAAACGCGGATTGGTGGCTGAGGGCTGGCGCGTGTTGGCTGGCATTTACGAACAGAGTCAGGATTTCCCCCTCAGCCGCATGTATCCCGGCATCCCCGAATATTTCAGCCCGCGCGGGCGCGGCATGTATCCGTACCTGACCGGTTCGGCCAGTTGGTACCTGCTGACGATGCTGACCGAAGTCTACGGCGTGCGCGGCGAACTGGGCGATCTGCTGCTTGCACCCAAATTACTGGCGAGCCAGTTCGGCGCGGATGGGCAAACAGTCGTAGAGACCCTCTTTGCGGGCAAAAAACTGCGCGTAACGTATCAAAACCTTCAGGGTTTGGAGTATGGGCAGTACAAAATCGGTTCGGTACTGTTCAATGGGCAGGAAATGCCTGTTGAAACGGTGCCGAGCGGCGTAAAAATCAAACGCGCCGCGCTCCAGTCCCTGCCGGAGCAGGTTGAGATTTTGGTGCAGTTGGTTGCAGGATAAAAAAACATATTTGGACACGGATTGCACGGATTTAACGGATGAACACAGATTTTTCTTTAAAAAATCCGTACAGTTCCGTGTAATCCGCGAAATCCGTGTCCGAAAAAGAAGAATTTGAAGCACACTTTCATTGGGAGACGGACTTATGAACGAAAATTTGCTCGAAATGCACGAATACCTGGGCGAGGGCTACAAACCGCTGATCGATTTCAACTGCTGGCGGGTGGCCGTCCTGCGCTACCTCGACGAGTTGCAGCCCGACCGGATTTCCTATTTCGAGCGCCACAACGAAACCGACGAAGTTTTCGTTCTTCTGCAAGGCCAGGCAGTCCTGTTCATGGGCGAAGGCAATGAAACAGTTGAAACCGTCAGCCCGGTGGTGATGCGCAACGGCGTTTTCTACAACGTCAAGCGCGGCGCATGGCATACAGCAGCCCTCAGCCGCGATGCGACCATTTTGCTGGTCGAAAACCGCGATACCGCCCGTGAAAACAGCAGTTATTTCGACCTGTTGCCCGAACAAAGCGCCTTCCTGGTCGAAACCGTCGCCCGTGAAATTCCCGAATGGCAAGCGCTCAGGGGATAAAACGAATCGGGATACAATATCCCCATGCGTACCATCCTGCACCTCGACCTGGATGCATTCTTTTGCGCCGTTGAAGAACTAGACAACCCAACCCTGCGCGGCAAACCGTTTGCCGTAGGCGGCCGTCCCGAAGAACGCGGGGTAGTGGCCTCCTGCTCCTATGCCGCCCGCGCCCTCGGCGTTCATTCCGCCATGCCCATGAGTCAGGCCGTGCGCTTATGCCCCGGCCTGATTATTGTCTCCCGCAGTCATGGCAAATATGGCGAAAAATCCCGCCAGGTGATGGAACGCCTGCACAACATCTCCCCGCTCGTCGAGCAAATCTCCATCGACGAAGCCTTTGTCGACATCAGCGACATCCATGAACCCGCCGAAAAAATCGCCCGGCAGTTGCAGCAAACCATTTGGGATGAACTGCGCCTGCCCTGCTCGATCGGAGTCGCGTCAAACAAGCTGGTTGCCAAAATCGCCAACGAAACCGGCAAAAAAGCGGCGCGCGGATCAGACTACCCGCGGGCGCTGACCGTTGTCCCAGGCGGCCACGAAGCCGAATTCCTGGCCCCGCTGCCGGCGGCCATGCTCTGGGGCGTTGGCCCCAAAACCGAATCGCGGCTGTCCGGCCTGGGCGTCCACACCATCGGCGATATCGCCCAATACCCCGAAAGGGAACTGGTTGCCCGCTTCGGCCAACCGGGACGCGACCTTTCACACCACGCCCGCGGCCTCGATGAACGCCCGGTCGTTACCGCCCACGAAACAAAATCCATCAGCCAGGAAACCACCTTTGTCCGCGATGTGCGCGATGACAAAACCCTGGCAGCAACGCTGAAAGAACTATCCGCTGAAGTGGCCCGCAGCCTGCGCCGCGAACAACTGGCCGGAAAAACGATCAAACTGAAAATCCGCTGGCCCGATTTCACCACCCTGACGCGCCAGAGCACCCTGTCCACTCCCACCGACCAAGCCAACGATATTTACGAAACCGCCCTGATGCTGCTCAACCAGATTCGTCAGCCCGGACAGCCCGTGCGCCTGATCGGAGTCGGCGTAAGCGGGCTGTCCGAACCCGTCCGCCAGATGGAACTGTGGGGACAGGGCAGCGAAAAACAGCGCAAACTGCAATCGGTACTCGACGAATTGCAGGAGAAATACGGTAAAAAAGTGGTCGACAAAGGGACGAAAAAATAAAGCTTTTCGGTAGTCAGGCCTTCCCACCCGCAAACAATCAGCACAGGAACCCGCACCCCCAACCGCAATCGGCGAGTGGGGCGTGAACCCTTGCACAAATCCAGTATAAGACTTACAATATATAGGACAAATCATATATATGATAAATCAAACTTATGTCCCTTGAACATGCCATCCTTGGCTTTCTGAACTACCACCCTTACAGCGGGTATGATCTCAAGAAAATCTTTGATACTTCCATCCGCCATTTCTGGCCCGCCGACCAGAGCCAGATTTATCGCACACTGGCCAAGCTGACCGAGCAGGGTTTTGCAGAGATGGAAAAAATTCCCCAGGACGACCGCCCTGACCGCAAGGTGTATCACATCACCGCAGCCGGACGCGCCGCGTTGCGCGAATGGCTGTCCGGCCCGCCGCCGATGGGCGAACCGCGCAGCGCCCCGCTCATCCAGGTCTTCTTCAGCGGGCAGTTGTCCGATGCAGAAATCCTGGTCAAGTTCGAAGGCTATGCAGCCATCATGCGCGCCATTCTTGCCCAGTACGACCAGATCGAAGGCCAGCTTGGCCCCTATCAACAAGAAATCCCCTCACCGCGTGAGCACTTCTTCTGGCTGCTGACTCTCGAAAACGGGCTGGCAAGCATGCGTGCCAACCTGGCCTGGGCCGAAAGCGTCATCGAGCGGCTCAAAAGCGGACAGGTTCCACAAGCATAACCCATTGGAGGAAAAATGGAATTAACCAGTGAACAAGTTTGGACTGAACTCAAAAAAGAAATTTTTGCCGTGCTGGGTATGGTCACGCCCAAAGGCGAGGCACGCACAATTGGAATTGTTTACATCGTTCATGACCACAAACTTTACATCTCAACTCGCAAAGATGCCTGGAAAGCGCGTCACATCCAGCACAACCCGCACGTATCGCTCACCGTGCCGATTGCCAAACGTATCCCGCTGATGCCTTTCATCAAAATCCCGGCGGCAACCATCACTTTTTCAGGAACAGCCAAAGTTCTCGACCCGCAAGTTCTAGGGCAGAATATTTTACATGCCCTGCTCCAGGGCAACGAAAAAGATACTCAAAAACTGGAAGGCCTGGCTGTGCTGGAGATCGACCCCGAGGGAGAATTTGTCACCTACGGCATCGGCATCCCGCTGATGGAAATGCGTTTCCCCGAAAAAGCGCGCGGACGCGCCCCAGTCAATTAGTAAGGAATAGTCAAATCATGCAAAAAACCCTCGTCACCTACGCCACCAATGCCGGTTCGAGCGCCAAAATCGCCGAAGCGGTCGCCGCTGAATTGGGCAAAACCGCCGCAGTCGAGATTCTGCCCATCGACAAAGTCACCAGCCTCGAGCCGTATTCCGCTGTCGTGCTGGGCGCGCCAATGATCCTGGGCTGGCATCGCGGGGCGCTGGCCTTCCTCCAGCGCAATCAGTCCGCCCTCAGCCAGAAAAAAGTGGCAATCTTCGTCACCTGTGTCAACCTGACCAAGACCAACGAAACCAGACTGGAGGGTGTGCCGCTGTTCATCGATGAGAAACTACCCAAAGCGCCGAAAAATCCCGCCCGCCTGAGCATCAAAGAAAACTATTCAACCCCGAAAAACTACCTGACCCCGATTCTCAAACTGGTTAAACCTGTTTCCATCGGCGTTTTCGGTGGCAGCCTGCAATATTTCAGCATGAAATGGTGGCAGGTGCCTTTTGTGCTGCTCGTCATCCAGGCCATGCCCGGCGACAAGCGCAACTGGAAAGCCATCGCCGAGTGGACGAGCGGACTATTCCAAGAAAGTAACCCGGGCTCAGGCAGTCCAAAACCTTAACCACAACGGTCGCGAAGGAATACAACGAAAATTCAACGGCTCCGCGCTCTGTGGCAAATTCGCTGGCTTTTTGCATAAAAGCATAAAAGGATAAAAACATGAAAATCACCATCTTAAACGGCAGCCCTGAACCCGGAGCGCTGGATACCTATCTCGCCCAACTCAAACCGGCGCTCGAAACCAGCGGGCATACCGTAACCCAAATCGACCTGCGCGAACTGACCCTGCGCTATTGCATCGGTTGCTGGGGCTGCTGGGTCAAAACCCCCGGCGAATGCGCCAACCGCGACGACTCGCGCGAGATGGATCGCGCCATCATCAACGCCGACTTCGTCCTGTGGGCTTCACCGCTCAAAATGGGCTTTCCCAGCGAACTGATGAAGCGCGCCAACGACAAGCACCTTCCGCTCATCCACCCCTACATGGAAGTCGACCAGGGAGAAGCCCATCATCTCCGCCGCTATCCCAAGTCGCCGCGACTGGGCTTGCTGCTCGAACCCGAAGCCGATACCGACGCCCGCGACCTGCAAATCGTAACCGATATCCACTGCCGGACAGCGCTCAACTTCAAGACCCGCCTGGAATTTTCACTGACGACCAACACCCCGGCGGCGGAAGTGGCCCGCCGGATCACAGACCAGGCTGCCGCCTGCCTGCCGTTGCCCAAGCGTCTGCCCGCCACCACAGGCGTAACCGTTACCCCTCCGCACAGCCTGACCCTGTTCAACGGCTCCCCGCGCGGACGAAAGGGCAACACCGCCATCTTCCTGCGCGAAATTGCTGCCGGGTTTGGCGAGCCAGGCGAAATGCATCACCTTGTCCGCCTGAATGAGACTGATAAAATGGTAACCGCCTTCGCCGAGGCTGAATGTGTACTCTTTGGCTTCCCACTTTATACCGATTCGATGCCCGGCGTTGTCAAACGCTTCATTGAAGCCCTCGAGCCGCTCAAAGAGCGCGGCAAGAATCCGCCGATTGGTTTTGTGGTTCAATCTGGCTTTCCCGAAGGCCTGCATTCGCGCTACGTCGAACGTTATCTTGAAAAACTGGCCGAACGGATTGGGTCTCCCTACCTGGGTACAGTGGTCAAAGGCAACGGTGAAGCCGTACGGGTTATGCCGCCCAACATGAACGAAAGCCTGTTCACCAACCTGCGCGCGCTGGGGGTCGGGCTGGCATCCGAGGGACGTTTCGCGCCCGAAATCCTGGCCAAAATCGCCCACCCAGAATCTTTCCCCGCCATCCTGGGGCCTGTTTTTAAACTCTTCCTGCGCCTGCCTGTTGCACACTCGTATTTTGATGAGATGTTAAAAAAGAATGGGGCCTATGCCGAACGGTTCGCACAACCTTTCATCACCCGCCAATAGAAATTCCCTACAAGCTATAGAAATAAAAATACCCCGCTTTCGCGGGGTATTTTTGGCATCCCACAAGGGGAGCCAAAAAGCCTGTTGGCAATGACCTACTCTCCCAGGAGGCTGCCCTCCAAGTACCATCGGCGCTGACGAGCTTAACTTCCGGGTTCGGGATGGGACCGGGTGGACCCTCGTCGCTCTAATCACCAAAAGACTAATTTACTAGGTTAGTCCTGAACAGCAACTGATGAATTCTGTAGAAAAAGTATCAAGTTCTCCGTACCACAAGAGAAGCCCTCGAACATTAGTACGGCTTAGCTAAACACATTACTGCGCTTACACATGCCGCCTATATAGCAGGTAGTCTTCCTGCGTTCTTACTGGATTATCTCCATGAGGGATCTAATCTTAAGGCGAGTTTCCCACTTAGATGCTTTCAGCGGTTATCTCTGCCGGACATAGCTACCCAGCAATGCTCCTGGCGGAACAACTGGCACACCAGCGGTCCGTCCACCCCGGTCCTCTCGTACTAGGGGCAGATCCTTTCAAATCCCTTACGCCCACAGCGGATAGAGACCGACCTGTCTCACGACGGTCTGAACCCAGCTCGCGTACCGCTTTAACGGGCGAACAGCCCGACCCTTGGGACCTTGTCCAGCCCCAGGATGCGATGAGCCGACATCGAGGTGCCGAGCGAAGTCGTCGAT
>JAEWVF010000084.1 GCA_023459215.1 Chloroflexota bacterium
AAATACGCCACCCTGCAAGAGAAATTCCCGGCTGATAGTCCCGGCTATCCCTACGTTGAAATGGCGACCGATTTCTGGAACGCCTACCAGTCCAGCGGACTCATGTACAACGCCTGCGCCGCTGCCATTGCTTACGCCGATGCCCACTCTGAGATTCTGATTCCGCTCGGCAGCGATTATCACGGCGCGCAGAGCCACACCTACACCCCGGCGGATGTCTGTCCGTTTCGCTAAAATCATTTCTACCACAACGTCAACAACGGGACACTACGGAAAACCTTAAATGCTCTTACGTCGTGTTCCGTCGTTACCTTCGTGGTAAATTTCTTGCTTTTGTGCAAGGATTCAACTTGAAAGTTGCTAAAAGATTTCCGCGTCCCTGGCGGGATTACGGTGAAAGGTTTTCCCCCAACCCTTGACCCTGCTCCCATAACTCAATAGAATGGCTGTCTGACTTGTACCGTTTTGAACAAGCACGCCCAACGGAGAGACTGCCATGATCAAACTCAGCTACAGCACCTTCGGCCTGACCAATCTCGACTTCATCACCGCCATCGACGAGGTCGAAAAAGTCGGCTACCCCGGCATCGAAATTTCCTTCCACCGCGAACAGTTCAACCCCTTCGACCTGAGCGACGACGACCTCGCCAACGTCAAAAAGCGCCTCGATTCGGGCCGGGTCAAAGCCGCCTGCGTCGCCACCGCCTCGCACTTCTTCACCCCCCAGCGCCCGCACGAACCCTCCCTGATGACCCCCGACCTGGCCGGGCGCAAACGGCGCATCGAACTGGTCAAACGCGGCATCCACGTTGCCCGCAAACTGGGCGTCAACCTCGTCACCTTCGGCAGCGGCTTCATCCGCGACGAGCACGTCAGCAGCCCCTCCGTCAACCCGCGCGAACTGCTCATCGACAGCATCCAGCAATGCATCGCCGAAATCCGCCCGGATGAAGACATCACCCTGCTGATCGAACCCGAACCCGGCATGTTCATCGAAACGATGGAGCAGGGCCTGTCGCTGATGCACGAAATCAACTCGCCGCGCTTCCGCCTGCACATCGACCTGCTGCATTCCTACTGCTCCGAGCAAAACTACGTCGCAGCCCTGGCCCAGGCCGCTCCCCACATCCGCTACCTGCACGTCTCCGACGCCCAGCAGGGCTACAACCTGAAAATCGTCAAAGACGCCCCGGAACTATCTTTTGACCTCGATTTCGCCTCCTACCTGGTTTATTTTCCAGAAACAGCGGATTATGCCCTGCTCGACCGCCATTTTCCACGCTATTTCTGCGACGTGTCCCCTGGCCCTGTCCAACGCAAACGGCTGGATGCGCTCCTCGCCGGGGCCGGAATCCAGAAATCCCCCGAAATTGTCCACTACCCCGGCCTCTACGCTGGCGCATCGCCCTTCGACGATGAGTTTTTCACCTACTGGATCTCCGTCCCCGGCCTGAGTTACGATGTGCTCGAGCGCGCCAAACCCATCCTCGGCTACCTGCGCGGAGTCAAAGGCCCGCAACTGGTCGACAAGCGCATCGCCAACACCCTGACCGGCATCGTCCACTTCCACGAAATCCCCGGCGAAGGCACCTTCGACTTCGCCGCCAGCTTCAAAGCCCTGACCGACAATGGCTTCGACGGCTACGGCTCGGTCGAGCTTTACCACCACGTCGAATCGTGGCAAAAGGCGTTGGCCGACAGCTACCGTCATTTGGCGCAATTTGTGTAATTTTAGGGGCCATTTGTCATTTCGAAGGAGTTGCGTAGCAGCGACTGAGAAATCTTACTCGCAATGATTAAGATTTCTCGCCGCTGGGCGGCTCGAAATGACAAAATGCGCCCCTACCCCTAAACAGGAGTCACCCATGATCAACTACCAAACCCTCGGCTGGAACCCCGCCACCGTTGGCGAACTCGACCACCGCCTGCTCAAAGCCCCCACCCTGAAATTGCGCTCAGCCCGCCCCGGCCCCGGCGGCGACGTGGTTTACAGCGTCGACCTGCGCATCAGGCGTCCCAACACCGGCGCAGTGCTTTCGATCACCGAAATGCACTCGCTCGAACACTTCCTGCTCGAAGGCTTCAACCGCTACCTGCCCGAAAACTTCATCTCAGTCGGGTTGATGGGCTGCCAGACCGGTTTTTACCTGATCTTCCTGAACGAAGGCCGCGCCGAATTGCTCTGCGAGACCCTCGAAAAAATCCTGAACGACATCCTGGCTGCCAGCGGTGTGCCCTATGAGCGCATCGACCAGTGCGGCAATTACCAGAATCACAGCCTCGCGCCCGCCCAGGCGATTGCCCGCGAAGTGCTGGCCGCCAGGGCAGACTGGCTGGACGCGGCATGACGATTGGCAACACCCGTTGGCGCGTCCGCGCGAACCGCCCGATCGAATATGAAATCGTCAACGCGCCAGGACTGTTCGAGCCGGGCAACCCGACCCTTTTAACGGAGGGCGGTAAACGTCGCTTTGTGGTTCTCGACAGCAATGTCGCCCGTTTCTACGGTGAAACCATCCGCAATTACTTCGCCCAGCAGCAAATCGACGCCAAAATCGTGACCTTCCCCGGCGGCGAAGAACACAAAACCGTCGATTCGTATCTTGGCATTCTCTACGAACTGGATTCTTTCCCCATCCACCGCCGCGACGAGCCTATCATCGCCATCGGCGGCGGCGTGTTGACCGACGTGGTCGGCTTCATCGCCAGCAGCTACCGGCGCAGTGTGCCGCACATCAAAGTCCCGACCACACTCATGGGATATATCGACGCCTCGGTCGGCATCAAAACCGGCATCAATTTCAACGGACACAAGAACCGCATCGGCTCTTTTGAGCCGCCCCTGCGGGTTTACCTCGACCGCACTTTCCTGCGCAGCCTGCCGCGCCGCCACATCCTGAACGGGGTCTGCGAAATCATCAAACTGGCGGTCATCAAAGATGCTGAATTGTTCGCCCTGCTCGAACGGGACGGGGCCAAAAGCGCTACGCTGAACTTCCAGGATGGCCCCGGCGGGGCAATTCTCGATCACGCCATCGGCGGGATGCTCGAGGAACTGGAACCCAACCTGTACGAGGAAAATCTCGCGCGCAAAGTCGATTTCGGTCACACCTTCAGCTACGGGCTGGAAACGCGCCACGAAGCCCACCTGCTGCACGGCGAGGCCGTCCTGCTCGACATCATCGCCTCGAGCATGATCGCTCTCGGGCGCGGCCTACTCTCACAGGGCGAGGTCGAGCGCCTCTTCAACCTGGTCAACCATCTCGGCATCCGCCTCGATACCAGCGTTCTCGATCCCTGCCTGATGTGGGAAAACCTGCTCGAACGGGTCGAGCACCGCAACGGCTACCAGCGTGTGCCCATGCCGGAGGGCATCGGCAGCTGCGTTTTCCTGAACGATATTCGCCACGATGAAATCGAGATTGCGGTAGAACAACTTACGCGATATGCGATATTTGATAACCCGGTACACGATATTCGATAATGCGATACTCGATACTCGATACTCGATAACTCGATACTCAAATAACGAATCTCTACTCTCGAACCAAGAAAGTAACCTTTCCCATGACCCAATTCTCGAACGCCGACAACCAGGAAATCGCCAAATTCGACAACGTTTCCCAAATCTGGTGGGATACTAAAGGCGAAATGGGCACCCTGCACACCATCAATCCGCTGCGCACCAAATTTATTATGGACAATATCGCCACACCCCACCCGCGCATCCTGGACGTCGGCTGCGGCGGCGGGATTCTCTCGGAGGCGCTGGCCAAAGCCGGGGCGCAGGTGACCGGCATCGACCTGTCGCTGGCCTCGCTCGAAGCGGCCCGCCAGCACGCCCAGGCCGGCGGACTGGAAATCGACTATCGCGCTGTCCCCGCCGAGCAAATTGCCGCGGAGCAGGCCGGGAGTTTCGACGCCGTGACTTGCATGGAAATGCTTGAGCACGTCCCCGAACCGCAAAAGGTAATTGCCGCCTGCGCCCGGGCCGTCAAACCCGGCGGGAAAGTTTTTTTCTCGACCATCAACCGCACGCTCAAGTCGTTGTTTGCCGTTATCCTGGTCGGCGAATATGTCCTGCGCCTGCTGCCGCGCGGCACGCACACCTACAGCAAACTGATCCGCCCTGCCGAACTCAAAGCCTGGTCGCAAACCGCCGGGCTTGATTTTGTGCGCATCGCCAGCCTGATATACAATCCAATCAACGGCAATTTCAAGGTTGCCCTTGATAAAGAAGACATGAATTACATGGCACATTTTGTCAAAAGAACTAGATGAGTAGAGATTGGATACTCGTTATTCGATACTCGAATCATTGGACACTGGATACTTGTATACCGCCCTTCGACTGCGATCTCTCCACTCAGGGCTTGACAACTAAAAACTAAAAACTGGACACTGACCCATGCTCAATCGTTTCCTCGCCCTCTCCCGCACCACCCACGGAATCCTGGATGTTGCCATGCCGGGATTCACTGCCCTGCTCTGGCTGGGCGCCTTCCCTGAATGGCAGGTGCTGCTGCTTTCGCTGCTGACCGCCTTCGCCGGCTATACCGCCATCTACGCCCTGAACGATCTGGTGGCCATCAAAACCGACCGTGAAAAATTCGCCGGGCAGGGCATCAACCAGGGCTACTCGGTCGAGGCTTCGGCCATGCGCTATCCGCTGGCGCAAAACATCCTGAGCGCGAAACAAGGCTGGGCCTGGTTCGCCTTCTGGTATGCCCTGGCGTTGATCGGGGCTTATCTCTTGAACCCGGCCATTGTTTTCATCGTCATCGCCGCCGCCCTGCTGGAAGTGGTCTACTGCCGCCTGCTGAAAGTGACCTACTGGCGCACCCTGGTCAGCGGATTGGTCAAATCATGCGGGCCAGTAGCTGCTGTTTTCGTGGTGCAGCCCAATCCATCCCTGCCATTGCTGCTGCTGATGCTAACCTGGCTGATGCTCTGGGAAATCGGCGGACAGAACATCCCCGCCGACTGGAACGATGTCGAGGAAGACAAGCGCGTCGGCGCGAAAACCATCCCGCTGACATTTGGGCCGCAAAAAGCCGGCCTGCTGGTGGTCATCACCCTCAGCCTGACCACGCTGGTCAGCCTGCTGCTGCCGCTGATGTCGCCCAAGGCGCTCGGCTGGCCTTACCTGGTCGCTTCCGGGCTGGCCGGCCTGTACCTGCTCGTTCTGCCGGGCATTCAGCTTTATCAGAAACGCGAGAGCCGCCAGGCAGGCAGGCTCTTTGACCACGCCAGCTACTATCCGCTGGCGCAGTTGGCGATCATGACGGTTTTTGTGCTGTTGTAATAATAAGCCACCAGAAAATACATAAAATCCAATCATCCTTCTCTCCATTTATGCATTGACGTATAATGAAAATGTGCTTGTTTATCACCCTGTAGCAAGCAGGAGAAACTTTTATGAATGCAAAAACCTTACAGTTAACCGCCGTGATTGAACGAGAAGATGAGATGTACGTTGCCACATGTCCTGAAGTAGATTGTTGCCAGCCAGGGAAACACGATTGAAGAAGCGCGAGCCAACCTGCTCGAAGCAGTAGAGTTATTCTTTGAAGATGCATCGCCATCCGAGATTCGGCGCAGGTTAAAAAAAGAAACCTACATTATGCCGCTGATGCCCGCCATCCCTAACTTGAAAGTCAGAACAACCGCCGGAGATTGAAATGCCAAAACTACGCATTTTCTCCGGGGTGAACTTTGTAAACTTTTGATGCAACATGGGTTTGAAGAAATACGTCAAAAGGGCAGCCATATCGTTATGCAAAAGAAATCAGGAAACAGCACCATTACAGTTCCAATCCCTAATCATGATGAGTTGAAAATTGGAACATTGCAGAGCATTATTCGTCAGTCTGGTTTGCCACGCTCCTTGTTTGAAACGAAATAAACAGATAATACAACTATTATGTTGGCAGATTAACCCAAAACCAAAAAACTCCCCTTGCGGGGAGTTTTGATTTCTTACAAACTGACTTTACTTGATCCCGGCCACTTTCAGGCCGTCCTGCAAAATCGCCTGGACTTTGTCGGCGTGGCGGGTTTCGCAGTAAACGCGCATGATCGGCTCGGTGCCGCTGAAGCGGATCAACATCCAGCCGCCGTCTTCCATGCGGAACTGGAAACCGTCGACCGTAATCAGTTCGGTCACTTTCAGACCGCCCAGGGTGGCCGGTTTGGCATCCAGGATCATCTTCTCACGGGTGGCACGGTCACCGCTAAAAGCGCTGTCGACCCGATCGTAGAAATACTCGCCGCCAACCTTCTCGAAGAGCATCTTGAGCAGTTCGGTCGGTTTCTTGCCGGTGCGCACCATGAAATCGAGCATGTACAGGCCTGCCAGGATGCCGTCACGCTCGGGCACATTGCCGCGGAACGCGTAACCGCCGCTCTCTTCGCCGCCAATCAAGGCATCTGTTTCGGTCATCTTCGGGGCGACATACTTGAAGCCGACGCCAGTCTCGTGAACAGGCACGCCGTAAATCTCGCCGAGGCGGTTGAGCATGTTGGTCGTTGAGAGCGTCTTGACGATGTCGCCGCGTTCGCCGCGGATTTCGAGCAGGTAATAGGCCAGCAAGGCATACACGCGCAGTTGGTTGATGAACTCGCCGTTCTCATCGCCAATGCCGCAGCGGTCGGCGTCGCCGTCGGTGATGAGCAGGATATCGGCCTTGTTCTCAACGGTGGCTTTCAGGCCAACATCGATATTCGGGCGGATCGGTTCGGGGCGTTTCATTTCCGGGAAGGAGGGGTTGCGCTCGTTGTGGATTTCAATAACCCGGGTCTTTCCGCCGCCCAGCAGTTTGGTGAAATAACCCGCGCCGTTGCCCCACATCACATCGACCATGACCGTCAAACCAGCATCGCGGATTGGTTGCAAGTCGATCAACTTTTGGACATGCTCAAAGTAGGGGGTATGGGCATCAAATTTGACAATTTTGCCCCCGGCTTCGGCCAGCGGCAGGCGTTTGACATCCGCCAGGGAATCGGGAATCAGCGCTTCGATGCGCAGCAGGCCTTCGGGGTCGATTGCGCCGCCGGTCTCATTGCGGACCTTGAAACCGTTATCGGCAGGCGGATTGTGGCTGGCGGTGATGTTGACCGCCCCGCAAGATTTGGTATTGACCACCGCAAAAGCGATGACCGGGGTCGGGGTTGCGCTGTCGGTCAGGAAAACTTTGAAGCCGTTACCGGCCAGCACTTCGGCGGTCGCGGCGGCGAAGTTTTCGCTGGCGAAACGCTTGTCGTGGCCGACCACAATCGATTTCCCGGCCTTGCCCTGTTCGAGCATGTACGAGGCGTAGCCCTGGGCGCAGCGCCGGACATTGTCGAAGGTGTATTCTTCGGCGATCACGCCGCGCCAGCCATCGGTGCCAAATTTGATTTTAAAAGTCATCGGTATCTCTCCTCAATCGTTGAATTATCAGGTTTATGGCGCGGCAGTTTCAGGCAAGCCGAGCACGAGAAGGTTCCAGGCAATATCCAGGTCGTCCGCCGCAATCACCGGGAAATCGGGCAAATTGCCGAGGGCCAGATCAAGGCGCGCCAGGACTGCGTCCAGCCCGATCTGCTGTGCGGCGGGCAAAGTATCTCGGGTCCCGGCCAGGAGCTCACGGGCCGACTGGATGTCCAGGCGGGCCTGGCCGAAATTGCTCTGTGAAAGGTACAGGCGCGCCCGCGAAAGCAATTCAATCGCGCGCGTCAGTTCGATCTGGCGGGCCAGTTCGGCGTTCAAGCCCTGGCGCTGCTCATCGGCGGCTGAATCCAGTTTGGATTGCATCTCTTCCAAACGGGCCAGGCTGGCAGTATGGGCTTCGATGGAAGTCTCAATGGCCGCCAGTTGGGTTTCAAAAAGGGTATCGCGAGCCTTTAAGTCGTCGATTTGAGCCTGCAAAGCGAGCACATCGCGGGCCTGCTGGTGGGCCACATCGGCGATGCGGGCCGTGTTCTGGTTGACCGGCACCACGTACACCTGGTACAGGTAGGGCAGGCCGAAATAAAGGCCGGCAGCAATTCCGCCCAGGATGGCCAGGATAACAAAAAGCGTCAACAGGAACTTAAGGAACCCGACAAAAGCGCGGCCCAGCCGTTGGCCAAAATTGGGGCGCAATTTGGCGGCAGGTTCAGGCCGGGGGGTGCCCGCGTCTTCCGCCCGCGGGGCAAGGGGCGCGGGTTCCGGCTCGGGTTCGGGATTGGGAACAAGGGCAGTTTCTTCGCTCATGGCAACCATTCCATCGAAAGAGTCTTGCAGGCGCTGGAGGAGTTTCCCACCCAGGCCATTGACCCGCCGCAGGTCGTCCAGGCCGGCAAAAGGCCGCGCAGCAATGATCCGCTCGGCCAGGGCAGGGCTGATTCCCGGCGTTTTTTGCAGGGTTTCGGCCTCGGCGCTGTTGATGTATTCCAGGAAATTGTCCACATTGGCCTGCTTTCTGGTTGCCTTCATTTTACAGCAAAACCGACCTGAACCAAAACTTATCCGGCAACTGCGCGCTTGTCGGGGCGCAAAAAGAGCAGGAAACCGAGCAGGCGCAGCCCGGCGCTGACCAGCAACGCCGGGCCCAGGCCAATCGAATCGGCCAGGGTCGCGCCCAGCAGCGGCGCAAGGATGGCAGACAGGTATTGGATGCTTTGAGCCAGCGAGACAAAGGTTGCACTGTATTCAGGCGGGACGGTCTTCATCAGTTCGTCGAAGAAGACCAGGTCGATGCCAGCCTGGAAAAAACCGGCCAAACCGGCGAAAGCAATCATCCAGGTTACATCCAGCGAGGTGGCGGTCAGGGCCGGGTAAAGGCTAAGGCCAAACGTGGTTGCCAGCAGGACAAAACGTCCGCCCCGGCGGCGCGAAAGCCAGGTCCAGGCAAAATAACCGACCATCAGCACGGTGGTCATGGTCATGTTGATGGCGCCAATCTGGGCGTCGGTGGCTGAAACCTGGCGCACAAAATAGAGCGGGAAGAGCGGCGCGCCCAGGGCAATCGCCGAAAGGTAGACAAAACGCTTCGAGACAAAAGAAACAAAAGCCGGGTTGCTGCGCAGCAGTTCCCGGTAATTGCGCAGAGTCTCGCCCAAAGAATGCCCACTGGCCAGGGGCGGCGCATCCTGGTCGGGCAGGGTGATTCGGCTGGAAAAATAAAAACTAATCAGCCCGCCGACCGAGAGGGTGATAAATAAAATCTGGTAATTGAGCGGGAAAACCACCCGGTCGAGCATCTGGGTAGCCAGGAAGGTGACAACCGCGTTGGTCAGGCCGATGATCGACCAACGCCGGCTGAGCAGGGTATAGCGGCCATCCGACCCGGCAACGTTGTTCATCACCACGCTAAAGGCGACCGCCAGCGACGTTTGCGGCAGGGTGGCCAGAGCCCAGACCCCCAAAATGGATTTGATCGCCAGCGAGCCGGAAATAAAAACGGCTATCAGGCCGGTAAAAGCGTAGCTGGAGAGAACCAGCAAGCGCGACAGGCTAAACCAGGGCACAATATTGCGCCGGGTTTGCAGGAAACGACCGACAAGAATAGCCAAAATCAAGCCGGTAACACCCGGCATGGAGGAGAGCAAGCCAATCTCAAAGTTGCTTGCGCCCAGGCGCGCCAGGAAAACCGGCAGGAAGGGCGAGGCAGCCGCCGACAACCCGACACCGATGGCATCGAGTTGAACGTTACGGAAATTCTGCTGTTGGATTTCAAAGGGAAGTTGTTTGGATAGGTCAGCCATGAGACAAAGGTTTACAGGGTTGGATAAGCACGATTATAAACCCGCCGCCATACAAAACCCCACAGGCTGTTTCATCGACAAAGATGTAAACCGCCTGTGGGGCAATTGCTGTAGTACCAAAACTGGCTGTTAATCGGTCAGGCGATTGGCCTTGCGCACCAGTTCGAGGAATTCATCCACATCCGGGTCGCGGGGCAGTTCTTCGGCCACGCGCCGCGCTTCAGCCAGCACATCGCCAATGCTGCTGTCTTGCGCCCAATAACTTTCGCGCAGCACCTCGGCATATTCGGCCACCACCACCGCCCACTGGAAGCGCGGATTGGCGTACTCAAAGTCGCGTTCCAGATCGCGGCTGTCGAAATCCTGGGAAAGTTCGACCACCTGGCCCGAGTCCGGGTCCTGCCAGCGCAGGTAAACAGTGGCAATGCGGCCCTCGGCTTCGGGATCGAGCTTGACCTCGTACAGGGCAGTGACGCTGTGACCCGCGCCGATTTCCCCGGCATCGACCTCGTTGTCGCGGAAATCTTCATCGGCAACATCGCGGTTCTCGTAACCGACCAGGCGATAGCGGGTCACAACTTCGGGGTTGAACTCAACCTGCACCTTGGCATCCAGCGCAATCACCTGCAGGGTGCTGGTCAGGTTATCGACAAACAGGCGCTCGGCCTCCTGAATATCATCGACATAAGCGTAGAACCCGTCGCCGTTGTCGGCCAATTGTTCCATCAGGACATCGTTGTAATTGCCCATACCAAAACCGACGCTGGTCAGGGTGATGCCATCATCGGCGTAGCGCTCGATTTCCTGCCAGATCGAACCGGCATCCGTTTCGCCGACATTGGCCACCCCGTCTGAGCACAGGATGACGCGATTAATCGATTCCGGTTCAAACGCCTCGGCAGCCATCTGGTAGCCAAGCCGCAGCCCGGCCTCGGCGTTGGTCGAGCCTTCCGGGCGCAGGCGGTCGATGGCGCGCAGGATGGTGCGCTGTTCGTCGCCGGGAGTCGGTTCCAGCACAACCCGCGCTTCCGACCCGTAAACAACAATGCTGACCCGGTCGCGCCGCCCGAGGCGCTCGACCAGCAATTCGAGCGAGCGTTTGACCAATTCCAGGCGGTCTTCGCGATCCATCGAACCGGAAACATCAATGACAAAGGTCAGCGAAACATCCTTGCGTTCGTCTTCAGGGACGGCATAGCCCTGGATGCCGACACGCAGCATCTGGTAACGTTCGGTCTCGCCAAAAGGCGTCGGCGCGCCGTCGAGGTGAATGGCAAACGCGCTGCGCTCAGGCGGCAGCGGATAATCCTGGTCAAAATAATTGACAAATTCCTCGGGCCGGATGGCGTCCTTGGGCGGAATGTTGCCATCCATCACATAGCTACGGGCAACCGTGTAGGAGCCGGTATCGACATCCAGGGCAAAGGTGGACAGGTTATCGTCCTCGACATCCACCATCGGGTTGACGCCATAATCCTGAAAAAACATATCATCGACGGGATCGCCATTCGGCGGCGAAAGCGGCGACCGGGAAGATAACCCCTCTTCGGCAGCGGCAGGTGCAGATTGATATTCAGCGGCCGGCTCTTCAGCTACCGGCTGCGCAGGGGCCTCGTTGACCAGCGTCGGCGCGGCGGCCCCACAGGCTGAAACCCCCAATACGGATACAAGCAACATCAAACAAACCAAAAATCTGGCGGTCATTTCTTTCTCCTTCTTTCAATTGTGAGAACAAGCGACAGCGTTATGCTCCCCGCCCTCGGCGTTGGGCCGGGAACAAGCCAAAAACAGGAATCCGTATCAGTACGTTTCACCTCCCGTCCGCTATGAATTTGAAACCCCCGTAAACAATTGAGATGTTACTCAGACGCGCAAAAACGGTGAAAAGTTTCCGCGTTTAAACCATTTTATAACCAATCTTGATTTTTGTCTTGACAACTTGCCAACAATCCATATAATTGCGCGAAATCTTGAAAGAGAAACCCACGATGAAAACCATCTTCTGCATCTGTTTACCCATGTCCATGCCCCGGGCGGGGGCTGTACCCACCGCCTTGGAGAATAAGCGCAACGCTTAACTCGAGCGCGTCCGATATGGACGCCCGCCAGGCGGCGGACAGTCTTCCCGCAGACAACAAGTTTGCGCGAGACTGTCCGCCGCTTTTTATTTTGCCAATCAGTCGGAACGCCAAATCCGTTTGATTCATCCCTATCTTATCTCACCAAAGGAGAGACCATCATGACCAGCAACACCCGCAAGCAAGGATTTTCCACCCGCCAACTGCACGCTGGCTACAGCCCCGACCCGACCACCGGTTCGCGCGCCGTTCCGCTCTACCAGACGACCAGCTACCAGTTCAAGAGCACCGAGCATGCCGCCAATTTATTTGCACTCAAGGAACTCGGTAACATCTACACCCGCTTGATGAACCCGACCACCGATGTACTCGAGCAGCGCATCGCCAGCCTGGAAGGCGGCGTTGCCGCCCTGGCCGCCAGCAGCGGGCACGCCGCCCAGGCCCAGGCGATCTTCACCCTGGCCGAAGCCGGCGACCACATCGTCTCGTCCAGCCGCCTGTACGGCGGGACGTACAACCAGTTCAAGTACACCCTGCCCAAACTGGGCATCGAGGTGACCTTCGTGGATCCGAGCGACCCGAAGAATTTCGAAGCTGCCATCCGGCCCAACACCAAAATCATCTACGGTGAAACCCTGGGCAACCCCGATATCTCCGTCTTCCCGATTGAAGAAGTCGCCGAAATTGCCAATCGCCATAACGTTGTCCTGTTCATCGACAATACCTTTGCAACCCCTTACCTGTTCCGCCCGTTTGAGTGGGGCGCGCATGTTATCACCCACAGCACCACCAAATTCCTGACCGGGAATGGCACCAGCATCGGCGGCATAATCGTCGACGGTGGCAACTTCGATTGGACCAGCGGCCGCTTCGCCAACTTCACCACCCCCGACCCGTCCTATCACGGACTGGTTTACGCCGACCTGCTCGGCGCGGGCCTGCCCCCCTTCGCCATCAAGGCCCGCGTGCATGTCCTGCGCGACATCGGCGCCTGCCAGTCGCCGTTCAACGCCTGGCAAACTTTACTGGGGATCGAAACACTTTCCCTGCGCCTCGACCGTCACGTGCAAAATGCCCAGGCCGTCGCGGAATACCTGGAGAAGCATCCCAAGGTCAGTTGGGTTAAATATCCCGGCCTGAAGAGTCACCCCGATTATGAGCGCGCCAAGCGCTACCTGCCCAAAGGCGCCGGCGCAATCCTCGGGTTCGGCATCAAAGGCGGCGCGGAAGCCGGCAAGAAGTTCATCGAAAGCCTGCAGCTTTTCAGCCACCTGGCCAACGTCGGCGATGCCCGCAGCCTCGCCATCCACCCCGCCACCACCACCCACAGCCAATTGACCGAGGAACAGCAGGTCACTGCCGGGGTCAGCCCTGACTTCGTCCGCCTGAGCATCGGCCTCGAAGACATCGACGACATCCTGTGGGATTTGGGGCAAGCGCTGGGATAAGTCTATCCAAGTCCTGAGCGGAGGGCCGAGGCCCGTAGTCGAAGGACGGTATCGAAGAGATACCCTTCGACTACGCCGCGCCAACTTCGCGCAGCTCCGCTCAGGGCTTGCACATTCTTCATCTTTCATAATTCATCCTTTAGGAGCCCCATGCCCGTCATCATCCCCAAAACCCTTCCCGCCCGTGCCACGCTTGAAAGCGAAAACATCTTCGTCATGGATGACGACCGCGCCAGCCATCAGGACATCCGCCCGCTGCGTATCGCCATCCTGAACCTGATGCCAACCAAAATTTCCACCGAAACCCAACTGCTGCGCATGTTGGGCAATTCGCCGTTACAGGTCGAAATCACCCTGCTCAACACCCTGACCCACGACTCGAAGAATACCCCGCCCGAACACCTGCTCGAACACTACGTTGCCCCGCGCGATGTGTTCAACCAGAAATTCGACGGCCTGATCATCACCGGCGCGCCGGTTGAATTGTTACCCTTCGAAGAAGTCGATTACTGGAGCGAACTCCAGGAAGTGCTCGATTGGAGCGAGGAAAACGTTCATTCGACCTTCCACATCTGCTGGGCCGCCCAGGCCGGGCTGTACCACCGCTACGGCATCCCCAAATACGAAATGCCAGCCAAGATGTTTGGCGTTTTTCCGCATAGCGCCAACTTCGCCAACGAACCCATCCTGCGCGGCTTCGACGACATCTTCTACGCCCCGCACTCGCGTCACACCGAGATTCGCCGCAGCGATATCGAGCAGGTTTCCGAGGTTGATATCCTCTCCGAATCGCCCGAAGCCGGGGTTTACATCGTTGCATCCAAAAACCGGCGTCAGTTTTACGTTACCGGTCACTCCGAATACGATCCGCTGACCCTCAAGGCCGAGTACGACCGCGATGTCAAAAAGGGACTGCCCATCGCCCTGCCGCGCAACTATTACCCAGGCAACGACCCCAGCCAGCCGCCCTTTGTCTTGTGGCGCTCACATGCCCATCTGTTCTACACCAACTGGCTCAACTACTACGTTTACCAGAACGTGCCTTACGATATCCAGAAAATCCCGCAAGAATGGAAGTAATTTCGTAGGGCGAGATATTATCTCGCCGCCTATAACGCAACCCCGCAATAAAAAATCCTTGCGAAACCCCGTAAAATCTGTGCCCTGAAAAGGTATAATCACAGGCATGGATGCCATGCCTGAAACAAAACCTAAACTTTCATTTGCATATCGACGTTTCCTCGTCCCCACCCTGCTGATGTTCATCGGCGGCTGGGGCGGTTTGGCTTTAATCACCAACTACACCCTGCCAACCGTCTGGCCGCGCTGGGCATTTTTCGCCCTGATTGTCATCGCCCTGACCGGCACGGCCATGCCGATTGTTTACTTCATTAATAACACCTTCTCGGCCAGCCTGCGCCCGGCTACTGTCATGCGCGAATCAATCTGGGTTGGCGTTTACGGCGCGACCCTGACCTGGCTGCAACTTGGACGCATTCTCAACTTCTCGCTCGGTCTGTGGCTGGCCGTGGGCATTGTCATCATCGAATATCTGATCCGTTGGCGCGACGACCCCAGTCTGGCGTTCGTCGAACCGGTCACCCAACCCGAACCAACCCCGCACCCAACCCAATCCGAACCCGATGACGCTCCGTAACATTCCCCCGGTCGACAGCTTGCTCCAGGCAGCGGGCGAACTCATCCGCGCCTATGGCCGCCCGCTCGTCGCCCAGGCGATTCGTGAAAGCCTCGAACAGGTTCGGGCGGATGTCCGCGGCGGGGCTTCCGTCCCGGCAAATGAGCAGCTCCTGGCCCTGGCCCAATCCCGCCTCGCAGCGTGGACGCGTTCCACGCTCGAACCGGTCATCAACGCCACCGGCGTGATCATCCACACCAACCTGGGCCGCGCCCCGTTGAGCAAATCCGCTATGGAGGTCATGCAGGCCGTTTCAGTTGGTTATTCGACCCTTGAATTCGACCTGAACACCGGCAAGCGCGGTTCGCGCCTGATTCACTCCGAAGCCGTCTTGCAACGTCTGACCGGGGCCGAGGCCGCGGTTGTCGTCAACAACAACGCCGCCGCCGTCCTGCTGGCGCTTTCCGCCCTGGCCAATCGCAAACGGGCCATCATCGCCCGCGGACAGATGATCGAAATCGGCGGCTCCTTCCGCATCCCGGATGTGATGAAGCAAAGCGGGGCCAAACTGATCGAAGTGGGCAGCACCAACAAAGTCCACCTGCGCGACTACGAAGAAGCCCTGTCCGAGTCCTTTTCCAAGTCCGTTTCCATCCGTGAGTCCGCTAAAAAGTCCGTTTCCGAGTCCGCTTCCATCCGTGAGTCCGTGAAAGAGTCCGTTTTCAGGTCCGTGGTCATCCGCGCCCACCGCTCCAACTTCAAAATCATCGGTTTTACCGAAGAACCCTCCTTAAAAGAAATCTGCGACCTGGCCCACGCCCACGATGCCATCGTCATCGATGATCTCGGCTCGGGCACTTTCTTCAACGTTGAAAAATACGGCCTGACCCACGAACCGACCATCCTTGAATCGCTGGCTGCCGGGGCCGACGTGGTCACCTTCTCCGGCGACAAACTGCTCGGCGGGCCGCAGGCCGGGATCATCATCGGCAAAAAAGCCCTGCTCGACAAAATCAAAAAGCATCCGCTGGCGCGCGCTGTCCGCGCCGATAAAACCCGCCTGGCCGGGATCACGGCCACCCTGCTGCATTACCTGAAAGACGAAGCCGAGACAGAAATCCCAATCTGGCGCATGATTTCGCAGACGCCGGAGTCGCTCAAGGCCAGGGCCGAGCACTGGCAACGGGAATTAGCTCCTTCGACTTCGCTCAGGATGTCGGTTGTTCCGGCTGAATCAACCGTCGGCGGCGGATCGTTACCGGGTGAGAGCCTGCCCACCTTCGTATTAAGCCTCGAACTTCCCAAACCCGATAAATTCTTAGCCAAACTGCGCCAGCAAACCCCGGCCATCATCGCCCGCACCGAAAACGACCGCGTTCTGCTCGACCCGCGCACCGTTTTGCCCGACCAGGAACCCATTTTATTGGAGATACTCAAGAACATCCTACTTTAGAGGTAAACGATGTATACCCTGACCGTCCCAATCAAATCGCCGCGCCAGTTGCCGAAACTGGTTTTCCCCGAGGGCTGCCTGAAATGCGGAAAACCCAAAGCCGGTACACGCGCCATCCATTTCGATGTCAGCAAATCGGATAAAAAATCGATCATGCTTGAGTTGGAACCGCCGCTCTGCAAGGATTGCATCGAACTGGAGAATAAACTGGAATGGTTCTCGTTGCTGCCGTTCACTATTAGCGCCCTTTTGTCCGCGGGTTTGGGATTTTTGCTGCTGTTTTTTATCATCCTGCCGCTGCTGCCCTTCTGGGACTTTTTCGGCATCAACGACCGTCAAGGCAGGGTTGTGCTCTTTGTGATTTCTGCCGCGGGAGCCTTAATTTCAGCCGTTGTCGGCGGGACGGTGGTTGAGTTCACCCTGAAACTGCTGGCCGCACCTTATTTTGGGAAATTGCTCCTCAGCCGTCCGCCGACCCTCCTGGCCCTGACGCGCGACCTGCACGACATCGTTGGCTTGCGCGCCCAACTGACCCCAGACAAAAGCACCCTGACCCTGACTTTTGAACACGAAGAGATGGCCAAAGAGTTCGCGGCGCTGAATGGGATTCAATTTTAGCAATTAACATTCATCAGCCAATACAAAACAAAAATGTCGAAACACATATTTCTTGATAATTGGGTTTATTCAAATCTAACCAACACCGAAGGTGACCGCGCCCTGCTTGACCCACACACCGTTTTGCCAGAGCAGGATGCCGTTTTGCTGGCAGTGCTCAAGCAGTGGCTTGAAATATGCTAATTGAATTTGTCATTTCGAGCGATAGCGAGAAATCTTTACGATTATGCATAAGATTTCTCAGTCGTTGCTACGCAACTCCTTCGAAATGACAGCGCCTATCCATTTCCCCGGAGACTCCATGAAATCTGATCTCGACACCCTGATGGCCCAAAAGAACCTCGATGCCCTGCTCGTCTTTGGCAACGCCGAACACAACCCGCCGATGACTTACCTGACCGGCGGCGGGCACGTCAGCGCAGCCACGCTGATCAAAAAGCGCGGTGAGCCTGCCGTCCTGTTTTGCAACGACATGGAACGCGATGAAGCCGCCAAAAGCGGCCTGACTGTGCGCCTGTACGGCGAATATCCCTGGCAGGAGATGCTCAAAGAAGCGGGCGGCGATACCGCCCTGATGAGCGCCCTGCGCCTGCGGCGGATGTTCAAGGATTTGGGCGTTTCAGGCCGGGTTGGGCTGTACGGATTCAGCGATTTGAGCAGCCTGTTCGCCACGCTCTCGCACGTTCAGCACCTGGTTCCGGACGTGGAGTTGGTCGGCGAAACCCGCGACAACTCCATTTTCATGCTCGCCATGGAAACCAAGGATGCCGACGAGGTTGCCCGCATCCGCCGCATGGGCAAGATCACCACCGAGGTAGTCGGCCTGACCGCTGCTTACCTGCAAGAACGCAACGTTCGCGCCGATGAAGTGGTTCTCAAGGAAGACGGCTCGCCGCTGACGATTGGCGATTTGAAAGAAAAAATCAACCTGTGGCTGGCCGAGCGCGGCGCAAGCCCAACCGAGGGCTACATCCTGGCCATTGGCCGCGATGCCGGCGTCCCGCACTCGCAGGGCAACCCAGTGGATAAAGTCAAACTCGGCCAGACCATCGTTTTTGACATCTATCCGCAGGAAAACGGCGGTGGCTACTTCTACGATTTCACCCGCACCTGGAGCCTGGGCTACGCCACCCCTGAAGCGCAGAAACTCTACGATCAGGTTAAGAACGCCTACGAACGCGTTGTCGACAACCTGGACATGAACGCCAAGTTCAAGGATTACCAGTCCCTGACCTGCGACATCTTCGAAAAAGACGGCCACCCGACCGTGCGCAGTGAAAAAGCCCCCCTGCAAGGCTACGTCCACAGCCTGGGCCACGGACTCGGCTTGAACATCCACGAGCGCCCGTGGAGCGGCCTGACCGCCACCGATGACAACCTGCTCAAACCTGGCGTGGTTTTCACCATCGAGCCAGGCCTGTACTATCCCGAACAAGGCATGGGGTTCCGCATCGAAGACTCGTACTGGATGAACCCCGAAGGCAGAATCGAACTGCTGGCCGAGTATCCGTATGACTTTGTTTTAGAGATGAAGAAGTGGAAAAAATAACCCGCATCCTCGCCATTGAAACATCCTGCGACGAAACTGCCGCCGCTGTGATTGAAAACGGGCGCGCCCTGCGCTCATCAGTGGTCGCATCACAAATGGATATGCATGCCCGCTACGGCGGCGTTTTCCCCGAAGTCGCCTCGCGCCAGCATGTTCTGAGCATCCTGCCAGTCGTGCAAGAGGCGCTGGATAAGGCCCAACTGACCCTAAACGATGTGGACGCCATCGCCGTGACGCGCGGCCCCGGCCTGGCCGGGTCGCTGGTGGTTGGCATCAACGCTGCCAAGGGACTTGCGCTCGGCAGCGGCAAACCGCTGGTTGGCGCAAACCACCTTGAAGGGCATATCTATGCCTCCTGGCTGTATGAGGCCGGGACGGAGAATCCGCCCGAAGCGCCGGGATTCCCATTGATTGCCCTGCTCGTCTCTGGCGGACACTCCGAAATCGACCTGATGAGCGGCCATTTGCAGTACAAGCGCCTGGGCGCGACCCTCGACGATGCAGCCGGCGAGGCCTTCGACAAGGTCGCCCGCCTGTTGGGTTTGCCCTATCCCGGCGGCCCCTCGGTGCAAAAAGCCGCCGAAAGCGGCGACCCGAAAGCCTTCAAATTCACCCGTCCCAAAACAGACGGCCCCTGGGATTTTTCGTTCAGCGGCATCAAGACCGCCGTGCTCTACACCATCCGTGACCTTGAAAAAAGCGGCCAGCCGATTCCCGTCAACGATATTGCCGCCAGTTTCCAGGCCACGGTCATCGATTATCTGATTGGCAAAACCGTCGATGCCGCCCGCGCCCATAGCGTGCATGAACTGCTCCTGGCAGGCGGGGTTTCGGCCAATAAACCGCTGCGCGAGGCCTTCCTGAACCTGCAAAACGAGGGGTTCAAGGTTCACATCCCCAAATTCGCCTACACCACCGATAATGCCGCGATGATTGCCGCGGCAGGCGCGTTCCGCTTTCTGCACGGACACACCAGCGGACTGGAAATCGATGTGCTGCCCACCTGGCCGTTGTCGTAAATCCAAAGCCTATTTCCAAAACAGAAAGAGCGCGACGGTTTTGCAAATGACCGTCGCGCTCTCTTTATTGCGAAAAATGGTTCAACTTTTGAGAAACTCTTTCACAGTATCCACAAATTCTCTTGCCTGTTGAATTGTTTCATCAATATCTTCCCGTTGGAACTGAACCATCTCATCATAATCGCCCAACTGTCGTTGGTTGAAGGCATCCAACAGCCCGCGATGAAACCGGGCATCAAACAAGCCTGTTTTGACAAACTCTTGTGCAAACATGCTGTGAACCGCGCCATGTTTTTTGAAACTCAACTCTTTTTCATTTAGCAGGGCTTCGGCGGCATAGAAAAAGCCATAATAGGCCCGGCTGGCCGAATCACGCAAATAGCCCTGATTGAGAAGCAGTTCAGCAGCATTCAGGGTTTCCTGGGCATTGGCCAGCAATTGAGCCGTTTCTGTTTTCATACAGCGATCCCCTCTGCGCGAACATTTCGCAAAAGAGGCTTATCAGCGGTTTTCCACTCTTGTTCGCGAAGGAAAACCGGGCTGATGGTAATTAAATATTCCAAAGACAACTCCCCAACCAGATTGCTGGTGCGCTTGAGTTCCAGGGGCGAACGCTCAAAAGTGTCAAGGACAACCAACACATCCAGATCGGACCATTGCTCAAAATCGCCGCGCGCATAGGAACCATAAAGATAGACTCCTTTCAGGCGCGAACCGTAAAGCTGCGCAAGACCCTTCTTGAATTTTTTGAGCAGTTGTTTAAGTTTCACAGTCATGTTTTTATGTTACCGTCTTTCAGAAAAAAAGACAAGCAAAATAGTTTGTTTTGCCTGTGATAAACTTTGGCTATCAAACCTCCCTGAAAGGAACCTTTATGTGCGGAATTTTTGGTATTGTCACCAAAGATGAACAACCCCTCGGCCAGATTCTGACTGAAGCGGCCGAAAGACTCACCTATCGCGGCTACGATTCGGTTGGCGCGGCCACCATCAGCGGCGCGAAAGTTGATTTGCGTAAGGATGTGGGCCGGGTCAAGGATGTGGCGGTCAAATACAACTTCGCCGAGATGACCGGTTCGCGCGGCATCACCCAACTGCGCTGGGCCACCTTCGGCGAGCCATCGCAGGTTAATTCCCAGCCGCATCTCGATTCGGATGGCGACCTGGTCGGGGCGCACAATGGCAACGTGGTCAACAACGTCGAACTGCGCCAGCAGTTTATGGCCGAAGGCATGACCGTGCGCTCGATGAACGATGGCGAATCCTGCGTCCATGCCGTTGAACGCTACGTCAACCAGGGCTTTGATTTCATCGAAGCCATTCGCCGCGCCTACGGCGACCTGCAGGGCGACTATTCCTTTGTCATCGGCAAAATCAACGACGACAAACTCTACGCCTTCAAAAAAGGCTCCGGCCTGGTGGTCGGATTGGGCGAGGGCTTCACCTGCGTTTCTTCGGATTTGCCATCCATCCTGCCGCTAACCCGCAAAATCATGCGCCTGAACGACGGCGAAATCATCACCTTCTGGCATGACCGCGTCGAACTGCACTCCGTCAAGGACGGTTCGCTCATCGCCCGCGACCCCGAAGTTGTCACCGAGACGATGGAAGCGGTGCAAAAGGGCGGATTCGCCCATTTCATGCTCAAGGAAGTTCACGAACAGAGCCAGGTGGCGCGCGAAGTGCTGCACATGCTGGACGGTTCTCCCGATGTGGCCGGGGTGGTCGAAAAAATGAAAAACGCCCGCAACCTGTACTTTATCGGCTGCGGCACCAGTTACCACGCCTGCCTGACCGGGGCGGTTTACTTTGCCCAACTGGCCGGCAGGCCGGTCATCCCGGTGCTGGCTCCGCAGTTTGGGCCGCAATATGCCCCGACGGTTAACGCCCAGGATGTCGGTTTGTTCGTCAGCCAGAGCGGTGAGACCAAGGATGTGCTGAATGCGCTCGAAATTGCCGAAGCCAAGGGCATGACTTGCTTCGGGCTGGCCAACGTCATCGGTTCCACGCTGACCAAGGCCACCGTTTGCTCGCTGCCGCTGTGCTGCGGCTACGAGATCAGCGTCCCGGCCACCAAGACCTTCACCAACCAGGTGGTTTCCTTCCTGTATCTGGCCTATCGCCTGGCCGGGCGCGATACCGCCGAACTGGCGCAAATCCCCGATTTGATGGACAAAACCATTGAGATGGTCACGCATCAGGTCGAAACCATCGCCGCCGAAATCAACGCCTGGAACGACCTGTACTGCCTGGGCTTCGGAGCAACCTATCCCATCGCCCTGGAAGGCGCGCTCAAACTCAAGGAAATCACCTACGCCCACTGCGAAGGCATGCTTTCGACCGAGTTCAAGCACGGCCCGCTCTCGGCAGTGACCAAGGGCTTCCCGATCCTGTTCGCCGCCGGGCCGAACGACATCCCACTCATCGTCAGCGGCCTGAACGAGGTCACCTGCCGCGGCGCGCGCGCCATCGCCATCGGCCAGGATGATCCACGCCTGCACGCCAATGCCAGCGATGTGATCGTCATCCCCGATTCGACGCCCGAAATCGCCGCGCTGCTGGCCGTGCTGCCCCTGCAATTACTTTCCTATCACATGAGCGTGATGCGCGGCTACGATCCCGATTTCCCACGCAACCTGTCCAAAACGCTGACGGTGGATTAAACGTGTAGGGGCACGGCGGAGAACTTGCAGATCATTGCACCTGCAAAAACCGCCGTGCCCCTACGTTTCTTTAAAAAAACCTACTTCACCTGCGACCGCTTCTCCAACCAACTGCCGCCGAAGCCAAAGAAAATCATCCCGGCCAGGGCCAGCCAGCCCGTCCAATCGCCCAGCAAGGTTGAGAGGGTACCTTTCCCATCGCCCAACTGAACCTCCGCCACCAGCGTAGCTTCACCGCCCTCAGGGTAAGCCGCCAGCGCAAGAATCTGCCCGTAGGGGTCGATGACCGCCGAGTCGAAACCGCCATCCGCTTTGACCATCGCCACACGGTTTTCGACGGCGCGGAAAACAACATGGGTGTAGTGCTTGTTGGCGATGCTGCCCCAATCGTTCGAAGGCACGCCGATCAACTGCGCGCCCTGGGCCACCAGTTTGCGGGCCGTATCGGTGTAATCCAGGTCGTAACAAATAATTGTGCCCAGCCTGCCGAGCGGTGTTTCATAAACCGGGTAAGTCCCCCGGCTCAGGCTGGTCTCACCGCCAAACACCACCGGGTGATCCTTGCCAAAAACGCCCAGGAACTCTCCCTGCGGGTTGAGAACTGTTGCCTCGTTGCGGAAACCCTGCTCCAGGATGACCACATACCCAACCGCCAGGTGCGCGCCGGTCTCGGCAGCCAGCCCGCGCAGGTCAATCTGATCCTCGACCTGCGGATCCCAGAGCAACGCCCCTTCCGGCCAGACGATAAACTCCGCGCCTTGCGCCGCCGCTTCACGGCTCTGCGCTTTCATTTGCTCACGCACTTCTTCAGCACGGGCCGCATCGCCAATATTGGCGCTCACAATCGCAGAAACTTCAGGCTGGATAGCAGCCGCCATGACGCTGGCGGTGCCAAGGGGCAGGTTCAGCAGCAACAGGCTGGTCGCCACCCACAAAACGGACACGGCCCCAGCCGCAGCCGCCCACCCGCGCCACAGGCCGGGTTCAATCCTGACAGCGTCCTCCGCCAGCTTCCAGCGTGAATCGATCCAGGCCATCAGCAGCAACGCAAAAATATGGTTGACCATCATCACCAGCATGCCCATCCCGATGATGCCGAAGATGCTGACGGGTTGGATGAGCCACAATTGACGGTAAAACGGATAAGCGATGAAAGCCCAGGTCCCGGCGATGGGGATGAAAAGCCGAATCATCTCGCTGCCTGCCCAGTTGGCAACTCCGCTGAGGATGAACCAGCGATAACCGGTTTTGTTGTTAAAAGAGCGCTGACTGCCATCGGCCAGGAAGCTGATGCCGCCCGCAATCAGCGGCAGCCAGACCATGAACGTCCCGATCGGGGCGAAAACCGGCCCGAGGTAGCCTTGCAGCCAAACCGCAACCCCCACCGCCGAGGCCAGCGACGAGAATTTGGGCGGCAGGATGCGATACTGCGCCACCAGCACCGGAATGTAACCGAGCAGCGCCAGCGGCCAAAGCTCAAAAGGCGGGAAGGCCAGCACCAGAAGCAGGCCGCCTGAAACGGCAAGGAAAAGCCCGAGGACAAGCCGAACCGGGGTGGAGAGATTGGGTTTGGTCATAGAAACTCCTTATGATTCAAGGGTTGGGAGGCGATATTGGGCAGTACGCAGGCGTTCCAGCACAGTTTCGAGCCAGCGCACCTGCGATATGGCCTGGGCCACACCATAATCGACAGTCAGCATCCAGAAAAAGCGTTCGCGTGGGTCATCTTCGCTCATGTTCTCGCGATTCTCATCCGGTATGGCGCTAAATCCCTGCAAACGCCTGCGCTGGAGATTGAGTTGATGCTCCAACAGGGCAATCACCTTTTCATCGCTGATCCGCCCGGCAAAGAAAACCTGGATCAGCCAGGCCAGGCGCACCTCGGAGGCAGGCTGGGGCGTTTCGAGCCAACGGAACAATTCCGCCTGACCGGCTGCCGTAATGCTGTACACCTTGCGCGGCGGGCGCGGCTCTTGCGAGATGGTTTCCGCCGTCAGCCAGCCATCGGCTTCCATGCGGCCAAGAGTCTTGTAAATCTGGCTCTGCACCGCCGGCCAAAAGTGGGAGACCGATAGATCGACCATCTTTTTGATGTCATAGCCGGTCATGGGTTCGTAGTTGAGAAAACCGAGAATAGCATGTTCAAGAGACATTTTGCATTCCTTGTTTTATATATCACTAGTGATATAGTATCACAGTGTCTTATTTTGTCAAGGGCCGGGAAATAAACAAAGAGGTGGCGCTTGTTGGAATGGCATGAAATGCAAAAAGACTCCCGATGACGCGTATCACCGGGAGTCTTTTTGGTGCTGGGCAGTTTACTGCGCGGCAAAGGTCAGAATGACATCGCCGTCTGTGTTCAAGATGTGCAGGTTGTTATCCTTTACCTGATATCTGGCGGCTGCTTCAAGGGCCTGCAAGTAAGCGGATTCCTGATCTGACAGTCCTTCGCAATACATCATGGTTGAAAACATCGACCCGAAAGTCAGTTTGCCTTCATCCAGCGTATATTCGCCGCCAAAACTGTTGCAGGAACCGTTGCCACCAACCTGGCCATCCTCAAAAACCAGCGTCGGGGCGCTGTCCTCCAACACCGGCTGGTCGTTAATTGCAACCAGGTTCCAGGAAGTGCCTTTCAAATCCGGCGTCGACGCGCCAGCGCTGCAAGCTGCCAGGGCAAGCGCCAGAACCAGGGTTAATAACGAAATCAGTTTGTATGTTTTCATCGCGTTTCTCCTATTGTTTGTGAATTACAACAGTGAAACGCGTTTGGACTTTATTTTGTTCCTCTCACGGGCGGACAGCCTGCTGAAATCGCTCCAATTGTTCCCGGTCAAGCGTAACCAGGGTAGTGGCAAAACGCAGCGACACGGCCACATAAACCGCATCGCTGGCGCGCAGTTTGTGGGCAGCCGCCGTTTCAGCGGCGAGGCGGGCGAGACTTTTGTCGAGGTCGATCAGCGTCAGGTTGGGCAGGTTGGCAATTTGGTTGGCAATTGTGATTGCCAGTTCAGAGTCGCCCTTCTTGCGCGCAATCGCTGCCGCAATTTCAGTGATCAGCAAAGTTGGGGCGATGATTGGCAAATTATCCTGTTGAATCTTTTGGATAAATGCCAAACTATTGTCGCTACCCACCTCAGTTGGGCTGAACGCATTGACAAAAACACTGGCATCGATGGTAACAGGCTCAATCATCGCGCATTTCCGAAAGAATATCAAGAATACTTTTCTCGCTTTGCGGCCCATGTGCCATCTCATTCCGCAAAGCCAGCAAGCGCTCCCACGGTTCTTCTTCCTGGGGCGGCGCGGTGTCGAGCGGAATAATCAGGGCCGCCGGTTTGCCGCGTTGGGTGATGACGTAGCGGGCGCGGGTTTCCTTGACGGCCCGCACAACTTCTGACGCGCGCGTTTTCAGTTCACGGATGCCGATTTCTTTTGTCATAAATGACTCCATGTGGTGCTTAATGTGGTCACATTTATTATACATCAAAGGCGCAAGGAGTTGAAAATCTTTGCAAAAGTCCTGTGGCCCAATGAGCAATCTCACCTGCCTTTGCTGCAAAAACCGCCCCGCGACATTTTTTAGCGCGGGGCGGTTTGGTTATTTCTTGGGGGCGGGCTTGGCCGCCGGTTTCTTGGCAGCGGGTGTTTTTGCCGCAGGCTTTTTCACAGAAGGCGGCTTGACGGCAGGGGCTTTTGCCGACGGTTTCTTTTCCGCCGGTTTGCTGGCGGTTGTTTTCGGCTTGGCCGCCTTGACAGCAGGTTTGGCCGCGGCTGGCTTCTTGTCGGTCTTGCCCTTCGGCGCGGGGGCTTTTTCAGCGGCCTTCTTGGGCGCGGATTTCTTCTGCGGCGGGGTCAGCAATTCGAGTTGCTGTGGACGACCGCTGTCGCTTGTCGGGGCGATTGGCTTGCCGCTGCCGCCGAGGAAACGTTCCACCGACCAGGCGGCGGTCAGTCCAAGGACAGCATCGCCGGGTTTGACCTCGACCACCAGGTCGCCGCGCGTGGCAGCGCGTTTCTTCAGGCCGGCCTCATCGAGCCGGGCCGATTTGGCGGCGGCTTTGAGCAAATGGATGGTAACCATGCTGTTGGGCTTGCCGGTGGCGATCCCGGCCAGTTTGCTGCCGAGCGGCAGATCCCAGGCGATGACGCCGCGCCCGTAACGTCCCTGTGAGGGGAAATCGGCCAGCGCAACCCGCTTGGCCTTACCGTCCGAGCCGATCATGAAAATCTCCGCGGCCCCGCCCTTCTCGGCTTTTGCGCTAACAACTTCCGCGCCGACCACCTCGTCGCCGACGCCCAGTTTGACGGCGTTAACTCCCGCCGCAACCAGCCCCATCGGGCGGACTTCATCTTCGTCGAAGCGGATGGCCATGCCCAGGGCGGTTGCCAGCAGCAGTTCGCGCTTGCCGTCGGTCAGGGCAAGCCAGCCGAGGGCATCGCCATCGTTGACTTTACACAGCCAGAAGGTTTGCGAGGAGGGGCCGGGCAGTTCACTGACCAGGGATTTTTTGACCATTCCGCCGCGGGTGGTGCTAAAAATATAAGTTTCATCGGGCAGGGCCGATTTCTGGGATGGCAGGGCAAAAGCGCAGGCCGGTTTTTCATCGGCCTTGAGCGGGCAAACCTTGTTAAACGGCGTCGGGCTTTCGGGCAGGGTGTGAACGGCCACAGCGGCGGATTTGCCGTTCGCAGCCGCGAGATAAAGCGTATCGTGAGTCGAGCTCCGCACGAGGAAGGCCGGGGCGTCTGAGCCACTCAGGCGCGGGGATTTGTCCTCAGATGTGCGCGAGATCATCCCGCTTTTGTCCATCCAGACCCAAACGTTTTCTTCGGGCAGCAGGTCGGTGGAGGTCAGCAGGGCTTTCATCTCTTTGCCGCCGGAAAGGCTGACAATTTGGGTGCGGCGCTTGTCGGCGTAGGCAGTCTTGATTTTGAGCATTTCCTCGGCGGCCAGGGCGCGCATTTTGGCGGGCGATTTGAGCAGGGATTCGAGTTCCTTGATTTGGGCCAGGATTTCCTTGTATTCGGTCTCGATTTTCTTGCGTTCGAGCGCGGCCAGGCGGCGCAGTTGCATTTCAAGGATGGCGTTGGCCTGCAATTCGCTCAGTTTGTAACGCTTCATCAGGCGTTCGCGGGCGGTTTCGACATCCGGCGATTTTTTGATCAGGTCGATGATTTCATCGAGGTTTTTCAGGGCGATCAGGTAGCCTTCGAGGATATGGGCGCGGGCTTTGGCCTTTTCGAGATCGTACTCGGCCCGGCGCTTGATAACCGTTAAACGGTGTTCGATGTAAACCCGCAGGGCCTGTTTGAGCGACAACATGCGCGGTTCGCCATCGACCAGGGCCAGCAGGATGATGCTGAAGGTCGATTGCATCGGGGTGCGCTTGTAGAGTTCGCGCAGGATGGCCTCGGGATCGGCGTTTTTGGTCAGTTCAATGACGATGCGCATGCCCTGGCGGTCGGATTCGTCGCGCAGGTCCGAGAGACCTTCGAGCTGACCGTCGCGGGCCAGTTCGGCGATGCGCTCGATCAGACTGGATTTGTTGGTCTGGTAGGGCAATTCGGTGACGATGATGCGGTTCTTGCCGCGTTCCATTTCTTCGAGATGGGCGCGGGCCTGGACGGTGACTTTGCCACGCCCGGTGCCATACGCCGCTTCGATGCCTTCGTCGCCGTGCGATTCGATGATCACGCCGCCGGTGGGGAAATCCGGCCCTTTGACGAAACGCATCAACTGCGAAACGTCGATGTCGTCCAGCTTTTCCCAGTTTTGGAGCATGTAGACCAGCGCATCGCTGATTTCGCCCAAATTGTGGGGCGGGATGCTGGTCGCCATGCCGACGGCGATACCGGTCGCGCCGTTGACCAGCAGGTTGGGAATGGCTGCCGGCAGGACGGTCGGCTCGGTCAGGGTGTCGTCAAAGTTGGTCGCAAAATCGACCGTGTTTTTGTTAATGTCCAGCAAAATGTCGAGCGCGGCAGAGGAGAGCCTGGCCTCGGTGTAACGCATGGCCGCGGGCGGGTCGCCATCGATGGAGCCGAAGTTACCCTGGCCATCCACGAGCATGGTGCGCATCGAGAAATCCTGCGCCAGGCGGGCCATGGCTTCATAGACCGCCGAATCACCGTGCGGATGGTATTTGCCCAGCACTTCGCCGACGATACGGGCCGATTTTTTGTAGGCGCTGTCGGCGCGCAGGCCCATGTCGTACATGGCATACAGGATGCGGCGCTGGACGGGTTTCATTCCGTCGCGGGCATCGGGCAGGGCGCGCGAGACGATCACGCTCATGGCGTAATCGAGGTACGATTGCTGCATTTCCTGGTCAATATCTATTTTGCGGACGAGGCCGAGTTCCATAAAAGTATCCTTTTTGGGAGTCCAATATCTTCTGACATTGGGGTTCAAAAGTCTGGCCGGCGGGGCGCTGCGCAAAAACTTTTGACTCCACAAGACTGCAAATTTGTTCTATCGTACTTATCTTAAGTTGAAAGACTCAAAGCGTCAAGTGCGAGGCGCAAAAAAAACGCCGGGATGCTCCGGCGCTTTGGTGGAAGGATATGGAAATTCTGGATGATTATTTAACGCTGCCCTTGAAAACCCAGGGGCCGCGCACCCCGAACAAATCTAAAAACATATCATCATCGTAGACAATCTCCCGAGCTTCGCTGTCAGACATCTTGGCTGGCTTTTGGATAATTTCAAGGCCGCAAGCGCCTCCATCCTCGTCCTGATCCCATTTATGTTTGATTTTTATACCAGTTTTTCGCTCATCCAAAGCAGATTGAATCTTCTTTAAGTACTCGCTATCGCCGCCATCCAACAACCCACAAACATCAGACTCAGATGGGTTGCGGGCAATGCTATCGATGGTGATGATAAAACTGGAAGTATCAAAACCTTCCGGCAAGACAGCGTGCAGGGTATCGCAACGCTGGCCAATTTTCTGACCAGGTAGAGCATCCTGATATCTGTCATGATTTCCATCTGTGACAAGTTGCTGCATTTTCCCATCCACCAACTGGGGAGGATAGCGAATTTCGATTACCGATAGATATTGAGGCGTAACCCCCAATCCTTGCGCATCAACAAACGAGGTAGCTCTTGGCAGCCAATCACTCGCATCCAACATATCGTAACAGATATCGACCGCAAGCATGTGATCCCCCCGGCTGATTTCCGGATCGGTTTCCAGGCGGTAATTTCCGGCATGGATGGTAATACCGTTAACTGTGATCGCTTGAAACGATGAATTGGGGATTTTCTCGCTGATTTGAGACAATAAATCATCCGGCGTCAATATTCCTTCCAGATGAACCACAGGCTGGCTTTCCGCCAAGGCCACCACCTGCGGTTGGGAGAAATAAAAACCAACAGACGCAAGCGCGGCCAGGGTGGACAAACCCAAAAGAACCAACGGTATCAGTTTCTTTTTCATTTTGGTCTCCTCTCCCCATCATAAAAGAATTCCCGTTTTCCATCATCGGCAAAAATACCTATTCTTACTCCCGCGCTTCGCTCAACCATCGCATCAATCAGTCAAAATTGACCTGGAAACGGCTTCGAAAAGTAGAAAACCAGGAATCAAAAAAGGGCCGCTAAAAAAGACGGCCCTTCCAACCCAGGCAAAGCAACTACTTTTCAAGATCGTTCAGGATAAACTTCCATTCGCCATGCACTTCTGAAGTGGCGATCACATCGAAAGCCTTTTGGGCTTCTTCAGCGCTGACTGATTTCGAGTATTCTTCCAGACCGACCGAGGGGCTTTTTTCGGCATCATCCGTGTAGCTGATCTTCAGGCAATATTCCTGGGCCTTGGGACTGGTCGACAGCCTTTGCTGCATCTCCTGACAGAGCATTTCTATCAACATATACTATCTATACAAAGGCTTTCTCGCAAACTATGTTCCCCAACCAGGCAAAACAATCAACCTGAAATAACCGTTTTCACGATAAACACCAAATGTATCACTTGTATTGATCCAACCATCTTGCTCAAGAATGCCTCGATCTGATATCCAGCCGCATTCTTTAAATTTCCCTGGTTTTACATGGTAGTTAACCCTTGCGACAATGTCATATTGCGGCGTAATTTTATTTTCCATCAAGGTGATTGTATCGAGTGTATATTCTTCCAGCCCGCAATTTTGGCGCTTCGCACTTGTTTTGATTATTTCAAGCCATTGCAATACTAATTCTTTCACTATTTGGTTTGAAGAAGCACACGCCAAGTTTTGGACCGCGATGCGGGAAATTGCAATTTCATCCCAATACTCTGCCCCATATCCCCATGAAGCAGGCGTACTGGCAGACGTAGCAATTAGTCCCAAACAGGGAGTTTCACTTGCTGACGGTGTGTGAGTAATTGCAGGTTTCTCAGAAACACAAGCAGCAAGCGCAAATATTGCAACGAAGGGAATACATAACCGCCAATTAATTTTTCTGCTCATTTCATTGGATATTTCTGAAGAATTAGCCCTATCGAAAAAGCTGATAGACAGGCTGACAGTATTTCTCGACAATGATTTTGGGCTGTTTTTTTGAAACCCAGGCAAATTCTTCGCTGCTCGTAGAATTAACGACTCAAAGACAGCGTATTGATGTAATTGAGCAGTTCGCCGCTCTCGTTAAAACCGACCTGGACAAAAGGATAACTCATGCCATCATCCAATAGCGGTTTTGTGCGATCTTCCCAGCGGAAAAAATAGGTTCTGACCTTCTCTCCCGGAACGAAAGTTAACTCGTCCAGCTTAACGTCTGGCGCAAGCAATACAATCAGTTCTCGCGCCTGTTGTTCAAGGGTATCTATCGAAAAACTAGGGACGGGGGGCAACTCATCCGTCAGGGGCGAAACTTTGGGAATGATTTCGATAATTTGATGTTGATCGGAATAAACCGTGAAGGTATTGCTATTGGTTTCATAAGTTGTCAATTCAATCTCTGCCCGATAATGAGGAAATACAGATACATCCACTACAGAAACCAGGCCATCATCAACACGAGAAATTGCTTTGCTATCCAACGAAATCGTTTCCTGGGTAATGCCGCTCAAGGCCAGCCGAATGTTTTTGTACTCTTGTTCGAGCGCAAAACTTTTAGCGAAAGTATCACCCACAATCAGGTACGTTGATTCCATGCTGAATGGGTCATAAATGTAAATAATATCTTCGCTGCGCCCTTCCTTTTCAAGCCAGACTTCAAACGTGCCAGCAAAAATAGCCAGTAACTCATCCCGGCGAGCCTGTTGTAAGGCTGGGTCATCAGGAATGTCTGGCACTTTGTAAATCTCCAGGTAAAGCCGCGCATATTCAAGGTTTAGTTCGTGGATACAATCCTGGGTTGCCTGATAGGCGGCCTCGATTTTTCCTCGCGAATCGCCCAGGAATCGGATACCGTCCTGTCCATCCGGCAAAACGATTGTTTCATACTCCCCTTTTTCTTTTTCCTGTTCAACCAAACGGTTGTAATCGCTTGCGCAAAGGTTGATTTTTTGAAGAATTTCTTCCTGCGAAATCCTTGTATGGGAAGAAAGGCCGACCGTTTTGGGAGCGTGGAGGGTGGACAAAACATCTTCACCAGAAGTTTTACAGGCTTCCCACTCATCGGAATGGGCCTGGATGGTAATAACCGCAATGCCCATCTCATAGTCAAAGCCGTCGAGAGAATGGTCTTCGAAGTAATATCCTATGACCAATCCCGTAGCCGAATCACTTTCGGTTGTGGTTGTGTACTTGACCTCGCCGAGTTGGACAGGCTCCGTAGTGTCCTGGAAGAACCCGGATGGGCCAACGGGTCCCACCCGGCAAGTTTTGAGGGTTCTTGACTCAAGGTAATTTACCATCTGTACAGTATTTTCATACTCTGACTTGTCGCTCCATTTTGCGGGGTTGTATTCCATTACGAGCGGCTTGTATGGAAGCAGCGTAAATATCTCCGGCGACTGTTTGGGTTGGAAATCTGAAGAGTTGTTGGGGGTCTGCGGTAACGGAGGATTGTTTTCAGAAGCAGCGCAGGCTGTTATAGCCCAAACAAGCAAAAGTAAGGCCAAGATGTTTTTGAGATTCATGTTGGGTCCGTATCCGTTTTTCGAACTCTCGATAACCAAATTAAAGAGCATTCACTTTATCTCCAGGGTGGATGCTATCTTTTCCAAGAGTGCTATCTGCTCACTGTATTCACTATGTTCGCCTTTCAAGTACCCTTGCAGCATGAACCGATAGTTCTTTGCATATATAAAAACATTCCAAACGGTATCTCCAGCCAGGTATTGGATTGTTTTTACGCCCTGCAACGATTCTGTGACCGGGGAAGTAATTTGGTCGGAATCTTCACATTTCTCCTGGGTAAGATTACAAGGAAGTGCATAGATTTTTATCTTAATCGAATCGGGAGGTTGGTATTCAAAATTCCCATTGACCCTGGCAAAGCTTTGAACAAGAGTTTCACCTTCCAGGCCTGGAACGCTCTCCGTCAACCCTGGGTAGAGATACCATTCTTCTGGATACTGAAGGTTGTATTCAAGCCTGCCTTCATCGGATGTAAAGTAACTTGAAAACCAAATCCAGTTGGGTACAGGCAAGTTTTTCGTTGGCGTTGGCTGAATAAAATTTATATTGAACGTTGGATTTGAACATCCCGAAAAGGCAATAAGGGAAAAACACATCACATAAAAGAAGTTGCTAAACCTGGTTTTCATATTCGATACATTCCGAAACCGTACTGCGCCCATTTTTCAGCCCGCGGTTGGCAAAAATTAATCACACATTGGGACTTGTGTTACCACTACCAATGTATATGTATTTCCAAGCTGGGATACAACAGCATCAAAAAGACGGGTGATATGCGAGGCGCTTTCAGAAATGATCCCTGCGCCCCCGCCCCAATCGCTGCGCTCATAACTCGCTGTTGAAACAAGAGGCAGAAACGGTTTGGCGGTGACTTCTGCTTCAGCAATAAATGTTCCACCTAATTCTTTCGCACATCTTTGATTCAACGGAATATTGATTTTGTTGATGACATACTCATCCAAGCGCATTTCAGGGCTGACATTCTCGCTTACAAAATGATCCAGCCAAGCAGTGTAAAGGATTTTAGCTATTTCTTCTTGCGAATATTCCTTAACGATTTCTACGCTGATCGTGAGTTGATTTGGGTCAGGTGTTGCAGTTGGTTGAATCAAAACCGGCAAAGCCGTTGGCGAGGCCTGCGGCAGCAAGGAATTGTTTCCAGGCGCGGCGCAGGCGGTTGCAGCAAAGATAAACACAAGTAAAACCGGGATGATCTTTCGATTCATGTTGGATTTGTGTCCGTATTCATCGTCAAATAAAAAACCTGGGCGGAGGCAGGCCCGTTTAGAAACAGGCATTCCTCCGCCCAGGCAAAGCAACTACTTTTCAAGATCGTTCAGGATAAATTTCCATTCGCCATGCACTTCTGAAGTGGCGATCACATCGAAAACCTTTTGGGCTTCTTCAGCGCTGACCGATTTCGAATATTCTTCCAGGCTGACCAAGGCGCCTTTTTCGGCATCGTCGATGCAGTTGATCTTCAGGCCGTATTCCTGGGCTTTGGGGCTGGTGGACAGCCTTTGCTGCATCTCCTGGCAGGGAGAGTACAATTCACGATATGGCGCATAAAAATATGCAATTGAGAACTCCATTGGCAACGTAATGGTTTCTGGGTCTTCGATGAGATAGATTACCAGGGCACAACGCACGCCAGTATTTTTGCCATCGGCCAGTATTTCCCCTTCCAAAAACTCGATGCTATCTGCGTATATTGAATTTTCGCCAAAAATTAGTTGCCCAACTCTGGCCCGCCACTCCCCATCATCAGGCGCGGTATAGCAAATCCCTATCTCGACGCCATGAGTAAGCGCATACCCTGTCAACTGGTATGTATATGTACCTTCCCCGGTTTCTGTATAAACCTCCCGGTTGAATTGAGTGAGCTTGACCGATGTTACTTCAACCTTGATGTCATTGACCGTCAATGCAGGAAGTTCGCGCACAATTTCAGGGGCAGGCTGTCGCTCATCATCCGCATCCTGTATTTGGGATTGAGGCGTGGGTTGGCTCTCCGCCAGGGCCACCGCTTGCGGTTGGGAGAAATAAAAACCAGCAGAGGCAAGCGCAGCCAGGATGAACAAACCCAAAAGAACCAACGGGATCAGTTTCTTTTTCATTTTGGTCTCCTGCCCCATCATAAAAGAAGTCCCGTTTTCCATCATCGGCAAAACTACCTATTTTCAATCCCGCGTATCGATCAAGTCATCGACCACATCAGGAATATGCCGGATCAGCCAGGCGACCGCTTCCTGGCGCGAGGCGACGCCCAGCTTTTTGAGCAGGCTGGCAACGTGGTGCGAAGCGGTGCGGTGCGAAATCTCAAGGGCCTGCGCCAGGGCTAAATCGTTCAACCCCTGGACGAGCAGTTTCGCAATTTGCCGTTCGCGTTTGCTGAGCGCCTGCCATTTGTCGCCCACTTCGCTGCGCCAGCGTATGGCGCGGCTCAACTGTTCGTCCGTGAACAAGGTTTCACCGGCCACCGCGCGCCGAATGGCGGCAATCAATTGCTCGCCGCGCTGACTTTTGTCGAGATAACCCGCCACACCGGCCTCGATCATTTCCGACAGGTAAAAATCGCGGTCGTGAGCGGTCAGCACCAGGGTGACCGTATCCGGGTAATGCTCACGCACCCAGGCTTCTACTTCGGCGGCGCGCATACCGGGCATCTTCAGGTCCAGGAGCAGAACTTTGGGCTGCAAGCGGGCAACCACTTCAAGAGCCTGCTCGCCATTTTCGGCTTCGGCCACAATCTCAAGATCGCAAGCCTGGGCCAGCGTTGTCCGCACGCCCTGGCGGGCGAGGGGATGGTCATCGACAAGCAGAATGCTGATTTTGTCCATGGAGGTTGACCTCGGGAATGATTAGGGAACAACAGTGGCAAAACGCTTCATTTTTTTTGCGCAGGTTTTATCGCCGGGCGAAAAAACGTATACTATAAATATACCATCAACTTTGTCCATAAATCGCCGCAGGAGTGCGCCATGCCAGGGAAACATTTTTTCAAACAAAAACCGATTCGCGCCAGCCGGGAAGGCCCCGGCGCAAGCGGCATCCAGATGCCAATCGACATCCTGCTCGGGCTGCCGGATTACGCCGCCCGGCCTCCGGCGTTCAACCTGGTCGGGGCGCTGTCGCTGCTCCTGGGCCGGCATGCCGATATGGCGGAACAAATGCTGCGTCCGCATGTTTGGGCGCCCTCGCTGGACAAAGAAACCCTGGCCGCTTTCGCCGCCTCGCCAGTGCGGGGATCGCACCCGCCTGAGATTTACCGCCAGGGCCGGCTGCGCGCAACCTCCTTTCCGGGCCAGGCCGCGCTGACGTTCCGGCGCAAGGATTACGAGATTGTCCATTTCTACGGGCAGGTTTTGTCGCAGGGGGAACTGCTGCTTGGCGCAAACGGCGAAATCCTGACCCTGGAGGCCTTGCAAAAGGGATTGCAGGCCAGCCGCACCCGCCTGTTCATCTATGAGGCTATCGACCAGGAAAACTTCAAACGCTCCGCCGCGCTTGCAGCCCTGGCCAAAAGCCTGGGGCTGGGTGTCTTGCGGGTCTTCAGCCCGTCTGATTCGGCCCGCGAAGAATACCTGATGGATGTATACGCCAACCTGCTGCATAACCGTCCACTGCCCGAGATGGCTGCGCCGCAAACTTGGCTTGAAGAGCAGTTGCAGGTTGAATTGACCTATCCCCAAGGCCGCGAAGATATGCTCAACTTCGACCGCTGGATGGACGCGCTCGAAAAACGCCTGGCGCGCGCCGAAAAACGGGTCGAGCGGATTGTCCGTGAGCAGTCCAGGCTGGAGGATTACTCGCCGCGCCTGCACCGTGAGCAGTTGACCCGCCTGTTCGGGCAGAACATGCGCGAAGCCATCGAAAATTCGGGCAGTTCGCTGCGCGAGAACCTCGAAAAACTGCGTATGATCCGCAATATGCCCTGGGATCATGAACGCGATGGGGCGGTCTACCTGCCGCGCATGCAGGAATCGGCGCGCATGGCAGACCGGGTCACGATGGAGGCCTTCCACGAACTCCCGGCTGCGCCCGCCCTGGCCGCCGAGATACGCAACGCACCGCGGGTGCTTAACGCCAATTTCGCCGAACCCGGCGGACGGGTGATTCCGCTGCCTGAGCCGCTCAAAAGCGGGCAAAGCTACCAGTTGCTGGTCGATATCGGTCCGCGCTGGAACCGCATCCCCAACCTGCTGGGCGACGAAAACGCCGCTTTCCCCGAACAGGCGGTCGGCGAACTGATCAGCGCAGAGGAAAGACAGCAGGGCTGGTTCGAGGTTGAGGCGGTTTTTGTCAGCGAGCAGTTTACACCCAACCTGGTCAGCGCCCGCATGCGGGTTCCGCTGCTGCCGGTTGGCAGGAGTATCCCGTATGCCGGGATGGAACTCGCCGCCCAGCCCGGCCCGGTTCAACTAACCGTGCAAGCCCCGCAAGCGCCGGAAAACACCCCCAATTTCCGCGCCCACGGACGGTTGTGCCTGTACTACGGCGCGCAGGTTATCCAATCGGCCATCCTGGAGGCCGGGGTGCAAAACGAACCGTCGGACGGGCAGGCCCAACCCAACAGCGGCGTGATTGATTATGTGCTCACGCCCGGTTTTCGCGCGGTGGAGGAGCGGCTGGCAACCCGTTCGCGCGGCGAGGGGCTGGAACCGGCCCCGGTCAAAGTCGGGCTGATGCTTAACGATGACCTGTCGGGCAGTCACCGCCTGTTGCTCAAGATGTACACCGGCGAATCCGCAACCGAATCCCTGCCGCCGGCCTGGAAATCTTACGACGCCGATATGCTGCGTTCGATCCTGGAGCGCGCCCGCACTATCCTGGCCAACCCCGGCGGGCGGAAAATTGAAGATTATGACAGCGAAACTTTCCTGCTGGATAAATTCAAGGAAGACCTGACCGCCCTGGCCAGCCTGGGCGCGGAGTTGTACAGCATCCTGCTGCAGGGCATTACCCCAGGCGGCGGCGTTTCGCCGCTCATCTGGCGCAAAAAATTCCGCGCCGCGCTGCAACCCGGCGATGTGCTCCAATTGGCGCGGGCGGGTTCAGTGCCTACGGCGCACATCGTCCCCTGGGCGCTGGTGTATGAACTGCCAATCGAGCCGGGGCACAGCCAAAAACCGCTCAAAATCTGTCGGGTGGTGGATGAACAATGGAGCAGCATCGACGCTGCCCGTCTGAAAAATTTCGCACAGCAGGCAACGCTGGCCTGTCCCTACGAGCACGAACACGAGACCAACATTATTTGCCCGTTCGGTTTCTGGGGCTACCAGTACAGCCTCGAACAGCCGATTTCAGCCCTGCACAACCAGGGCTGGGACCTGGAACCCGCCCGGCGGGTGCTGGCAGATGTGCCGGTCAGGATGGCGGTGGCCGCCACCGAGGATGTGCCGCGCCAGAGCCGATTCAACGCCCATTTCGAAGCCATTCGTCAGGCAGTCAGCGCCGAATACATCCCGGCCAGCCTGGCCCGCGAGCGCGACGAGTTTCGCGACAGCCTGCGCGCCCCGCAGTTGGTTTACATCCTGTGTCACGGCGGCAAGAGCGGCAAAGTCACCACCCTGAGCATTGGCCCGCGCGACCAGGACGCCAAACACACCCTGACGCCTGACCTGCCGGGCAACTGGGGCGAACACGATTACATTGACCTTGAAAAATGGGAAGAAACCCGCCCGCTGGTTTTCATCAACGGCTGCTACACCACCGACCTGCTGCCCGAATTGACCCTCGATTTTGTCAGCGCCTTCCGCGACCTGATGGTCGGCGGGGTGATCGGCACCGAAATCGAAGTCACGGTCGAGTTTGGCTACCAGGCCGCCGAGAAATTCTTCAGCCACCTGGGCCGCGGACAGGGCGTCGGGCAGGCGATCCTGTCGATGCGCTGGGACTTGCTCAACCAGGGCAGTTTCCTCGGCCTGGCCTACACCCCCTACGCCATGTCGGACCTGCACCTCGAGCGCGCCCCGGCGGCAGCCTATTCCCCGCCCGCGCCGCCGGTCGCCCCGGCGGAACCCTGATAGGCGGCCATCAAGCCCTGCAAATGGGTTTTGACTTGCGGCCACTCACTGTCGATAATGCTGAAATAAACCGAATCGCGCCGGCGTCCATCCGAGAGCAGCATGTGGTTGCGTAAAACACCTTCGCGCTGGGCGCCAATCCGCTCGATGCCGCGCAGCGAGCGCTCGTTGCGCGCATCCGCTTTGAACTGCACCCGGATGCAGCCAAGCGTTTCAAAAGCGTGCCGCAGCAGCAGGTATTTGGTCTCGGTATTGACCCCAGTGCGCTGGAAGGCCGTCCCGTACCAGGTGCCGCCAATCTCCAGCCCGCGGTCTTTGGCGCGGATCTCAAGGTAACGGGTCGCCCCGGCCACCTTGCCGCTGGCTTTGTGGATGACGGTAAACGGCAAATCCGTCCCGGCGGCCTGTCTATGCAGGATGTCGCCCACCCAGGCTTCCATCGCGCCCGGCAGGCTGAGATTACCGTAGAGCATATAGCGCCAAATGGCGGGATCGCTGCCCGCCTCGGCCAGCCCCTCGCTATGGAGCAGACTCAGCGGCTCGAGGCGCACCAGTTGACCTTCAAGAGTTACCGGGGAAATGGAGAAGTCAGTCATCTTTCACCTTGTGGCGCGGAATGTTATTCCGCGTTTTTTATTTTCAGTGAATGGGCGGGATAACATCCCGCCCTACGTTGCTGTGTGGCGCGAGATGCTATCCCGCGTTTTTTTACTTTCAGTGAATGAGCGGGATAACATCCCGCCCTACGTTGCTGTGTGGCGCGAGATGCTATCCCGCGTTTTTTCTTTCAGCGAATGGGCGGGATAACATCCCGCCTTATGTTGCTATGTGGCGCGGGATGCTATCCCGTGTTTTTTACTTTCAGTGAATGAGCGGGATAACATCCCGCCCCACGTTATCATCTGCGAACAAGTCTTAAAAGCATCCTGACTTCAGACACACGCAGCAGAACAAGCCCCAAACCGTAAACCAGGCCGCCGAGGGCTACCCCGCCCAGCCCGACCAGCCAGGGATTAAGCCCGACCGAGAACTGGTTCCAGGCCAGCAGGGCGACGCTCATGCCGGCCCCCGCCAGCCCAAAACGGATCAAGCCATCCAACAGGGTGCGGCCCTGCACCCCGCCCAGCGGACGGCGAATCAGCACAAACAGCGCCAGCGCCTCCAGGGCGGTTGCCAGCGAGTTGGCCAGGGCCAGGCCGCCGTGCGGCATCCAGCCCAGTTGGCGAAACCAGGCCGAAAAGGCAAAACTCAGGAGTACGTTCAAGGTCATGGCTGCCACCCCAACCACAACCGGGGTTTTGGTGTCCTGGCGGGCGTAAAAGGCGCGCGTCAGCACTTCAAGCAGGGAATGGCCGATCATCCCGGCAGCGTACCAGCCCAGCGCCCAGGCCGTCATCTCAACCGCCAGCGCGTCAAACTCGCCGCGCTGGTAAAGCATTGCAACAATCGGGCTGGCCAACAGAATCAGTCCCAGGCTGGCCGGCAGGGCCAGCATCAGCACCCCGCGCAAAGCGGAAGCCAGCGCGGCGCGCATTTCATCCTGCTTGCCAAGCGCAAACTGGGCCGAGAAAGTCGGCATGACGGCAATCGCCACTGATTGGGCAATCGCCGCCTGGGCCATGACCATTAGGGCAAAGCCAAAACCGAGCGTCTTAACATATCCTTCGCCCATTTGGGAGGCCAGGTTGTTGTTGACCCAAAAATTGAGTTGCACCACACTGGCGCCCAAAACGCGCGGTCCCATCAAGCGGATGACCTGACGCACATCGGGATTATCCAAGCCCAGAGAGAGAGAAGGGCGGGCGGGCAATTTTCGCAACAAGCCCAACAAAGCCGGGATCTGGATGGCGAGGTAAAATGCCGAACCAATCACCACACCCCAGGCCAGGCCATAAATGCCCAACCCGAAGCGTTGCGCCAAAACCTGGATGCCGAAAATCTGCCCGAGTTGGTAAACAGAAGCGGTCAATTGCGGGATGAACAAAATGTGATGAGCGTTCAGGACACCCACCAACAGCCCGCCCAACCCAAACAGGACGGCAGAGGCCAGTTGGATGCGCAGTAAATCCACGGTCAGGGCAAAAAGCTCTGGCTTGTCGACAAAACCGGGAGCGAGCAGGTAACGGACAATCTGCGGGGCAAAAATCGCGGCGATGACGGCCAGCAGGCTGAGGGTCAGCGTGACCAGGGTTGCCAGCGAAGCGGCCAGCCGCCAGGCGGATGCCTGTTTATCCTTGACCAAAAGCCCCGTAAAGGTCGGCATGAAAGCCGAGCCGAGCGCTCCGGCGGCGATCAGGGTGAAAAGAGTCTCGCTGACGCGATTGGCGACAAAAAAGGCGTCCAGTTCAATATCGGGAAAGGCCCCTGCCACGAGCATGCTGCGCAAGAGACTCATCACCTGACCGAATAGAATCGCAAAAGCCACCGTGCCGGCGGCTCGTAACAAGTTGGATGATTTGGTTTCGCTCACAGGTGCGATTATATTCCAAAAGTTTTGGAACAGGCGTGCTATAATTTTGCGGTAACTGTTCACGGCCACTTTAAAATTAGCGATTCTTGCCCTGAGCGGAGCCGCGCCCCTGAGCTTGCCGAAGGGTTGCGCGGCGTAGTCGAAAGGCATTTTCCGCGTAATTCGTCCTTCGACTGCGCAAAAAACCGCTCCGCTCAGGACAGGTGTGAGCAGTTACATTTTCCGAAATATCAGGAGATTATTTTATGTCCAAAAAATTGTTCTTTGCCCTATCGGGTTTGCTGCTGGCCGCCCTGGCCTGTGATGTCGAAAATGTGCCGGTCATCGTGACCGTCGAGGCCAACCCGCCCACCGTTCAGCCGCAGGCCAGCGAACTCGCCCCGCAGGTTGGGGCGTATGAAATCCCAGTCGAGGTTGGATACGGCTACCGCAACGCCTTCTACGAAGTGTACTTTACCGATCCATTCGACCGCTTCGCCGAAACCATCGAGGATGGCATCGACGAGCCGCTGGTGGCCGCCATCGACGAGGCACGGCTCTCGATTGACATGGCTGCCTACAGCCTGAGTCTCGAATCGGTGCGCGACGCCCTGCTGCGCGCCCAAAAGCGCGGGGTGACGGTGCGCCTGGTGATGGAAAGCGACAACATGGAAAGGGCTGTGCCGCAGCGCCTGTCAAGCGCCGGCTTTGAAATTGTCGGCGACCGGCGCGAGGGATTGATGCACAACAAATTCATCATCATCGACCGGGCCGAGGTCTGGATGGGTTCGGCCAACTTCACCACGTCCGGTTTTTACGAAGAGAACAACAGCCTGGTGCGCATCCGCTCGAGCAAAATCGCCGAAAATTACCTGAAAGAGTTCGATGAAATGTTCAATGAGGATTTCTTCGGGCCGGACGTGCTGGCCGAAACGCCCAACCCCGTTATCGACCTCGACGGCATCCGCGTGGAGAATTACTTTTCACCCGATGACGGGGCCGGGCAGCGCATCCTGGAACTGCTCAAAGGCGCGGAATCAAGCATCTACTTTATGGCTTTCTCGTTCACCACCGACGATTTCGCCGAGACCATCATCCGCAAGTCGCGGCAGGGTCTGAGCGTTGCCGGGGTGATGGACGCCGACCAGATCAATTCCAATACCGGCGGCGAATACCAGCGCTTCAAGGAAGAGGATGTGGCCGTTTATCAGGATGGCAACCCGTCCAACATGCACCACAAGGTGTTCATTATCGATGAGAAAATCGTCATTTTTGGCTCGTACAACTTCAGCGCCAGCGCCGAGCGCCGCAACGATGAAAACGTGCTGATTGTTTTCGATCCCGATTTCGCCGCGCAGTTCCGGGCCGAATTCCAGCGCGTGTACGAGCAATCCCAGCAGTGATGCCCTGAACGAAAACAGGCCAGGCATCTTTTTCGATCCGAGGCCTGTTTCATGCACTCTTTTGCTCATCTCTTCGTATGGCTGTTATTCGGTAGCAGTTCTGTGCTGCGCCAGACTCATTTCATTGACCCTTGATCGAACCAAAACTCCGCTATCTTTTTACATGATGATATATCCCAGACTTGTATTTCGGGATATTCTCTATCGGAAAACCACTGCCCAACTGCAAGAATTTCTTGATTCGTGCTCATATTTTGCCTTTTGAGCGGATATGAAGGATAATGACCTTCAAGCGCACATTTTATTTCATTGTTTTTTAGAAAATAAACTTTGTTGTTATCAACATCATTGACCAAAAAGTTGTCAATGTTGTTAAAAATTTCGATATGACCTGCTACTACCTTTATTTCTTTTTCAGAAACGGAATCTAATAAAAGTGTAGCAAAATTGTATTGCTCATCCATGGTTGTTGCTATAAGATAAATTTTCCCATCGGGTGACACATCGTATATTTGGCCTTCATACTTATCTGAATCATATTTATCTGTAGAGACAAGTTGCCCGTTATTGCTGTCTACAATCGAGATGACAAATTCCGACTTTTCAAACTTTCTTTGAATTGCCATCTGTGTTTGATATCCAAAAAAAAGGCTGCTGTTATTGGGAAAGCTAAATAAAAAACTAAAAAAATCGCACAAACTTGTTTCAAAAAGCTTGGTCTCTTTTTCTACATCGTACAGAGTAAGTGTCCTTACACCTCTTTCGGCACACCGCGCTTCAGGAGAATTGCTATAGCTACCCTGAGAGTGTACAAGTAAAGACTGCCCGTTTGGACTAAATTCTATTTCCATAACAGTATTTCCGTTTGGAGGTTCAATAGCTTTGATGTGTTTTTTTGATTGTATCTCCCAAATATCAATAGATTTGCCTGTAAATTCGCTAAAAAGAGCAATGCGCTCTCCAGTTGGATCAAAAGCAACTGCTCCAAATCTATTGGAGACCTTGTTGTTGTCAAATTTTATAAATTCGAGCCTATTCTTTGATTTGAGATCGTAAATATATACACCTGCATTATCAAGAATAACAAGCTTATCGCCATGGGGAGATAACGCAAAGGCTAGAAGTGTTGTATCTGCTTTTACTTCAAGGGTTTGCTCTGTACATGAAACTAAAGTCAAAGTAATAAATAAAACAATGATAGTTTGAAGTTTCATAATTCTGGAATGGGGCGGCCTAATTACCGTTTTCCCGCCATTTCACCGTAAAATGGCTCATGAACGGTTATGGATTAAAATAACACAAAAAGCTATCCGTATTTTACTGCGCTTCGGGCCTGGACAGATATGCAGCGCCCGGCAATAATTTTAAGTGCGAGCTTAAGTGTTTATGTTATAGTTATCCCATGATTGCAAACTCGGGAGGCACGATGAAGGACACCCATTTCTACCTCGGACGTGTTTTTGACCCCGCCAGCGCGCAGGTCACGAGCGAAGCCCTGTACTACAATCCCGCCGACCTGACCACCCACGCCGTGGTCACCGGCATGACCGGTTCGGGCAAGACCGGCCTGTGCATCTCTTTAATGGAAGAAGCCGCCCTGCAAGGCATCCCGGCCATCCTGATCGACCCCAAAGGCGACCTGAGCAACCTGCTGCTGCACTTCCCAAACCTTTCGCCCGACGATTTCGCCCCCTGGCTGGACGCCGATACCCTGCGCCGCCAGGGCAAAAGCCTCGAACAGGCTGCCGCCGAAACCGCCGAACGCTGGCGCAGCGGACTGGCCGAATGGGATATCACCCCCGAGCGCATCCGCGCCCTGGCGAATGCCGCCCAATACAGCGTTTTCACTCCCGGCTCCGACGCCGGCAAACAGGTCAGCGTGCTCTCCTCGCTCGAAGCGCCCGACCTGCCCTGGGAAGGCAACAAGGAAATCCTGCGCGAGAAAATTTCCAGCACCGTCACCGCCCTGCTCGGCCTGGTCGGCTACAACGACATCGACCCGCTCCGTTCGCGCGAGCACATCCTGCTCTCGAACATTTTCGAAGACGCCTGGAGCACCAATAAACCGCTCGACATGACCGAACTGGTCATCAAAGTCCAAAACCCGCCCTTCGACAAGCTCGGCGCGTTCCCGCTCGAAAGTTTCTTCCCGGCCAAGGAACGCACCGACCTGGCCATGACCCTCAACAACATCCTGGCCTCGCCCGCCTTCCAGAGCTGGCGCGAAGGCCAGCCCCTGCACATCCCCGATTTTCTCTTCAGCCCCGATGGCCGCCCGCGCCAGAGCGTTTTCTACACCGCCCACCTGAGCGAAGGCGAGCGCATGTTCTTCACCACCCTGCTGCTCTCAGCCTTCGAAGCCTGGATGCGCACCCAGAGCGGCTCGACCTCCCTGCGCGCCATCCTGTACTTCGATGAAATCTTCGGCTACCTGCCGCCCCAATCCAACCCGCCCAGCAAAACACCCCTGCTGCGCATGCTCAAACAGGCGCGCGCCTTCGGGGTCGGGCTGGTGGTAGCCACCCAGAACCCGGTCGATGTCGATTACAAGGCCCTCTCGAACGCCGGATCGTGGTTCGTCGGCAAACTGCAAACCGAACGCGACAAACAGCGCCTGCTGGATGGCCTGCAAGGCGCCAGCGCCGAACTCGACCGTAACGCCTACGACAAAATCATCTCCGGGCTGGGCAAACGCACCTTCCTGCTGCACAACATCCATGCCGGTCAGCCGCTTCTTTTCCAGACGCGCTGGGCGATGAACTTCCTGGCCGGGCCGTTGACCCGCGCCCAGATTCCGGCGCTGAACCGGCTGCACAGCGCGGCGGACTCCCCCGCGCCTGCCTCCCGTCCGAGCAGCGCGCCAGCCGCCCAGGCCGATCTCGGCAAACTGCAACCGATCAGCTTTTCGGCAGCCCCGGTCGAATCGGCCCCCGAACCTTTGCCGGCAATTGCGCCGGCAGCGCCGCCCCCCGCCAAAGCGGCCAACGGACTGCCCGGCACCCAGGCCCGCCCACATGCGCCCAACGGCATCGCCGAATATTTCCTGCCGCTCAATTACTCAATCACCGAAGCCTGGCGCGCCGCCGGGGTCAATCCGCCCGCCGATGCGCGCATCGAAGCCACCTACTACCGCCCGACCCTGCTGGCCGCCGCCCGCGTGCGCTTCCTCGACCGGCGCTACGGCGTCGATAGCGAGATTCCGCGCATTGTCCTGGCCGACAACCTCGATGCGCGCGGCGTCATCCGCTGGGAAAATTTCCCTTACCAGGGCCCTGGCCTGGATCGGCTCGAACGCGATGCTTCGCCCCAGGCGCGTTTCGAAGCCCTGCCCTCCCCGCTCAGCGACATCCGCCTGCTGACCACCTTGCAGCGTGACTTTGTCGATTGGGTCTACCGCACCACCACCGTCAGCGCCCGCGCCAACCAGGCCCTCAAGGTGTACGCCGGGCCGGATGTCAGCGCCGCCGATTTCCGCAAAGCCTGCGCCGATACCGCCCGCGACAACCGCGACCGCGAGATTGCCAAAATGGCCGCCACCATCGACCGCCAGCTCACCACCCTGCAAGACCGGCTCAGGCGTGAACAGCGCGAACTGTCGCAGGATCAGGTTGAATACGAACAGCGCAAATGGGAAGAACGCGGCAACCTGGCCGAAATCGGGGCCAGCGTCTTCGGCATTGGCCGCAAAAAGAGCCTGACCACCCAACTGACCAAAAACCGCATGACCCAGCAGGCCAAAGCCGAAGTGGACGAATCCGTGCTGGCCATCCAGCAGTTGGAGCAACAAATCGCCGAACTGCAAGCCCGGCGCAGCGCGCTGGTTGAAGAGAGCAACGAGCGTTGGGCGACGATTGTCAACCAGGTCAATGAAATTCCTTTGACCCCGAAGAAATCGGATGTTTTCATCGATTTCTTCGGCATCGCCTGGAAACCCTGCTATCTCGTCTCGACCGCCGGGCAGATGCGGGAAATCCCGGCTTTCGGCCCCGAGTAAAAACAATGGGCGGAACTCTTTTACTGGTAGCTGCGTCCATGGTTTGGGGAGTGGTTCACTCCCTGCTGGCTTCCCACGCCGCCAAGAATCTTTCCATCCGCTGGCTGGGGCAGGCCAACAACGACAGGTTTTACCGGTTTGGCTATAATGTCTTCTCGGTCTTGTCTTTCTTGCCCATCCTGGCCCTGCTGGTGCTCCTGCCCGACCGGCCCCTTTACAATCTCCCGGCTCCCTGGCTGTACCTGGCCCTGCTCGGACAGGGACTGGCCGTTGTGGCGCTCGTCGTTGGCGTGCTGCAAACCGGCGTGTGGGAATTCGTCGGCTTGAGCCAATTGCTGCGCGCCGGCCAGCCCAATTCGGCCCGCTTGACCACCTCCGGCCTGTATCGCTATGTCCGTCATCCGCTTTACACCGCCGGACTGGTTTTCATCTGGTTAACCCCGGCTATGACCGTCAACCGCCTGGCGCTCTGGCTCATTTTGAGCCTTTACCTTGTTATTGGCGCAATGTTCGAAGAGCGAAAACTCCTGCGCGAATTCGGCCAGCAATACGCCGATTACAAAGCCCAAACACCCATGCTGATTCCCTGGCCATTTGGGCGCTAACAACATTACTGGAACCGATATGCAAACTACAACCCGCCGCTACGTGCGGCACACCCCACAACAAGACCCGACCGAGCTTGGCCTGATCCTGGCGCAGCTCTCCGCAGCCGTGATGGGCGGCGTGCTGCTCTTCGTTTCCGTGGTTGTCCTGCTCTCGCTGGGCTTCCGCGTGCTGTACGCCGGGCGGATTTTCCCCGGCGTCACCGTGGCCGGGGTGGACATCTCCGGAATGAAGACCACCGATGCGGCCCTGAAACTGAGCACCGAGTTGACCTATCCCTACAGCGGACGGGTCGTTTTCCGCTACGGCGAATCGGTCTGGATGAGCACGCCCGCCCAACTTGGCCTGGTCTTCGATCCGCAAGCCAGCGCCGACGGGGCCTTTCGATTTGGCCGCGACACCAACCCGTTTGCCAGCGTCAACAAACAGTTGAACAGTCTGCGGGTCGGCTCGGACCTTTCACCGCAAAGCCTGTTCGACCAGCGCATCGCGCACGCCTTCCTGCAAAGTATCGGCGCGGAAATCAACCGTCCCATGCAGGAAGCCCGGCTGGAAATCAACGGCACCGAGGTGGTCGCCACCCAGGGCCAGATTGGCCGCACCCTGAACGTGGACGCATCCCTGAACCTGCTCAACACCCAGATGGCCGCCTTCCGCGATGGGGAAGTGCCGCTGGTTGTGCTCGAACAGGCCCCGGACGTGCTCAACATCGAAGAACAGGCCGCCCAGGCCCGCCGTTTGCTGTCCGCGCCGTTTACCATCAGCTTGCCTGAAGCGGTTGCCGGCGACCCCGGCCCATGGCAAATTCCGCCCGAAAACCTGGCGCCCATGCTCCAGGTGCGCAAAATCCAGACAGAGAGCGGCTCGACCTACCAACTGGAACTGGATCGCAACAAACTGCGCCCGGTTTTGGAACAAATCGCCCGCCACGTCAACCGCCCGGAACAAAACGCGCGCTTCATCTTCAACGATGAAACCCGCCAGCTCGAAGCCATCCAATCTTCAAGCACCGGCCGCGAAGTCGACCTGGAAGCCTCGGTCGAGTTGGTTGAGCAGTCCGTTGCGCGCGGCGAACCCAACGCCAACCTGCAAGTCAACCTGAAACAACCCAAAGTGAGCGACACCGCCAACGGGGCAGACCTGGGCATCACCGAAAACGTCATCACCTACACATCCTACTTCCGCGGGTCGAGCGCCTCGCGTATGCAAAATATCCAAACGGCGGCGGCCCAATTCCACGGACTGTTAATCGCTCCCGGTGAAACCTTCTCGATGGGTTCCGCCCTGGGCGATGTCAGCCTCGACAGCGGTTACGCCGAAGCCCTGATCATCTACGGCGGGCGCACCATCCAAGGCGTTGGCGGCGGCGTTTGCCAGGTCAGCACCACCCTGTTCCGCGCGGCGTTCTTCGCCGGGTTCCCCATCCCAGAGCGCTATGCTCACGCCTATCGCGTCTCATACTATGAACAATCCGTTAGCGGCATCGACCCGACCCTGGCCGGGCTGGACGCTACCGTTTACTTCCCACTGGTCGATTTCAAGTTCACCAACGACACCCCCTACTGGCTGCTGATGGAAACGTATTTTTCCTCCCAGAGCCAAACCCTGACCTGGAAATTCTACTCAACCAAAGACGGGCGCAGCGTCCAATGGCAAACCAGCGGGCTGCAAAACGTTGTCCCGGCCCCGCCGGCAGAACTGCAACTCAACCCCGCCCTGAGCGACAAGGAGTTCAAGCAAGTCGATTGGGAGGCCGACGGCGCCGACATCACCGTCAATCGCACCGTTATGATGGGTGATAAAATCCACTTTGTCGACAAATTCAGCACCTACTACCAGCCCTGGCGCGCCGTTTGCGAATACGGCCCCGGCGTCGAAGAGCCGGAAAGGGAAGCCAAGAAGCGAAACATGTGCTGGAACGGCTGATAAGCATGGTAGAATTCTGGTTTTGCAAGACCTTAACTGAAGGAGAACCGCATGGTCAATTCTGAATTGCTTGAAATCCTGCGTTGCCCGGCATGCGTCCGTGAAAAAGACGGGCTGCTGACCCTGACCCGCGATGCCTGGCTAGTCTGTCAGGATTGCGGCCGCAAGTACCCAATCGTGGATGACATTCCCGTCATGCTCATCGACGAGGGAGACAAGTGGCTCGCGACTTCCGCCGAAGCGCTGCCCGTTCCGCCGCCAGCCCGCTAAAAATGAACACCCAGGCTTTGCTATCCGAATTGCTCTCTGGGGATGACGAACGCGCCGAAAAAGCCGCGCACACCCTGATGCAAAACCAGCAAGCCGCCCTGCCTGAACTTTACAAACTGCTCGAATCGCCAGACTCTGACCAGCGCTGGTGGGCCGTGCGCACACTTGCGGGATGTGAACCAACGCAACAAACCACCCGCAGCCTGCTCGCCGCGCTGGAAGATCCGTCCAGCGAAGTGCGCCAATCAGCCGCACTCGCCCTGTGTCATCAGCCAACACCGGAAGCCATCCCGGCCCTGATTCGCAGCCTGGACGATCCCGACCCCATGCTGGCCAGCCTGGCCGGAAATGCCTTAACCCTGCTCAAGGCCGCCGCTGTCCCGGCGCTGATGGAAGCTCTCGAGCAGCAGCACAGCCCCGCAGCCCGGCGAGAAATCGTCCGCGCCCTGGCCGAAATCGGCGACCCGCGCGCCATCCCGGCCCTGATGAAAGCCATCGAGAGCGATTCCGCCCTGTTGCAATACTGGGCCGAACACGGCCTCGAAAAACTCGGTTTTGGCATGATTTTTGTCAAACCAACGTAACTTTTGGAGAACCGGCAAAACTGTTTGCCGCAACAAAGAAATATGGAAAAAATATTATCTGTCCTGAAAAACCCCCGTCATATCATTCTGGCGGTACTCGCCCTGGTTTTGTTCCTGGGCACACTTTTCGGCGTACGCGCTTTCGTCAAAAACCTGCAAATTGTCAACCTGCCAGGTGTAGCCATCGTCGAAACCCAAGCAGCCCCTGAAGGGGAAGATGCGCCGCCGGCGTTGTCCACCCCTGAAGCGGTTGCCCCGCCGGTTGACCTGCCCCCCGCCTGGGACGGCGCCAGCCGCATCAACATCATCCTGTTGGGCGTAGATTATCGCCGTGACGAAGCAACCAGCGCCGGCGATGCCCGCGCCGATAGCGTGATTGTCGTTACCATCGATCCACAGACCAAAACAGCCGGCATGCTTTCCATCCCGCGCGACATGTGGGTCAACATCCCCGGTTTCGGCTATGGCCGCATCAATACCGCCTACGCCCTGGGTGAAGGCTCCAAGCTGCCCGGCGGCGGCCCGGCCATGACCGCCCGCACCGTTGAACAATTCCTGGGCATCCCCGTTCATTACTACGGGCAGGTCAATTTTATGACCTTTGTCCACCTGATCAACTACCTGGGCGGAATCGACGTTGAAGTTCACCAGAAAGTGAAAATTGACCCGCTCGGCCCCGGCGCAGATGACCGCGTTATCCCACGCGGGATTCACCGCATGGATGGCATGATCGCCCTGGCGTATGCCCGCGCGCGCTATACCAGCGATGGCGATGTCGACCGCGCCAAACGCCAGCAGGCGGTAATCATGGCCATGCGTAACAAGGCCCTTGACCCGGCCACCTTTCCATCCCTGATTGCCCAGGCCCCCGCAATTTACCAGGACTTGCAGAGCGGCATCACCACCAACATGTCGTTTGAAGATGCCCTGCAACTGGCAGTGTTACTGCAACAAATCAGCATCGATAATATTAAACGCGGCGTGATCGATTACACCATGGTGCTTCAGGAAAGCACGGCCACCAATGACAGCGTGGTCAAACCTATTCCGGATAAAATCCGCGAACTGCGTGATGAAATCTTCACTACCGAAGGCGCGGCCAGCCCGGCAGCCCAGGGAACGGACATCTCCGACCTGATGCGCCAGGAAACAGCCCGCATCGTGGTGCGCAATGGCACATATAACCAGGGATTGGCCCAGCGCAGCGCCGATTACTTCAGAACCTTGGGGCTGAACGTGGTTGCCTTAGACGATAATGTTACCGAGTTGACCAGTGTTACCAGGGTGATCGACCATCGCGGCAGCCCTTACGCCTTGCAATACCTGCGTGAACTGTTCCGCTTCAGTAGTGACAGTCAGATACGGAACCAGTATGACCCCAACCTGCAATACGATGTTGAAATCATCCTGGGGGACGACTGGTCACTGAATAACCCCATGCCGTAATATCAATAAATTAAATCCAAAGCCGCCAACCTGTCGGGTTGGCGGCTTTTATTTTTCAGCGGTTATCCTATGGCTGGCGGAAATCCAGGCGAATGCCGCCGGGATATTCACCACCCTCAGCGCTGCACGCATCTGCGCGCAAATTCGCAATCTGGATGACGCCGTTATCGAGGCTGAGAACATATTCCACGCCTGGGGCCATGACAAAATCAGCGTAGCCAAAACCCAACTCAGGCTTAAGCCCGCTAAAGAACTGCTCTTCGCCGCCCAACCAGGTAATCGTGACTTCCACACCCGATGCGGGGTCGCCGTTCGAATTTTCGAGGAATACCTGCAAGACACCCGGCAAGTTGGGGTCGCAAAAAGTCGCCTGGTCAACCAGTTGGAAAGGTTTTCCGGGGGTTGCCGTCGGCGTCAAAGACGGCTTGAGCGTGGCTGTGGCAATCGGGGTCGGGGAACGCTGCGGGGTGCGGGTGGCAGTGGCTGTCCGCGTGCCCGGCCTGGGGGTCGGAGTTTCGCTCATGGTCGGCTGCGGAATAGGTGTTTCGGTCGGGTCAAGGATCGGTTCAAACGGCGAGGTGGCGTCCGTTGGCAGCGGGGTCACCAGGCTCTCCAACCCGGCAGTCGGCGAAGCAAGGCCGCCCGTAGCCTGGGAGGATGCAACAGCTACCGGCGAAGTTGTCGCCTGGAGCGCTTCAGCCAGGTCGGCCAGGGCGCGCACAGAACTGGAGGGGGCATTGGCTGCCAGCAGGCGCTGGGCCTGTTCGCCGAGCGCAGCCACAGGTTCAGGGTCGTCCAGCAGCGAGAGACGCGCCAGGGTTCGCTCCAGGTTGCCATGCACCCGATGCGAAGCGGCGATCAGGTAGCGATACTCGTCCTTGAAATCAGCGCGCAGGCTGGCCGGGGAGGTATCTGTGTATTCCACCGGGGAAACCAGCCAGGCGTAAGCAACTCCCAAGGCAAGACCGATCAAGAGACCCGTCAAAAGATACCAATGACCACGGCGCTCGTTCATGGCGTCACACCGCTGGCATTGTAAATTTGTAAACCGGTCACCAAATTTTGCAGCAAGCTGATATCCTGGGCAACATATCCGTAAGATTGGGCATATTGCAGGGCTTGCAAGGCGATTTCATCGGGCGATTGGGCGCCTCCCAGCAGGGCCAGGCGGCGGGAGGCCAGGTTCGCATCCTGTTCGGCTTGATACACCTCGGCAATCATCAGAACGTAATCGGCGCGGTAATCCCCCCGCAGGGAATCCGGAGAGGTGTCAATATATTCCAAAGGGCTGATAACCCAGCCATACAAAAGACCCAGGCCAATACCAGCCAGGATCGAAAGTGCAAAAAATACCCAACGCTGAGGAGACATGCGGTTTATTTTGCCATAGAGCAAATAGAGTTGCAAGCCCAAAAAGAAACCGGGCAGCGAATTCTCGCTGCCCGGCAACCTTTTACTGGTCAATCATTTTACTGAAGCGGCAGTTCCGGTTCTGTCGGAACATACTCCATCCAAATATCATAAGTTTTGATATCTGCCGTAGCGCGGATGCCTTCCAGCCAGGTGCTGAAAGCGCTCTCTTTCAAAGCTTTGTAGCGTTCTTCATCCACCGGGCGCTGTTCGCGGCCCAGAACACGGATGATGTGCCAGCCGAATTCGGTCTGGACCGGCGCGCTGATTTCAGCCTGTTGCAAGGCAAAAACGGCCTCCTTGAACTCGGGAACAAAGCCGACATCGCTGCCGAACCAGCCCAAATCGCCGCCATTCTGCGCATTGGATTCATCTTTCGAATATTCGGCGGCCAACTTGCTCCAGTCTTCACCAGCGGCAAAGCGGGCCAACACTTCTTTCGCCAGTTCTTCCGATTCAACCAGGATATGCTGGGCCCAAATCTGCTCTTCGGAGGGCTGGACATCCTTGGTCACTTCTTCAAGCAGTTTTTCGCGCAGGTAAAGCGTTTCAAAGAAGAAGCGATAATCGTCCGCAGTGAGTTCGGTATTCTCGTTCAGGTTCTTCAACGTATCGGCGTAGCTGGTCTCAAACCCTTCGAGCGTGTAGGGTGTGGCAGTCGGCAGAGGCGTCTCCGTCGGGCCGGTTGTGGCAGTGGCGGTCGCCGTTGGGACGGAAGTCGGGGTGCTGGTCAGGTCCGGGGTAGCGGTCGGCATTTCGGTCGCAGGGCCGGGAGTAGGGGTAATCGTCACCAGGGCCAGTTGGGTTGGGTTGAGCGCAGGCAAAACAAAAGGCGTGGCGCTCGGGGCCGGGGTGGGGGTTCCATCCGCATAAAAACCAAACTGCTGCTGGATGTAAGCATCGATTTCTTCAGTCGAAGGCTCAATCCCGAGTTTCTCTGCCTCCTGGCGAATCAAACGCTCATCGACCAGGGCATCCAGAACCTGCTGCCCGACCACCTGGGGCTGCTGGAGCTGCATAGCAAGTTCCTGCAAATATCCGCCAAAGTTCGGCTCGTTAAACGGGTCTTCTGCGCCAAACATCTGGGCAAACTGATAGTACTGGCTAAAGTTGTTGATGAGCTGAATGCGCTGGAGCCGGACGCGCCCCTGGAACTCACGCATTGGGATATTATCGCCATTGACACTGGCAACAGTGCGGTAAGGCAGCAGGACCGTTGTTGAGAGAATCCCGTAAGCAACCAGGCCAACAACCACGATAATAATTGCAAGCGCCGCATATTGAATAGCAAGGCTCTGCCGTCGGACAACCTCGGCGTGAGCAACATGCCTCTTGTTGATAACATTCGAGTTTTTAGGCATAGTGATTATACAATTTCGGGGCATGGGGTTGGTTCCCATGCCCCGCTTTTCTTTTTAGTCGTCCCGGCCCTGGTAGACGAAGGGCAGGAGCGCAATTTGGCGGGCGCGCTTGACAGCAGAAGCGATTTCGCGCTGGTGCTTGGCGCAGTTCCCGGTCTGGCGGCGAGGGCGGATTTTGCCGTCCTCAACAATGAAGCGCCGCAGCATGTCGGCGTTTTTGTAGTCGATCACAATGTTCTTGTCGGCGCAGAACTGGCAGATTTTAGGCCGCGAGAAAAAACGGCGCTCTCCGCTCTGGCCGGATTCGTTGTCACGCATGTCATTCATGGACGTTTAACTCCGTGTCCGAAAAATTAGAAGGGAAACTCGTCTTCGCCTGCCGAGGAATCTTCCGGGGCTTCCTGTTCGTTGGCCTGGTGGTTTGAATCGCGGCGGTCGCCAAGCATCATCATTTCGTTGGCAACAATTTCAACACTGCTGTGCTTGTTGCCTTCTTTATCGTCCCAGCGGCGGGTTTGCAGCCGGCCTTCGATATAGACCTGTTGGCCTTTGATGAGATACTGTTTGCAAATTTCGGCCAGGTTGCCCCAGGCGACCACATTGAACCATTCGGTTTCAGTATGGCGCTCGCCATCCACTGTGTTCCAGGAACGGCTGGTGGCAACGGTGAAAGTGGTGACCGGACGACCGGAAGGGGTGTAACGCATTTCAGGATCACGCCCCAAATGACCGATAATCATGACTTTGTTCAGACCGCGACTCATATTTTCTCCTCGTAAGACGAAGATAAATCAAGGAAAAACTACGCAACCAGGGTAATCATGGCGCGCAAGATAGACTCCTGGAAGCGCATATTGCGTTCCAATTCTGCGGTAGCGGCGGGGGGCATGTTGACATCGAACAAAACGTACTGCCCTTCGCGCTGCTTGCGAATCTGGTAAGCCATACGGCGCCGACCCCAAACATCGGTCTTCTCGACACTGCCGCCCGATTCGCTAATCCAACCACTCACCTTTTCAACAACACCTTTGAATGCCGTTTCATCAAGATCGGGGTGGACAATACAAACCAATTCATATTTACGCATAGCAGGGAAACCTCCTTTCCTCGGGATTGCTCCCAGACAACACCGTGAGTGAGCCGGGGGCGGAAAGCACCCGCCACAAAGGCGGGTGAATTTAACAGGTGGATTTTAGCACAGGATGTCGATTCTGGACAGGTGGACTACGGACTGCACCCAAGCATCTCCCGCGCCGAGGCGAGCATCTCGTCACGCTCCGACCCGGAGGTTGACTCGCGCTCGATGCGCGTCCACAACGCACACAGCGTTGGGCGCAAATACTCCTTCGAATAACGATAGGTCTCACGGGTCAGGTTCAGCGCCTTTTGGCTTCGTCCGCTATGGGCGAGGGCCTCGATGAAAACGAAGTTTTCAAGCGGGTCGTTGGGACGGTCGCCGTGGGCCTGGGCCTGGTCGTAAAGGTCGAGCACGGTATCCCAATCGGCACGCTGGCGGGCCAATTCGGCCTGCGAAAAATAATAACACCAGCCGCGCGGAATCTCAGGCGCGTAAAAATCGGGCAGGCGGATGGCGTTTTCAGCGCTGATCAGGGCCGGTTTACTGAACGAGGCCGCTTCGCGCAGGTCAGCCGGAAGCAGGCGGTTGAGCGGATCGATTTCCGGGTCGAGCACGCGGAAACAGCCCGGCGGCGAAAAGTTGACCACAATCATCTGCGAGGTGTTGCCATAGAACGTATCGGCCAGGTAGTATTGCTCGAAAGCCACATCCGGCTTAAGTTCCGGGCCGAGAGCGCGGCCTGCCTCGGTGCGGACGGAGGCGTAGTACAGGATGTAGTTCATGCCGACTAAATCGCCGTTGTAAATCCAGTTCAAGGGGCCGGAGAGCGAGTTGTCGCTGAACACCGTCAGCGGAAAGTCGTTGGCGAGGACGGTGGTGCCGGGCTGGAGCGAGGGGACGCGCCAACTCATCTGCCAGAAGAGGGCGCGCTGGGTATCCCAATCGCGGCGATAAATCGCATTGGTCTGGAACTGCTCACCAACTGAGAAACCAAGCAGAAGGGCCAGCAGGAGCAATTGCAGGCGCGGGAAACGGGATAAAAATCCGAGCAGGGCGGCCAGAATCAGGCTGGAACCAAGCATAAAGGAAAGCGTAAACCGGTCGGCGGAGAAGTGGAGCTGCGGCAAGGTGCGTTCGCCCACCAACCAGAAAGCGCCGCCGCCCAAAACCCAGGCAAAGAGGCCCAAGAGGAGCATCGATATTCGAGATTCGTTATTCGAGTTATCGACTATCGAATTTCGAGTATCGAGTATCGAGTATCGCAAGAAGTACAGGCCGGTTAGGAGGGTGGCGGCAAAGGCCAGGGAAAAGGCCGCGATGGTGGTGAACAGGCCAAGGGTCGTTGCGTTGACCGGCTCAAAGGGCAGGACCCAGGCCGCGGGAACAGTCATCCAAAAGGCCTGGAACATATTCCAGAGCAATTTCCCAATCCCCAAGAAGAAGTTGGTTTTCAGGTCTTCAAGGGTCTGGTAGGTGTAACTGGCGTTCTGGTTGCTGAAGAAAAAGGCGCGCCAAAAAGTGACCAGTAGAAAAGTGAAAAAGTAGGACAAGTAGAAAAGTATGGCGCGGCGAATGCGGAGTTTGAAAGGTTCTTCGAGCGCAAACCAGAAAAGGATGAGGCGGAAGAATTCGAGGAAGTAGAAATATTCCATCGTCAGCAGGTTGACGACGGAGAGGGCCAGGGCCGGGATATGCCAGCGCCAGTCTTTTTTCTGGAGGGCAAGCAGGCTGAAATAGAGTGAGAGCAGAAAAGCATTGAGAACGATATAAAAATGGGTGTACATCAATGCGATGAAGTTCTGTCCCAAGCCGGGGTAAACGAGGAAAAACGCGGCGGTCCAGAGTGGCAGGCGCGAATTGGGGTAGAGGCGGCTGAAGAGTTTCCAAACCAGCACAGCGGTCAGCCAGCGCAGGAGAATCATCAGCAATTGCCAGGCCCAGGGGTGCGGCCCAACCAGCGGCAGCATGACCTGATAAATCAGACCCCAGAACGGGCGGCTGGTGGAGAAGGTCTGGGTCAGGGCAGCAGGGCCGAGGCGGTAGTAGATCCAGGTCCAGGGGGACTCGTCCCAGTAGAAGCCGCGCTCCCAGAAGAAGGGGGCGTAGGCGAGGGCGGCGAGGGCGAGCAGGAAGGAGGCGGGGTGAGAGAGGAAAGAGGAAAGGCGGGTGCGGAAAGACATTTCTGTTTACCTGTTATCGGTTGGCCGGTTTGAGATTTTACGGGGACTGATATTCAGAGATGCTGTTGGTTTGCAAATCCAGCAGATATTTCTTGTCATCAGATTCAAGTATGCCATCCGAAGAAACTGAATAGAGGCCTTCAAGCAGGATAAGATTTGGGGTTTGCCATTCTACTGGAAAGAGATAACGCTCATCTTTTTCGAGAATGGTTCGAACGCTCATGTCAGCCACGTTTAGCAAAAACAAAGAGAAACCTTTCGGTTTCCCAAGCGCTTCGTCGGTTAATAATTCTGCTACAGAACTACTGATGAAGATAATCTGCTTGCTGTCTTGCGACCACAAAAATCGTCCGAAAACAACGTATTCTGCTGGGATCTCAAAGGTTTGTTCTTTTCCCGTCTGAAATTCGTGGACAACAACGTCTTGAGCGCGACGATAAGCAATATATCTGTCGTTGGGGGAAAACGAAAATGCAGAGCCCATTTTTGTATCCACCCAGATTCCGTTTTCTAAATTAATCCGAATTAACTGAATGTAATTACGCCAAAACCACCCATCTCCGCCTGAGCCAGAGATATATGGCGAAACATATAAATAGCGACCATCACGGGACCAATGTTCAATATTGACCCAAACATCACTCCCAGAAAAACCGGTGATCTCATGAAAATAAATATCAATCTGTTTTTTGCTATCTATATTAACAATATTCAAACCGCCAGAACCATTTTTTGTGTTAAAAAACACGGCCCATTCTTTGTTTGGTGATAAACCCAAAGAGTCATTGGCATAACACGTATAACGATAAACAATACAAAGTCGACTATAAAAACGTTCCAAACCAGGCTTTTCGGTCACAAGTGCTTCTATTGTTGCTACAATAGCCATTGTTGCTGGTGGAATAGTAGGTGTCGTTTCGATAGTGGGAAAGATTGTAAATGTTGCGGTTGGCTTCGGTGTTTTTGTAAATCCAAGAGTACCAGTAATCATTGGAACGTTCGAGATTGTCGGATTAACCGCCATCTTCGGAGTTGCAACATTGCTACAAGCCACAGTGATAAGACAAATAAATATAAGAACAACACATGCGGCCCAATATTTCATGTTCGAAACTCCATGCGATGGCGATGGTAACGGCCTTCACGGAAGGTTTGACTGATTGTAAAGCCAAATTTGGTGTAGAGCGCGATCGCGGCGGGGTTGTCGGTTTCAACGCTGAGGGCGATGGAGGTGTATCCGGCGGCGCGGGCGGCTTCGACAAAGGCGGCCAGGATGGTTGTGCCGAGGCCCTGTCCGCGGGCTGCGGGGGCGACGCCGATGTAGGTTAGCTCGATCTGGCCAGGGAGCAGGTCATTGGCGGATGAAGCTGTCAGGACAGATTGGGCCAGTTGAACGAGGACGCCGGGGCGGATAAAGGCCAGCTTGAGCAATTGCCCGGCAAACCAGGGCAGCGGGGTGCGTAATCTGGCATTCAGGGCGGAGGGGTTGGGGGAGCCAAGACAGTAGGCGATTGGAGATTGGGGAGTGGAGATTGGTGTTTCGGTCACAGGTTGAGGAGCTTCCAAAACACACAGGGCGATCACGGATGGGTCGGCTTGGGCGATTTGATAGTAGCGCAGAACGACCGCGCGGCCCAGGTCGGTCAGCAGGGTGGGCATGGTAGCGGCGTGCAGGTCGGCCAGGGCGGGCAGGGAGGCGGGGGGGAGTTTTGCAAGTGGAAGAAGGTTGGCCCCCCTCCCGGCCTCCCCCCATTTCCCAAAACCGGAAATGGGGGGAGGAGTCATGCTAATCCCTTAATCAAAAACGGGCCAAGCGGGCGGATGATGAAGGCGGGCAGGCGCTTCCAGAGCCAGATGGCAAGCTGGAATTTGGGATTCTTCTGGTTGAGGGCGGGCAGTTTTGCGCCGGGTTTGAGCCAGTACCAGTAGGCCAATTCCTGCCGGCGCGGTTTCCATTTCATTTTGAAGGTTTCGTTGCCGGAACCATCGAGGCTGCGGCCCAGGTCGAAGATTTTCAGTCCGCGTTCGGTGTAGCGGACGATGGTTTGCCAGTACAGGTATTCCCCGGCGTAATCGGCGCGATAGGCGCGCAGGATGTTTGCGTGCAGGTTGGTAATCCCCTCGCCGTGCTGGATGAAAACACCCGCCCCGGCCAGTTTGCCATCCGGGGCATACAGGACGGCAAATTCTAGCGCATCGCCAAGCAAATCAGCCATCGTTTTCAGGTAGGCTTTGGCGTGATACGGCGAACCAAGTTCGTGCATCGAGCGCGCCAGGGCTTCGTAGGCATCGTCGAGCAGGTCGAGGCGGCCAAACTGGAGGCTGAATCCTTTTTTGAGCGATTTACGGACGTGGTTACGGTGGTTGGGAGAGAAAGTACTCAAGAGCGTTTCGCTGTCAGGAATCAGGTCCACCAGGTAGGTGTGATAGACGGAGTGCTGAACCCAACCGGGCGGTGGGGAGGGGTCTTCAGCGGCGAAACGCAGGTTGAGGTAGTCCACGCCCAAATCGGCGGCGAGTTTGGCCGCAGCGCCGAGCAACAGGTCACGAGATTCGGAATCGGCATAGGCAAATCCGCCATAGGAGCCGAAGGGAGCCGTCAGGAGGGCGTTGCCAAAGATGGGGTGCTGAACATGGGTTAGGGCAAGCAAGCCGGTGACTGCGCCTTCTTCCTCGGTTTCGAAGCGATGGATGGGAAAGCGGTAAATCGTCCGCGCCAGGTCGGACCAGGAATCGAGGGCGGTAAATGCCGCCGGGCCAGTCAGGAAGGCTGGCCAGTTGGCGGGTTCGTCGGGGGAGAGTTGGCGCAGGAGGGGCATAATTAATGCAGAATGATGAATTCAGAATCAAGGCGCAGAAGTTGAAGGTTCTGCATTCTTCATTCTGCATTCTTCATTCTGCATTCTTCATTCTTCTGGATTTCTTCGATGTACGTCAAAAGCGGGGAAACGGGGAAATGCTTGAGCAGGGTGGCCAGGAAGTTGGTTTTATCTATCGTAAACGGGAACAGGAGCGGGTGGGCGGCGAGGTCGCGCGCCATGCGGGAGCGGAATCGCTCCGGGCGGACGAGTTCGTAGGGGTGCAGGATGATGACCGGGCTGAGTCCGGCGCGGATTTCGCGCTCAAGGATTTTCAGGATCAGGTTGGGCATCAGGCCAATCATGAAGCTGGAGCCATAGGGAACCTCACCGCCCGCCAGCAATTTGGGCGAGAAGTGGCGCGGGGCGCTCAGTTCGGCAGAGCGATTAAAAAGCGATAAGGTACTGACGGGCAGTTCGAGAAGTCCGTTTTTGTCGAGCAGGTGGCCGGAGGGAGCGTAAATGGAGGAGCTGTAGCTGAAACCGGCCTGGCGGAGCAGGGGATAGGCCGCCTCGCTGATGCCAACCATCGGGGCGCGGTAGCCCTGGACGTTGAACCGGGCACGCCAATCGGCAGAGGCGGCCAGGTCTTTGGCCAGTTCGCTTTCATCGACCAAGGGCCGGTGAAGCTGGCAGTGCAAACCGAGTTCGTGCCCGGCGGCGACGATTTTTTGCGGGATTTCGGGGTACCACTCGACGATTTCGCCCACCAGGTACAGGCTGGCTTTGGCTTCCCCAAGCATCTCGAGGATGGGGTCGAGGGCCTGCCGGGTAAAGCCGCCATCCAGGTCGCGGCGCTGTTCGGGGCCGGAAAGTTGGTCGTAGCGGCGGGTCAGGGCGAACCAGGGTTCGTAATCGATGCTGAGAAGGACGCGCGGGGAAATCATCGGCTGAATTATACCCGGCAAACGTTCACAGAATTTTTACAAAAGTGGTCTTGACAACTTCTCGGCGCAAGTGCTAAACTACGCCAACTTATGAACGCAACCCGCTGCTCCTATTACTTTTGGTTTTATTTTTACGGCTCCCCCAAACGGACTGCCGTTAGCGGTGCTTAAGCGGGCATAGAAAGAAAGTAGACCCCAAAAGCGCGAGGCGACACGGCCTCGCGCTTTTTTTGTTGACCCCCTCCCAGCCTCCCCCAAATTCCAGAAACCGGAATTTGGGGGAGGGGAGAAAGAGAAGGAGATTTTCTTATGTCCGTTCGTGGAATTCGTGGCGCAATCAGCATCGAAGAAGACCAGCCAGAATTGATTTTGGAGGCGACACGGGAACTGCTGGAAGCCATCTTGCAGGCCAACCCGAGCCTGGAGCCGGATGATATTGCCAGCATCACCTTTACCCTGACGCCTGACTTGTGCTCCGTCCACCCGGCGCGGGCAGCGCGCGAGATGGGCTGGGGTCAGGTTCCGCTGTTGTGCGGGCTGGAAATTGCCGTGCCGGGCAGCCTGCCCAAAACGTTGCGGGTTCTGATCCACTGGAATACCGAACTGCCGCAGGGCGAAATCCGGCATATGTATTTGAGAAAAGCAATCATTTTACGGCCAGACCTGGTCAAAGAAATCTGAGAAGGAACCAAAGGAGAAACTTACCCATGATGATTATTATGAAAACCGATGCAACCGAGGCAGAACTGGCCGGGGCGATTAACATCGTCGAAGGCCGGGGCTTGCGCGCCCATATTGTGCATGGCGCAGAACGCAATGTGATTGGCGTGGTCGGCGACATCCGCCAGGTCGACCCCCAGGCGATTGCCTTGCTGCCAGGCGTGGACAACGTCACCCGCATTTCGCGCCCTTATAAATTGGCTTCGCGCGAGTTTCAAAAGGACAATACAGTTTTTAATGTTAACGGCGTCAAAGTCGGCAGCGATGAAATCCTGGTCATTGCCGGGCCATGTTCGGTCGAGAGCCGCGAACAACTGCTCGAAACCGCCTATGCCGTCAAAGAAGCCGGGGCGCACGCCCTGCGCGGCGGAGCCTTCAAACCGCGCACTTCTCCTTACGCCTTCCAGGGCATGGGCGAAGCCGGACTGGAGATTTTGGCTGAGGCCCGTGAGCTGACCAGTATGCCCATCGTGACCGAGGTCATGGCTCCAGATCAGGTGGAACTGGTCGCCAAATACGCCGATGTGCTCCAGATCGGGGCGCGCAACATGCAAAACTTCAACCTGCTGCACGCTGTCGGCAAAACCCAAAAAGCCGTTTTACTCAAACGCGGCATGGCAGCTTCCGTTGAAGACCTGTTGATGGCTGCGGAATACGTCATCTCCAACGGCAACCGGCGGATCATGCTCTGCGAGCGCGGCATCCGCACCTTTGAGACATCCACCCGCAACACGACCGATATCAACGCCGTGCCAGTGCTCAAATCCCAGACTCACCTGCCGGTCTTTCTCGACCCGAGCCATTCCACCGGCAAATGGGAATATGTTTTACCCGTAGCGCGGGCCGCCATCGCGGGCGGGGCCGATGGATTGATCGTCGAAGTCCACCCACATCCGGAGTTGGCGAACTCCGATGGAGCGCAATCGCTCAAACCGGAGAAATTCGCCGACATGGTTCGCCAGGTTCGCGCAATTGCCGAAGCGATGGGCCGCAAGGTTCCCCAGCACGAGGTGGCGCTATGATGGTCATCATGCGCGCCAATGCCACAGAGCCGCAAATCGCCAATGTGGTGGCCTATGTCGAGAAAAACGGACTGAACGCCCATCTTTCACGCGGGGCCGAACGAACCGTGATCGGCGTCGTCGGCGATATCCGCCGCGTTTCCAAAGAAACTTTCGAATTAATGGACGGCGTCGATAGCGTCATGCGCATCTCGCGCCCGTACAAAATCACCTCGCGCGAGTTCCAACCCGAAAAGACGGTTTTCAACGTCAACGGGGTCAAAGTCGGCAGCGAGGAAATCCTGATTATCGCCGGGCCGTGTTCGGTCGAGGGCCGCGAACAACTGCTCGAAGTTGCCCAGGCCGTCAAAGAAGCTGGCGGTCACGCCCTGCGCGGCGGCGCCTTCAAACCGCGCACCTCGCCTTACGCTTTCCAGGGTATGGGCGAAGCCGGTCTGGAACTGCTGGCCGAGGCCCGCGAACTGACCGGCCTGCCGATTGTGACCGAAGTCATGGCCCCCGAGCAGGTTCCGCTGGTCGCCAAATACGCCGATGTGTTGCAAGTCGGGGCGCGCAACATGCAAAACTTCAACCTGCTGCACGCTGTCGGCAAAACGGACAAGGTCATCCTGCTCAAGCGCGGCATGTCGGCCACCGCCGAGGAACTGCTGATGGCTGCGGAATACGTGCTTTCAAACGGCAACCGACGCGTGATGCTCTGCGAGCGCGGGATTCGGACGTTTGAAACCGCCACCCGCAACACGACCGACATCAACGCTGTGCCGGTGCTGCAAGCCCAGACTCACCTGCCGGTCGTTCTCGACCCGAGCCATTCCACCGGCAAATGGGAATACGTCCTGCCGATAGCCCGCGCCGCCATCGCCGCTGGGGCCGACGGGCTGATTGTCGAAGTCCACCAGCGCCCTGAAGAAGCCGCTTCTGATGGCGCGCAATCGCTCAAACCCGAAAAATTCGCCCAGATGGTGCGGCAAATCCGCGCAGTAGCTGAAGCGGTGGATCGAAAAGTGAAGTGAAAAAGTAGACAAGGAAACAGGTAAAAAAGGAAAACCGGAAAACCGAACAACCGGAAAACCGAACAACTGGAAAACTATCTTCCATGCTCATCCACCCCCTCACCCGCCCCCTCAACGCCAGCGTGCGCGTACCCGGCTCGAAATCGCTGACCAACCGCGCCCTGCTGATTGCCGCCCTCGCGGACGGTCAGACGCGCATCGAGAACGCCCTGTTCAGCGACGATTCGCGCTACTTCGCCGCCGCCCTGCAAACCCTGGGCTTCGACCTGCGCCTCGACGAAAACGCCAAGACCATGACCGTCACCGGCCTGGGTGGGCGCATTCCATCCGAGCGTGCAGAGCTGTTCATCGGTAACGCCGGCACCGCCGCCCGCTTCTTGAGTGCCTTCCTGACCCTCGGCCACGGTCAATACACTCTGGACGGTGAGCCGCGTATGCGCGAACGTCCCATCGGCGACCTGGTCGAAACGCTGGAGGCGCTGGGGGCAAAGATAATGCCGATATTAGATAATTCGAGAGTAGATAACTCGAAAATCGAATCTCCGAATAACGAACATCGAATATCAAATAGCGAATATCGAATATCGAATATCGCCCATTCAATCTCAAATCAACAATCAAAAATCAAAAATCAAAAACCCCTCTGCCCCCCCATCCTCATCCATGCCAGCGGATTGCCAGGAGGCCGCGCCAGCATCGCCGGGGATATTTCCAGCCAGTTCCTTTCGGCGCTGCTGATGGTCGCGCCGTATGCCAAAAATCCCGTCGAACTGAGCCTTTCGACCGAACTCAACTCGAAACCCTATGTCGAGATGACGCTCGCCATCATGGCAGAATTCGGTTTGACGGTTGAACGCCGCGGCTACGAGCAGTTCACCGTCCGCGCCGGGCGCTACCTGGCGCAGGAGCGCTACACCGTTGAATCGGACGCTTCCGCCGCATCCTATTTTTTCGCCGCGCCGCTCATTTGCGGTGGGACAGTGCGCGTCGAAAACATCTCCCATCACTCCAAACAGGGTGACATCGCATTTCTGGATGTGCTCGGCCAAATGGGTGCGACCATCGAAGAGAGCGACCACGGCATCCTGGTCACTGGACACTCAGTTTTGCGCGGCCTGGATGTGGATTTACGCGACATCCCGGATACCGCCCAGACCCTGGCAGCGATTGCCCCCTTTGCCGACTCCCCGACCCGGATTCGCGGCATCGCCTCGGCGCGGGTCAAAGAAACCGACCGGGTCGCCGCAACCTGTGCCGAACTGGCCCGCCTGGGCATAACCGTCGAGGAACACCCCGATGGCATGACCATTTACCCTTGCAAGGACATCCGCCCGGCCAAAATCCGCACCTACAACGACCACCGCATGGCGATGGCCTTCTCGCTCATCGGCCTGCGCGCCCCGGGTGTTGAAATCGAAAATCCCGGCTGTGTCTCGAAAACATTCCCAAATTATTTTGATGTTTTGGAGAAGATGGTAAACGGTGAATAAGGAATTGGTAGTTTTCATGACTACCGACTACCAACCCAAAATTTTAAATTGTCATTTCGAAGGAGCCGCGTAGCAGCGACTGAGAAATCTTGCGCAAAGCTATTAAGATTTCTCGCCATAAAACGGCTCGAAATGACAAATCATAGAGCAAAATAAGCCAACAAATACGGATGAACAGCACTCCATGCCCTTTACCCTCGGCCTGACCGGCTTCCCCCTCTCGCACAGTCTTTCGCCCAAACTGCACAACGCCGCGCTGAAAGCAGCCGGGCTGGAAGGCAGCTATTCGCTCTTCCCGGTTGACCCGGCCCACCCCGACGAATTGGCCCATCTCCTGGGGCGCGTCCGCCGCGGGGAGATTCACGGGCTGAACGTGACCATTCCGCACAAGCAATCCGTTCTGCCGCTGCTGGATGAACTCTCCGAAACGGCCAGGGCCATCGGTGCAGTCAACACGATTTATGCCAAAGATGGCCGCTTAATCGGCGACAACACCGACGCCGCGGGATTTTGGGAGGATGTGTCATCGTTAATGGTTAATCGAAAATCGAAAATCGAAAATCACCAATCCCCAATTACCAATTACCGCTCTGCCCTCGTCCTGGGCGCTGGCGGGTCGGCGCGGGCTGTTGTTTTTGCACTCCAGGCCTACGGGTGGGACGTGTCCGTGGCAGCCCGGCGCATCGAGCAAGCCCAGGCGCTCGTCACGGAATTCGGCTTGCAGGCCACCTGCGGCCTCAATTCTCCAATCTCAAATTTCGATTTGTTGGTGAATACAACGCCGCTCGGCATGACGCCGGACACCGAAACCTGCGCTTGGGAGGGCAACTTTCCGCCGGAAGCCTTCGTCTACGACCTGGTCTATAACCCGCCCGAAACCCTGCTGATCAAGCGCGCCCGCGCCTCCGGTTTGCAGGCTTCGAATGGACTGGGCATGCTCATCGAACAAGCCGCCCTGGCTTTTGAGCTGTGGACAGGCCACCCGGCAGACCGAATTGCCATGCGAAAAAGCATTCAGCATCAAGAATCTTAAAGAAGAATCCGCGAATATCCGCACAATCCGCATAATCCGCGTTCCATTGGGTAATCCATGAAAACCTTCGCCACCCGCACCACCACCATCTCTGACCACTTTTTCGCCGCCGTGGATGTGAAAATCAACGCCCTGCGCGCCGACGGCGACCCAACGCCGATCATCCGCCTCGACATTGGCTCGCCCGACCTGCCACCCGCGGCGCATATCATCGAAGCCCTGACACGCACCGCCGCCCGGCCCGACAGTCACGGCTACCAGCCGATTAAGGGCACGCCCGCCCTGCGCGAAGCCTGGGCCGCACTCTATCAACGCCTGCACGGCGTCAGCCTTGAGCCGACCAGCCAGGTTTTGCCGCTGCTCGGCTCGAAGGAAGGTATTTTTCACCTATCGCAGGCCCTGCTGGAGCCGGGCGACGTAGCGCTCATCCCACAGCCCGCCTATATGAGTTACGTGCGCGGCGCGCGTTTTGCCGGGGCCGAACCGTTCATTGTGCCATCCAGCCGCGAAACGGGATTTTTACCCGACCTGACAGCCATCCCCGCGGACGTGTTGTCCCGCGCCCGGCTGTTGTGGTTGAACTTCCCCAACAACCCGACTTCGACGGTTGCGCCGCGCGAATTTTTTGCATCTGCCGTTGAATTTGCCCACCGCCACGACATTTTGCTGGTTTCAGACGCGGCCTACACCCAGGTCACCTATGATGGCTACTACGCCCCCAGCCTGCTCGAAATCCCCGGAGCGCTGGAGGTGGCGATTGAGTTCAACACCCTGTCCAAATCGCACAACATGGCCGGCTGGCGCACCGCCGTCGCCGTTGGCAACGCGGACGTGCTCAAATCGCTCGGCGCAGTCGAGGCCAACGTCAACTCCGGCGGATTCAAGCCAATTCTCGAAGCCTCCATCGCCGCTCTGACCGGCGACCAATCCTGGCTTGGGCCGCGCAACCAGATTTACCAGCGCCGCCGCGACTTGGTGATTGGTCGATTGCGCGAACTGGGGCTGGAAGTAGACCTGCCACAAGCCTCGCTCTACGCCTGGTTCAAACTGCCCGAAGATTGGGCCTCTGCCGATTTCACCAACCATGTTCTGCAAACCGCCCGCGTCAGCCTGACCCCTGGCAGCGTCTTCGGCACCGAAGGCTACGCCCGCCTGGCCTTCTGCTCACCCGATGCCGAACTGGTCGAGGCGCTTAATCGCTTGGCTGATTTGGATATTTGGTGAGGCGATAGTCGATAGTCGATAGTCGATATTCGATTACCGAGTATCGAATTTGACAATATCATATTTCAATTTAGAAAACCCAAAAACCTCCACCACGACGGCAACAACGTTTCACGACGGAGAGCAAAAAACGAAAAATGGGTTTCCGTTGTGTTCCTTCGTTACCGTTGTGGTAAAAAACGCGCCAATCGCAATGTGACATTGTCAAGCCAATTACGAATATCGATTAACAAGTATCGAATATCGAACGCCAATCTAAAATCATCAATCAAAAATCTAAAATCCCAGGAGTCCCCATGCCCCTACGCTTTCTAACCGCCGGAGAATCGCACGGCCCGGCCCTGACCGCCGTCCTCGACGGCCTGCCCGCCGGGTTACCGCTCACGCCCGAAATCATCAACGCCGAGCTCGCCCGCCGCCAGCAGGGTGCCGGCTCAGGCGGACGGATGAAAATCGAGAAAGACACGGCCCAAATCCTGTCCGGGGTCATGGCTGGCAAAAGCACCGGCGCGCCGATTGCGCTGCAAGTGCTCAACGCCGACCATGTCAAATGGAAGGACAAACCCATCCCGGCCTTCACCATTCCGCGCCCCGGCCATGCCGACCTGACCGGTGCGGTCAAATACGGCTACGATGACCTGCGCCCCTCGCTCGAACGCGCCTCGGCCCGCGAAACCACCTCGCGCGTGGCCGTTGGGGCCATCTGCAAGCACTTCCTGGCCCAGTTCGGCATCCGTATCGGCGGATATGTGCGCGCCATCGGCGAAATCGACGCCGACCTGTCCGCCATCCCGCTCGAAGAGCGCCCCACCCTGGCCGAAACCAACGACGTGCGCTGTCCCGACCCCGTTGCAGCCGAGAAAATGCAAGAGCGCATCCGCCAAATCATGCAAGAGCGCGACACCCTGGGCGGCATCCTTGAAATCACCGCCACCGGCCTGCCCGTTGGCCTGGGTTCCTTCGCCCAGTGGGACACCCGTCTCGAAGCCCGGCTCGGCGCGGCGATTCTCTCCGTCCAGGCCATGAAAGGCGTCGAGTTTGGCGACGCTTTCGAAAACGCACGCCTGCCCGGCACCCGCGCCCACGACGCCATCCACCTCGACGGCGAGCGCCTGACCCGTCCCAGCGACCGCTCCGGCGGTCTCGAAGGCGGCGTCACCAACGGCGAAGCGCTCATCATCCGCGCTGCGATGAAACCCATCGCCACCACACTCGTCCCGCAGCGCTCGGTTGACCTCGCCAGCGGCCTCGAAGTGGACACCAAATACGAACGCTCCGACTTCTGCCCCGTCCCGCGCGCCGTGCCCATCCTCGAATCCATGACCGCCTTCATCCTGGCCGACGCCCTGCTCGCCAAACTCGGCGGCGACAGCCTGGCCGAAATGCTGCCACGCTTCGCCGCCCTGCGCCAAGCCCGCCTGCCCGACCTGCCCATCAGCGGCGGGGAGCATATTTTTTGGCCCTGAAAAATTCATCGAACCGCGAAGAGCGCTAAGAGCGCCAAGCTTTTATATTTTCTTCGCGCCCTTCGCGTTCTTCGCGGTAAATTCAAGTGAGCCCCAATGCAAATCTTCCTCTACGGCCCCTCCGGTGCGGGCAAAAGCACCCTCGCCAAAAAACTGGCCCGCGCCCTCAACCTGCCCCTCTACGACCTCGATTCTGAAATAGAAAATCGAAGCGGGCTCAGCATCCCGGACATCTTCGCTTCCAAAGGCGAATCGGCCTTTCGACTTTTGGAGCACGAGACGCTTTCGACCCTCATCCTGGACACCGTTAAAGGAGACTCCGTCATCGCCCTCGGCGGCGGCGCGCTGCTGAAGCCTGAATCGCGCGCCCTGGCCGAATCTCACGGACGGGTCATCCTGCTGACCGCCCCGTTTGATGTTTTGCTCAAGCGGCTGAGAGAATCGAACGAAGAAAGGCCGCTTTTATCAAGCCCTGAGCGGAGCGCAGCGCAGGCGAAGGGCGATCCGGCCCAAAAACTCCAAAACCTGCTGGCCTCTCGCGCCGAGCACTACGCCTCCTTCCCCCTGCAAATCGACACATCTTCCGCATCCCCGGCCAAACTGGTCAAACGCATCCAGCGCGAATTGGGCTGGTTCCACGTGCGCGGCATGGGACGTAATGGCTACGATGTGCGCGTCCAACCCAGCGGGATTGATGCGCTTGGCGCAATGCTCAAAGCGCGCGGCCTGGGCGGGCCGGTAGCCGTCGTCAGCGACTCGAATGTCGCGCCGCTGTATGGTGAGCGGGTGTTGAAATCGCTATCAGACGCCGGGTACAGCGCCGAAATGGTAATTTTCCCAGCGGGGGAGCAAAACAAAACGCTGGAGACCATCGCCGGGTTCTGGCAATCCTTCCTCAACCTGGGCATGGATCGCAAAAGCACCGTCGTCGCCCTGGGTGGCGGCGTGACCGGCGACCTGGCGGGTTACGCGGCTGCCAGCTACCTGCGCGGCGTGGCCTGGGTCGGCGTCCCAACCACCCTGCTGGCCATGGCCGATTCGTCGCTGGGGGGCAAAACCGGCTTCGACCTGCCGCAAGGCAAAAACCTGATTGGCGCGTTTCATCCTCCCCACCTGGTGCTGGCTGACCCAGAGACTCTCGCCAGCCTGCCCCAGCGCGAACTGCGCTCCGGGTTGGCGGAGGTGGTCAAATCGGGGCTGATTGCCGATAAGGGATTATTTGAGATTTGCAGTCAGGGCTGGGAAAAGGTCGAAAACCGGTTGGACGAGATCGTGCGGCGCTCGATGGCGGTCAAAATCGAAGTGATTGAAGCCGACCCCTACGAAAAGGGCTTCCGCGCGGCGCTCAACCTGGGGCATACGGTCGGTCATGCCATCGAACTGGCCTCGGGATTTGAGTTATTCCACGGGGAAGCGATTTCCATCGGGTTGGTGATTGCCGCGAAAATGGCGGAACGGCTACGGGTGGCGCGTTCCGGGCTGGCAAACGAGATCCGCCAAACGCTGGCCGGCCTCGGTTTGCCGGTCGATGTCCCAGCCGGGATGAATCCCGAAGCCATTCTCCAGGCCGTTGGGGTCGATAAGAAAAAAGCGGCGGGGAAAATCAAGTTCGTGCTGCCAGTGAAGCCTGGTTTGGTACAGGTGGGGGTCGAGGTGGAAGGCTGGCAGGAGATGGTTCTGGATGAGATAAAAAAATAGGACACGGATTTAACGGATTGGGCGGATTGACGCGGATTTTTCTAAAAAATCCGTGAAAATCCGCCCAATCTGCGTTTTCCGCGTTCTATTGCACTATTTTACGCGCACGAAGCGGCGTTTGCCAACTTGCAAGACGCCGGGGTGGGGTAACTCCAGGTCGCCTTTTTCGAGGACTTCACCATCGAGTTTGACGCCTTTCTGGTCGAACATGCGCCTTCCATCCGACTTGCTGGCAACCAACCCGGCGGCAATCAACACATCGAGGGCGGTCTGGCCGGGCTGGAGGCTGTACTCGGGCATGTCATCAGGGATTTGTCCCTGCTGGAACTGGCGCACAAAAGCCTCCTGTGCCCCGGTTGCAGCCTCTTCGCTGTAGTAGGTGGCGGTGATTTCGTGGGCCAGGCGCATTTTGGCATCGCGGGGGTGCAAGGCGCCGCTTTTCAGGTCGTTTTCAAAAGCATGGACTTCAGCAGGCAGCCAGCGGGTGACGAGCTTGGCAAACTGCGGCATGGCGGCATCCGGCACCGACATGACCTTACCGTACATATCTTCGGGGGTCGAGTTGAGCGGGATATGGTTGCCGAGCGATTTGCTCATTTTAACCACGCCGTCGGTGCCAGGCAGGATGGCCATGATGATGCCGATGTTGGGTTTTTCACCCTGGCTGGCCATGACTTTGCGCCCGGCGGTGATGATGTTAAAAAGCTGGTCGGTGCCGCCCACCTGCACATCGGTGCGCAGAGCATAGGCATCGTAGCCCTGCATGATGGCGTAGAAGAATTCGTGCAGGTAGACACCATCGCCTTCGTCCCAGCGTTTGCGGAAGGCTTCGCGGGTCAGGAATTGTTGGATGGTGAAATTAGAGCCAAGTTGGATGAGTTGGGCAAAAGAAAGCTCGGACAGCCACTCATGGTTGTAGCGGATGATGGTTTTCTTGCGGTCGAGCACGCGGAAGGCCTGCTCGGCATAGCTGCGGGCGTTTTCCATGACCTGCTCGTGGGTCAGCAGCGGACGGAGCTTGTCCTTGTCGGAGGGGTCGCCGATTAAGGAGGTATAGGTGCCAATGACGAAGGTCACCTCGTGGCCAAGTTCCTGAAACTGGCGCAGTTTGCGCATGGTAACGGTGTGGCCGATGTGCAGGTCGGCGGTGCGCGGGTCGTAACCACAATAGACCTTGAGCGGGCGGCCCTGTTTTTGGGCCTCGATCAGGCGTTCGCGCAGTTCGTTTTCCATCTGGCGAGTCAGGTTGGGATCGCCGTATTCGGTTCCCTGCATAAGGATTTCGACTTGTTGGTTGATGTCCATTGGTGGTACCTCCATAATTTTGCCATCCGGCAGCATAAAATGATTTCAAATCCTGGTGAAATCGTCCTTCGACTTCGGCCTTTCGTTGTCACTCAAGGCCTCCGCTCAGGACTGCACTCATCAATCAAAAACGCGCCTGCTGTGTTCCGGCAGGCGCGTCCTGTCCTCACAGCGTGTGGCTTTAGGCGCGCGAATAATAAGCGTACTGTTCGTTTTGTTGTTTTTTGGTCAGGCCGCTGGCTTTCAGGATTTCTCTCAGAATTTCCTGCCCCTGGGCAAAACCGACTTTGGTGCGATTCTGACCCTGGAACTGTAACTCGCCGAGGGTGCTGAAGCTGAAGTGGGCTTTTTCGCCGATCACATGAATCTGCTCTCCCCAGCGGGCAGGCAGGATGCGGATTTCGTTGATCTGGGCCCATTCCAGGTCGGCGCGGCGCAAACCGTTTTCAAAAGCAATCCCAACGCGGGAAAGATGCAGGCGGGTGTGGCGATCCATCCAATTGCCCAGGGAAATGCTCAATGCGGAAACAACCAGAAAAATGACAAATATCCACGAAAAGAACGGAACCACACCCTGCCAATTCAACAGGAACAAGGCCAGGCTGGCCAAAACGGCCAAAATCCAGGCATTGCGCTCGCCCTGGCGGGGCAATAATTCGGGGGTGAAAATCTGTTCTTCTTGCAGCATAGCGTTATTATACCCGTTACGGGTGAGAATTGCGTTTTTTCTGGAGCAGGGGTGCGCAATTCTCACCCGTGGGCATACTATAAATCAAAAAAAATGCGCAGCCGAAAGCCGCGCATTCCCAAGGGATCAAGTGCAGCGAGGCTGGCGAAATCAAGCCAAATTGGCATACTCCAGCAGGGCTTGGCGGCGGGTGAAAACCATCATCGCACTGGCATTGGCAATTGCGCGCACCACCGGCCGATCCATTTCGAGCAGAAATTCGCGGGCGGACAACTCTCCAGCAAACATCAGCCTGGCGCGTTCCATGTGGTATGAAATTTTCTCAGGCGACATGCTTTTGTAGATAAACAGAGACAAGGGAGAGTTTTTCATATCAAAGCTGGTTTCGTTGGCGCGGCCCGATTCGAGCAGCTTGTAGATGACGGAGGAATGATCGATCCAGGGCGAATTTTCAAACTCCGGCAGGAAATACTCAAGGCGTTTGATGCTGACCCCTTCGCGCGGCACATCGCCCATAAACAGGGAAACCGGCGCATCTCCGCCGGTGGCAATCGCCAGGGCTTCGAGCACGGTCATCGACAGGATTTTTAGCTTGAGGTACTCGCGGGCCACGCCGATGTTTGCGTGAGCATAACGCCGCATCTGTGAATATTCATCGTCACCTGGCACACCGCGATATTGGTTGAACACTGCGTCAGGATCAAGACCCAGGAAAAAAGATTCCATTTTCTGCAATGCCTGGCGATACGTGCCAATTGAATAAACGTCCGGCAGGCGCAGGGCGGCATTGCTCTCAGGGAGAAGTTTCCAGGTGTTATCAAGGAAACGGCCAGGGTCAGTTTCGGCAAAATTCTCAATATCTTTGTTGCCAAACGTCACCGCAATCCGCAGGGTTTCGGTCAGTTCCGCCTCGCTCAATGTGATATTGTGCCGGCGCGCAATTTCGGGCAAACGCCCTTCCATCACTTCGAAGTAAGTTTCGCCCTGCGCATTCCGTCCGCGAAAGGGGATCGTCGCTTCGATGCACAGGTTCATCCGCAGCAAATCTTTCTCGCTGAGCAAATCGCCCAATTGCTTGTTCATCACCAGGGCGCTCAAGAACTCATTCAGGACAGCCATCGAGATAAGCTGCTGGCCAGGATGCAGCGAAAATACATCCAGGGTCATCAGCGCCAGGTGGTCCTGCGGGGAAATATCCTGGCTGACACGGAAATTGCCATCCACCTGCAAGATATAAGGGGAGATCAGTTCCCAAATATGGGGTGCAAAACCCATATCCACCTGGTAATAAACGATGTCGTGATACAGGGAAGCCAGGGTGCTGATTGGGTCGTTCGAGTCGACAAAAGCGAAAACATGCTCGAGCGTATGGAAGTGGCGCGCCTGGGCCGTCATTCCACGGTGAATGGTAACGGCCAAAACCTCGAGGCGCTCAAGCGAAACCTGGACATTCAGGCGCTTGAACGATTGCTCGAAAATCGAAATCAGTTTTTGGACGTTACCAACCTGCATAAACTCATCCTTGTTCTATGCCTGCTCTGGCCGTGTATTTTCAGCCGCGGACGTTTGCTCAAAAGCGGAGAATTCGCACTAAGTTAGTATATATGGCCGCAAGAATTAATACAAGTCTCTAAAAGCGCTGCTTGTGGTTTCAAAATCAAACGCAAAACCGAGATTGACCAGGCGCTGGGGAATCACGAACTGGCCGGTTAAAAGCAAATTGCTCATCTCGCCCAAGGCCAGCTTCATGGCAAAACCCGGCAGCGGCAACCAGTACGGCCGCCCGAGCGTTTTGGCCAGGATGCGCATGAAATTAGCATTGGAAACCGGGTTGGGCGCACAAAGGTTGAAAAGTCCGCGGGCATTTTCGTTTTCCAACAAAAAGCGGATGGCGCGCACCTCGTCATGAATATGAATCCAGGAGATTCCCTGCTTGCCCGAGCCGATTGGCCCGCCAGCAAACAACTTGACCGGCAGCGCCATCTGCGCCAGGACTCCGCCCTCGCGGGCCAGCACCAGCCCGGTGCGCAGGATTACCCGGCGCACCCCCATCGTATCGACAATTCGGGTGGAACTCTCCCATTTAATCGCCACATCCGAGAGATAATCGTCCCCGGCAGGCGATTCTTCATTCAACGGTTCGTCGCCATGCGGGCCGTAATAGCCAATCCCCGAAGCCTGGAGCAAAACTCCCGGACGCGGCGAGGCCTTCTCAAGGGCATGCGCCAGGGCGCGGCCAGCATTGACGCGGCTATCCAGAATCTCTTTTTTGCGCGCTTCCGACCAGGGCCATTGGCCAATCGTCGAGCCGGCCAGGTTAACCACGGCATCCATCTGGCTGAGCATCCCCAGCCAATGCTGGTAAACCGTGCGCCCATCCCATTCCAGGGCATGCAAATTCGAAGAGGTGCTCACCTTTTGCGGGGTGCGGGACAACAACCAGACTTCATGACCATCGGCCAGCAAGGAACGTGTCAATGCCGACCCAATCAAACCGCTGCCCCCTGCAATCATCACTTTCATGGAAAACCTTTCGAATCCGGAATGAATAAGCACTGACCAACGGTTAACCTAAAGCGGATTATAATTCGGCCATTATGGAGGCCGCCATGGACGAAGCTGTCCTGGTTCTCAATGCAAATTTTGAGCCTATCCATGTCTGTAACACCCGCCGCGCCATCGGACTAATCTTGAATGGCAAGGCCGACCTGGTAGCAAACGGACGCGGAATCATCCAAACCATTTCGCGCGTATTCCCGCGTCCTTCGGTCATCCGTCTCGAGCACATGGTTCACCGCCCGAGAATCCGCGTCAAGCTGACTCGCAAAGAAATCTTCCGCCGCGATAATTATACCTGTCAGTATTGCGGCAAACAAACGCCCCTCCTGACCATCGACCATGTCATTCCGCGCCACCTGAACGGGCCGCACACCTGGACCAACGTTGTCGCCGCCTGCTCGGCCTGCAACCATCGCAAAGGAGGCCGCCGCCTCGAGGAAGTGCACATGAACCTGCTCAAGGTTCCCTGTGAGCCGCCCTCCAGCGCAGCATACATCTTTGGCCGCCACCTGAGCGAAAACCGCGAATGGCAGGCCTTCATCCAGGGCTGGTAAACGAAACGGGCTTCCAAGAAGCCCGTTTTTCTTTATCCCTGCTTAAAAATATGGGTCAGGATGGTCGCCCCACTGCCGCCGATGTTTTGCGCCATGCCGATTTTCGCGCCATCTACCTGGGTTTTGCCACACTCGCCGCGCAACTGCTGGACGGTTTCCACAATCTGATACATGCCAGTTGCTCCAACGGGATGTCCGCGGGCTTTTAACCCGCCACGGGTACAGATCGGCACGCGACCCGTCACCAGGATCTCGTTATCGAGGCCGAGGCGAGGCCCCTGGCCGCGCTCGGCAAAACCGCAAGCCTCCAGCGAAAGCGCCGACATGATCGAGAAAGCGTCATGCAGCTCGAAAATATCGATGTCCGCCGCCGAAACCCCAGCCTGGGCATAGGCCTGCTGCGAAGAGAGATAGGCCGCATTCAGGAAAAGCGGATCACGCCGGTCGTGGATGGCGATACTGTCGGTTGCAGCGCCGCTGCCGGCCACCAGGATGCGCTTCGCCCCAGCCCGAATCCGGTCTGCGGGCACGATCAGGGCTGCCGCCGCACCATCGCCAATGGGCGAAGCATCCAGCAGGTTGACCGGGGTGGCGACCATGCTCGATTTTTCGAACTGCTCCAGGGTAATCGGCTCGCGCAGGCGCGCATAGGGGTTGTGGATGGCGTTGGCATGGGCGTTGATGCTAAAGGGGGCAAAATCGGCATGTTTCCAGCCGTATTCGTACATATAGCGGCGCATGACGAGCGCATTCAGGCTGACAAAGGAAACGCCCTGCTCAACTTCATAATCGGCGTCAGCGGCGGTTGCCAGGGCGGAGGTGACCTCGCGCCCGGCCTTGTCGGTCATCTTCTCGACCCCGACCACCAGCGCGGAATCGATTTCGCCAGAGCCGACCGCCATCAACCCGGCCCGGAAGGCCGCCGCCCCGGAGCCGCAAGCGGCCTCGATTTTGACCGCTTCCGCGCCGCGAATGCCGAGCCAGTCCGCAATCAGAGTGCCGAGCTGGTTCTGGCCGCTGACCAACGGCGAGAGCATGTTGCCCACATAAAGCGCCTCGACGGTTTCGCGACCGGCATCCTGCATGGCAGCCACGGCTGCTTCAAAAGCCAGGTCTTTGAGGGCTTTTTCCCAGTGTTCGTCTACTTTGGTTTGTCCAATGCCAAGAACGGCAATCTCGCGCATATAAAATCTCCGTTTGGGGTGGTGCAATCATTTGGGTCTTTGGGAATCTCCGGGATGGGTATTTTTTGTACACGGAAAACGCGGAAAACACAGAGAAACACGGAAAAATCGTTGTTTAAAAAAGCCCTTTCCGTGTGTTCCGTGTACGGGTTTTCACGGTAAATCCCAGAGAGCCAATCATTTTACAAAGCTTATTTTAACCGCTCTGGCTGTCAGGAACTCTCGAAAGTGCCCCTTCCCCGCAGCCAGCGCCGTTCGCAGCAAGCGTTATATAATAAATAGTATGAAAAAGTATTCGTGGACAGACCCGCTGCTGGAAAATCTGGAGAAATCCGGCGAGATTGGCGCTCAAACGGTGCAGTTTTTACGCGAGAAGCATGTGCCGGTGCGCTTCAAAAAGGAGAACCCGGCGGTTGGCGCAGCCTGGACGCCCTGGCGCAGCATCACGGTCAATTCCGTCCACTTTAGCCCGGAAAAAATCGACAACCCGCGCCTGCTCAGCCTGGTGGTGCATGAAGCCCGCCACCTGCAACAGGGACTGATCACCGCGTTGTCGGTGTACGGCGAGTTGGACGCCTGGCAGGTTGATTTTAACTTCCAGAAGTCGCTAACGGGCAGATATCCCGCCGCCGAAATTGAAGAAATATGCAGCCTGCCACTCGCGTTTGATCGGCAAGTGCTGCAAAAGGCGCGCAACCTGATGCAAACCTTTGCCGGGAAAGGCTACCGCATCGACCTGCTGCCGCTCTATCCGCTGCCGCGCGAAATCCGCTATCGCATAACGGGAAAGTAACGCCCTTCGACTGCGCTCAGGGCTTGTCAATCAGCGCCCCGCCGGCCAGCCAGCCGGTGGTCCAGGCGTTTTGGAAGTTGAAACCGCCCGTCAGGCCATCAATATCGAGTACCTCCCCGGCAAAGAACAGGCCGGGGATTTTTTTGCTTTGCATGGTTTTGAAATCGACTTCATCCAGGTCGACCCCGCCGCAGGTGACAAACTCATCCTTGAACTGGCCTTTGCCCTGCACCTGGTAGCGCCCGGCGGTTAGTTCTTCGGCCAGACTGCGCAGGGAAACCTTTGAGACATCGGCCCAGTTCTGGGATTCGGGGATTCCAGCGGATTCACTCAGGCGCTTCCACAGGCGAGCCGGGAGCGGGTCAAAGAGCGGATTTGCGCCGGGTTTCTTGCGGCTGTTGGCCGGATTATTGCGAACCTTTTGCAGGCTTTCAAGCACCTTATCAAAGGTCAGCGGATAAACCCAGTTGACCAGCAACCCGGCCTGATACTGGCGTTCGTGCAGCCAGCGCGCACCCCAAGCCGAAGCGCGCAAGGTTGCCGGGCCGCTTAAACCCCAATGGGTGATGAGCAAAGGCCCGCGCTGTGGCGCAAGCGCGGATTTTGAACCGTCCGCTTCGAGCAGGCGCAGTTCGGCCTGTGGAACGGAAAGCCCGGCCAGGCCGTCGAGGCGCTCATCCGGGATATTAAAGGTAAAAAGGGAGGGCACATGCGGCGAAATGGTATGTCCCAACCCGGCGAGCAAGGCCTGGGAGTTCGCGTCGCTGCCGGTGGCAAAGAGCAGGCTGCGGGTCGTCAGGGTTTCGCTAAGGCTGGAGGCGGCCTTTCGGACAGCAACCCGGAAGCGGGGAGCGCGCTCCCCCGCCGCCGAGACGGTTTCAACCGTCAGCGCGGTGGATTGTGTCCATAGCTCGATCCCGGTCCGGCGGGCGGCCTCTTCCAACGCATTTGCCACACTCAGGGAATTGTCACTGAGCGGAAACATGCGCCCGTCTTCTTCAGTTTTAAGGGTTACGCCGCGCGTTTCGAACCAGCGCACGGTATCGGCCGGCTGGAAGCGGCTGAAGGGGCCGCGCAGGGCCGCCGCGCCGCGCGGATAATAGCCAACCAGTTGGGCAGGCTCGAAACAGGCGTGGGTAACATTGCAGCGCCCACCGCCCGAAATCAGCACTTTGCCGAGCGGACGGCTGGCTTTTTCAAGGATCAGGATGCGCGCGCCGGGGTTTTCCTCGCCCGCACGAATGGCGGCAAAAAATCCGGCTGGGCCGCCCCCCAGGACGATTGCGTCATAATCGCAGGAATTTGTCATGGGATGATTATAGTTTAGAATAGGGTTATGCCAACCCTGCCCATCCTGCAACGCAGACGAGAACGCCGCCTAGCGCGCGCCCGTTCGAGCGGACAGCGCCTGACGCGCGCCGGTCTGGGCTGCGGATTGCTGTTGGCCGTGCTGCTGGGGCTGGGAATTATTGGTTTTGCCCTGGGGTATGCCGACCTGACAGCCAATCTGCCCGCCGTGGAAATGCTGCCAGCCCTGCTCGATTCGCCGGATGGGTTGGTTTACCAGCCAACCCGCCTGTACGACCGCAGCGGCCAGCAGGTGCTGGCGGTGCTCTCCCCGTTCGACGAGCCGCGCAAGGCCCTGCCGTTGGATGCTTCGGCCCCGGCGCATTTGCCGGTATCGCTGGCGCGCATCACCCTGGCCCTGGCCGACCCCGATTTTTACAACCATGCCGGTTACACCTGGCGCGGCTGGGATCAGGCAGAAAGCCACCCAACCCTGGCGCAGAAGCTGGTGGCCGATTTCCTGCTCTGGCAGGAAGAACCCGGCCTGCGTCGCGCCCTGCGCGAACGCATCCTGGCTGCCCAGATCACCTCCCGTTTCGGGCGCGAAAAAATTCTGGAATGGTATCTCAACTCGGCAGATTATGGCCGCCATGCCTATGGGGCGGAAACCGCCGCGCGCCTGTATCTTGGCAAGTCCGCCGCCGATTTGAACCTGGCCGAAGCGGCCCTGCTGGCCTCGGTCAGCCAGTCCCCGGCCATCAACCCGCACGATGCGCCCCAGGCCGCGCTCCAGCAGATGCAGGAGACGCTGGCAAGTTTGCCGGAGTGGGCCGCCACGGCCGAGGAACTTGAAAACGCCCGCCAGCAAATGCTGGTTTTTAGCGAGCCGATTCCCGAAACCAGCCTGGCCCCGGCCTTTAGTGAACTGGCGCTCTCACAACTGGAGTATCGCACGCGCATCGAGCGCGGCGGCATGGAAGTGGTCACCAGCCTCGATTTCAGCGCCCAAGAGCAGGCGCGCTGCGCCGTCCAGACCCAGGTGGCGCGCCTGGCCGGTCAGCCCGAGCCGGATTGCCCGCTACAGGTCGATCTCTCGCCGTTGCCGCCCGGCCAACCGGTCGCCGAAGCGGCCGCCAGCGCGGTGGTTATCAATCCACTGGATGGACAGGTGCTGGCGCTGGTTGGCGAGACAAGGCCGGAGAGCGAATCCGCCCTTTTGCCGGGACGCAGGCCGGGCACCAGCCTGCTGCCGTTCATCTACCTGACCGGATTCAGCCGGGGCTTGAATCCCGCTTCGTTGGTCTGGGACATCCCCCAGGCCGAGCCTGTCATCCCCAACCTGGACGGTATCTATCACGGCCCGGTGCGGGCGCGAGTGGCCTTGACCGGCGACTACCTGGCTCCGGCCCAGTCGGTGCTCGAGCAGATGGGCCTGTCCGCCGTTTTGCAGACGCTCAACCCGTTCGGCCTGCAACTGGGAGATACGCGCGATTTCGCCGCGCTGCTGGATGGGCAAAACCTGGTTTCGCCGTTAAGCATGGCCCGCGCCTATGGTGTCTTTGCAGCCAACGGCATGTACGTTGGTGACATCACCAGCGTGCTGGAAGTGCGCACAATTGAGGGCGTGGTCGTCTGGCGGGCCGCTGCGCCGCAAACGTCGGCGCTGGTCAGTCCGCAGTTATCGTATCTGATCAACCACATCCTGGCGAACGACAACCTGGGCCGCCCAGCCACCTTGAAATTAAGCCGCACCCTGGACGGCAGGGACGCCTGGGCCGTCGGTTATACCCCAACCCGCGCCATCGCGCTCTGGAGCGGCGGCGGGGTTAATTTGCGGGCTGTTTCGGGCCTGTTTGCCGCCCTCGTCGAAGCGGCTAACCAGGGAGAAAACCCGGTCGGCTGGCAAAGACCGGCCGGCGTTTCGCCGATCCATGTCTGCGATCCGTCCGGGATGCTGCCGACCCCGGCCTGCCCCAACATCGTCACGGAAGTGTTCTTGGCCGGTTATGAGCCGGTGCAAAGTGACACGCTGTATAAAACTTATGCCATCAACCGCGAAACCGGCTTGTTGGCGACCGTTTTCACCCCAGCGCGGCTGGTCGAAGAGCGGGTTTTCCTGGTTGCGCCGCCCGAAGCGCAGGAGTGGGCAAAAGCCTCGGGCCTGGCAATCCCGCCCAGCGCTTACGATAATATCCAGCCGCCGGCCAGCCGGGAGGGGCTGCGAATCTCGTCCCCTGAAATGTTTGCGCAGGTGCAGGGCAAAGTGACCGTCCGCGGCGCTGCCAGCGGGGAAGGGTTTTCCTACTTCCGCCTGCAATACGGCCAGGGTCTCAACCCAACCTCCTGGGTGCTGATTGGTGAAAATGTCACCACGCCAGTCGAGGATGGGATTCTGGCCGAGTGGGATACAAGCGGCCTGCAAGGCCTGTACGCCCTGCAACTGGTGTTGGTTTACGAAGACGGACGCATTGAAACGACCGCCATCCAGGTCGAAGTGAGCGAGTAACAAAACATCCCATTCTGGCCTGTTTTGTTATAGAATTAGACAACCTATGGAAGAAGAACTCCGTTTTACCGACCGGCCGGCCGTGCGCGCATTCATCATTTTCATTTTGATGTTTGCGGCCTATTTGGTTATGGGCTACTACTTTACGTGGGAAAACAATGAAAAAGTCCGCCTGGAAGAGGCCCGCCTGAGCGCCAACACAGGTTTTGAAGTCAAATTAACTACCGATGAAATCAACAAACTGCTCCTGCCAGACCGGCAAAGGCAATTAACAGCCGAAGCGATTGATGTCGCCCTGTTGATTGGCGGATTAATCTTCTGGACGGTTTTTTTCTCGCAGTTCATCCTGCCGGTGCGCAAGCTGGGTGACCGCCTGGCCATCCTGGACCGCATGATGGCTTATTTTTCAGGATTCCACGGCCCGGCGATTTTCATCGAAAACGGCAACGTTCGCGCCCGCCAGGATGAGAGTCAAAAACACGGCCCAGGCGTGGTCTGGCTGGATCATGCTTCCGCGGCGATTTTGCGAACCGCCACGCGCTTCACCCGCACCATTGGGCCGGGCGTCCACTTCACCAGCAAAGACGAATATATCGCGGCCACGGTTGATCTGCACACCCTGACCCAAAACATCGGCCCGAACGACGGCGAAAACCCCTTCACGGTTGCAAAGAACGATGAGAATTACCAGAGCATCCAGGAAAGGCGCTGGGAAACCCGCGCGATGACCCGCGACGGGATTGAAGTGGTTGCCACAATCTCAGTCACATTCCGCATCGATTCGCAGCCGGGTGAAGGCAATACCCCCTACGGTTACAACGAAGAGAACACCCGCCGGGCTATCACCGAGGCCATCGTCCAGGGCGCAAAAACCAGCCAGCCGGTCTGGAGTCCGATGCCGGCCAAAATGGCGGTCGATGTCTGGCGCGAGTACATATCCCGCATCCGCTTGAACCAGCTCTTTGAAACCCCACCCGGACGCGACCAAACCATCCTGCAAATCATCGGCGGCTTGCTGCGCCGCCGCTTGAGCGAAAACGATGTCGAGAGCATGGATGAGTTTGGCAATTTTACCGGCGGCACCATGCTTTGCCCGGAAACCGACAAGCTGCGCCAAATGGGCATCAAGGTTATGGGAGTAAATATCAAGCGCCTGATTCTGCCGCCCGAAGTGGAAGAGCGCCTGATCGCGCAATGGACAACCTTCTGGGAGAAAAACGCCAAGAAGGAACGCGACCAGATCGACCGCCAGCGCCGCATCACCGAGGAAAACGCCCAGGCCGATGCCCTGACCGAGTTTGCCAAAATGGCTACTGCGGAATTCCAGCACACGCCGCCGCGCACCAAAACCCACGCTTTATACCTGTTCGCCCACGGCACATCCCAGTCTGTGATCCGCAACGCCAGCCTGATGAAGAAAATGCCCAAGTCTGATACCAGTGTTCTGACCGAACTGGCGCACTGGCTCAAGGATCAATCCCGATGACGACCCCCTCCGTGGCGCAAACATCCGTGGACGGCAAATCCTTCGACTGGCTCAAAGGGATGGTCGAATCGGCCCTAAACTGGGTCTTTTCGCTGACCCACTCCGCCGGGCGCTACCGCGACATGGTGCGCACGCTCGGCTTAATGCTGCTCTACCTGTACTGGGTACTGACCTTGTATGATCTCAACGGCTGGATTAGCCTGTTCAACGGGCTGTATGCCGAACCGTTTAACCCGAGCATCTTCCTGATCCGGTTCATGACGCTGCTCATCAGCATTTTCCTGCACCCTGAAGTGCTGCGGCATATGCTGGCAGTGGTCGCTCCGTATGTGCTCGTCCACCGGCTGGCTTCGGTTTACCTGGCCGATATTTTCGAAAAAGATGCCCAGGTCGCCAGCCGCTTCATCAAGCAGGCGGCTTTTGCCCAGGATTACCTGACCATCCGCATCCGCGCCGGGCGACTGGTCGAAAGCGACTACGATTCGCCTATCGTCCAGATTGGCGGGCCGGGCTATGTCACGGTCGAACTGGACAGCGCAGCCGTCTTCGAACGTCCCGACGGCAGCACCCGGGTGGTTGGGCCAACCGCCGACAAACTGCGCGGACGGGAAGTCATCGACGATTTCGAACGCCTGCGCCAGTGCATCGACCTGCGCGAAACCATCGACAAGCAGGATGTTAGTTCGCGCTCCAAGGATGGGATCGGCATCACCGCCCGCGACATCCAATACTCTTTCAGCATCTACCGCGGCCCCAACCCAAAGAAAACGCTGCGTTCGCCCTATCCCTTCGACCCGGAAGCGGTCAAAAAACTGGTTTATGGCACAGTGATGCCGATGTGGCCGGGGAAAATCACCGAAAAAACGCCCGAATGGGCCAGGCTGCCAGGCAGGCTGTTCGTCAGCATCAACGCCGAGTTTTCCAGTTTCATTGGCAGCAAAGGCTTGAGCGAGTTCTTCTCGAGCATTGGCGCGCCGGAAGAAGAAGCTCTGCGCAAGCGTGAAGCCAAACTGCACCAGGATGCCCTGGCCCTGGCAGGCCAGGAGGGCATCGACATCAGCGAAAGTCCGCTCAAGGCAGTGCCGTTCACCTCGCGTTTCGATATGACCCAGCAGTTGTTCGGCGCTGAAAAGTTCAAAGAATTCATGAAGAATAAAGGCTTCCAGGTCAATTGGATTGGCGTGGGCACCTGGGACATTCCCGGTGAAATCATCCCATCCAATCATCTTGAAGCCTGGAAAACCAGTCAAGAAAATCGCAGATTGGGCGGGACAGAGCAAATCAACCGCCTGTACGAGGATACCCGGGCAGTCACCCTGATCAAGCTGATCAACGAAATGCCCATCCTGCTTTACTACAAGTTGTATAACGAGATGGAAAAAGGGGAAAAACAGGCCGAGGACATCATCCAGTCCCTGTTCGATGAATATCTCAACCGGCTGAAAAACGCCGCCAAACATTTTGAAGATATTCGCCAGCCCATCCCTGAAAACATCATTACCGCGCTTGAATCCCTCGAGGCGCTGAGCCGGTATCATGAAATTGGGGCAGATTATTATCTCTGCCAGCGCATCACCTCCAAACCCGATGCCAGCATTCAGGGCGCAATCGCCTACCAGATCGAGGTGGCGCTCGCCAAAACCCGCCTGTACGGCTATCGCTCCGAACCGATCGAGTTTGACTTTGGCGAACTCGACAGCGCCGAATTCGTTTTCTCGCTCGATGTCAGCGAAGGCAGCCTGGAACCCGCCAACCCGCAAGTCAGGACAATGCGCTGCGAAGGCGAGCTTTACGTTCAGACCGCGTTCCAGGTGATTCTCCTTGCCGGCAGCGAAGCAGATGTCTGGATCAACCTTTCACACCACGGAATCAGCCTGACAGAACACTTGCCCGCCATTCGATTGACAGCATAAAGGGAAGGCCTATGCAAACGACCCCTGAAGAGCAAACTGTCCTGGTAATCGGCGCAGCTGGCATCGATATTGTCGCCCGTCTTGATGGGGAAACCCAGATGGGAACCTCCAATCCTTCGCGGATTCGGACCTCCTTTGGCGGCACCGCCCGCAATGTGGCCGAAAACCTGGCCCGCCTCGGCCAACCCGTCAGCCTGCTGGCCGTGCTGGGGAACGACCACCCCGGTGAGGAAGTTTTCGCTTACACCCGCCAGGCCGGGGTGGATGTGACCCACATCCACCGGGTCGAAGAATATCCCACCGGGGTGTACATGGCTGTCCTGAACAAACAGGGCCGGCTGGAATACGCTTTTGACGATATGCGCGTGCTGGAAGAACTGACCGCCAGCTACCTGACCTATCACCAGGACCTTTTCGAAGCGGCCAGCCTGCTCTTTATTGACGCCAACCTGCCGCCCAACACCCTGCAAACCGCTTTCGAACTGGCCGAACGATACCAACTGCCAGTATGCGCCGATCCAACCTCCCGTCCGCTTGCGCCGCGATTGAAACCCTATCTTAACCGGTTGAAGCTAATCGTCCCCAGCGTTGCCGAAGCGGGCATCCTGACCGGTGACACGTTCGAAGCTGCTGACCGCGAGGCCGCCCTGAGCGCGGCGCGCGCCCTGGTCAACCGCGGCGTCGATATTGCCCTGATCACCATGTCCGAATTCGGCCTGTGCTACGCGACATCGGAAACCAGCGGACACATCCCGGCGGTCAGCACCACCGTCAACGACCCGACCGGGGCCGGAGACGCCCTGACAGGCGCTTTTATCTACGCCTTGCTAAACAATATCGAAATCGACGACGCCGCCCGGCTGGGAGCGGCAGCCGCCGCCCTGGCGCTGCGCTACCCCGGCACGGTCTACCCCGACCTGTCACTCGACAAACTCTATAACGAACTTTCCGCCTGACCCTTGATGATGATAACCAAATTACCCCCCTACTATCATTTCAACCCCGAAGTTCTGCACGCCCGCCAGCAGGGAACAGCGCTGGTTGCGCTCGAATCAACCGTTATCACCCATGGCCTGCCCCAGCCCGAAAACCTGGCCCTGGCGCGCGACATGGAAGCCGCCATCCGCGCCCAGGGCGCAACCCCGGCCACAATTGCCATCCTCGATGACCAAATCCATATCGGGCTGGACGATGCCGAACTGCAACGTCTGGCAGCCGCCCAGGATGTACTCAAAATCAGCCTGCGCGACTTTGCGACGGCCCTCGTCCAGCACAAACTGGGCGGCACCACCGTGGCCGGGACGATGTTCGCCGCGCATCAAGCCGGGATTCCGGTTTTTGCCACCGGCGGGATTGGCGGCGTGCACCGCGAGGCGCGCATGGATATTTCGACCGACCTGCAAGCGTTGGCACAGATGCCGATGATTGTGGTCTGCGCCGGGGCAAAGTCGATCCTCGACCTGCCATCCACGCTCGAATACCTGGAAACGGTCGGCGTGCCGGTCGTCGGCTACGGGACGGATACCTTCCCCGAGTTTTTCTCCCCGCCCGGCAAACTACCCGTCAGCATCCGGCTCGATTCGCCCGCCGAAATCGTCCGTTTTGCCGAAACCCACTGGGCGCTGGGCCTGAAAAGCGCTGTGCTGGTCTGCCAGCCGATCCCCGCCAAAGAGGCCCTGCCGGTCGAAGAGGCCATTCCAGCCGAGGAACAGGCCTCGCGCGAAGCCATCGAACAAGGTATTGGCGGCCAAAAGTTGACACCCTTCCTGCTCGGACGCGTCAAAGAATTGACCGGCGGCAAATCGATGCAGGCCAATCTGGCCCTGCTCAAAAACAATGCGGTTTTGGCCGCGAAAATCGCGGTCGAGATGGGGAAAACAAAACAGAATCTCGCCTGATTAAAAATCGTAGGGGCGACGCGTTGCGTCGCCCCTACCGTTATCAACAGGTTATTTTTTCGCCTTTTTGGCCTTCTCAGGCATCTCGCGCCCTTGCAGCAACCCCCATCGGCTGGCGCCCAGGTACAGGATTTCAAGGATCAAATCCTCGTAAGAAATACCCTCGGCGGCGGCCTCCAGGCACAGGTCGCTGTAACCGGGGGTTATTCCGGGCAGCGGATTGATCTCAATCAGTACCGGCTCGCCTTCGTTGTTCAGGCGGATGTCGGTACGTGAGACATCGATAGCCTTGATGGTCATGTGGGCTTTGACAATCAACGATTGAATTTTGCGCGCCAATTCGGGAGAAATATCTGCCGGGCAGAAATAACCCGGCGCGCCCTCCTCGCCCACCGATTTGGACTTGGAGGCCTGGCTGTAAACCCCAGGCGTGACCGAACGCGAACTGTCCAATTCAAGGATGGGGAAAACATGATAGCCATGCTTCTCGGTATACCACTCGGGATGGCGGGAGTAACGCACGGCATCCCAACGGCCAACCAGCCCGCAGGTAAACTCGCGTCCTGACAGGAAGGTCTCCACCAGGGCCGGCTGGCGATAAACCTGGACGATATACTGAACCCGTTCGCGCATTTCAGCCTCGTTGTGAACAATGGCCTTCAAGTCCACACCCATGCCGGTGCCCTCACGGGATGGCTTGACGAAAAGCGGAAAGCGCAATTCAGGGCGCAGCGATTCATCGCCAATAATGAACTCCTGGAAGGGCGCCACCGGCAAGCGGCGGTCACGCCACAGGCGTTTGGTCAGGGTTTTATCGAGCGCAATTGCATTCGCCATCACCCGCGAATGGGTATAGGGAATGCGCAGCATCTCCAACAGGGCCGGGGTTTGGGCCTCGCGGGCGTCGCCGCCCAGGCCTTCGGCAATGTTGAAGCAAATGTCGGGTTGAATTTCTTTTAGCGCGTAAGGGAGATTGCGGTCTGCCGGGATGAAAACTGTCGTGTGTCCATCGGTTTCAATCGCGGCCTGAATCGCCTGAATCGTCTCGATATGGTCATAGTCTGCCAGTGCATCGGCGGCAACGCCATCGGGAAGAACTGCGTCATCTTCCTTGACATTGGCCAGCACGGCAACCCGCCAGGGACGTTCCGGGCGGATACTACTGGGAGGCTTTTCCGGCTCTTGTTCGGGGGCAGGGGTGTTCATTGTTTTTCTCCTTGGTTTTATTAAATCAAGCCCGAAGTATAGCCCAATGTACGCAGAATACAAGCCCGCGTTCCATACGTTTTACCACTGAATATGCACCGGAACCCCCACTTCGGCCCAATCATAGAGCAATTGCGATTCGTAAGTTCCCAAGACCACACAGCCGTATGAAATCGGCGTGCCGAGGTAGCCTTCCCAAAGGGTGGCGCCATTGGGCAGGATCGGCAAGGCGTGGATGCCGTTTTCCAGATGGCCCGACCAGTAGATTCCCATCCAATTAGGCATCCAGATGTTCCAGGTAGCGCCATAGGCACTCGGGATCTTATCGAGAACTTCAAAAGTGCCCACCCTGGTCGAGTTGCCCATCCCGGTTGAGGCCACAAAGCTGTAAATCAACTCCTCGCCCTGGTAGGCATAGAGATGCTGCTCCGAAATATCCACCAGGATCATTTTTTCAGACGAATACGAAGGCGGCGGGCCAACATACTCAACTGGCGGGATGAACAGTTCCAATCCCGGCTGCACCTGCTCGGCACTGTCCAGGCCGTTGAAGGAAAGCAAGGCAGACACTTCAACCCCGTACCAGACCGCAATGCTGGCGGCGCTTTCGTCAGGCAAGACGATGTGGGCCAGGCGGGTGGGTTCAGGCGTTGGCGGCGCTGGCGAGGCAGTCGGCGTCGGCGGTTCGAAGACCAGGGTCGCAGTTGGAAGTGGGGCCTGGGTCGCCGCTTCTTCGAACTGGCCCGGCGCTGATTCGACCCCAGCCAGGGCGGTGGAGGTCGGCGGCGGGGCAGAATCATCCAATGAAGCCGCACCGGCCAGGGTGGGGGGAGCCGCCAATGGGGTCGCGGAGGCCAGGTTGGCGAGAGCAACGGTCGGGGCGGGTTTCAATGGGCCAAAGCTCGCCGCCTGCCAGATTTGGGCAACCACAGGCTGAAGGGCGTGCGCTCCGATGAGACCGGCTCCAAAGGACAGGAAAGCCACTGAAACGGTTAAAACCATCAGCCCGAGGATGGCTCCGATCCACCAAATGGAATTTTTCTTAGGCTGGGGAACAGGCAAACCCTGAGACTGTGGCTGCACTGGCAGGCGGTTGCTGCGCTGCTCGACGATCAGCCGTTGGCGCGCCCACTGAAGGCCCTGGCGGGCGCGCTGGCTGGCCGGGTTGATCGCAAGGGCGTGCTCCAGGTAGGCAATGCTGGCGCGCGGCGTGGAACAGGCGGCCAGCATGAGCCAGGCTTCTTCCAAACCAGGGGCCAACTGGGCAGCGTAAGCGGCCCAATGATGGGCGCTGTGCTTGTCGCCATTCTGCAGGGCAAGGTAAGCATTTTGGATGGCCTGGGTGGGTGTAACGGGCATCGTGCTACCACCCACTAAAAATTGCTTCGCGCCAAACTGATGGTTTCTCGACAATCTCTGCCTGGTTGGGCGGAGGCACAAAGTTACATTGCGCAAGCTGGAGCGTTTCGCCCAGTTGACGAATGCGGGCATTGTTAACAGTGCCGCCATAAGGCAACATCAACAACAGGTGATCAATCTGTTCGGGATAAAAACCCATCAATCGCGTTGCCGTGGCATCAACAGCGGTCAGGTTGTCGCCGAGGATGACCAACCCGGAATCAACCCCCGTGCCATGCAAAGGGCCGTCCCCTTCCATGCCGACAATGCCATCCACGATGGCAAAGTCGGGCTGCAAGGTTGAGGCAATATCGGCTATGCTCTGGGGAATCCCATACCAGTGCAAGAAATTTTTTGGCCAACCATATTTGATGCCCGGGATGGCGCCAAACAAATTCTTAAGCGAGAGGGTCACGCCAGCCCAGTGGTGTGTTTTCAGCTTGGGCATCGAAACCACCAAATCTGCGCCGAGAATGGTATGAGGAAAAAATAATTTTGAAAGACCTGTATAGTTCGATACCAGGCTGACCGGGCTGATCGAATCGATATTCAGGTCAACAAAACGCACCTTTTCGTCTTTGAGCACATCGTCAAAACCAGTCTGCTCAAGAATCATTTCCATATCACGGTTATGACCCGGCCCCTCGGCAACAATAACTTCCTGAGCACCCAACTGACGAAAGGCGGCAATGGCAGCCGCCATCATTGCAGGATGAGTATTCAAGGGCCGTCCAGGGTAATGATCCACAAGATTGGGCTTGAGCACCACTCGCCCGCCTTTGATTTTGCGCACAATATGTTCATAATTACCGATGCCACGGCGGATTGTATCGGTTAAGTTGCCCTGATAGAATGATTCTTTATAAACCGTTACGTTGGCTACATCCTGCTGGTAGCGTTTCAGTACTGGTGTGAGCACGCCACCTGCCAGAGTGCCAATGAGGCCAATCCCGGATAGCTTCAAGAAATCGCGGCGAGAGATTTTTCTCCTTCTAAATTTTAAAGGCATTTTCGCCTCCATCCGCGGCTCGCAAAGCCATCACGGCCAAGGCCGTCCACCAAACCATCTGCCGCCAACTACCATCTGTTTCCTGGCGTTTTAATAGTAAATCAACCAATTTGCCAACAGGGCGATTGTAGATATTAAGACACAAAATACTTAGGGACAAGGATAGCGCTGAAGGGAACTTAGGAGCATTGGATTCAAGAATCACCAACCCTTTCTCAACATCAGGCTGGGCATCACGCAAATCCTGCAAGGCAAACAAAGCAATCGCCGTATCGACAACCGCCGGGTCAATAGGCTGTTTCAAAACCGCCGGGTTGCCAAAATTCCAGCCTCCCTGGTAACAAACCCGGTCCAGAAGCAAAAACTCTCCTTCCTTGATCCGCTCATGGTTTTTCTGGCCGGCCACCTTCAGCGCCAGGATGGCAAAACTGGTCGGGTGTACCCAACTGAACGTATCGCTGATCCAGGGCCAGCCAATCAAGTTCCCATTCAGGTCGACAACAGTATTTGCTTCAAGATGCTTGCTACGCCATTTTAGCAACCAATCCACACTGGCGGCACGCACCTCCGGCAATTGGTTCAACCGGGTCAAGGTAATTACCAGCAACGAGGTTGCCCAATTGGGCATATCATCCTGAGGCAGGTAGAGTTGCCCATCTGCATTAACCAGTCCAGCCAACCACGAGATTGTTTTTGTCGGTTGGAAAGAAGTATCGGAAAGTGCCAGCAAACTATAGCAGGTAGGCTCAGGATAAGCCTGCTCCGCAGATCCGGTATACCCCCAGCCGGTATCAGGAATATGGGCTTTAATTAAAAAATCTTGCGATGAATTTATCACTGTCTGCATACGATATCGCTATTCACATCAAGCCTCTTGAAAGCTATTCTTGTAAATAAAGTCAAAGGGAAAAGGATATAGATATATTATCGTAAGCATATCTAAAGTTACTTCAACGCGCGTCGCAGTTTCTCGGCAACGGTTCGCAGGACTTTAATCCGCGCATAGAGTTTATCGTTGGCTTCCACCAATGTCCAGGGGGCATTCTGGGTGCTGGTTTTGAGAACCATATCCTGCGCCGCGGCCTGGTAATCTTCCCATTTGGCGCGATTGCGCCAGTCTTCATCGGTGATTTTCCAACTCTTATAGTTGATGCGCTCACGTTCCTGGAAGCGTTCAAGCTGCTCTTCCTTGCTGATGTGCATCCAAAACTTGAAGATGACCGTGCCAAAATCGGTCATCTGACGCTCGAACTGGTTAATTTCACTGTAGGCGCGCTTCCAGGCATCTTCAGTGCAAAAATCTTCCAGGCGTTCGACCAGCACTCGCCCATACCAGGAACGGTCAAAAACGGCAACCTGACCCTGCTCTGGCAGCCGCCGCCAGAAGCGGTACAGGTAATGACGCTCACGGTCATCGCCATGCGGCGCGGAAATTGGCCAGACCACGTATCCGCGCGGGTCCATTTTCTCGGTCAGGCGCTTAATCGTGCCGCCCTTGCCGGAGGCATCCATACCTTCAAACACCAGCACCACCGGAATTTTTTGCAGATAAACCTGATAAGTTAATTGGTGCAGATCTGCCTGCAAAATTTTTAACCACTTTTCGTATTCGTCGCGCGGCAGTTTCAGGGATAAATCAAGTCGGTCAAGCATTGACAGCCCCCCTCATCTCTTCGCGGCTGCGCTGTAAAACATCTGCGGGCAATTGGGCTTCTATCGCGTTGACAATTGTCTCAAAAACCTTGATGCGGGCAAAGTAAGGGTCATTGGCCTCGACAATCGTCCACGAGGCGTGCGGCGAATCGGTGCGGGCCAGCATATCTTCTGCCACTTCGAGAAATTTAGCATATTTTTTGTGCTGGAAGCGGTCAGATTCGCTTACCTGCCAGGCGGTAAGTTTGTCATCCAGCAATTCTTTCAGGCGCAGTTTCTGTTCATCCTTGCTGATGTGCAGCCAAAACTTGAGGATGATTGTCCCATCGGCGGCCAGTTGCTCTTCGAACTCGGTAATCTCCTGGTAGGAACGGCTTAATTCATCCTTGCTGATGTTCTTGTGGATGCGGTCTGCCAAAACCCTTTGATACCAGGATGTATCAAAAGCAACAATTTGCCCGCGGGCAGGGATTTTCAGCCAAAAGCGCCACATCCACGGGTAACGCGTCTCGGCAGTGCGCGGCGGGGTAATGGGAACCACACGAAAGCCGCGCGGATCCATGCGCTCAGACAAGATTTGGATTAAGCGGCCCTTGCCACAGGCTGACCAACCTTCAAAAACAATCATGACCGGGATTTTGGAATCAAAAACAGCATGTTCCAGTTCATAGACACGCTGCTGCAAATCGCGGATTCGCGCGCGATATTCTTCCTTGGGAATGGCCAGGTCCAGATTCAGGTATTCGAGCATGAAAACTCCGCTAATATTTGGCCCTTAACTCACTGGCGGGCAGGGTAATTTGCCCCTCTACGGCATCGCCCACCAGGCCGGTTTCGAGCGGTTTGTTTCCCAACAGCCAGGCCGTATGAGCAGCGGCCAGGGTATCGAGTTGTTCGGCAGTATAAAGCAAGTCCAGGGGCAGGTTGCCCTTGAGCAGCTTGTGGCGGGTCAATTCTTCAAAAAACTCCATCGGATCGCGAATGCGCAGTCCCTGGTCAAAGAGAGCCAACTGACGCTGCAAGCGCCCTTCCAGGCTGGTGCGCGAAAGCGGCAATTGTCCCAACAGAACCGAGAAACAGGCCTGCGGGTGGGTTTCGATAAAAGCGCGCTCCGGTTTCTCTTCCGAGAAAGGCTGATAACCCAGTTCGGCCAGGCGGCGGTAAAAATCAAATCCATCCTGCATCCAGGCAGAACAATATTCGCGCCGAGCCGGGGTAGCGGCCACATTGATCCCATGCTCACGCAGGGTATGTTCCGCCAGGCGCATTTCATGTGCACGACCGGATTGATGCAATAGCGGCAGGCTCTGGCGGGTTTCCCGCACCAGCCCATTATTCGGTCGCGGCGGGGCATTGACCGCCACCAAGGCCGTTTGCTGTCCGCCCAGGAAGGCCAGGACATCATCCATCTCACCATCGGCCAGGGTTAACAAGTGCGCCTGGGAATCGAAAGCCGCATAAGTAAATGGTTTGCGTCCCCCGGAGGGGTCAACACCAACGAAAATAGAGGTATCAAATAGCATGGCTGAGCATCTAATCGGGTAGAATTTGACCACTTTAACTATAGAGGCAAAATGGATTTTACGCAACACTTTCAACGGAATTGGATTGGACTTGTCATGTTGCTGCTTGGATTGGTCTGGATCTGGTTTTCGCGCGCCCCCGAAGGCGCAACCACGGCTGGCTTGATCCCAGCGCCCCAGGCTGGCTTCCTCGCGCCTGCCTTCAGCCTGTCCAGCCTGGATGGGCAGACCATCTCAATCGATGAATTGCGCGGCCAAGTGATCCTGGTCAATGTCTGGGCTACCTGGTGTCCACCCTGCCGGGCCGAAATGCCGGCCATGCAGCGCGTTTATGAAGAATACCATGCGCAAGGCTTTGAAATCCTGGCCGTTAACTCAACCGCCCAGGACACGCTGAGCAACCTCGACCCGTTCATCGCCGAATATGGCCTAACCTTTCCGATCCTGCTCGATGAAAGCGGTTCAATCACCCGCCTTTACCGGGTCATGTCGCTGCCGACTTCGTTTTTCGTCGGGCGCGATGGCATCATCAGCGAAGTGGTGGTCGGCGGGCCAATGGATGAGGCCCTGCTGCGCGCCCGCATTGAAAATTTGCTCGCGGAGGGCCAATAATGTTCCCAACCCTGCAACTTGGCCCGCTGGCGCTGCCGGCCGCCCCCCTGGCGCTCATCCTGAGTGTCTGGCTGGGGCTTTCACTCAGCGAGCAATTCGCCAAAAAACGCAGGCAAAATGCGGATGGCCTGTATAACCTGACGTTTATCGCCATCTTGAGCGGGATCGCTGGCGCGCGGCTTTTCTTTGCGATCCAGAATTTTTCCGCATTCGTTCAGACTCCCCTGAGCCTGTTCTCCCGTGAAACCGGCTCGCTCGATCCCTTCGGCGGGTTCGCTTCAGCGCTGGTGGCAGCGCTAATCTATGGGCAGCGCGCAAAGCTGAGGCTTTGGCCCACGCTCGACGGGTTGACCCCGTTATTTGCGGTTTTTGCAGTCGGGTTGGGTATTTCACGCCTGGCCTCAGGCGAGGCGTTCGGGATGGAAACCTCCCTGCTCTGGGGAATTGAGCTATGGGGGGCGGTACGACATCCGACGCAGGTGTATGAGATTGTGCTGGCCGCGGCAATTTTGCTTGGGCTGGGGTGGAAAACAAAAGCGGATTTGAAAACGGACTTTGTAACGGAATCACAGAAAGAAACGGACTCGAATGGTCGGTTGTTCCTGCTTTTTGTGGCGCTGACCGCCGGGGCGCAGTTGTTTGTAGAAGGGTTCCGCGGCGATTCCACGCTGTTGCCAGGAGGCTTCCGCGCCGGCCAGGTGATAGCCTGGCTTGTTTTGCTCGCCGCATTCTGGGGACAGCAGCAGCTAACGCGCCCATCTGTCAAAACAGATAGCCAGGACACCTAAAAAAACTGCAATAAGAAATGATCCTTCCAACACAAAGGCGGCTACACGACATGGACAAGGTTTTTATCAAGAACTTACGCATTTCCGGCATCCTCGGCATTTACGAACATGAACGCCATACACCACAGGAAATCATTATCAATGCTACCCTGCTGACTGATATCCGCAAGGCTGCCGAAACAGACGAAATTGCCGATTGTGTGGATTATGAAAAAGTGGCAAATTTGCTGCGGGAGCATGCCCAAACTGCCCGACGGATGACGGTGGAGGCCCTGGCCGAAGACTTGGCCCGTATTTGCCTGGAAACGCCAGGAGTGCGGGAAGTGACTATCCGGGTGGAAAAGACCCAGGCAATCGCCGATACAGGCTCGGTAGGAGTCGAGATCTCGCGGGAAAAGTCTTGAGCGAGGAAAAGGCCTGGAATCAAAAACCGCTGTCAGCCTGGCAGCGGTTTCGATTTTCCATCGGCGTTTAGATGCGCAATTGCGATGCGCCACGCGAGATGTTATCCAAAAACTCCTGGCGAGTGGCCAGGTTGGCGCGAAATGCACCGTGCATGGCGGAGGTGGTCATGCGCGCATCGTGCTTTTTAACGCCACGCATCATCGAACACAGGTGCATGGCCTCGACGACGACAGCAACCCCTTGAGGCTTGAGCAGGTCGCGCAAAAAATCGGCAATCTGGCGGGTCATGCGTTCCTGAACTTGCAGGCGACGGGCATACATATCGACAATACGCGGGATTTTTGACAGGCCAAGCACTTTTCCATTGGGAATGTAGGCAACGTGGGCGCGGCCAATAAAGGGCAGCATGTGGTGTTCGCACAAGCTGTAAAATTCAATATCGCGGACAATGACCATCTCATCATAGCGGACTTCGAAAATCGCGCCGTTGACAACACTTTCAGGGTCGGTGCGGTATCCGGCCAGTAATTCGGCATACATGCGGGCAACCCGCTGTGGGGTACGAACGAGGCCCTCGCGTTCGGGGTCTTCACCAAAAGCCACCAACATATCATGAGTGGCTTTCTCTATCGCTGCGCTATCCAGTTTCTCTTCCCAGCCGGGTTCCAGCAGGGCATCATCGAAATCCAGGTTTTCCATAGGTGCTCCAAAAAAATGGACTGGCTCCTTGCGGAGCCAGTCCATTTTACTCGTTTTCGATTATTTAGCGAACACGGGGTTCAATCAAACCGTAAGTCCCATCGCGGCGGCGGTAAAGAACATTAACCGCCCCCACCTTAGCATTATAGAAGACAAAGAAGTTATCGTGGCCGAGCAGTTTCATCTGCTCAATTGCTTCTTCCTCGGCCATGGGGATCAAATCAAATCTCTTGCGACGGACAATCACCGGCGGCTCCTCGTTCTCCAACTCAGCGAGAATCTCAGGGGCAATATCTTCAGCAACCTCTGCGGCAGACTTTCCATCGCCGCGATTGTTGAAGCGCTTCCCTTTATAGCGGCTAACCTGGCGATCCAGTTTTTCGAGGGCAGTATCAATGGCTGCGCGAATGTCATCGGCGCGTTCTTCGGCGCGCAGGATAAAGCCCTTGCCGCGCACGGTCATTTGAGCCACATATCGATCCAAAGAGCTGCGAGCCGATTTGATGTGAGCCAACTCAATGCGGGTTTCATCAATCATGCTCAAGTGCCTGTCAAGTTTGGCCACCTTCTTGGTTACATATTCAGTAATGCGGTCCGTTACTTCAAAATCTCGTCCGACAATCTCAATCTTTTGCGTCATGACAGCCTCCTTGTAGAAAGGGTGGATATGATTTTTCTCTGTGCGCCGCGGCCCAGAGAAGGATCAAGCATCTTTATGCGAAATCGCTCTGGCTATAGTAAAAGCATATACCGATTTTGCGCCAGAGTCAATCAATGCGCGAGCAGCTTCGGCCAGGGTTGTGCCGGTTGTACAGACATCGTCCATCAACAAGATTTGCTTGCCAGCTACTCGCTGAGGGTCAGCCAGAAAAGCATCCTTCAGGTTGTGCTTACGTTCTTCCACATTCAAACCAACCTGGGAGCGCGTATGGCGAGCCCGGCGCAATCCAGCAGGCAGGTATTCCAAAGAATTTAACTGCGCAAGAGGGCGGGCTACCAGAGCCACCTGGTTATATCCACGCTCACGCTGACGCTGTTGGCTTAAGGGAATGGGGATAATGGCCTGCACAGGCCAGTTCAGTTCATCCAGACCGGGGGAGATCGATTCCGCCAACGCCTGTCCCAAACCAATATTTTGACGGTATTTCAGGGAATGTAAAGCGCCGCGAATGGGCTGTTTAAAAACAGCCCACGACCGCGCCTGTATAAACGACGGTCGTGTCTGTTTGCAACGAGTACATATATCCTGCTGGCAATTTTCGCCACATACCTGGCAAACTCTGCCATTCATGCGGATAACAGATTGTTTACAGTCTTCACACCAGGGGCTTCCCACAGTTTGACAGCCAGGACAAGTTGGCGGGAAGACCAAGTCAACCACATCCCATAAAAAACTTTCAAGCCGATAAAGGAAGGGCTTTTTGAGCGTCAAAATACCGTTTCCTCTTTGATGTTGCCAAGCTCAAAAATATTTTGCTTACTGGAAAATTTCCACTTGCATGATGCGCAAAGCTGCAGGGGTCATCAGAACAATAAAAATGGAGGGAAAAATAAAACCGACCATTGGCAATAACATCTTCACAGGTGCCTGGTGTGCCTGTTCTTCAGCCAATTGCCGACGGCGCATACGCATCTGGTCAGCCTGAATGCGCAGGATTTTTGACATACTGACGCCCAGTTGCTCACTCTGAACCACGGCCGCAACAAAACTGGTCAGATCTGCCAAGTCAATACGGTCAGCCATGTCCCGCAATGCTTCACGGCGAACCTTGCCTAATTGGATTTCGCGGATAGCGCGCGCAAAAGCCAGGGAAAGTTCATTGTCCCACTTTTGGGCAACATTGGACATGGCAGCATCAAAGCCCAAGCCGGCCTCTACGCAAATCGTGAGCAAGTCCAACGCATCAGGCATAGCCTTCTGAACCTCTTTTTGGCGCTTTTTGATCTGTTCATCAAGCCAAAGCTGAGGAAAGAAAAATCCCAAGGCCAAAGCGATAATGGAATAGAGTACAGCCGTTGCAAATGGTTGCTTGACCGCAGAAAATGTAAAGATGAAAAATGCAACAAGGCCAAATACACCAGCGCCCACAAATCGGAGCGAAAGAAACATGGGCGCATCGATCCAGCCCGCTCTACCAGACCTCTCCAGCTTTAGTGTGATTTCTTGTAAAGCATTCTGAGGGGTAAAACGAGTCGCCATCTCGCCAAACCGTCTAAGTACAGGATAAACAACCCGCTCTTGAAACGATTGTGACATTTCAATTTGCTCGAGAGAAACGGTTTCCCCTCGCTGAGTGAACTCATTTAAACGAGCCTCAAGCGGGTCTTCCCCTTCCTTAGGAACACGTGATCCTACATAAATCAAAACAGCAGCAACGAGTACAGCTACAACTATTAAACTCAGGAGAATTGTTGATAGATTTTCCATAACTAAACCTCGATATCAGCGATTTTCATCATGATAAAGTAACCCACAGCGATCATAATCAAGCCAGTGCCAATCGCTATACCTCCACACAATGGGTTGTTAAAGAATTCCATCATATATTCTTGATTAATAATCCAAATCATTAAAAATACCGCGAAAGGAACCCCAGACAAAATACGCCCTGACATAGTAACCTGGGCGGTCATAACCCGAATTTCGCCTTTAATGCGAACTCGTTCGCGGATAGTATAGGCGATCGTATCCAAAATTTCTGCCAACGGACCACCAACTTCGCGCTGAACATTAATCGCAGTCACAACAAAATCAAGGTCTTCACTAGGAATACGCCTTAGGAGGTTCTCTAATGCTTTGTCCATGGGGATGCCTAATTGCATCTCCTGTACCACGCGGCGAAACTCTTCGCTGATTGGAGCGGGAAGCTCTTTGCTCACAGCCTCCATGGCTTGCATAGTAGAATAGCCGGCGCGCAAACCATTAACCATTAAGTTAAGCATATCTCCAAGTTGATTATTAAATTTTGTGAGGCGACGACCCTGCTGAGATCGAACATATACGATTGGTAAGGCAATTCCCATCACCAAACCAATAACACCGGAAACCAATTTGGCTGTTGGATCGGTTCCGCCCAAGAACCAAGCACCTCCACCCAACGTAATTGCTACAATCACAACAAATGCGATAAATTCGCCGGGCTTGAACTTCAAATCTGCTCGAGCAAGGCTACGAGAAAGGTTATCACCCCAAGTAGATTTTTCAACGCGCCTATTAACCCATTCGGTTAATAAAGTGGATGATTTATCACCTTTTTTAGATTGCTGAGGTTGATCCTGATCAAGATATTTGCCCAGGCGTTCTTCCATCATGTTTCGCTCACTAGACGAGGAAACATAAACGCCTATAGCTACCAATATCAAAATGATGATGATCCCAATCAGGATGATTCCTAAATTCATATCATCTTTCCTTAAAATTAACAGGAGTTTCGCTTCACATTATTAATAGCGCTTGCCGCCAACCCCAAATACACTTGGAGGTAGGTGGATACCAGAGGCTTCAATCTTATCCATAAACTTGGGCCGCAGCCCCGTTGGACGCAAACGACCAACCACACGTCCATTCTCATAACCCGATTGCTCAAATACAAAAATGTCTGTTAGCGTAATGACATCACCTTCCATACCGTTAATTTCAGTAATATTGGTAATTTTACGTGTACCATCGCGCATGCGTTCCTGCTGAACAATCAAGTCAACAGCAGCGGCAATCTGTTCCCGGATGGCGCGAACCGGCAAATCCATACCTGCCATTAGCGTCATGGTTTCCATACGGGCTAACGTATCGCGAGGAGTATTGGCATGGGCGGTGGTCATGGAACCATCGTGACCGGTATTCATCGCCTGTAGCATGTCAAGAGCTTCGGCGCCACGGCACTCCCCTACAATGATCCGCTCAGGTCGCATACGAAGAGAGTTAATCACTAAATCCCGAATAGTAATTTCGCCGCGTCCTTCAATATTTGCCGGACGGGATTCCAGTGTAACCACATGCTCCTGGCGCAGTTGCAATTCAGCCGCATTTTCAATTGTCAGAATACGCTCATCGTTAGGAATAAAACCAGACAAAATATTAAGTAACGTGGTTTTACCAGAACCGGTGCCACCAGAAACCACAATATTCAAGCGCCCAATAACACAAGCTTTCAAGAATTCAACTGCTTCAGGCGTTACTGTACCAAACTGGATTAATTGTTCAACTGTAATTGGGTTTTTCGAAAATTTACGAATTGTCAAGCTAGGCCCAACCAACGAAATCGGGGGAATTACAGCATTAACACGAGAGCCGTCCGGAAGACGAGCGTCGACATAGGGGCTGGATTCGTCAATACGGCGGCCTAAAGGGGCAACAATACGATCAATAACACGCATCACATGATCGTTGCTCTCGAATGTAATCGGGACACGCACAATCTTGCCTTTTCGTTCAACATAAATATTTTTGGGGCCGTTCACCATAATTTCTGAAATGGTGTCATCTTCCAAGAGCGGTTGTAATGGCCCAAAACCCAATATTTCAGCCGAAATTTGCTCAAATAAACGCTGGCGCTCAGGTCTCGACAGAATAATATTCTCTTCATTCAATATCTGTTCGAACAGTTCCATAATCGTTCGGCGAACCTCGTCAGTTCGACTAATGTCCGTAGATGGGTCCAGTTCAGCTAGAAGTTTGTTCTGTACACGTGTTTTCAAATCAAAATATGTACCAGCTTGCGGCGTGGTTGATGGAGCGTTAATCCGCCTGGATTGAACCGAAGATAAACCGCCGCCCGATTCGCCACCTGGCGCGGATGGGGATTTCTGTTGCTGGTCGGGCGAACGCCCCTGTCCCTGTTCGATACGTTTAAGCAAAGACATTTTTCAACCTCCAAGCCTCACAATAAAACTTACCGATTATTTTTCTCAATCTGCTTGCGTACTGCCTCCGCGAGGGCAAACACGGCTCTGGCGCTCGGCTGGGCCTTGTTATCGATCATAAACGGAACACCACGGTTCACAGATGGTATAACAACGCGTTCATCCAAAGGAATAACCCCGACAACGGGTTGCTTTAAATTTTCGCCAACTTTTTCTGGCGTGATTGAGATACGTTTATCATACTTATTCATTACAAAACAAACCCGTTCGCGTAGCGAGCCAATCGTATCCAACAAATCCAAGAACAAGCGGCAATTCTTGATGGAGGGAATATCCTGCGTAACAGCCAAAACAACGATGTCGCAATCATCCAGTGCAGCCAGGGTAATATCGTCAAGAGCGCTGGCAGTATCAATCACAATATAAGCATAATTTCGGCGCAAATATTTTAGCATCTTCGTAAACTGATCAGCGCTAACTTGCTCAGCCTGCTCAGGCCGGGCAGGAGCAGCTAAAACACGCAACCCTGATGCGGCATGTTTGATCACAACACTTTCAACTACTTCTGGCTCGAGTTCATCAGCTCGTGATGTCAAATCTAAAATCGTATTCTTTCCCTGCTCATTGAGAAAAACTGCAACATCCCCATACTGCAACTTTGCATCAACCAAAATCGCCCGTGTTTCATCATTGTGCAAGGTGACAGCGAGGTTTACGGCCATCGTGGTAACGCCCGTACCACCTTTCGGGCTATAAACCATGATCACTTTTCCATTCGAGATACCAGGAAAGTTTAACTGTGGGCCAGAAACAGAAGCAACCGGAGAAACCGCTTCCATCTGAACATTCTTGGCTCGGGTTGCATGCGCCATCTGTCCAGCCCGACGAATAGCAGAGATTAACTCATCGGCCATGGGAGGCTTGGTTAAAAAATCCCGCGCGCCGGCCAACATAGCACGACGCATGTAATTTGGATCTCCCTGAACAGAAAGGATCACAATTTGGGCAACTTGATCCCGCTGTCGGATGGTTTCAGTCGCCGTAATGCCGTCCATATCCGGCATATTAATATCCATCAAAACCACATCGGGCTTGATATCAAATGTTAGCTGAACGGCTTCCTTGCCTGTGCGAGCCGTACCAACAACTTCTATGTCCGTTTCAAACTGGAGAAGTTTGCGAACATTTTCGCGGGTTTCAGCAACATCATCAACAATGAGAACACGAACTTTTTCTGCCATTTGTGGCAACTCCACAAGATATTTTCTTTTTCGCGGAACTAAAACTTAATAACATTCTTTTATTTAGCCAAACAATTCATTTATGGTGTGGGCTCTACAGGCAAAGCATCAATACGAGGGTTAAGACCATAAGGCAATTTGGCAGGAAGTGCAATATTATATTGGCTAATTAAGTATTGCAACGTCACAGACTCTGTATCTATCAAATTCGGATCATCCGGTGATCGAAGAGCGAGTGTAATGCTCACATCACTAAACATTAGATAAGTCAACGAGATTGCTTCCTGAGGAGAAACGATCAGGGTAACCATATCTGGTGCAGGGGGCGGCGCTTGTTCTTCACCCTCAGCAGCTGGCGCCTGGGTAGCAGTTTGATCGCCAGCAAGGTTAAAAGCCCCTACATGTAAAACCTGAATGTTTTGCAATATCATCTGTGAAACGATACGTGGTCGTTGAGATTCCGATGGTACGAGGTAGACAGCTTGATTAAGAGTCGGTTCGAGCTCCGCCCGCCCTTGCGCAGAAGAAGCCCCACCCGAACCTATCGCAATACCCAAAGAAGGCAATTGGTCGGCTGCAAATCCCGTCCCTAGCACGGTAGCGGTATAGTTTGGCAATATGCTTTGAAATGAAGTGTCAAGATCAACAAAAGATGTTGTGGCAATTACATTGACACGATCGCCATCACGAATAGCATAGCCAACAGCGCCAAGGCGTGAGATTGGCAAACTAATGGCGGTCATACCTGCCGGAATGGTCTTTGCCACATCAGATCCTTCTTGCAAGACACCTGGGCGCTCTGAAATTACCTCACGCGTTAATGGTTGCCCTTGAACAAGAGGGTATCGGGCATAATACACATCAGCAACCTCGCCCTTCGTGCGGAACATGGAGGCGGTAATCTTCTCTTCCGGATACGGTATTTCTTCCAAAGCCGCCCCCACAATCAAATCATCGCGTGCTATAGGTTGAGCCATCACGACAATAGTGGAAAGTGATGGAGGTGGTGTTGTCTCAGCCACACCTCCCAAATTGATGCCACCCTGAAGAGCAAAATAAGCCGCAACACTTAAAACGAGAATTAAGAAAACAATCACCAACAGGAGTATGCCGCCACGCTTCATAGAATTTCTCCTTAAGTCAAATGGTCACTTTTTATGATTATACAGTAAAAATGCTAGAGTAGAAGCCGTCTCTTCAGGCTATAAGTACTATCACAATGGAGATGAAATATTAATAAATTATGCAATCCTGATTATTACACCGTAAATTAAGTTTCTTTGAACTTCTCGTTGGCAGATTGAACCGCAACATAATGGGAATTCAGCTTCGAACGTGCTGACTCGATAGAGAATTGCCAGTCAATCTTGATTTTTGTTCGGTACGTTGCGCTACCAAAGCCAGGACTTCTTGTTCCAGCATTTCAATGGTCGGTATTCGCCGATTGAGACACTGCCTGGAAAGTAGCGAGAATTCAATCTCAATCATGTTGAGCCAACTTGCTGATTTGGGTGTGTAGTAAAACTCAAATCGTTTTGCCAAGGCCAGGCTTCATCGGCCGGCAGGTTTTCGTAGAAAGCGCTGGCGTCGTGCGTATTCAAATTATCCTGAATCATCCTGATCTTGATGGCATACGGATAGAGCGCGGCAATGGCCTGGCAAAAAAGCATGTATTCCTTTTTGGTGCGTTGTGTATGAACTTGCGCCAAGCGTTGCCCAGTCATTGGTTCAATCATTGCCAACAAAGCACAGGATCCGAGCTTCTCATATGCATAATGCTCTTTGCGAACCCGACCCCTTTGGATTGCCAGTGGCGCAACGGTCTCACCAATCAGAAAACAGGGTCGCTCGTCATAGCAATCACAGGGTAATCTGGGTTGTATGGCAATCTGTAAAGAACCAGGAGCATTTCCATTCGAGCCAGAAAGCAACTATCTAGCTTGCCAATGCACCAGGTTTGTTTCAGATGCGGCTTGATTTCGTTTTTTTCAATATGGTACGCACATGGGTGTGCGAGATTTGTTCGCAAAAATCAAGTTCGACAGCTTTATCGGCCAACAGACGCAAACTCCATTCGGCATGGCCTTCCGGTGGTGTACTGCAAGCCAATGCAGTGATTTTTGCACGCTGCTCTCCATCAATTTTGACCGGCCTGCCGGAACGTGGTCAATCATAAAGCGCTTGCAACCCATTTTCTTGATACTGTTCGGCCAATGTGGAGACAGTCGCGATCGTTGATTTGACTGCCTTGGCTATAGCGCTATAGGTTTGGCCGCGATCCAATTCAAGCAATGAGAGTGCGCGACGATAGGTTTTTGCCTTGAGTTCACCTTTGCTTATCAAGGTGTCGAGATATTCTCGATCTACTGGGCTGAGTCTGATTGACTGACAAAAGTTATGCACTTTCGGTGGAAAATGCCGTGAGGACAAAACGCGGCACATCGAAGCGTATAGATGCGATAACTTTGTGAGGGTCTGGTCGAGGATCAAAAGCGAAAAAGTCG
>JAEWVF010000085.1 GCA_023459215.1 Chloroflexota bacterium
TTGCAGGGCGGCAATATCGGCCTTAAGCTCGGCGGCGCTGGTTTGTTCGCAAGGCTCAAAAACTACAGTCCCATTTTTGGCCGTATCCGCAAGCCCAAAGGCGATATTAATCACATCAAACGCCGGCGAAACATCGCGCAGACGTACAAATTCAGCCTCATCGCTATGCCAGTTATGCCAGTAGCCAATCAAAGCCGGGCGCGAACCGGAATTCCCGCTCAAAACCCGCCCCGATAAACTTAAAGAAATGTTGTCTGCAAAAGTTGTCATGTTCCCACAATAAAGTCGACCAAGTCAATGAGTGCGGCAGCATAAGCTTTGGGATGCGGAAGGTTCCGCATCCCAAAGCCATACCGAAGCCGATAAAACGCAAATTAACCTACGGGAAAGCCTGGAATTTCAGGGTAAAGGCATAATCGCCTTGCGCGATGCCACTGCATGAAGCCGAAGCTGTCGTCTGGCCGGGGCAGCCTCCATTATCGCGGCCCAACGACCAGAAAGAGAGCCAGCCCACATAGCTGTTCGCCTTGGAAAAATTGACCAATTGTTCGGCATCCGTCAGGTCAAAAATCTCCCCGTAGGTGTTGTTTTGACCGATCATTGGCGTGACACCGATCCGGGTTGTATTCAGGCCGATTCCAAGCAACTGGCTGCGGGTATTGGTGGCCGCATCGATGGCGGCCTGGCCCATATCGATCCCGGAGGGGCCATAGTTCATGGTCATGATATTGACGTAATCGACCCGCACCCCATTGGCTTTGGCGTTGCTGAGCAAATCCAGGGCGGTTTGCAAGAGTCCCGTCTGCATGACAGGCAACGTGTATGAAACCACCAGGTTGGGATTGGCCGTTTGCAGCGCCTTAATCGCCTTGTTGCGCCGGTCAATCGAAACACTATCCGCAATCAGGCCGCCTTCCACGTTCAGGTCGATCCATTTGATTTGGTATTGGTCGATCACGGACTGGTAAGCAGCCTGCAAAGCGCTGGCCGAGGAACAGACCGAGGCCAATTCCGAGCCGTTCGCGCCGCCAAAAACCGCAATCACATCGCCGCCGCCCGCGCGGACAGCGTTGATTTCGGAAGCGTAGTAATTTTCAGACATCAGGTGCGATCCGTCCCAGGCCGGCTGGCAGGCTCCGCCTTTGCCAAGCACAAACGAGATGGCGTGGTACTTCTGTCCGGCAGCCTGGTAAGCCGATTGGATCGAGGTAAAACTGATGTCGGCATACACAGCAAAAACCCGGCTCGGGATGCCAGCGCCCGGCGTAGCGCTCGGACCGGGGGTGGCCGTGGGCGCAGGCGGATTGGTCGGGGTCGGGCTGGCAAAACCACAACTGCCCCTGTCCTCCCAAACACCCCACTGGCCGGTTGTGCCCGGCTCCTCGTTCTGGGTCCACCAGCGGGCGCGCCACTGCCTGGAATTCCAGGAAACCTGTGAGCCGTTGGTGTAAACCATGCCTGCCGACCAGGCCGGCAAGGCGCAAGAGCCGGATTGTGTCGCCGTGCTGACCGGGGTGGCTGTCGCCGGAGGCAGCGGGGTCCGGGTAGCCGGATTGGTCGGCTGGGCCGTCGCCGTGCGAGTGGAGGTGACCATCGCTGTTGCAGTCGGCACGAGCGGGGTCGCGCTCGGAGAAACGCCCGCTACCACTTTCCACAAAGCCGGAACATTCGGCGGCTCCCAACCGGTCAAGGAGGTGTGCGCCTGGATGCATTCATAAAGCGCGCTGGCGTAAGTGACCTGGTCGCCAACCTTGTAAGCCGTATTGGGCGACCAGGCAGCGGCGGCCTGCACCATCGGGACAACAAATAACAAGGAGAGCAAAACACTCAACAAAATCAGGTGACGTAATTTGGCAGACATCAGGTTGCTCCTTTACTCTGAAAACGTGGTAAGGTGTTGCGGCAATGTCATTTCAAATAAGATTATAATTTTAAGGATACTCCCTCTGTCCTGACTATATCAACCAACCGGGATTTGCACTGCTCAAGTATTGCTCAATTTTTGCTCAAAAGCGGGCTTTTTCGCAGCCCAAACGGTAGTATGGATAAACCCTGGCCGGTCCTCACCCTGAAGAAGCCGCAGGCACACAAACCGTCCTTGTCACCCCAACCCAACGGGAGAGCGCATGAACGAAGCAGCGTACAACGCCAGCAAGATTGTTTGGGACGAAGAACAGGTCAAAACCCTGCTCTTCGAGCCTGAAAACCTTGTCACCGAGGAACCATGGAACTCCTGGGTCAAAAAACACGGCGGATTGAGCACCGTCAGGGAAACCCTGCGCAGCTTGGCCCTGTCCGATAAACATCGCAAAACCCTGCAAGTCGTGCTGGCGGAACCCGGCGCAAGTTTACAGCGCTACGCCCTGCTGATGCATACCAGCGTGGCCACCTTTGTCCGTTACCGCGCCGCCCTGGTAAAAATGCTGACCGCAATGCTGAACAGCCAGGAGTTCGGACAGCCGTCTCACAGCGGCGAAGTTCGCGCCAAAAACAGCCTGCAAATCCCGAACAACCTGCCACAGCGCAGCATCGCCCTGATCGGGCGTGAAAATGAACTCAACACCATCCAAAACATCCTGCGCCAGCCGGAAGTCGGCCTGCTGACCATCAGCGGGCCGGGCGGCATCGGCAAAACGCGATTGGCGCTGCGGGCCGCCAGCGAACTGTTGCCGCAATTCGAAGACGGCGTTTTCTTTGTCTCGCTGGCAACCATCACAAATCCGGATTTGGTTGCCCCAACCATTGTACAAACCCTTAGCCTGCCCGGCGCGGACAATTTCCCGTCTGCCGAACTGCTGAAAAATCACCTTCACGACAAACAAATCCTGCTGGTGCTGGATAACTTCGAGCAAATCACCCCTGCGGCCGTTTTGCTGGATGAACTGCTCAAAGCGGCCCCCGGCCTGAAGCTGATTGTCACCAGCCGGGCCGTTTTGCACGTTTACGGCGAATACGAGTTCATCGTGCCCCCGCTGATGGTGCCAGACCTGAGTCGCCTGCCCGAACCGCGCGAGTTGGCCAAGTTCCCGGCGGTGGCCCTGTTCCTGGCCCGCGCCCAGGCGGTCAAAAACGATTTCGCGCTGACGGCTGAGAACGCGCCCGTCCTGGCCGAGATTTGCGTCCGGCTGGATGGGATTCCGCTGGCGCTGGAACTGGCCGCCGCGCGCTGCAAGCTGTTCGCGCCCCAGGCTTTGTTGCGCGAACTGAACCAACGTTTCACCGTTTTGGAATACAAAAGCATTGACCGCGAGCCGCGTCACCAAACCCTGCGCAACGCCATCGACTGGAGCTATCAATTGCTCGGCCCCGCCGAACAGTCCTTGTTTTTACAGTTGGGAGTTTTCGTTGGCGGCTGCACACTCGAAGCGGTCGAAGCAGTTTGCGAACTTGGCCAGAACCCCCAACCGGGCATCCAGGAACACCTGGCCTCGCTGGTCGACAAAAGTATGCTCCAGCATGAGATCCGCGCCAACGGCGAGCCGCGTTTTTCGCTGCTAGAAAGCCTGCGCGAATATGCGCTCGAGCAACTTGACCATGCCGGCCAAACCCAGGCCGTTTTCCGCCGCCACCTGGCTTACATCCTGCAAATGGTCGAGGTATCCGAGCCGGGCGCGCGCGAACCCAACCTGCCCGCCTGGATGAACCGTCTCGAAGAAGAACACGACAACCTGCGCGCCGCCCTGCAACGCGCGCTGGACTTCCATGAATATGAAACAGCCCTGCGCATCGCCGGGGCAGTCTGGCGCTTCTGGCAAATCCACGGGCACGTCGATGAAGGCGCGCGCTGGATGCAGGCCATCCTGGCTTCAGGCAGCGAACATCACGACAGCCTGGCGCGCGCCAAAGCCCTGTGGGGCGCGGGCTGGCTGGAAATGGTGCTGGGCAACCTGAAACAAGCCAGGGGTTACTTCGAGGAAGGGTCAAGATTGTCGCGCCAGTTGAACAACCCGCGCTACCTGGGACTTTCCCTGCACGGAATCGGGGCTGTCGCGCGCGGCCAGGGCGAATTCGACCATTCGCAAAAAGCCTTCGCCGAAAGCCTGCCGCTTTTCCAATCCCTGGGCAACATGGAAGATGTCGCCTGGACGTTTGAGCATCTCGGCGCGACCGCCCTCGACCAGGGAGAGTTCGCACAAGCCGCCGCATACCTCGAACAAGGATTGACCCTGTTCCGCAGCCTCAACCAGGAATGGCCCTGCGCCGAAGCCCTGACCTTCCTCGGCCACGCCGCCCTGCAACAAGCCAACTACATTCTGGCGCGCAAATATTACGAAGAAGCCCGCGCCATCTACCTGCAACTGGATGACCATGCCAATATCGCCACGCTCAACATCTGCATTGGCGCAGCGCTGCATGGTCAGGGCAGCCGGGAACAGGCCCTCAACCTGTACAAGGAAAACCTGGTGGCCCTGTTTAATCTGAAAAGTTATTGGGGATTGGTTTGGGCCATCGAGCGCTTGGCCGAAATTGCCACGAAAAAAGTCGCCGCGCACCTTTACGGCGCAGCAGCGACCTTACGGCAAACAACGGGGGTTCTCTGGCATCCCGGCTTTCACAGCCAGTACAACAATCGCAGGTTTGAAGCCATCAAAAACGAACTTGGCGACGAGCAGTGGCGTCAGGCCTGGGCGGAAGGACAGGCAATGAGTCTGGATGAAGCCGTTTCCTGCGCGCTGGGGGTTTAGCGGCAGTAACGCGCCAGCCCGGAACGGTTCAGGACAATAATTTTGCCCGCCGCCGTGATCGAAATCATCTCCTGCTCGCGGAAGAAAACCATCACCTGGTTGACGCGTTTGCGCGAAGCCCCGACCAGGTCGGCAATATCGCTCTGGGTCAGGTGGATGGGGATCAGAACCGACTCACCCTCGCCGCGCTCGCCGTACTTTTCGGCAAACGCCAGCAGTTGGCGCGCCACCCGCCCGTAAACGTCCATCGTCGCCAGGGCCTGGATCAACTCATTGTTCAGGCGCACCCGCGCCGAAAGGATGCGCACCAGGTTGTGCGCCACCGGCGGGAAATCGCTCAGGATTTGCTGGAAAGTGGCTTTGTCCATCCACAACAGGAGCGAATCTTCGAGCGTAATCGCGCTGGCCGAACGCCCGGAACTGTCGATCAGGCTCATCTCGCCGAGCGTATCGCCCGAACCGATAATGGAAAGCACCACATCCCGCCCATCGGCCTGCTCGATGTGGATTTTGACGGTCCCATGCAGGATGACATAGACCGCTTCGCCGGGCTGCTCTGCCGTGATGATATTCGTCCCGGTGTTGAAGACGCGACGGTGGGCGCGGGCGGCGATCCAGTTCAGTTCCGAGTCCTTCAACCCCTCGAACAGAGGGATGAAGGAGAGGATATTGCGGGTATCGTCTGTGCGGGTGTTGGTCATTGTCAGCATGATTTTACCCTATCTGCAACGCCGGAACCTGGTTTCGGCGCGGGAGTTGGACAGCCGGCTGGGCGCGCAGACCCTCCGCCAGAGTGACCTGAAAACCTTCCCTGGCCGAAAACGTCGCCGGGAACAGTTCGCGGGCTTCGGCTTCGAGTTCAAGCAGGGTGGCGTCATCGTAATTGGGATCGTGATGAAAGAGCGCCAACTTCCTGACCCCGGCCGCGCGGGCCATTTCACAGGCCATCTGCGGAGTCGAGTGCCCGTAGCCCTGGGTGGCCGGCAGGCCCGGACGCTGGCCGCGGTAATGGGCCTCGGAATACTGGGCATCGTGGATGAGCAAATCGGCGTTGCGGGCAAAGGCCATCAGCCGCCGGTCGCCGCCAACATATCCTTCCGTGTCACTGGCGTAGACCAGCGACTGTCCGCGCCACTCGATGCGATAGATATAGACTCCGCCTGGGTGGGCATAAGATTTCATCAGCCGGATCACCAGGCCCGAGGGCTGGCTGTCGCCGCTGCGCAGCAAGCGCACCCCATCCACATCCACCGAAACCAGGTCGGTCTCGGTCAGGGAGCGGATTTCCTTGGCCGCGCTCATATCGCGCAGGGTGACCGGGAAGGCCGGCGGCTGCTGGTTGTGGGCCAGCAAATCTTCGAGGGCTTGCTCCGATGCGCCCGGCCCAAACAGGTGCAGGCGCGAAGCGGGATTATAGGCCGGACTGAAGAAGGGAAAACCCTGGGTATGGTCATGGTGCAGGTGGCTGAAGAGCAAAACCGCCTGGATGGGCCGTTTTTCCTGCGCGGCGCGGCGGTTCAAGTCGCGTCCGAGCGGGATGATGCCGGTGCCAGCATCCAGGATGATGGTGAAATCGCCGGCCCGCACTTCGACGCAGGCCGTATTGCCGCCAAAAGCGACCGTATCCTGGCCCGGAGTAGGGTAACTTCCGCGTACGCCCCAAAATTTGACGATCAGGTTTTCGTTCATCGCAGCCTCCTGTGCATTTCTTGATTGTATTATCCTCGCGCGCAGGGTCGCTCACAAGGAAACACGGCACAGGCAAACTGGGAAATAGTTCACAACCGCCCTAAAATTTGTTCAACGAACCAGGCTACTCCATTTTCATCGTTGGAGGGCGTAATTACATCTGCCGCGGCTTTGACCTCGGCGCGGGCATTGCCCATCGCCGCCGAGAACCCGGCCAACTTAAGCATCGGGATGTCGATCATCTGGTCGCCAATGGCGGCGATTTCCTCGCGGGCATAGCCCATTTTTTCGGCGTAAATTGCCAGCCCGGAGCCTTTGTCAACACCCCTGGCGGTCATATCGATATAACGCTCTCCTGCCACCGTATGGTGCAGCGACGGGCAGCGCGCCGAAATCAGCGGTTCGGCAATCGCCAGCAGCGGGGCCGGCGCTACCAGCGTAGCCTTGAGCAGGGGCTGGTCGAAATCGCGCTCCGGGTGGAAAGTGCGCGCCTGTAACGCGGATTCAGCCGTCAGTGGGTCGAGATTCTCAAAAAGCGTATCCGGCCCAAACCACAGGTGAGTCCCCGGCGCATCCGCCACCAAACCCAGATCGTGCTCACGGACAAAGTCAAGCACATAACGGAACTCATCCATGCGCTGAAAAGTACGCGAAGAGAGCGCCTGGGCGCTGCGATGCTGGCGGATGAGCGCCCCCGCCGAGCAAATGTGCGGCAGGTCGAGGCCGATCCGGTCGAGGCCCATTTCGACCCCGCGCCGCCCGCGCCCGGTCACCACCAACGGGGTGATGCCCGCCGAACGGGCAGAATCAATCGCCCGGCGGTCTGCCGGGCTGATTTGTTGCTGCGAATTGAATAAAGTGCCATCCAGGTCGATAGCTAAGAGTCGAATCATATACCACCAGCTTAATCAAGATAAGTTACTAAAGGAAATACGTATTTTAGCCAGGCATGACACTTGTCTTACCTGAATTTAAAAACCTTCGCGATCTTAGCAGCTCAATAGATTTTGTCCCAAAATAGCAAGTTATGCGCTCTTTCCCAGAAAACAATTTTGCTGTTTTACCAGTACTTTTGTGTGATGACTATACGTATTTACAAAAGAATGGGGGGGGGGGTAGAATTCTTAAGGGTAGCAGAGTCATCACAAATAAGGAGTATTGTAAAATGAAAAGAAATGTTGCAAGTATCGTTTTTTCGTTAATGCTAATTTTTTTGTTATCCGCATTTTCAGGCTGGACCAGCCCACGCCCAAACGCAAACCAAAACAATGAAGATATACAGATTCTACAAGTATTAGAAATCAGCAAGGATAATGAATGTAAAGATCCTCAAGCCCCATGCATAGCAGAAGTTTTTTCCACATCGCCAATAAAAATAAACAGTTCTACACAGTCCTACACATGTGGAATTCAGTTTAAGAACGGATTAGGTGATGTTGTAGCAAGTTTATCGGAAACAATAACTGTCAAATTTGAAACATATAACCATACAATTATAAGTGGATACAATACACCTTGGGCGGTAAACTCAGCATACTACTGGAGAGAAGTTAATGGGCCATGGCCGAGATCTGGAACTTATGCCAACAAATGGTTAAATTATGTAAAAACCACAGGGACTCTTTGGTACATTGCTGGTCCGTGGCGCTATGTGACATTAAATATAACAATAAACGCTCCTAACTTTAGTTGTAGTGCCCGTTATTAATAAAGTTACTGTAAACTTACATACAAATAACCAACTCTGTTACCCACTTATTTTGGTCATACATTCAAAATGCAGAGGAAATTATGTTAAAAATTATCGCCTCGAAAAATATTTATTTGATATATTTTCTTTGGACATTGTCAACAATAGGAGGCTGGACACTTTATACTTACCCTGGATTAACTTTCAGAAATACGCTAATTCAATCCTGGGATGATTTCTTTTCAATTCTGGGGATAATAAGTATTCAAATGGCTTTTCTAGGATTACTGGTTGGTTTTTTACAGTTTATTCTTTTACGCACAAAGACCAACATATCATTGTGGTGGATTTTTATCTCAGGTGTAAGTTATTCGGTCGGGTTGAATCTTGCCATACTATTAGTGACCGTTTCCCTTGTTGGACTCAACCAGCACGCATTCGCCAATATTCTTTTTGCGCTACCATTCGCACCAGCAATGGTTGTTGCAGGAGTATTTATTGGTATTATTCAAGCGCTTGTGTTAAGATATTTATTTTCTGGAAACTTGAAAAAATTTCTACTATGGTTATTAGCAAATTCGCTCGGATGGGGCCTGGCCTTTTTCGCCACAAGTATTGCCTGGGGCGCGGGGCTATCTATGCAATGGCAAAGTGGACTGGCCGGGTTATGTATTGGCGGGATAAGTATGATAGCATTGATTGTTCTAAACAAAACCACTCATGAGAATACTATTACAACCTGAATAGAAATAACCGGATACTAACTCAAGCATCCCGTAGAATACATTAATAAAATAAGCATTCTACGGGATGTTTCAAGTTGCTATCGCTTTTCGACCCCTCGATCCAGCTTTTCCAGTAACAAATTAAATTCCAGGTTGTCACGCAGGCTGGTCAGGAATTTCGACTGGCGGAAATCATCGCCATCTTCAGCGCCATGCTCCACCGCTGCAGCCAGGTGCGCCAGGGCACGCTCGGTCTGGCCAAGCATGGCCGCGGCACAACCCGCGCCAAAATAGGTCCACTCCGGCGCTTCGGGCAGGGTCAGGGCTTTCTCATACGAAGCCAACGCATCGGCAAAATTCTCGTCCATGAGTTGGAAGTAAGCGCGCTGACTCATGTTCAGCGCCGGGTCGAAACTGCCCAGGTAAACCGGGTAATCGCAAACATGCTCAAAACCCGCCTTCAGGGCCGTTTTGCCGGAAGCCAAATTGCGCGCGCTGCAATGCCAGCCAACCCGTGCCACACCCCTGGATTGGGCCATCTCAACGAAAGCCAGCGCCAGCATCGTCGCCAGGCCACGCCGGCGCACATCGCCGCGCACCGCAATGCCCACTTCGCAGCGATGGTGGGTGTTGTACTCGGACAGACACCAGCCTAAAATTTCATCGGCGCGCGTCAGGCACACGCCAAAACTGCGGGCCAGGAAATCTTCGACCGAAGGCCGTTCCGAACACATTTCCTCGGTCAGAAAGTCGGGATTTTGCCAATCTTCGGCCAGCAGGGCCGCATCGACCTCGCGCACTTCCATCCCCAGCGGCAGCATCGAGCGCCAATTGGCCTGCGCTTCTTTAAAAGAATAATGCTGCATGCCGCGCAGGTAAGGCTCACGCTCCTTCAGCATCAGGGCAATGAACGGCTCCCAGGCGGCATCGGGATAAAACAGCAGGTAATCGCCGCGGCCATCCTGCAGCGCCTGGCGCATCAGCACCCCGAAGAAAACATTGCGAGCCGCATCTGCCAGCGCCTGGCTGCCGGGTTTGCCCGCCAGGTAAACCCGAGATTGGATGCGGGTCAGCGCCAGGTGCGGATGCTCGATGTCATCCACATAAACCGGGGCAGAAACCTCCCCGGCCAGGAGCGCCTGCAACGCCAGGTGCATTTCCATCTTACGAAAGAGCGGGCGCACGCGCCCCATGTGTTCGAGCGGCAAAAGGAACAAGGTCAATCTCCAAAAGTATGTTTTAATTCAGCTATGAGCGCTTCATTCTACCAGATAAGGCAGTGCCAGAACCCCTCCTGCGGGCTGAGATTCCCACTCGTCGAAGGCCAAAGTTCAACGGCGAGATGTCCACGTTGTTTGGATGAGACCGCCAAAATGGGCGAATACCCTCTCGCGCATGAACCCGTCAAACCAGCGGACGCGGCTGCGCAACCCGGGCCGCTCGCCCTGCTCGACAACATCCGCTCCGCCTGGAACGTTGGCGCCATCTTCCGCTCGGCAGATGGATTCGGTTTCAGCGGCCTGCACCTGTGCGGAATCACCCCCAGCCCCGAAAACGAGGCCGTTAAAAAGACATCCCTCGGCGCCGAAAACCACCTGCCGTGGCAATACCATCCCAATTCCCTGCTGGCCGCGCAAGAATTAATCCAGAGCGGCTACACGCTTTTTGCGTTGGAACTGACTGAAGATGCCATCCCCCTGCCCCAAACGGGCAAACTCCCTGAAAAAACTGTCCTGGTGCTCGGCAGTGAAGTCTGCGGCGTCGACCCAGACATCCTGTCCCTGTGCGCGCGCAAACTCTACATCCCCATGCGCGGACAAAAGCGCTCATTCAATGTCGCCGTCGCCTTTGCCGTTGCCGCCTACGAACTGACCCGCAACTAAAAAGCTTTTAGGCTCTTCCGTTTCTGACGGGAAAGGGCCTTGAATTAATAAAGGATAACCACGAAGACGCCGAGAGCACGGAGTTTTTTAATACTGTTTTCTCAGCGAACTCCGTGTCTCCGTGGTGAAATTCCCGTTAATTACGGTAGAGCCAACTTTTACAAATGCGGGGCGGGCCACTTCTTGATCGTCTCGGCCCCCGGCGGCAAGGTCTTTTGCGCGCGGAACGGGTACCAACCCAACTCACTGCGCACCGCCTGCTCTTTGAACTCGGTCGACCCCCAAACCAGCGATGCGCCAAACGCGCCCAGCAAAGCCGCAGCCCAGTCGTTCGCCAGGAATAGCGAACCGGCCACCAGCAAAATCCCCAGACCCATCACATACGGCCACCACAGATAGCCAAAATGGCGTTCCCCGCGGATAACCCAGCCAAAGCCCATCCCGATAATGCAACAGGTTAATAAACCGATCCCAATCCCAAAAAAGTTCATGTCAGTCTCCAGTGTTCAGTCCTGAGCGGAGCCGCCGATTTATGGCGGCGTAGTCGAAGGACGGTTTTCAGCGAGCGCAATCGAAGGGCGGTATCAAGGTCAGTGTCCGCCAACCAGTTTTGCCGCTTCCTCAGGCCCAACCGGACGCCCAAGCGGGTCGCGGTCGAGCAAATCTAGCGTTGTCGCTGTTGGATACTCTGCCAAAAATCGCGCATGACGCGGATTAGCCGGGTTGGCCGGGGCGTGTCCAATTTTGATGCGCTTTTCCTGGCGATAAAACTCATACGCATCCCACAATAATGTCATCCCCAATATGCCGAGCGCGGCGGCCAGGGGCGCTACATCCGTCAGGGCGGCCACCAGCCACAACCCCAGGCCGGAGACAATACAAAGCGCCATCGCCGGACGAATATCGACCAGCTTCGCTTCCACCTTGCGCACAGCCACATGTCCCCACCAGATTCCGATGAACGTTGCCAGCGCAGCGGCCAGCCCGGTCCAATTCAACGCCATAAGCCTCCTGAATGTACAAGCGATTGGGTTTTAGGGCAGATTTTACCAGTGAGCGGCGTCAAAAACCGGCGCTGAAAATCAGAAATTTACTCCCAAAACACCAGCCTAAAACGACCTTAATTATAAGATTAGCCGCATTTAACGCCAAGATTCTCAACAAACTCTTACCAAAATCTGCAAAAAACTACATCGAACATTGCCGACACCTCTTATAAAATCGATTTGCCCATTCAGAGGGAGCCATCCTAATTTCAAGGAGCGGCTTTTTTTATGTACGATGTCATCATCATCGGCGGAGGGATCAGCGGCCTGAGCGCCGCCTGGGAACTGCAACAAACCCGGCCCAACGCCAGCTATGCCCTGCTCGAAGCCTCAAACCGCTGGGGCGGCAAAATCGCCAGCCGAACCATCACCGCCGAAGGCAAAACCTTCCTCGTCGATGGCGGCCCCGACACGCTCATCACCCGCAAACCCGAAACCTGGCAACTGACCGCCGAACTCGGCCTCGAAAACCAGGTCGCTGTGCCAGCCTCCGAGACCAAAAACATCTACGTGCTCGATGGCGGCCAAATCCAGCCCATTCCGCTCAACCCGGCGCTCTTTTTCAGCACCCCGCTGCTAACCTGGCGCGGACGCTTTCGTTTAATGAGCGAACCCTTCCAACCCGCCCGCCGCGACGACGGCGACGAATCCCTGGCCGATTTCGTCACCCGCCGCCTGGGCCGCGAAGCCCTCGAAAAATTCATCGGCCCCGTTCTGGGCGGCATCTACAACACCGACCCGGCCCGCCAGAGCATCCTCGTCTCATCGCCGATCATGCGCGAAATGGAAAAGGAATCCGGCAGCCTTGTCCTGGCCGCCCTGGCGCGCGCCTTCAAAAAGCCGGCAGGCCCCAAAAAACCGCGTTTTATCAATTACAAAAAAGGAATGCAGCAACTCCCCGATACCCTGGCAGCACATCTCAAGGGGACTTTGCGCCTGAACGCCCCAGCTTCGCGGATCGAACGCACCGAAGCCGGTTTCGCCGTTAAACTGGCCTCGGGTGAAACGCTCGAAGCGCGCACCGTTATCCTCGCCACCCTGGCGCATATCGCCGCCGATTTGCTGGCGGAGCTGGCCCCGGCCTCCGCTACCCTGCTGCGGCAAATCCGCCACGAAAACATCGGCACCCTCTCGCTCGTTTACCGCGACGAAGATATTCCCGCCAAACCGCTCATCAACGGCCTGATGATTCCGCGCCGCGAAAAGCGCGCCGTCGACGCCGTCACCGTCTCCTCGCGCAAAATGCCCGAACGCACCCATCATGGCTACACGCTCCTGCGCGTCTTCTTCGGCGGCGCAAAACCCGAACTGGTCACATCCGACGACGAAACACTGCTCGCAACCGTCCGCGCCGAACTGCGCGACCTGCTCAACATCCGCGCCGAACCCCTGGCCCACGACCTCTACCGCTGGCCGGCCGGATTTCCGCAAGCCGAAGTCGGCCACCTCGGACACATCGACGCCATCGAAGCCAGTTTGCCCGCTGGCATCCTCCTGGCTGGCAGTTCCTATCGCGGCATCGCCGTCCCCGATTGCATCAAGCAGGGGCGCGAGGCGGCGAAGAAGATTATTTCATCGCTGGTCGAGTAGCCGCGCACTTTGCGGCGTATCGAGACCAACGGCTATTGGGTCTCGATACGGGCGCAAAAACAGCGCCCTACTCGACCATCATCTTCCCACCCCCAAAGGAGTCCCCCTCATGCCCCGCATCCTTAACAACCTGCGCCTGGCCCTGTTCCCGATTGCCTATGCCCTGAGCGGTGTGCTGATTGGCAGCACCCTCAACCGCATCATGATCGCCGAGTTGGGCTACTCCGCCACCCTGGTGGCGCTGTTCTTCGCCATCCCGCTGATGGTCTCCCCCATCCGCGTCTGGATCGGCTACCGCTCCGACGCATTTCCGATTTTTGGCAAACGCCGCGAGCCGTACATCGCCATCGGCGCGTTGCTGATCGGCCTGGGGATTATCGCCATCACCAACATGATTACATCCGGCAGCACCGCCCTGATTCTGGCGGGTGTGGCCGGGGCCTTCCTGCTCTACGGCCTGGGACGCAACATCGGCCACAACACCTTCCAGGCCCTGGTGGCCGAACGCTACGACGGCCCGGCCCGCTCACGGGCAGCAACGATGTACGAGGTCGCCACCATGCTCGGCATGGTCGTCGGCGCAGGCGTCATCAAGGGCGCGCTGAAAGTCTACGACCCGGCCACCCTGACCGGCGTGGCGCTGGGCGTGGCTGGAGCGGTACTGCTGCTCGCCATCCTTGGCGCAATTGGGCAGGAACCCAAAGGCATGGTCACACGGGTCGCCGCCGAAAAAGCGCGCGAAGTCAAATTCAGCCAGGCCTTCCGCACGGTGGTACTGGCCGACCCGCAGGTACGCCTGTTCTTCGGCATCGTTGTGCTGACCTTCATCGGCACGCTGGCCCAGGATGTGCTGCTCGAACCTTTCGGCGGACTGGTGCTGAATATGGAAGTCGGCGAAACGACCGGCCTGACCCAGTTCTGGGGCATCGGCGTACTGCTTTCGATGCTGGCCAGCGGATTGTTCCTGCTCAAGGCGCTCGGACACATGCGCGTTATGCGCGCGGGGATGATTCTCTCAGCCCTGGCCTTTCTCGGCCCGATCATCGCCGGGCTGACCGGCAACATCAGCCTTCTCAAAGGGGCAGTCTTCGTGATGGGACTCGGCACCGGGCTGGCCGGGGCGGGCATGTTGAGCGGCGTGATGAACTTCACCACCAAAATCCGGGCCGGGATGCTGCTGGGCGTGTGGGGCGTGGCCAACATGACCGGGCACGCCTTCGGCTCGCTGCTAGGCGGCGGGATTGTCGACAGCGTCCGCGCCCTGAGCGGGAACATCTTCCTGGCCTACGCCTCGGTCTTCGGCCTGGAAATTATCCTGCTGTTGACCGCCTTCAGCCTGACCTTTCGCCTGCACGTCGAAGAAGCGCGGGCCAGCGTCGAAGAGAAACTGACCCTGGCGGCAGCGGATTAGGCTTCAGGGTGTAAAATCGCCCTTGACAAACGGCTTCCAAAAAGATAATATATCCGTAGTAGATATATCTACTACGGATATATTATTGCACACAAGGAGATTCTCGTATGGCTGAAAACATCTCTCCACAGCAACCACTCACACCGGCAGTCTTCCACATCCTGCTGGCCCTGGCCGATGGTGAAAAACATGGCTATTCCATCATGAAGGATGTGGAAACGCAGACACAAGGAAGAATCAAGATGGGACCTGGCACGCTGTACGGCTCGATCAAGCGCATGTTAAGCGCCGGGTTTATCGAAGAAGCTGAAGAGCGTCCCGATCCAAGTCTCGATGACGAACGCCGCCGCTATTACCGCCTGAGCAACATGGGCCAAAAGGTTCTCAGCGCAGAAAGCCAGAGGCTGGAACAGGCTGTCAGGATTGCCCGGCAGAAACAAGTTCTGGCTTGTCTTTCGACAGGAGCATAACATGGCCGCCAACTCCTGGATTGAAACCTCACTCAAAATCTATACTGCGCTCTTGAATCTCTACCCACAAGAGCACCACGCCGAATTTGGCGAATCAATGCGTCAGGTTTTTCGTGACCAATGCCGCAATACCTACGAGCAAAGGGGGCGTTTAGGGATATTCCTGCTCTGGCTGCGCACCCTGCCTGACCTGGGCTATAGCGCCCTGCTCGAGCATGTCACCTCACCGCGCGCCGCCTGGGGCTTGATGGAGCCTGTCCCGAATGCGCCCCTGCCCTGGAAAGGTGTTTTCCTGATCCTGCTGCCGGGTCTGGCGTACTTGATCAGTCAGGTGGCGCAACTCGTCACCGGCGAAACCTGGTTTTATTTCGTTTACTACCGGGTTACATTTTTTCTGATTATTCCTCCACTGATCGCCTGGATTTTTACCCGGCGGTTTCCGCTCTGGGGACTGATTCCGCTTGGATTGCTTTTTCGGGTTGTACAGGAAATTGGCTATCAGGTGATCGTCTGGCACCCCAAGTTATTTTCAGGTAACCCAATTCTCGAATTAATATTGAAAGCCGCCAGGCAAGTCAACGAAAACCTGTGGTTCCTGCTCGCCCCTCTTGCACTCGCCACCCTGATACTTGGAGTGCGGTATGTCCGCCAGCAAAAGAACCTGCACAGTTTTTGGTTCTGGCTGGGTATATATGGTCTGGTTGCCTGCATCGAAGTTGGACGGGAGTACATCATACAGATGCAAAACATGCAAAATCATCCCGATTTGTATGCATATGCAGGTTTCGAAACAACCAACTGGCTCAGTCTGTATGCATCATGGATACTCTACCCGGCAACTACTTTATTGCTATTAATCTTCATCGGGATGTTCTTTACGCGCAGGCACGGCTTTTTCTCCATCCTGCTCCTCGTTGGATATATCCTGCCAACATCGCTGGTTGGGCTGCAAGACTTCGAAGCATACCCCAACCCCACCCTGGCGCTTGCCATCTTCAGCGCCGCCATCCTGGCCTATCGGGCCATCCTGACGCTTGTAGCCCCAATTTGGATGTCTCGCGCCGCCTCACAAACAAACAAAAAACGCATCATACTGGTTTGTATCGCAACGGCCCTGATTGTTGAAACCCTGGCACAGTTTTATCCGGTCATGCTATATGATATCCCGGTCACACCAAGTTGGATTATCCCTGTGGCGCTCTATGAGCTCAAACTCATCAGTGCTTTCGCGCTGGCCATCGTCATGTATCAAAATGTTCAACCACAATCGGATACAGCCCAGACAGCCCCGGCCCAAAACGCCAAACTATCCGCAAAGCAGGCATAAAAAGCTTTTTAAAGGAGAAGAGCCGCCGGATTACCCGGCGGCTCTTCTTTGCGTTATTCAAGGACATACAATGTCACCGATTGCGGCGGGAGGCGCAGAGCGCCATCTTCAAGGAAGGGCTGCTCACCCAAGTCTGCGGCATTGTGTTCAGGGTCGAGCCGGATGAGCGAAGCCGTGGCCGGTGCGCCCCCGGCAACTTCCAGCGGAGCGCGCTTTTCATCATCGGCCAGATTAATTACCATCAGAGTCAAAGCCCCATCCCCACGCCGGGAAGCGTAGATGGAGACATCCGCCAGGCCCGAAGCGCTGTAAACCTGCTGCTCACCGAAATGCTTGTAGATTTCATAAACATAATAGGTTGGGCTGGGGCCCTGGCGAGTGACCAGGCTCCAGCCGCCCAGGTTGTAGGAAATCATCCAATAATTGACCAGGACAACATCTTCACGGATCATGCGCCCCAGGCTGTCGGCCCACCAGATGGCATTGTAGAACGAATCCGGGGTGGCCTGGCCGCCGACCGCTTTGCTCCAATCCGAATTGGTCTCGGTGACAGCAATCGGCAGATCGCGCCCGGTTTCAGCCTGGACAAGGTCGCGCAGGGTGCGCAAGGTCGAAGTCCAGTTAACCGTATCTGCGCGCAAATCATCGATCGTGCGCGCCGGGGACATGGCATTGGCCGGGAATGGGTAGCGGTGGATGGAAACAATATCAACAACATCACCGTTGGCGCGCAGGAATTCCACCATCCAATCCTTGCCTTCGGAATCTTTGGGATTGGAAGCCAGGTCCGGGCCAAAATTGGTCAATTCCGGGCCGATGATTTGGATGGTCGGATCGACGGCCTTCATCGCCAGGGCAAAGGCGCGGAACTCGCGATTGAAGCGCTCGACCGTGTAAGGCTCGCCCAAAGCAGCCCCGTAAAATTGGGGTTCGTTGCCAATCGCCCAGTAACGAATGCCATAACCCTTTTCGATATTGACGTAGCGCACCAACGCTGCGGCTTCCTCGGGTGTTCCGGTCATCGTGCGGACATTGATGTTGGCGGTCGCGCCGATGCGCTTGCAAAAATCCATGAACTGGTCAATCTGATAAGACCGGAGCGTGTTGCGGTCTCCCCATTCACCGCCGGGGAAACGAATAACCTTCACAGGCAGGTTGTAGGCATCCTCCAGCCTTGAAGCGGGAACCGCCGCCCAAGGCCCATGATTGGTGCCATACACCAGCGGGCTGATGGGGCCGAGATCGAGGCCGGGGTCAACATACAGGATATCCGCTTGGGCAGTCGGGACAGTAGTTGGCGCTGGCAAGGGAGTCGGCGGCGCAGGGGTTGCGGTCGCGGCAGGAATCGTTTCCGTTGGCAAGGAAGTCGGGGCAGACGCGGCTGGGGAGCAGCCCGCCAACAGGATGAAAAGCAGAAGAAGGGATAAGGTTTTCGGCACAGCACGCTCCTTGTTTGATGTAAGCGCTTACAGAATGTGCCGATTATACCCTTAATCTCGCGGCCGCAATCACCAGTGGATGGTCGGCAGCGCGCTGGGCGCCATCCGCGATTTGGGCGCGGCAGGAGGCGCCTGGGGCGGCGATATGAGTCTCCAGGCTGGCTTTGCGAATACTTGGCAGTAGAACCAACTCGCCAACCGCCATCGAAACCTCGTAATGCTCTTTTTCGTAGCCAAACGCGCCCGCCATGCCGCAACAACCCGAGGGAATAATCTCAACTTCAAAGCCAAGCGCGCGCAGGAAAGCCGCAGTCGCCGCCTGCCCCACCGGGAATCCGTCTGGAGCGGGCGGTTGAGCTTTTTGGTAGCAGTGGCTGTGGAGTAAGACGGTTTCAGGTGTCAGGTTGAATGGTTGCAAGTCCTGAGCGGAGGGCGTAGCCTGAAGTCGAAGGACGGTTTCGGGGGCTATCGGCCAAGCGTTTTCAATATCCGCCCTTCGACTGCGCTCGCCTATCGGCTCGCTCCGCTCAGGGCTTGGCATAAATAAATTGGCTACACGCTCTTTCTTGTGGCCGGGGGCTTTGCGAATCAGGAACTCATCCACCAGGAAGGCGCGGACAGCGATGGCATTGGCTTCTCCGCGGCGTTCGGCGGGGACAAGGTCGCGCAGTTCGTCTTTGAGCGTGTAGAGTTCGCTCGGCTCGATGCCGAGAATCGGCAACTCGCCTGCCGGGTCGAGGCGGCGGATGGCGTCGAGCAGTTTCAGATGGTGGGCGCGGGCTTCTTTCAGGAAGCCTTTCGAAATCAGCGTCCGGCCAGCCCCCAGCAACGGGATTTCGATCAAGCGGATTCCGGCGGCTCGCAGGAGAGACAACGCCGCAGCTTCAATCTCCGGCTCAAAGTGGCGGGTGAAGGCGTCGGGGAGATAAAGAACCGTTTCGAGTTGAAAAGTTGAAGCGTTGACAAGTGAAAGAGTGGAATCGGATAATTTGACGGAATCAGGCTGGGGTGAGTCCGCAACGGGGGAGGCCGAAAGGCGAATCCGGTTTGGGAGCGGAGAACCGAAATGGGGTAAGGGACGCTCGGCGCTGATTCTTAAAATCGGGTTGATGATTTTGCGAACGAGCGGCAGGCGCAGCAGGGCATTGATCGGCGCGGCGGTGCGGGTTTTGTAAATCAACGCGCCGAATAGACCGATATAGGCAAAAAGATAATCGCGCAGGGGTCGCGGGTGACTTCGGTAGTAGCGCTCGAGGTAGGCGTATTTCAGTTTGGCGACATCGACCCCGCTTGGGCACTCGGATTTGCAGCCTTTGCAAGCCAGGCACAGGTCGAGGGCGCGTTTGACCTCGGCCTCGGGCGGCGGGGCCGGTTTGGCGCTGACCAGGGCGCGCATCAGGTTGGCGCGTCCGCGGGTGCTGAACATCTCGATACCGGTGGCCTGGAAGGACGGGCACATCACGCCGCCCCCTTCGACTGCGCTCAGGGTTTTGCGGCAAACGCCCGCGCCGTTGCACTGTTCGATGGCCCCGGTCAGGCCGCCCTGGGCGCTGAAATCGAGGCTCGAATCCCAGCCTTCAGAGCGGTAGTCCGCGCCGTAGCGCAGGTGGCTATCGAGGGGCGGGGTATCCAGGATTTTGCCGGGATTGAGCAGGTTGTGCGGATCGGCGGCGCGCTTGAGGGCGCGCATGGCCTCGACCAGCTCCGGGCCGTAGGTGGCCTCGAGAAATTCCGAGCGCAACAGGCCGTCGCCGTGCTCGCTCGACATGGCCCCGTCCAACCGCAGAGTCAGCGCCAGGGTCGCTTCGGCAATACTGCGCAGGGAACGGACGCCATCGCCCGTGCGCAGGTCGAGCAGCGGCCGGACATGCAGCGTCCCCGCTGAGGCGTGAGCATAGTACGCGCCAATCGTGCCATGCGCCGCCAAAATTTTGTCCAGTTCGCGCACAAAAGTGCCCAGGTTTTCAACCGGGATGGCACAATCCTCGATGAAAGCCACCGGACGCTTGGGGCCGGGGCCGGAATCGAGAATGCCCAGGCCAACTTTACGGACGCTCCAGACGCGCGCCTGTTCTTCGCGGGATTCGGCGATGACCACCTCCGCGCCGAGGGCCTGGACGCGCTCGCGCAACCCTTCGCCTGTCTCGCCGCTAAATTCGACCACCAGCAACGCCGACGGGTCGCCCCGCACCCAGGCCAATTGCGCTGCGTAGGCCGGGACGGCGCGCGCCAGGCGGATTAACATCTGCGGAATCAGCTCAACCGCCGAGGGCCGCAGCGCCAACAGACGAGGAACATCGTCACAGGCAGCAGCGATGCTCTCGTAAGCCAAAACACCCAAAATGGTATGGGCCGGTTTGCGCACCAGCCGCACCGTCGCGGCACGGATGACCGCCAGGGTGCCTTCGGAGCCAGCGAGCAAGGTTGAAAGGTTGAAGGCGCCGCCCTGAGCCTGTCGAAGGGTTGAAGGTTGCAAGTCTTGAGCGGAGGGCGTAGCCCGAAGTCGAAGGACGGATTGACGTGAATAGTCGGTGCCTGGCGGGTAAGGGGCATCCCCCCACTGCGGCGGGGTGGCGGGCGACCAGGGTAACAGGTAGTTCAGGCGATAGCCCGCCGAATTGCGCCAGGTTTTTGGCCAGCGGGCGCGGATTTCGTCAGCATGGCTCTGGCGAATAGTATGGATTGTTTCCAAAATTCGTGCTTCGACTTCGGACTTCGTCCTCCGCTCAGCGCCTGGGTCAATCTCGCCAAAAACGGCCAAACTGCCATCCGACAGAATCACATCCGCAGAAACGATATGGTCGGCAGACATGCCGTACAGGATCGAATGCGCCCCGGTGGCATTATTCGCAATCACTCCGCCCATCGTGGCGCGTTCAGCGGAGGCCGGGTCAGGGCCATATTGCAATCCCTGACGAGCTGCGACAGCGTTCAAGCGCGCCAGCACCACGCCCGGCTCAACGGTGGCAGTCTGCGCTTCGGGATTAATCTCAACGATTTTGTTCAGCCAACGGGACGTATCCAGCACCAGCGCCGGGCCAATCGCCTGGCCCGCCAGCGAAGAGCCGCCGCCGCGCGGCAGGATGGGAATCCGGTATTTGGCCGCCAGTTCAACGGCGCAAACCAGGTCATCCTGGGTCTGCGGGACGGCCACACCGAGCGGCATCATCTGATAGAGGCTGGCATCGGTGCTGTAAAGGATTCGGCTGGCACTGTCGGTCAGCACGTCGCCACGAAAACAGCGTTTGAGTTCGGAAATAAAATCAGGAGAAAGGGACATGGCAGCGTCGATCATTCGTAATTAGGGATTGGCAATTGGTAATTATTGTACCGTGACCTAAAAATAAAAGGCCAGGGAGAATTTCTTCCCTGGCCTAATTACTAATTTCCAGTTACCAATTTACTTCTTCGCAGCCTGGGCGGCAACCGCGGCGGCAGCAGCGGCGACAGCTTCGGGATCGCCGAGGTAATAGCTCTTGACCGGCTTCAGGTCGGCATCCAGTTCATACACCAGCGGAATACCGGTGGGGATGTTCAACTCGAGAATATCCTTCTCGGAAACATTGTCGAGGTATTTGACCAAAGCGCGCAGGGAGTTGCCATGAGCGGCAATCAGCACACGCTTGCCCGATTTAATCATCGGGGCGACAGTGCTGTGCCAAAACGGCAAAACACGGTCGAGGGTAATTTTAAGCGACTCAGTGGCGGGCAATTCTTCGGGAGTCAGGCCGGCATAGCGCGGGTCAAAGCGCGGGTGGCGCTCGTCAGTCTCAGCCAGCGGAGGCGGCGGGACATCGTAGCTGCGCCGCCAGATTTTGACCTGCTCCTCGCCGAATTTTTCGGCAGTCTCGGCCTTGTTCAGACCTTGCAGGTTGCCGTAGTGGCGCTCGTTCAACTGCCAGGCGCGCACAACCGGGATCCACTCCAGGCCAGTCTCTTCAAGCACAGCCCAAAGGGTCTTAATGGCGCGCTTGAGCACCGAGGTATAGGCAATGTCGAAAACATAGCCACCCTCCTTGAGCAGTTTACCGCCCGCATGAGCCTCGGCAACGCCCTGCACAGTCAGGTCGACATCGGTCCAGCCGGTGAAGCGATTCTCAAGGTTCCAGGCGCTCTGTCCATGGCGGATCAGCACAAGGGTATATTTCGTTTCCATACTTAACCAGTCTCCTTTTACATAATCGTAGGGGCGCAGCATGCTGCGCCCCTACGGGAATTACGGGGATTGCGGGGCCTAGCGAATGGCCTGTTCGGTCTCCGGGTCAAAGATGTGGAACTTGTCCATGTTGAAGGAGACTTCGACCTCGTCACCGACTTTGAAGTTGGTGCGCGGATCGATGCGGGCGACAAAGTTGTTGCTGCCAGTGACCAGGTAGAGGAAGATCTCGTTACCCATCAACTCGATCACATCCACTTTGCACTTGACTTTTTCAGCGTGGATCGCGGGCGGGAGGTACATCGGGTTGTAGACATCCTCAGGGCGGATACCAAAGACAATCTTCTTGCCAACCAGTTTTTCGTAGGGGCCAGTCAGGTGGGAAGGAATGGCAACAGCGCCGGAACCCAGGTCAACCACCAGTTTGTCATCGGCGCGCTTGAGGGTGCCGGGGAAGAAGTTCATCGCCGGGGAGCCAATGAAACCAGCCACGAACATGTTGGCGGGGGTATCATAGAGCACCTGGGGGGTATCCAACTGCTGGAGGGCGCCCTTGTTGATGACCGCGATGCGCGAGGCCATAGTCATGGCTTCGGTCTGATCGTGGGTCACGTAGATGAAGGTGGTTTGCAAGCGCTGGTGCAACTTGCTGATCTCGGCGCGGGTTTGAACGCGCAGCTTGGCATCCAGGTTCGAGAGCGGTTCATCGAACAGGAAGACCTTCGGGTTACGCACGATGGCGCGACCAACAGCAACGCGCTGGCGCTGGCCGCCGGAGAGTTGGCGCGGCTTGCGGTCGAGCAGTTCCTGGATACCCAGGATTTCAGCCGCTTCCTGAACGCGCTTCTTGATTTCATCCTTCGGGGTATTGCGCAGCTTGAGACTGAAAGCCATGTTGTCGAAGACAGACATGTGCGGATACAGCGCATAGGATTGGAACACCATCGCAATATCACGATCCTTGGGGGGCACATCGTTGACGACACGATCCCCAATTAAGATTTGCCCGCTCGTGATTTCTTCCAAGCCTGCAAGCAAACGCAGAGCAGTGGTTTTGCCACAACCGGACGGGCCAACGAAAACAAGGAATTCCTTATCTTCGATGTGGAAATTCAGGTCATTCACCGCGCGAACGTTCCCAAATTCCTTTACAACATGGTCATAAGTTACACTAGCCATTTCAACCTCCTTCTAGGAATATAGTGACTATATTATATCGCATGCTGTCCTATTTCAAACTGACAAATGTCACTATTTTTTGCGGTTTCGCATTAAAATCACCCGCATGAGCAGCGAAGATGTCACTCCCGTCCGCCAGCAATACCTTGACCTGAAACGCCAATACCAGGACTGTATCCTTTTCTTTCGTCTGGGCGATTTTTACGAAACCTTTGACCAGGATGCCGAAATCGTTTCGCGCGAGTTGGACATCGTCCTGACCTCCCGTCCGGTCGGCGGAGGAGTGCGCGTGCCCCTGGCCGGCATCCCCTATCACGCTGTAGACAACTACCTCGTGCGGCTGATCGAGAAAGGCCTGCGGGTCGCTATCGCCGAACAAGTCGGTGAAATGCCCGCCAAGGGCATCTTCCCGCGCAAAGTGGTGCGGGTTGTCACCCCTGGAACGCTGATCGAACCCAGTCTGCTGCCCGGCGACGCCAACAACTACCTGGCTGCGGTGGTCATCGATGGGGAGCGGGCCGGGATTGGCTATGTGGACATCTCCACCGGCGAGTTTGCCGTTACCGAACTGCACAGTCCCGACATCCAGGCCGCGATTCGCGCCGAATTGACCCGCCTGCGCCCGGCTGAAATCATCCACCCCGACAACCAGGTGCTGCTCAACGGCATCGGCGGTCATATCACCCCCTGGTCAGCCTGGCGTTTCGAGCCGGGCAAAGCCAACGAAACGGTAATCAGCCACTTCAAAGTCGCCGCGCTGGACGGTTTCGGGCTGAAAGGCCAGCCCCTGCCAGTACGCGCCGCCGGGGGCATCCTGCTCTATCTGCGCGAGACCGAACCTGCCGCCCTGGAACTGCTCACCAGCCTGCGGGTCTACTCCACCTCCGAATTTATGTCGCTCGATGCGGCAACACGCCGCAACCTGGAACTCACCGAGACCCTGCGCGGCGAAAACAAAGGTTCCCTGCTCAGCATCCTCGACCAGACCGTAACCCCGATGGGCAAACGCCTGCTGCGTCAATGGGTCAGCCAGCCGTTGCTCGATCTCGCCAAAATCGAAAACCGTCAAAACGGCGTGGAATATTTTTTCAGTCGGTCGATGCTGCGGGCCGAATTGCGGGCAGCGCTCAAGCCACTCGGCGACCTGGAACGCCTGACCAACCGGATCATGTCCGGGCATGCCCAGCCGCGCGACCTGGTTGGGATGCGCGAAACACTGACCCGCCTGCCGGCTGTCCTGAACCATTTGCCGGCCGCCGGGGATGAAAACCCGCTGGCGCACGCCACCCGCAACCTGACTCCGTGCAACGAGGAACTCAACCTGCTGGTCACGGCCATCGCCGAAGAACCGCCCGCCACCCTGCAAAACACGGGCATCATCCGCCCCGGTTATTCCGCGGAACTGGACGGGGTGATCGAGGCCTCGCGCCATGCCCGTGAGTGGATCAACAACCTCGAAGCGGTCGAACGCGAACGAACCAACATCAAAACGCTGAAGGTTGGCTACAACAAGGTTTTTGGCTACTACATCGAAATCTCCGCCGGGCAGGCCGCCAATGCCCCGAGCCACTACATCCGCAAACAGACACTGGTCAACGCCGAGCGTTACATCACCCCGGAGATGAAAGAATACGAAACGCTGGTGCTGAACGCCGAGGAACGCATCCGCGAAATCGAGTTGCGCCTATTCAAGGAAATCTGCGCCACGCTGGCTCGCTCTTCACAAAACCTGCTCGCCAGCGCCCGTGCCCTGGCCGAACTGGATGGGCTGGCCGCCCTGGCGGAAGCAGCCGCACTCGGCGGCTATACCCGCCCGAAGGTGGTCGAAGGCAGCACACTCGATATTCACGAGGGACGCCACCCGGTGGTGGAAACCAGCCTGCAAGGGGAACGCTTCGTCCCCAACGATATTACCTTTGAGACCGGCGAAATTGTGCGCGTGATTACCGGCCCCAACATGAGCGGTAAATCGACCTACCTGCGCACCGCCGCATTGATCGTATTGATGGCGCAAATGGGCAGTTTTGTCCCGGCCCAATCAGCGGTCATCGGCCTAACCGACCGCATCTTCACCCGCATCGGCGCCCAGGACGAAATCCACGCCGGACAATCGACCTTCATGGTTGAGATGATCGAAGCCGCCAACATCCTGAACCATGCCACATCCCGCTCCCTGCTCATTCTGGATGAAATCGGGCGCGGAACCAGCACCTACGACGGCGTCTCAATTGCCTGGGCGATGATCGAGTACATTCATAACCATCCGCACCTGCGCGCCAAGACCCTGTTCGCCACCCATTACCACGAGTTGACCCAATTGGCCGACCTGCTGCCGGGCGTGCGCAACTACAACGTCGCCGTGACCGAGGCCGACGGAACAGTGGTTTTCCTGCACAAAATCATCCCGGGCGGCGCAGACCGCTCCTACGGTATCCACGTTGCCCAACTGGCCGGGCTGCCCAGGCCGGTCATCCAGCGCGCCAACGAGATCATGTTCGAACTAGAAAAAAGCTCAGGGCGGGCCGTCAAAATCAACCCGGTGGCCGCCCAACAAGTTGCCCTGTTCCCGGAAACCAACCCGCTGCTGGATGAACTTAAGAACCTGGATACCAATTCACTTTCGCCGATTGAGGCCCTGAATCGGCTGTTCGAATGGCAGAAAAAATTTCTCAAATAAGAAAGACACAGACAGGCAATAAAAAAGAGAGAAGCGCGCGGCTTCTCTCTTTTTTGTTCGAGATGCAGGAACTACTTGGTCAAAGATTGAACCGTGGCCTTTGAGCGGAAAATCGCCCAAACGGTGGCGGCCAAAAGTGCTACCGCAATCGTCACCACAACCCAGTTAATCGAACCATCCGCATTCTGGATGGGGTATTTGACGATAATCGGGGCGGCCAACAGGGAAACCAGGTTGGCAACCTTGATCATCGGGTTGAGAGCCGGGCCGGCTGTATCCTTCATCGGATCGCCGACGGTGTCACCCACCACGCCCGCCTTGTGGCGTTCGGAACCCTTACCAGTGTTCCTGACCAGGTCGCGCGGCTCATCTTCGATGGCTTTCTTGGCATTGTCCCAGGCACCGCCGGCGTTCGACATAAAGACCGCCAGGAGTTGGCCGGAGAGAATGATACCGGCCAGGAAACCGCCCAGGGCTTCGACCTGCAGAACCAAACCGACGACAAGCGGCATCAAAACCGAGATGGTCGCCAGCGGGATGAGTTCCTTCTGGGCCGAAGCGGTGGAGATACCAACCACCTGAGCATAATCGGGCTTGACGGTGCCTTCCATGATGCCAGGGATTTTGAACTGGCGGCGGACTTCATCCACGATCAGACCGGCTGCGCGGCTAACGGCGCGGATCGAGAGCGAGGAAAAGAGCCAGGGCAAAGCGCCGCCCAAGAGCAAACCGATGAAGACGCGGGTGTCCGAAATACGGATGGCATCCATAACCACCTGTCCAAGCTGGGCTTGCACGCGGCCAACATCGGTGATGTAGGAAGCGAACAGGGAAACCGCCGCGATAACAGCAGAGGCAATTGCAACACCCTTGGTGATGGCCTTGGTGGTGTTGCCAACCGCATCCAGGTCGGCCATGATCTGGCGGGCCTTCTTGGTTTCCTTATCTTCCATATCGTGCCAGGCCATTTCGCCAATACCATTGGCATTGTCCGAAATCGGGCCGTAGGAGTCCATGGCGACATTGTTACCGGTATGGCTGAGCATACCGATACCAATCATGGCCACCGCATACAACACATAAACCGGGCCATCCCCGCTGTAGAGCACCAGGGCAGCAATAAAGCTGATCACAATCACAACCAAAGCCCAAACGCTCGATTCCATACCAACCGAAAGACCGGAAAGAATGGTTGTGGCAGGGCCAGTGCCGGTGGACTGAACGATTTCCTTGACCGGGGCTTTCTTGGTCGAGGTGAAGTACGAGGTCAGCGGGTTGAAGGCCACCGCCAGGCCAACGCCAACCGCCGTCAAGCCAGCCAAACGCCAGTCATTGGCGTAAGTCAGGGCCAGCCAGAACGAAACGGCAACGGTGAAGATACTGGAAACTTCATACGAGCGGAACATCGACTCTTCCGCATCGTGGGCGCGACCAATCAGGGGCAGATCGAGCTTTTCCCAGATCGGCACGGTGAATGTACCGATAATGGAGGAAATCACACCCACAGCGCGGATGATCAGCGGGAAAACAATCCACTTCAGGTCGCCGGTAATCGCCACCAGCGAAAGGCCGAGGATCAAGCCGGAGACGATGGTAACTTCGTATGACTCGAAGATGTCAGCGGCCATACCGGCGCAGTCGCCAACGTTGTCGCCCACCAGGTCGGCCACCACGGCAGCGTTGCGTGGGTCATCTTCGGGAATATCCTTTTCGACTTTGCCAACCAGGTCAGCGCCGACATCGGCAGCTTTGGTGTAAATACCACCACCTACGCGCATGAAGAGCGCCAGCAGGGTGCCGCCAAAGCCGAAACCGAGCAGAGCATCGGGAGCGGCCTTACCAAAAGCAATGAAGATGATGGTACCGCCGAGGAGGCCCAGACCGTCGGTCAACATACCAGTATAAGTACCGGCATAATAAGCAATCGACAAGGCTTCATTGAAACCGCGGCGCGAAGCAGCGGCCACGCGCACATTGGCCTGGACAGCCATGCGCATACCCCATTGACCGACAATCAAAGAAAAGGACGCGCCCATGATAAAAGCAATGGTACGTCCGATGGCGACAATGAGAATCGTGGATTGTTCGCCCAGCATGTGGAATTCTTCCTGCGCTTCCAGGCTGGGGGGAACAACATAAACACTCAAGAACATAACCACCGTCAAAACAGCAATCAACGGCAGGATGGTTTTGAGCTGGCGGCTCAAGTAGGAATCTGCGCCAACGCGAATGGCGTTCCAGATTTCCTGCATCTTTTTCGTGCCCTGGTCTTTCTTGAGCACCGTGCTGCGCAGCCACCAGGCATACGCCAGACTAATAAATGCGGCGAGAAGCACCGCAAGCATGGCAATCTGTTCAAAGGCGTTCAAGCCATGACGACTGCCCAACCATAAAATATCCATATTGCCTCCGTGCAAACATAAAGTATGATACAGAAAATGGCATGTTGTTACCATTTTCACAAAGCATTAGTATAGTATAAAGAGAAAAATATCACAATTCAATCTGTCATTTTTCGCTTTTTTTTAGACATTCGACATCATTTTTAACCCCAAAGAATTAAAAAGGGCGCGCTAGCGGGAATCAAGCATTGTCATATTAACCATTTATTAGAAAATAAAAAAACTATTGACTCCGTAACCAAAATTATTGTATAGTGTTAGACGGTTGTCAAACCAATACTGGCACTGCCGCCATCTGGCTGCTGTGCCTTTAATTTCGCAAAATTTTTTAGTCACCAGGAGACTGCATGATCCAGGTTTCCAATCTCACCAAGGATTATGGCGCCCGGCGCGCCATAGACGGACTCAATTTCGAAGCCCAGCAGGGCGAAATCACCGGATTCCTCGGGCCAAACGGCGCGGGGAAAACGACCACGATGCGCATCTTGACCGGCTACATGCCCCCCAGCGACGGCACAGCCACCATCGCGGGATATGATGTTGTACAGGAATCGCTCGAAGTGCGCAAGCGGGTCGGCTACCTGCCGGAAACGGTTCCGCTATATACGGAAATGACCGTTTTCGACTACCTGAAATTTATGGCCGACCTGCGGCACATTCCGAACGCCGAGGATGTTGTCGAAGAAACGCTGGAGATGGTCGGCCTGCTCGACCGGGCGGGCGGGTTCATCGGCAACCTATCGAAAGGGATGCGCCAACGCATTGGCCTGGCCCAGGCGCTGCTGCACCGGCCCGAAGTGCTGATCCTGGACGAGCCAACCATCGGCCTCGATCCGGCCCAGATCATCGAAGTGCGCAACCTGATCCGCGAAATCGGCAAGGAACGCACGGTGCTGCTTTCGACCCACATCCTGTCCGAAGCGCAGCAACTTTGCGACCGGATTCTCATCATTAACAAGGGCAAAATCGTCGCCGAGGACACCCCCAAGAATCTGCAATCCCGGCTGGCGGGTGCGCAGCGCGTCCAGCTCACTTTGCGCGGCAACGCGGCCAGGGCGGCGGAAACGATCGGGCGGCTGGGCGGAGTCCAGGCCGTCAGCATCCAAAACGAAAACAGCCTGGAGTTCCAATACGATACCCAGGATGATATCCGCCCGGCTGTGGCGCGGGCTGTCATCGAGGCCAAGCTGGATTTGCTTGAAATGCGCGCGGCCAGCCTGAGCCTGGAAGAAATCTTCTTACAATTGACCAGGGATGATCCTGCCAAGAGCGAGGAATAAACCATGCGCAACATCTGGACCATTGCCAAACGAGAATATGATCTTTACTTTATCAGTCCGGTCGCTTACGCTGTGGCTTTGCTTTTCTTGAGCATTATCGGACTGATTTTTGCCTTGAATATTTTGTCGATCACTTTGAGCCAGTTCGGCTTTGCGCCCGCACCCGATCCGCGGATTGTCACCGGGCCGATGGCCTTCCTGATGGTGCTGGCGACCCCGGCCCTGACCATGCGCCTGCTGGCGGATGAAGTGCGCATGGGCACCATGGAACTGCTGCTGACCGCCCCGGTCCGCGATTACGAACTGGTGGTTGGCAAGTGGCTGGGCGCATTCCTGTTCATGCTGACGCTGATTGGCGCGAGCCTGGTTTTCCCGCTGATCATGCAGCAGGTTACCGATCCGGGCATCGACCAGATGCTGATGGTTTCCGGCTACCTGGGAGTCATCCTGTTGGCCGCTGCGTTTTTATCGATTGGTGTTGGTATTTCGGCCATCTTCAGCAACCAGATTGCGGCATTTTTTACCACGATGATTACTTTTGTCGTCCTGTGGTGGCTGATCGGCGCCCCGGCCAGCATCCTGCCGAGCGGCGGCGAAGTTTTTCGTTACCTTGATATGAGCGCTCATTTTTACGAGAGTTTTAATGAAGGGCGTGTGACCCTGGCAGCCGTTTCCTATTACCTGAGCCTGACCGCCCTGGGACTCTTCATCGGCACAACAGCCATCGAAACACGGAGGTGGCGCTAATGGACAACAAATTCAAGAAGTTCGCCCCGGCTGGCCTGGTGATTTCAGGCCTGGCCCTGGTTGCCATGGCAGGATTTTTCCTGACCAGCGCTTTGAGTCGGGCCGGTATCGTCACCCTGCCTGACGCTGAACTCGTCACCCGCGGGCTGTGGATCAGCGTCGCCCTGATCGTGCTCGGCCTGGCAGTAACGGGCCTGCTCGACCCGGAAGGAGTGCGCAAATTCTTCACCGGACGCCAGGTGCGCTACGGCAGCAACTCAATCATTATCCTGCTGGCCTTCCTGGGCGTCTTGTTCTTTGTCAACGCGCTGGTGATGGAAAATCCCCAAACCTGGGATATGACCGAAGACCAACAGAACACCCTGGCCCCCGAAACAATCGCCATTCTCGAAACGCTCGAAAGCCCTGTCCTGGCGCGCGCTTATTACAGCAGCCAGTTATCCAACAGCAGCGCCAAGCAGCTTTTGGATAATTTCAAGCTCGCCAGCGGCGGCAATTTCAATTATGAATTTATCAACCCGGAATTCAACCCGGTCCAGGCAGAGCAGGATAAAGTGGAGCGCGATGGCACGATTGTGTTGGTGATGGGTGAAAAGCGCGAAGTGGTTTCCTTCGCCGGCGAAAGGGATATTGCTTCGGCCCTGTTGCGGCTTACAAATCCGGGTGAGCGGGTTGTCTACTTCCTGACCGGTCACGGCGAATTGTCCATCGATACTGCATCCGAAACCGCCTATACCCTGGTCAAGCAATCCCTCGAATACAAAAACTATACTGTCGCCAACCTGAGCCTGCTAAGCGAGGGCGCTGTCCCTGAGAACGCGGCGGCGTTGGTGATTGCCGGCCCGCAGAAAGCGCTCAATGAAAGCGAAGTCGAAGCCTTACGCACTTATCTCGAAGCGGGCGGCGGCTTGATCGTGATGAAAGAACCTCCGCTGTCGGTTGAAGCAGCGCAAGCGGCAGACCCGCTCGAAACCCTGCTGGCGGAATGGGGCATCGCCTTCCAGGATGATTTTGTTGTCGATCCGAACGTCAACCCGGCCAGCATTGCCGTGGCCGATCCGAACACCTACACCAGTCACCCGATCACCCAGGGCCTGGCCAGTTACTACACCGCCTTCCCGACCACCCGCTCGCTGACCACCCTGGGCGCGCCCGAGTCAGTCACGGTAACACCCCTGGCATTCACCAACAACAATGCCTGGGGCGAGACCGACTTCGCTTCCCTGAGCGAAAACAACCCAACCTTCGAAGAAGGCAGCGACAACAGCGGGCCGTTGACCCTGGTGATTGCCGCCGAAGACTGGATGAAGAGCGCCCGCCTGGTTGTTTTCGGCGATTCTGAGCTGGCGGCGGACGCCATTTACCAGCAAGGCAACGGCGATATCGTCGTCAACGCGATTGACTGGGTTGCCGAACAGGATGAACAAATCAGCCTGACCCCGAAAGAAACCACCGAGCGTCAGTACAAACAGCCCGGAACCTTGGGCCTGATTGCCATCCTGCTGGGATCGCTGTGCGTTCTGCCCATCATTATCGCCGGAGCCGGCATCAGCACCTGGATGACGCGCCGCAAGCGAGGCTAGGATGCGCCGCTCAACCGTTATTGTTGTGATTCTCTTCCTGCTCCTGGGTGGGCTGTACTGGTACACCCGCCAGGAGGGGAATTCCCTGGATACGATTCTGGCGGGGAACCCAACCCCCAGCAGCACCCCACCCGGCTACCTGGTTGAACCGTATATCAAATCGGTAACCTCCCTGACCGTCCGCAAGCCTGGCAGCCCACCCGTGACACTGACGCTGAACGGCGAAATTTGGCAAATGCAACTGGGAGATGAGACCGTATCCGCGCTCGACCAGGATGCAGCCAATTCAGTTGCCTTCAACATCCAGGATTTGCGCATTCTATCCAGCGTAGAAGCAGCCGGTCAAACGCTCTCCGATTTCGGGCTGGATGCCGAAACAGCCACCGGGATCGAAGCCGAATTCAGCGATGGCAGTTCGATCAAAATCCTGGTCGGCAAAGCGACCGTAATCGGGAACGGGTATTACGCCATCACGCAAGAACAGCCGGATCGGATCCTGGTAATCAACAAATTAAGCCTGGATTCGCTGCTGTCCCTGCCTGAAAACCCGCCTGTTTTAATAACCGACACTCTTGAAAGTACGCCTACACCCGAACAATAAGGACTTGCAATACAGTCCAAAAAAGTGTATGCTGATTTAGACCTCACCGTAAGGATGATACAAAAGAATGGAAGAACCCCTGCTGATTGTTGAAGAAGAGGAAGAATACTCCCCCATTGCGCGCCTGATCGAATTGGGCCGCCAGAAGTCTTATGTAACACTTGATGACATCTTGCACTTCTTTCCCGAAGCCGAACAAGATGTTGAGCAACTGGAAGAAGCCTTTGCCGCCCTGTTGAGCGCCGGCATCCCCTTTGTTGAAGATTCGATCACCACAGAACCCAGCGAAGATGAATTGATCCCAGCCGGCGAGTCCGATGCGGAAGCCGAGCCGGACCTGGCTATCGACGATTACCTCGCCAACATCGACACCGATGATACGATTGGTCTGTATCTCAAGGAAGTTAGCCGCGTACCGCTGCTGACCGCCGAAGAAGAAGTGGAACTGGCCCAGCGCATCGAAAACGGACGTACCGCCCGCGAGGAGCTGGCCAAGGGCATCTCGAACCCCAAACGACGCGCCGAACTGCGCGCCGACATCGAAGACGGCTGGGCCGCCCGCGAACATCTGATCACCGCCAACTCGCGTCTGGTGATCTCGGTAGCCAAGAAGTACATGGGCCGCGGTGTGCCCTTCCTTGACCTGATCCAGGAAGGCAATATCGGCCTGATTCGCGCCACCAAGAAATTCGATTATCGCCGCGGGCATAAGTTTTCGACTTACGCCACCTGGTGGATTCGTCAGGCTGTCACCCGCGCCATCGCCGACCAGGGCCGCACCATCCGCGTGCCGGTTCACATGGGCGACCAGATTAACAAGTTGCTGCGCGTCCAGCACCAACTGACCCAGCGTCTGGGGCGCGACCCATCAGTGGAAGAGCTGGCCGATGCGCTCGAAGTGCCGCCCAAAAAGGTCGAGAACATGATCCAGGTGGCGCGCCGCCCGCTTTCGCTGGAAACGCCCACTGACGATGAAGAAGATTCGGTGCTGGGCGATTTCATCGAAGACGACGAAGCTGCTCCGCCCGATGATACGGCCACTTACAACCTGCTGCGCGAACACCTGAGCGAAGTGCTCAACGGCCTGCCGCCGCGCGAAGTCCGCATTCTGCAACTGCGCTACGGCCTGCTCGACGGCCAGGCGTATACGCTGGAAGAAGTCGGGCGCAAGATGGGCGTAACCCGTGAGCGCGTCCGCCAGATTGAAGCCCAGGCCTTGAGCCGCCTGCGTCACCCCTCAATCCGGCGCAAACTGCGCGATTACTTGGGCGAGTAAATTACCGCCGCCAGAGGCGGCGGCTTTGGGATAATGCGCCTAGAAGGCGCGCTCTTGCTGGCGTCTCTTAATCGAATAACTTCCCTTGCACTGCTTCGACTTGCTTTTCTTGTTTCTCCTGCCACTGGACATATTTCCTAATCTTTTCTTCGTCCAGTCCAATTGTACT
>JAEWVF010000086.1 GCA_023459215.1 Chloroflexota bacterium
CGCCGCCTTGCGGCCAATCTCGACCGCAAAGTTCGTGCCGCGGTCCCAGGGGTAGACCTGGCTCATCGAGGCAAAATACAGCCCCTCGATGGGCGTCGCAATCGCCGGGATATTCTGCGAATGGTTGACCAGCGGCACCGGCTGGGCATAGGCCGTCCGCCACAGCCAGGTCTTCTTGACCCAATCGCGCTCGAAGCGCGGGTTCAACTTCTGCAGGCTGGGCAAAAAGCGCTCGAGCAGTTCATCCTGCGTCAGGCGGAAATACTCATGCTCCGGCTCGAGGTAATCGCCAACATAAATGATATGGTCGCCGCCGAAATTCTCCGGCGCGACAAAATTGGTATGCTCCACCACCGCCAAAAACGGGAAACCCGCGCTCTTGGGGATGTTGTACCAGTAATAGCCCTGCTCCGAAAGCCGTTCCTTGAGCGCCAGCGTCATCACCACCGCGCCCATCGATTTCAAGCGCAGCAGGCCTTCGAGATATTCTTTGGGAAGCGACGGGACCATTTTCGCGGCGACTGCCGGCGAGAGCGTCACCAGCACTTTATCGGCCTTTTCCACGCCTTCGGGCGTCGCGAGATCGAACGACCCGGAGCCTGACTCGCGTTGAATGTGCGTTACCGGCGTCCCGAGCCGAATCTCGACTCCCGCCGCGCGCAGCTTCTCGGCAAACTGGTCGGCAAAGGCCTGGAATCCGCCTTCGAAGGTTCCCAGCCGCGTCGTCCGCGCGTGGATTCTGGCCCACATCCAGGCCATGTTGACCTGTTTGGCGTATTTTTCGCCGAACTTGCCAATCAGCAGCGGCTCCCACATCAGCTTGTAGACCTTGTCCCCGGCCCATTTGCGCATCCAGGCCTCGACAGTCGTTTTTTCGAGCGCCTGCCAGTTCTTCGTCAAGCGCAGGAACAGGCCCACCAGCCCAAAGCGGATTTTGTTCAATCCCCAGCCCAGGCCGGGGAACAGAATGGCGTTGACGATGGAATCGAACGGGTAGAACTTGGCCTCGTGGTACATGACCGTCAACGGGCGCGGGAAGAGCACTTTCTCTTCCAGACCGAGTTCCTTGATGATGCCGAGCATATGCTCATCGCTGGCAAACCAGTGGTGATAGAACTTCTCCACCGACCACTTCCAGCCCGGTTCCTTGAAGCCGCTCGCCAGTCCGCCGACATAGTCCGCCGATTCATAGATGACGATTTCGTGCCCGGCCTTGCGCAAGTCCCAGGCGGCGGCCATGCCGCCATATCCCGCTCCGATGATTGCAATTTTCATAAGTTCCTCATTGTCTCGTTGGTCGAGTAGGCTGAAAGCCGTATCGAGACCTGCCTGTAGGGGCGGCCCGGTGGGTCGCTCTTACCGTTTTTCCAACCGTTCTGCCAGGGCCTTCAATTTGCCCCATTCCTCGCGGATGATGTAGAGCATCGCCAGCGTCCGCAACCAGCGCAAGTCACAATCGGGATTTTCGGCCAACTGTTCGAAGACCTCCAGCGCCTTGTCGTCGGTGCGCTTCGAACGGGAATACTCCAGCGCCAGTTTTTCGAGCGACTTTTCGCTCTGTTTGTGCAGCCGACCGGCGTTTTCCAGGCTGGGGCGTTTCTGCCGCACCAGTTGTCCAACCCGATTAACCGCCTCGTTCAACTCTTCGATGCTGAACGGCTTACCGAGATACTCCTGCACGCCCAGGGTGATCGCCTTGTTGAGCGCATCGATCTCGCGCTGGGCCGAAATAATGATGCAGCCGGTATCCGGGTAAATTTCGCTGATTTTCTTGAAAGCCGTCAGCCCGTCCATGCCGGGCATGTTGATGTCCATCACCACAATATCCGGGTGATACTCGCGCGCCAGGTTGACCGCTTCCGGCCCGTTTTTGGCGATGGCGACAACCACCACATCCGGATTCATCGACAACATGATCCGGACACTGCGGCGCGTTTCATGGAAGTCGTCTGCGATGAGCACCCTGAGCAGTTGGTTTGCGCCTGTTTCGGACATCCAACACCTTATCGCCAGTCTGTCAAAATAGAACGCTGATCGGGCAGATTTAGCCGATTTGCACGGATATTTTTCGAGAAATCTGTGTCAATCCGCCTGATCAGCGCCAATCCGCGTTCCATTTTCTGTTTGAAATGTCACTTTATTTTACTTTCAAAAAGCCTGGTTTCGGGTTACTTCGTCTCGATCTCGCTGCGCAGCGAGTCGGACCATTTGATGCCCTCGCGCGCCAGGAACCAGGCCCCCAGGGCCGTAATCGGCAGCCACAGGGCCACATGCAAAACGAGGGTGTACCCCGCCGCCATGGCCTGTTCGACACCGTAAGCCGTCAGCACGGCGATGCCGGGTGCGTCAAAGGTGCCAATATAACCAGGGGCCGAGGGGATGGTCGTCGCCAGGTTGACGATACCATTCATCAACATCAGCGCAAAGAACGAGACCTCGAAATCGAAGGCATGCATCACAAACCAGTATTTGGCCGTTTCGAGCAGCCAGATCACCACCGAAGTCAGGAAAACCATCAGCACGTTGAAGGGCGAACGCAGCGAGGCCAGGCCATCCAGGAATTTGTGCATGATGCCGCGCACTTTCTCGCGCAACCGTTCGGGCAAGAGACGCTCGATGAACCAGTCTCCGATGCGGATGGTCAGGGCCGGGAACATGGCCGCCAGCAGGAAAACAATCAACGCGCCGATAAAAGCTGCTGTGCCATAAATCGCCACTTCCTGAATGTTGCCGACAAAACCGGATGAACCCGTCAGCCGGGCCAGTTCGGTCAGGTTCACGAAGATAAAGGCAAGCATCACCACCCCATCGAAAATACGCTCGACGATGATGGTTGCCAGCGAGGCCGAAACGGGCACACCTTCCTTGCGTTTCAGGATGACCGCCCGCAGCACCTCCCCGGCCCGGGCCGGGTAGATATTGTTGCCCATATAACCGATGGTGGTAATCGGGAACATCTTGGCGGTCGGGATTTTCTTGATCGGCCCGAGCAGGTAATGCCAGCGCCAGGCGCGCGCCCACACGCCGATAAAATAAACCCCCACGCCTGGCAATATCCACCAGTAGTTGGCCTTCGCCACCACCGACCAAAAATCGCCCAGGTGAAGTCCACGCAGGGCGAGCCACAGGAACAGAATGCTGATCAGCACCCCAAGCCAAAATTGCCATTTTTTCATAGTGCTGTGATTTTACCAGAATGCACAACTGATTTCGCATCCACAGTTTGTCGCTGAGCGTGCATTATCGTTAATTTTTCCAGAAAAAATTAAACTTTACTCGAATTTAGAGCTATTTGTTACTTCAAAGTGTAAAAAATAAGCTGTGAATAATGTTTGCAGTATCTTTCTTAAAAGAAATTCCCAAGAAAGTATAATGGGTTGGGAAAAATGGTAGATCTTTATTCAATCACAGGGATGATGGAATGTTGAAAAAGGAATTTAACTTAGAAAACATTAGCCATAAAGCCATTGTTTATTTTTTTGCTATTTTACAAATAGCCATACTGGCCGATATTATCATTTTTAGCGATTCAACCTGGCATACTTGCAAAAAAGAATTTTTATTTCCAAACCGCATCATCTTTATTTTGAGTTTGGTATTTTGTATCGCCTGTTTTGTGGTTTACAAACAGGGGATACAAAACAATATCCGAGTAAACCTATATTTGTGTTTGATTATTGCCAATGTACTTTTATTTGGAGTACAAATTTTTATTACGTTTCACATGTATTTTTATACAGGTTGGGATGTAAAGGGAATACGAACAACAGTTAATGATATTATCCAAAATGGCGGCGTGATTGGCGCTGGCAATTATTATTCGTATTCAATATATCCGAATAATGTCAATTTAACCGCTGTTCTGCTCATAATTGAAAAATCTTTTCTTTATTTTGGCTTAAATGGCTATTACGGCAGTTTGATTGTTAGCAATCTATTGGTGAACCTGGCTGGCATATTTACGTTTTTAAGTACATACAACATTACAAGCAGATATAGTTATGCAGTGTTTTCATGGATTATGTTTGTTTTGGTGGCAGCGCTATCTCCTTGGATTTCAATCCCATACTCTGATACCTATTCTATTTTGTTCCCGATTTTGGCATTTTATTTATACATTTCCAGGAAACCAGATAAGACATATTATATTAGGTGGTTTTTAATAGGTTTTTTGTGTTTATTTGGCTACACAATCAAACCAACGGTGATTATCGTATTGATTGCAATCCTCATAATTGAATTTTTGGAAGTTCTGACAAGATTTGAAAAGAAAACCCTTATCAACAAATTGTTTCCATTAATTTTGATCATTGCGGCTGCGCTGCCTGTTTTATTGATCAATTCGCTCTCGAAAAAGCTTATGGGAGTCGAGTTAGATAAGAATCGAGAGTTTCAAATTTATCATTTTGCCATGATGGGACTTAATACGGAAACAAACGGTGTCTATTCGGGCGATGACGTGAACTTCTCGGCATCATTTGCTACAATAGAAGAAAGGAACAATGCAAATATTTCAGTTATACAAGAAAGATTGACTAACTTCGGATTATTGGGATACGTTAAATTTTTAGGCAGAAAAGCGCTTATCAATTTTTCTGATGGTTCTTTTGCTTGGAGCTGCGAAGGGAATTTTTATAATCAGATACCCAAGAGAGATGGGATAATTGCCACATTTTTAAGAAATTTATACTACCAGGATGGAGCATATTACACACATTTCTTGACGTATACACAGATATTATGGTTCATTATCTTAATTTTGTTACCCGGCATGGGTTTATTCCTGAAAAAACCCGAATATAAATCGATAACAGTCATTTTGGCTATTGTGGGTATTTCTTTTTTTGTTATGCTCCTTGAAGCAAGAGCTCGCTATTTATATAATTACTTATCGTTCTTTGCTATAGGAGCAGGAATCGGTGCAAGCAGTATAAAACGCGGAATGAATATTTTGAAACAACGGGCTGTAAATAGAAAGTAGAAAGAAAACCAACAAGATTAGCCGATCTAAAACTAGCGTTGCATGCAAAATTATGCGTGCGTTAAGAAAACGGGATGATGCTGGACAAATAAATATCGTTGCTTAAAACGAAAACTGCAGATCCAAAAGGATCTGCAGTTTTTCTAAAGTCTGTCGGGGCGAGAGGATTTGAACCTCCGACCTCTTGCACCCCATGCAAGCGCGCTAGCCGGGCTGCGCCACGCCCCGATGGACAGAGCGCTATTATACCGCAAAAATGAAATCAGGCAATGAATTGCGCCGGGCAAAAATCATGATTTTCGCGAGTTTCGCCGGGGATGGCAAACAAGCTCCTATGATATGATTTGTCCATATTTTCATGGAGATTTATATGGACAAATCATTTTCCAACCTGGATACCTACCTGAACGAGCTAACCCAAAAAGATCAGTTCTCGGGCGTGGTACGCATCAGCCGCCCATCGGATGAGTTGTTTGCAAAAGCCTACGGGTACGCCAGCCGCACCTGGAAAGCGCCCAATACCCTGCAAACCCGTTTCGACACCGCATCGATCACCAAGCTCTTTACCGCGGTGGCGGTGATGCAGCAAATCGACAAAGGCGCGTTTACGCTTGAAACCAGCGCTGTCGATTATCTCGGGCTGGAAGGCACAGCCATTCCGACAAAGGTCAACGTTTTGCACTTGCTGACCCACTCGTCCGGGATTGCCGATGACGCCGACGAAGAGGCCGGGGAAGATTACGCTGATCTGTGGCTCGAAAAACCCAATTACTCGGTCAGCGAGGCGGCTCACTTCCTGCCGCAGTTTGCCTACAAAGCGGCCAACTTTGAACCCGGCAGCGGATGCCGTTACTGCAACTGCGGCTATATTCTGCTGGGTTTGATGGTCGAAAAGGCTTCCGGCATGAACTACCGGGATTATGTACGGGAACACATCTTCACCCCAGCCGGGATGCGCGATTCCGGATTTTTTCACATGGCCGAAGTCAATGAGAATGTCGCTGAAGGGGCCGATCCGATTCTGGATGACGATGAAAAAATCATCGGCTGGCGAAAAAGCATTTACTCCTATCCGCCAATTGGCACCCCGGATGGCGGCAGTCACGTCACTGCTGCCGACCTGGACCGTTTCCTGCGCGCGGTCAAGGCTGGCAAACTGCTCTCAGCCAAAATGAGCGCGTTTTTCTTCAGTCCCCAGGTTCTCCACAGCCAAAAAGAAACCTGGGATATGTACTACGGGCCGGGACTGTGGTTCTATGTCAAGAAGAACGGTGAAGTCGTGTTCTATGAAAAGGAAGGCCAAAATGCCGGGGCCAGCGGCCTGATCCGCCATTACCCAGGGAAAGACATCAGCGTTGTCCTGCTCACCAACATGGGCGAGGCCGCCTGGGAACCGGCCTGGAAAATCCACGATATGCTGTTAGCCGGCGAATTCGGAATATAAAAGCAAAAACCGTCCTGTTTGGGACGGTTTTTTGTGCCAAGGGAGAGATTTGAACTCTCGACCGAGCGATTATGAGCCGCTTGCTCTGCCACTGAGCTACCTTGGCGTTTTGCGGTTAGCGAAGCAGGATAATACTACGGGTTATTGGGTTTGTCAACGTCCCATAGCGGCTTTCGATATATTCTCGGCAGCGCCAAAAGGCCAATGGCGGTCAAGACAAAGACAAATCCCAACTCCGGTAGAACCGCAAGCAAAAAATTGATATAACCTTGAACAAGCGGATTTTCCGGTTGGGTCATTGTGGCGAAGAATGAGGGCACAAGCAGGCTGATGCTGGCCATTACAACTGTCACCAAAACCAGGTAATACGTCAGGAGCGCCCTGGCCCAGGCAACGATAAAGTGTTTACCGGCCAGGTTGGTGCGACCCGGCAGATACACCAAACCCAGGCTTAATCCTGCCAGGGTATGCGCCAGCCAGGTGGAAAAATGCAAGCTCGGGTCGCTGACCGGGGAATAAAGTGCCGAGACAGCCCCCGCCAGCATCCCGCCGATTGGGCCGGTATACCAGGCCCCAAGCACAACGAACAACTCCCTGACATCGGCGGCAACATTCAACTGTGGATAAAGCGGAATACGCATATCAGCCCACAGGGTCATGGCCCCCATCAATCCCATCAAAATCCCAATCAACAGAGCGCGCCAGTAGAACCAGCTTTTCCAAAAGGCGATCAGACCCTTCATCTGGAACTCCTTCCGTTGAACAGCAACTCGCATTACTGGGTATAACCACAGACTCCCTTGATAATTTTCATGCGCAGGGAAACAAGCTCAGGGTAATCATAAAAGAACAATATCTTCTGGTCTGAAATCTTGTCCGCGTCCGGTTTCCTGGTCAGGACAAAGAAGGTAAACGATTCGGCAATATCTTCTTCGGGGTTGGTAACGGCATAATCTGTTACAAAGCGGTCCTGGTACACTTCATAAAATTCATCGATCCGCTCGACATAGGTATCCTGGTCGGTCTCGCTCTGGATGCGCAGCCATTCACGATAAATATCGTCCCAAAACCGGGTATAGAAGGCATCGATATAGGCGTCCGGCACGCTGCACCCTTCGCCGGGGAAATAGGTTTCACAGGCCTCGTATTCGCTGCGCCAGATTTTCTCATCGCCGGGATTCTCGAAAATTGCATCCGAAGGGATTACCTGGTCAGGGCCAAGGGTCAGCAGGTGGGCAAACTCATGGACGAGGGTATAGGTCAAATCCTCGGGGGTTTCCGCGTCAACCACATCGACGCTTAGCACCCATTTTTCGGGGGAAATACCGGACTGGGCAACATAGGCCAGGATGCGTTCCTTGCCATCGGTAAAAATGTAAAAGTTGGTGATGGTTTTGCGCTGGGAAGCCGGGATAATGTCCCGATAATAATCCCAGATGCGCTGATGCAGTTCGACATCATCCTGGTAGCTCTTAAAGCTTGAATACACCGATTTTTTCTCAAATTCAACCAGCTTCTCACCGCTAATGGAATAATCGACCAAAATCTGGCCGCTTTTTCCCTTGAAATCGGGGTCGCGATGCGAATGGGGGCTTTCATTGACCAACTCCAGCCCAAGTTCCTGAAGGCAGGCTTCGATACACTCGCCATCCGGGCAAGTCTCTTCGAAAGAAGGGGTTGGCGTAGCGGTCGGAGGCAGCGGGGTCGGTGTAAAAGTGGGGGTTACACTGGGCGTTATCGTCGGAGTGGGCGTCGGCGTGCCAAAAACCACCTGCTCCGCTGCGCGGCAGGCCAGCGTGGCAAATAAAAGCGCCAGGATTGGGAAAATCAGTTTTCGTTTCACAGTATCACCTGTAAGTTTTTTTATCTTCCAAGATATAGCCATTGTACCTAAAAATCCATCGATAAAACAAAATAACGATTGCCCCGCCGATAACTTCCAGCAGGGCAACAGCTTCCTGGGGAATAAACGAAAAGGGTTTATGAACGGTAGATTTTTTCCCAGGCATCGGCCAGGATATTGCCTAAAACGGTATCGGACATGCCCTGGGCCGGGAGCACGTCGCCATCCGGTTCGATATAAAGCCAGGCCTTGCCCGCCCCGGAAACGGAGGCGTCTTCGGCGGTTTCAAGCGCAACCGGGTTGGCCGCCGAATAGGGCGCGGGCAGGTCGAAAACCAGGCGCAAGCCCAAATCGCCAGCAACATCGCGCAGCTTGGAGAGTTCCCCGGCCAGGCCCGGCTCGGAGATGCTCAACGACATGGCTTCAACGCCCGCCTTGTGCAATTTCTCCATTAACGTGGGTACGCCAGCCGCGTTCTGCGGGGTAATGGTGTAATGCACGGAAAGGAAAATATCCTCGACCAACGCATTCTGGATGGCCTGCCAATCCGGCTCAGCGCTGGCAGGCAGGACAATCATCAGATGGTCGAGGCCGGTCTGGAGCAGGGTTTTCAGGTAACTGCGGTCCACCAGCTTGTGGCCATCAGTCAACAGGCCGCAAACCTGGCCGTTTTTCTCAGCGCGGGCAATCAAATCGGGCAAATCTTCGCGCAGGGTGGCTTCGCCGCCGGTAAAAACGATGTGCGGGACGCCCGCCTGCCAGGCCTTGTCGATGACCGATTCCCATTCGGCAGTGGTCAGTTCACGGCTGACGCGCTTGGCCGGGGACATTAGCGGATCAGCGCCCTCGGGCAGGCGATAGGTCAGGGCGCAATCCAGGCGCAGGGGGGCAGTGAGCGCGGCGCTGTTTGGCGAGATGCGCTCAAAGTCGAGGAAAGTAACCGGGTCGAGATCTTCCGTCTCGGCCAGGGTCTGAATCCGGTCGACAAAATCGCGGTAATCCCCGCGAGCCTGCTCACGGTTGACACGGTAACGCGAGGCAATCGCCTTGGCCGCATCATCGGGCGCTGCGCTGCAAACCAGGTGATAGGCATATTCAGCGGCGGTGGGATTGAGGTGTAGTACCGTGGCCGCGTTCAGAACCAAAATCCCGGTACCGTCGGCCTGCAAGCGCAAATGCAAACGATAGGGTTTGCCGGCCTCAGGCGCAGATTCGAGGTGGTAATTGCCCGGCGGCAGGGTAACGACGGGTTTGAAACGCGAGGTGATCAATTCAAGGATTTTCATATTATCTCCTTTGGGAGGAAAACAGGGTCCAATCAATTCTTGTAAAGCAGGGTCAGCACTCAGGCAGCCGTTTCAAGCCTGGCGGTCAGCCACTCATCAATGGCAAAGGCAGTTTCGCGGTAGGATTTTTCCATCATCAGGTTATGCGCAGCGCCGGGCACAACGAAAAGTTCGGCATCGTAATGGGCGGCGGATTTGCGCAAGCCGTCCAGGCTAACCACGGCATCTTTCTCTCCGGCCAGGATCAGCATCGGGCTGGTTACGTTTTCGGCAGGCCGCCAAAAAGGCGGGTTGTGCTGGAAAATGACCAGCGCGGATTCGCCGTTCAGCTTCTTCTGGAACTCTTCGGGATCGATGATGGCATCTTTGCTCAAAAGTTTTTCGGCGGCTTTTTCTGGCGTTCGCACCCACGAGTTGGCGTTAAACTGGTAGAACATCTGCAACATGCCGGTCAAGTCGTCTGTGAACAGGTTTTTTATTACGGTCACATCTGAAAAAGAACTATGCGAGACCCAGGGCGCGACCAGCACCACCGCGGGCAGGTCATCGCCAACGTGTTTGAGATACCACTGACTGAGCGCCCCGCCCATGCTGTGACCCATCAGCACCGGTTTGCGCGGCAGGCGCGCCACTTCGTCGCGCAGGAAGGCCAGGTAATAGCCAAGAGTGCAGTTGGTCAATCCGCGCTGGACGGGCGAACGGCCATGCCCCGGCAGGCTGTAGGCCACACTTTCCCAGCCCTGCTCGGCAAAAATCTCCTGCCAGGTCTGCCAGCACCAGGCGCCATGCCACATACCATGCGCCATCAGGATGGGCGTTTCGTGCTTGCGTTCCTTGGGAACATAGGTGATACGCTCAATGCCATCTTCCAGAGAATGGGTGACAGTGTAAGCGCCCTTATCCTCGGTTTCAGAAACAGTCGGCCAGGAGCCGCGAAGTTTGTTCTGATCCTGGGCCAACATGCGCGGCGCGCTATCGTTGAGCAGCCGCCACAGAATCCAACCCGTCATGCCGCCCAGATAGACTTTGGCTGCAAAACCCAGCAGCGATCCAGAAGATTTTCGTTTCTTCACGCCGGCATCCTTTCTCGACTTTACCCGCGGATAAAGTGTGGCATCTCAAACGGGATTTCAATCGAAAGTTCTATGAAACCGGCATATTCGCCGTTGTCATACCAGGGTGTTTGGTAAATTAATTTCCTGATTCCTTTTTTCTCAATGGTGTAAATATTCTTACGCTGGTGCGTCATCATCTCTTCAAACATGGCGCGCGCGGCAGGTGGGTGACAATCGAGAATATTCGAGCCAATCAGCCCATAGCCGCCATCTTCTTCCAAAATCTCGGCGGCTTTGTCGTTCATTTCGAGCAAAATGGCTTCGCGGTCGCAAACGGTGATGCCAATCGGGAATTCTTTGAACCAAGTATGATTCGTCATTTGTCCTCTACAAAAAAATGTTATTCTTTGAGCCGAAAGCTGGCCTCAATCAGTTGCAATCCCGGCTTAATAATCTCTTTCTCTTCATCCGAACACATTTCCACAATCACAAAAGAACGTGTGTTTGATGAATAAGCAAAGATTCGTGTTGTCATGTCAATGAATACCATTTTGCCATGCAATTCAATACCTTGCCCAGTATAGTTACCATAGGTTGTAAATTCTCTAAGAGTTGCTTCAGATACCAGCTTGGAATATTCATTTTTTACATGATTCACCATGTCAACGGGATCAAATGGTTCATCCATAATCATTAATCCCACAGCTCCCTGGCCAATACCTTTATGTTCAATCTTTAAGGAATGATCTGGGTCGTAGTTTTGATCGTTAACATCAATAACCCAATTCCCAGGGTATTGAACTTCAAAGCCTGCGCGTGATAGCGTAACAGGATGTTCAACATCTGCAGGCGCGCTTGTAAACGATTCAGTATCGAGGCTCATCCAGGCCCTTATGCTAATCACAGGGCCAATCACACAAAAAATTGTCAAAAAAATTACCAAAGCGGGGATGCACCCTGACCTTCCAAACTTTTGCATCTGTGGTGTTTTATCTTGGACAATGGTTGTATTAATGCTGTCAGGTTCACCAGGGTTTGGAATGAGACGCATAATCAGAAAGGCAATCCCTGCTCCAATCGCCGCCCCAACAAGTCCTACAACATACTGACCTAGTCGATTATCGTCGCCAAATATAAAACTGCCAATTACGAACCCAAATATTTCTCCAGAAATCCAAAGAGCAACGGCCATTATTTGATAGGCGAGCTTTTTTAGCCCTTTTTGCGAAGCAAGGTTGCCAATGCTGACTGCTAATCTCCATAGAACAATCAGTTCAATCATGGTTTCCTCCTGGTTATATGAGTTACAGGTCGCCTCATATTCAGGCAAGGCAAATGGTTACAGCATAGAACTTTCAAATTGCAACGGACAGCCTCCGCCACACTCGGCAATCAGCGCGCAGCCTTCGCACTTCAAAGGCAAATCCTGCCGTTCGCGCAGTCTCAAGGCCAGCGGGTGATTCCAGATCGAGTCCCAGTCATCCGTCAGCAGGTTGCCGAGCGGCTGATAATACGACTGGCAGGGCAGCACTGCCCCATCCGGCTCGACGCACATGTTGTACTGGGCCGCCGTGCAGCCCTTGACGCCCAAATCCATTTGCACCGGATCGAAATGACAGTATTGGGTCGGTGTATACCAGATCAGTTTTTGTCCGCAGGCGTCGGTCTTGGCGCGGGCGATTTCAAGCAGGGGCTTCAGATCGCGTTCGGGCAGGCCAGTGCCAACCGTCGCACCGTGGCCGGAATAAATCAAGGCGTTCAAGCCGACCGTCGGCACACCCAGATCGGCCAGGAAATCGAGCGTGGCCGGGATGCTGCCGACATTGCTCTGCAACATGGTCGTGTTGGTCATCACATACAGGCGCGTGGCCAGCACGTTTTTCAATCCGGCAATCGTCTGCTCGAAGGCGCGCGCATTCACCATCTGGTTATGGATGTCGGCGTCTGCCGACTCGACCGTTATCTGGACGTGGTCGAGGCCCGCATCCAGCAACCGTTTAACAAAGTCGGGATCGCTCAGCCGCCGGGCATTGGTATTCAGGCCGGTGATTTGGCCGTTGGCCTCGGCATGGGCAACCAATTCTGGCAGGTCATCCCTTAAAGTGGGTTCGCCGCCGGTGAAGATGATGTGCGGCACACCCAACGCCCAGGCCTTGTCAATGATCTGTTTCCACTGCTCGGTGGTGAGTTCCGGGCGCTTGAGCGGCTGTCCCGGAACGGGATGTTCCAGGTTGTAGCAGTGGTGACAGTCGTTGTTGCAGCGATAGGTCAGGGCCAGATCGAGCCGGTACGGAGCCGAAGGACGCGCGCTAAACGGCATCACCGTTTCCAATTCCAGATCATGCACCGGGCAGGCGCCATCCGGGCGGATCAGGTTGGAAAGTTGGAAGTGAAAAGTTTCCAGATCAGCCAGCGCCGTTTCACGTTTCACGTTCCACGTTTTTGTAACCGTTTTGACAATCTCATCGTCCGGCTGACCTTCGAGGATGTTCTTCGCCATCAGCGCCGCCGTTGGGTTGAGGTGCATGATGCGATTGGCGTTGACAATCAGCGTGCCGCTGCCATCCGCATCCAGGCGCAGGTGAACGCGCGCCTTTTCACCGGGGTTCTCGATGAGATAGTGATGAATTCCGGAGTCCAAAGTCTCCCGACTTTGGACTTTTTCGCCAAAAACCAACATCTGGAGATGCTGGACTCCGCTTTTAAAACTCAGGGACATCTTTCACCTCGTTCCAACCTGTAAAGTCAATTCCATTGTTCTGGTTTACATAATCCTGATAACTGCTAAAAGGATATTCTTCGATGAATTGTGTCAACCCGTGTTTGACCGGGTTCCAGAAAATATATCCAAGCCGAGTTGCATAATCTTTTTCAGAGCGGATGCAAGTATCCCAGTAATTCCACCAAACCTGTCGGCCTGGAGTTTCATCCGCATCGTTCCATCTGCGTGATGTAAATCTGTGATAGCTTGCGACCAGTTTTGCCAGGGTCAAAGCATTTTCTGGCGCTTCGATCAGCACATGATAGTGATTATGCAAAACTACCCAGGCAATTACGCGCCAATTATAGAGATCGGTTGCTTTCAAAAACGCATCTCGCCACTGCGTTTTTCGCTCCGGGCTATGGATGAGATTTTCTTTTCGATACGTCGATGCCGTTACCATGTACACTGCATTGGGGCGAAACCAATGTGGTGGGTTATTCGGCGCTGTTTTGAAAACATCATCCATCACGGACTCCAAAATCTCCAGATTTTGGGTTATCGATCCAACGTCAGGAGACGTTGGACTCCTTCTACTCGCGGACTCCAAAATCTCCAGATTTTGGGTTATCGATCCAACGTCAGGAGACGTTGGACTCCGAGTTTACCGTCCGCCTCCGGCGCAGGCACAGGCACAGCCAGCACAGGCGCAGGCACAAGCGCAGCCACCGCCGCCCGAACGTCCGCCGCTGGAACGCACGACCGGCACGGGGTTGGTGACTTTGGTCACGCCCTCGGTGAAGTTACCGCCCAGGACTTTCTGGGCAAAGGTCTGGGTGCCGGTGACAACCGAAGCGGCGAAATCAGCGCCGGGGAGCGAAACACGTCCGCCCTGTCCGCCGCCAATCGAGGCCGGGGCGCTGCCCATCCCCGACATGGAAGGTCCGCGATAGACCGGATCGTAGCGTCCCCACCAGGTCGGGACAAAGACCGGCCCGTGGAAGGTGCGGCGCGCGCGGTCGCCATAATCCTTGTCGAGCATGGTCCACTCGATGGCTTCTTCGAACATCTGACTCTGCATCTCAGGTGTGCCAGCGGCGGCAATCTGCGCCCAGGCTTTATCGTTGATGGCCTTGTAATACTCCAGGGTTTCCTTGCGGCTGAAGCCTTTCATCTTTTCGCCAACCGCCTTGACCAGGTCAACGGTCATGGTTTGCAGCGCCTTGCGGCGGGCCGCATCGCGGCTTTCCTTGAACGCTTCCAGGAAGGCCTTTTCATACTCGCGCAGCCCTTCGGGCAAAGGATTGGCAATGCCAAGTTGGAGCGGCTCGCGTTTAATGACCTCGGCGGCATTCTTCTTGATAACGCCAAACAAAATCATCGTCATCACTTTTTCGAGCGGCTGACCCATCAGGATGGCCGCTTCGACCGCGGTCAGGCCGCGCTTAATGCCATGACCTTCGATGGCAATCTTGGGCGGCAGGTATTGTTTCTTGCGTTTGTGCTCACTGACCGCACCCAGGACCGGCGCGCCGAAGAAAATAGCGCCAAAACAGCAGGCAAAGGCCAGCCCGAACAGGGTATCTTCATCGATGCCGAGGGTTTCAAACAGCGATGGCTGGACAATCACGCCTTCAGGAACATATTTGGCCGGGAAGGAAGTGCCAAACGTGTACTGGGTATAGCCCTTGGCGTCATCGCATTGCCAGGTATAAACCACACGACCATCTGCGTCGAGTGCGGCGGTCGGTTCCTTGTCACACGGCCAACCACCCTTGGCCAGGTGATAACGTGGCTCTTCCGGCAATACTCCGGGCGGCAGGTGAAAACGGACGGTGATGTTGCTATTTCCGCGCACAAATTCCGAGCCGAACCAGGTCGGCGAGAAGTTCATGCTGGCGTAATTCGAATCGTTGTCATCGGGATAAAGCATCCGGCGGATTGTGCCAACCCGCACGTTGACCGTGCCACGATCCCCGGCCCGAATGGCGCGTGAGCCGAGTTCCACCGCAACGCCATAGGAACCGCTGCCCTGGTAATCGCTTGAAATGGAGACAGGCTGGCCATTAACATCGGCTTCAATCGAGGAATACTCGTAACCGCTGTTGGGCAAACCGACATCGACAAAATCGATTGGGCTGGCCCCGGCGGCGTTGACGAAGGTGAAGGCATACTGAACCGTCAACGTCCCATCGGCATTGACATACACATCAACGGTTTCCCGTTCAAGCGTAAACGAATAATTCTGCGCCGAAACACTGGAAACCAGGCCAAACGCTAGCGCGAAAACCAACAAAAAAGATAAAACTCGCATTTTCATGGACGTCCCTCCCAAGGAGAACCCTACCACTTCGGTTCTTCAGTTAACTGATATGTGGACTGGCAATAAGGACAGGTCACTACCGGAGCGCCGGCCATAATTTTGATGTCGTTCGAGGTAATGACGCCCCCGCAAGACTGGCATTTCATCTGCTCGACTTTGGTCTGTCCGGGCAGGTCCATATCCATCTTCATGGTGACATTCTGGACAACTTCTGTTTTTTGTCCGCGCACCCCGACCCAAACCAGGAAAGCCCCACCGCCTGCCAGGAATAATCCGACCACCGCCAGCCCGATTCCCAGGCCAAGCCAGCTCGAATCGCCGCTGCCGCTGGTGGAACCAATCAGCGCCAGCGCGCCATAGCCGAGAAAGCAGAGCGAAATCAGGAACAGGATTCCAGCCCCGATGAATGCAAATGTACGACCCATAGTAACCTCCGCAAATAAAAAATATCTTTTTCAGTGTAGCACTATGCAAAAAAAGAGACAAATGACTTTTGTCTCTTTTTTGTACGTATTTCTTGTAAAAAAATTGCTTAACGCCCGTTTATGTGTGTCTCTTGATAATGCCCTCAACATAAATGGCCGGAATCACCATTAAAAGTCCGGTTTTGGGAATGCTGAGATCGCCCAGCACTTCGCGGGTTACTTCGATCAGTTTGTTGACCACCGTTTCATCATCGCAGACCGAGAAAATGGTACGGCCAATGCTCTCAGGGTCAGGATAAAAATCTTCCAGGGAAGGCATCAGCGGCAGGTCGTCGCGCAGGCCATTATCGGCGCGCAAACGCCCCATGCCGGTGCTGTAGAGAACAGTAACACCGCTCACCCCAGCCTCCTCCCAGGCTGCCAGCAAATCAGGAAGTTTCTGCGAATCATAGACAATCGCAACAACAACTTGATGGTTCATTTTTGCTCCTTCAGATTCGACTCAGATTTCGGGCGCTGGAATAAGTAACGCAGCATGGACGGCGTCACCAAGGTGGATACGACCACCATGCCGACCACCGCCGAAAGGTTGGCCTGGCTGATCAGCCCTGCCCCAGCCCCAACGCTGGCAACGATCAGGCCGACCTCGCCGCGCGAAACCATCCCAGCGCCAAGCTGCATACTCTCACGCGGAGAATAACCCGCCAGCCAGGCGCCCAGGCCGGCACCGACCAACTTTCCGAAAATGGCAACCGCCACCAGCGCCAGGGCCAGCCAAATGACGCCGCCAATACTGCTCAAATCGGTTTCAAGGCCAATATCGACGAAGAAAATCGGCACGAAAAAACCATAAGCCAGCGCGCCGACCCTTTGCTCGATCACTTCCCGATCGGGCAGGCGGGCAAACATCAGCCCGGCCAGAAAAGCGCCAGTAATGGCCGCCATGCCGCCGATGAGTTCCGCGCCGAGGGCATACGCCAGCATCATGATCACCGCCAAGGCCAGCACATTCTGGCTGACCGGCAAATCGCGCACCCAACGCAGCAAACGGGGCAATATCCAGAGACCAAACAATACCGCTCCCGCAACGTAGAGCACCATGCGCCCCAAGACCCAGGCCACCGCGGATAAATCTCCGACCCCGCCGGTCAGGGCAAAGAACAGGGACAACAGGAAAATCACCAGGATGTCGTCAAAGACCGCCGCGCCAAGCAATCCCAGGCCAACCTTCGAGCGCAATACTTTGAGTTCCATCAGCGTTTGGGCCGAAATCGAAACCGAGGTCGCGCCCAGGGTCAGGCCGAGGAAGATGGCCGGTTGCATCTCAAGGCCAAAGGAAAGCCCGACCAGCCAGCCCAGCCCGACCGGAACAAGCACCCCCAGCGTCCCGGAAAAGGCAGCCACTTTGCCGGTTTTGCGCATCTCAGACAGATGCAGTTCGATGCCGGCCACGAACATCAGCAGCAGCACCCCTATTTCACCCAATTCCTTGATAAATTCGGGCAGGGCGCTGTTGTTGCCAAAAACCGGAGCATGCAACAGGTCGATCAGGGAGGGGCCAAGCACTACCCCAACCAGTAGTTCCCCCAAAACGGAGGGCTGGCCCAGGCGAATCGAAACATACCCGGCCAGCTTGGAAGCCGGCAGGATAATCAGCAACAGCAGGATCAACTGCAAAAAATGATTGTCGATATTCATCGTCTTTGTTTACAGTGTACACCAATCCGAGCGCCCGCGGCCCGGATCAGACCGCCTGCGCGATAGCTTGCGGGATACGCACCCGCCGGGCAACGAAGAAGTTGATCACGGCAATCACCGCACCCATCAGGAAAACATATTGGAAACCAAAGGAGTTCCAAATCAGGCCGCCCAGGAGCGCCGCGGAGATGGAAAAGATGTGGTCAATCGTCACGGCGGCGGTCAGCGCCGGTTGGACATCTTCGGGGCGCTTGGCAATTTTCTTCATATAGGTGGCGCGCGCCATACTGACCGAGAAAATCATCTGGTCGAGCAAGAAACAAACGCAAACCACAAAGAAAGCAATATTTTCAGGCAGGATAAATTTGGCAAAACCGTAGCCGAAGCAGACAAACACGAGAACAACCGCTTCGGCAGAAAGCACAAAACGCTCACCCAGTTTGTCCACCGCCCAACCCAGCAGCGGTTGGAAGAGAATCCCAATCACCCCGCCGATGGTGAAAAGAGTCGCCATAATGTCGGTTGGCTGTTCGAAAACCTGCACCAGCACCCAGGGCGCAAAAGTGATAAAAAGTTGTTTGCGCGCGCCGGAAATGATATTGAGCAGGTAATAGAGATTGTATTCCTTGTGCAGTTGCAGATAACCGCGTTTCTCGGTCACCTTCTCGGGGGTCATCTTATAGAGCAGGAAGGCCGCCGCCAGCAGGAAAATGGCCGCAATCGCAAACGTATGCTGGAAGCTGAAATTCAGGTAACGAAAGCCGACAAAGACCAGGGCGCTGCCCAAAATCCCGGCGGCGTTGCGGATGGCGTTCAACTGTCCCAGGCGGCGGCCAGCCTGGCCCTCGCGCGCCAATTCCATGCCAATGGTAGAGGCGACCGGCATGAACAGGTGGTCGCCCATGCTGTAGATGAAGAGCCAGATGACCATCACCCAATAGCTGGAGGAGGCAAAGCCAATCAAGAGCGCTCCACTGGCGGCCAGCAGCATCGAGAAAACGCCCAGGCGGCGCGAGCACAGGAACCACAAGGCCGCCGAGACAAATACCACCAGGAAACCCGGCAGTTCGCGCGGGAATTCGAGGAAAGAACGCTCAAAACCGCTCAGGGCGAATCTTTCGTTCAGGAAATTGTTAAATGTGGCGTTCATGATGCTGATTGCCATGCCCAAAATCAGCGCGGCGCTGGCGAACAGGGCCAGTTCACGGGAAGCTTGTTTGAAGCGGGAAACGATGTTCATAAGGATAACCTTCTCAGCGGGATATCCGGTCATCATAGCACGGAACAAAAAATTGACAAGCGCAAAAAAGGTCAAACCGTCTGGCAATCTGCCCACCACAGCGCCTGAAATTGAGCAACCAGCGTCAGGCAAGAAATTGCCGCGCGCACCGGCGCAAACATCCGCCCTCATTTCGACCTCGAAATCCACCAGTCAGGGGACGCCTGCCAGCTTGCGCTCAAACTCGATTAAACGGCGAGACAGGCCGCGGGGAGAACGATTCGGGATAAACGGCGTTAAACGGTATGACGCTTATCGCTGTCAGAAACACCACACAAACGGTACAATTCAACTCGTTAGCGAATAATTTTAATAATCGAACCGCGAAGAACGCAAAGGACACAAAGTTTAAGAGCTTTTCTTAGCGCTCTTGGCGCGCTTGGCGGTTCGTAAATGGTTTTCACTCCCCTGACATAGGAGAACCCCATGACCCTTCAAGACCAATACACACGCTGGAAAGAATCGGCGCACAAGAAATCTGTCGAGAAATTTCCCGAACGCAAGCCGAAATTCGTTACATCCTCAGGCATTGAACTGCCGCCAGTCTTTGTCCCGGCGGATCACGACCCCGATTACATGGAAAAACTGGGGTTGCCCGGTGAGTATCCCTTCACGCGCGGCGTCCAGCCGACCATGTACCGCGGGCGCTTCTGGACGATGCGCCAGTACGCCGGTTTCTCGACCGCCGCCGAATCGAACAAGCGCTACCGCTACCTGCTGGGGGCGGGCCAGACCGGGCTTTCGGTGGCCTTCGACCTGCCCACCCAAATCGGCTACGACGCCGACGACCCGATGGCGCTTGGCGAAGTGGGCAAAGTCGGCGTTTCGATTTCGTCCATCGAAGATATGGCAACCCTATTCGACCAGATTCCGCTCGACAAAGTGTCCACCTCGATGACCATCAACGCCCCGGCGGGTGTCCTGCTGGCGATGTACATTGCGGTCGGCAAACAGCAGGGGGTGGAACCAAAAGCCCTGCGCGGCACCATCCAGAACGATATTTTGAAGGAATACATCGCGCGCGGAACGTACATCTTCCCGCCCGCCCCGTCGATGCGCCTGATCACCGATATTTTCTCGTACTGCGCCCGCGAAGTGCCAAGCTGGAACACCATCTCGATTTCCGGCTACCACATCCGCGAAGCCGGTTCGACCGCCGCGCAGGAAGTGGCCTTCACCCTGGCCGATGCGATTGCCTATGTGGAAGCCGCGCTCAAAGCCGGTTTGCAGGTGGACGATTTCGCTGGGCAGCTTTCCTTCTTCTTCAACGCCCACAACAACGTGCTGGAAGAAGTCGCCAAGTTCCGCGCCGCCCGCCGTTTGTGGGCCAAAATCATGCGCGAACGCTTCAAGGCGCAGAAACCGTCTTCGTGGCAGTTGCGCTTCCACACCCAGACCGCTGGTTCGACTCTCACCGCCCAACAGCCCGAAAACAACGTGGTGCGCGTCACGCTCCAGGCTTTGTCTGCCGTCTTGGGCGGAACGCAATCTCTGCACACCAACAGCATGGACGAGGCGCTCTGGCTGCCGACCGAAAAATCGGTCCGCGTGGCGCTGCGCACCCAGCAAATCATCGCCTACGAATCGGGCGCAGCCGATTCGATCGACCCGCTGGCCGGTTCGTACCTGATCGAAAGCCTGACCGACGAAATCGAACGCCTGGCCTCCGACTATATCGACCGCATCGACAGCCTGGGCGGCGCGATGAACGGCATCGAGCAGGGCTACCAGGCCAACGAAATCCAGAACGCGGCCTACGAAGCCCAGATGGCGATTGAAAAGAACGAGCAAATCGTGGTCGGTGTCAACCAGTTCCAGGTCAAGGAAGAGATGACCCTCGAACGCCAAGTGATTGACCCGTCCATCGAAGCGGAAGCGCGTGAAAGGTTGAAGAAGTTGCGGGAAACAAGAAACGCGGAGAAAGTGAACGAGCTGCGCGCCCGGTTGGAATCGGCCGCCAAAGGCAGCGAAAACCTGATGCCGCTGTTTGTGGAATGCGTCGAGAACAAGATGACCCTCGGCGAAGTCTGCAATACGCTGCGCGGGGTGTGGGGCGAGTATATTGCGCCGGTGTTCTAAGTTTGGTGGAAAGTAGAAAGTGGAAAGTTTTCAGGGACGGTCGCGATGGCCGTCCCTGTTTTGTTGTTTGAGAGTATACTTTTGTAAAGAAAGTTCTTTGCGTGCAATTTTCGCCTATAAATAGAGTAGAAACAACACAAGGCACAAAATATGGATAATATCCTTACTGCTAATGATCAATACCTAAAACAACTTGATAGCAAAACTTCTGTTGAGTTTTTTCGAGATTTGATTTGGGCTGAAGCTGCCAGGATTGGAATACCGCCAAGTAAAGTGAACGTATCATCACGCATAAATGTCGCTGATGGAGGCGTGGATGCAACGATTTACGCAGACAATATTGCACTTCAACCAGGTGGTTTATTTGAAGAGGGAAATAATTCGTACCAAATTAAAGCTGGCGACAGTTTCAAGCCTCAAAATAAGTCAATTATTCAGAAAGAATTGTTTGATAAAAAAGTTCCTTCTGCCAAGAACCTTGCTCCCGAAGTTAAATCATGTCTTGAGCAAAATGGAAAATATGTCATTGTTTGTTTTGGTTTGGATTTAATTGAACTGGAAAGAAAAAAGGCTATTGGATACATCAAAGAGTTTTTAAACGATTGCGGTTTTGCTACCCCAAAGGTTGACATATGGAGCATCAACAATCTAAAAGGATTTATTCAAAAATATCCTGCGCTTGTTCTGCAAACGAATCATTTAAACGGCGAATCTTTTCTGACTCATAAAGAATGGTCGAATTTGACAGATATGAGAGTGACTTTTGAAGAGGGAGAAGAACAGCAAGAAAAATTAGAGAGCATTCGTATTCAACTTCGCAGAAACGATATGCCGTCACAATTGAGAATTTTAGGCGAAGCAGGTGTGGGAAAAACAAGACTTGCGCTAGAAGCAACCAATACAGATGATTTGCGGCCATTGGTTGTTTATGCACTGGCAAGCGAATTTGATGGAAGCCGCTTGATGACCGAACTCAGGCGAAATGAATCTTTGAATGTTATTGTGATTGTTGATGAATGTGACCCTGATGAACGAGCTCGGTTTTGGAATAGCCTCAAACCTTTTTACCCAAGAATAAAGTTAATCTCAATCTACAACGAATGGGATATTGCAAACTATGACACCATAATTTATGAATTAGAAGGATTAGAAAATAAATATATTATTGACATTTACATAAATCGATTAAGATAGGGTTATGACATGGATACCGAGAAAACTAACCCGAGAACAAATGTCAGAGCGGCGCACAGAAGGAGTGCGTATGCTGCAAGCTGGCGAAAAAAGT
>JAEWVF010000087.1 GCA_023459215.1 Chloroflexota bacterium
GCCACAGTATACCCCTTGCGGTGCAACATCTCAGCCAGGGGGCGGATCTCAGCGGTTGTGGCCGTAAATCCGTGCGAGAGCAGGATTCCCACCCGCCCGGCCTGCCAGAAGAAGGCATCGCCGTCCAAATGCGGGTTGTGCAGGGACGGATTGCCCTTTGTCGCGCTCATCGCCTAGCCCTTGACGCCGCTGCTGGTCACGCTTTCGACAAAGAAACGCTGGCCGAGGATGAAGACCACCAACGGCGGGATGATGGCAATCGCCGCACCGGCCAGGATCAGGTTGGGCGTGTCGGAGGCCCGTCCACGCAGCACGTTCAGTGCCAGGGTCAGGACATGATTCTCCTGTTTGCCGACGTTAATCACCACCAGAGGCCACAGGAACGAGTTCCAGGCGTAGAGGAAGGTAAAAGTGGCCTGGGTCGCCAGGGCCGGAACGCTGGCCGGGATGAAAATCTTCGTCAGAATCTGCAAGCGCGAGGCGCCATCGAGCACGGCCGCTTCTTCGATTTCCTTCGGCACGGTGATAAAGAACTGACGCATCAGGAAAGTCCCGTAGGCGGTAAAAATCCAGGGGATGATCAGGGCCGCCAGGCGGTTGGTCCAGCCAATCAACACCATCAACTGGTAGAGCGGCACAATCAACATCACGAACGGAATCATGATCGTGCCCAGGTAAACCACGAAAATACTGTCGCGACCGGGGAATTTGAGCCGCGCAAAGGCGTAACCGCCGATGACCGAGGTCGCCAACTGGCCGACGACCACCAAAATCGTCACCAGGGCCGTATTCGAGAGAGAGCGGTCAAGGCCTTGCAGTTCAACCACCGCCGAATAATTCTCCGGGTGCCAGGTCAGGCTTTCAACCGGCTCGCTCAGGCGCACATTCTGGTAAGTTTTCACTTTGGGATTCTGCGGATCGACAAACTCGCCGACCGTGGTCTGGCTGACCAGCACCATCGGGATGACCTGCCCATCGACTTCGACATCGAACAGTTTTTGTTCTTCCCCGTTGAGCAGCACCGTCTGTTGGGACATCGCGCCGCCCGTCGGCTTGACTTCCGTTAAACGGCGTTCCACCGTCGCTGAAAGGTTGTCTGCCGGGGCATACGTGCCGACCTTGATGTTGCTCTTGGCCAGGGCAAACTCGCGCTGCACCCCGCCATAGGTGACGTAATACAGCGGCAGCGGCTCATCATAGCCATCGACAGCAATGGTTTGCGCGTCGCGCGGCAGCATGCGCGGCGGGTAGCGGAAGGTATCCGCCGGGACTTTGAACGAGGTCGCCAGCATATACAGGAACGGGAAAATCATGATAAAGGCGAAGAAAGTCAGAACCGCGTAAACGGTCAAATTGCGGAGCCAGGTGGTAAGTCGATAAGATTTCAGGTTCATGCCGTTATCCCTCGTAAATGCTGGACTTGCGCTGGCGCTGGAATTGCAACAGGGTCAGGCCAAAGATGACAATGAACAACACCCAGGCGATGGCCGAAGCATAGCCCTGCTTGAAGTTCTGGAAACCGCTGCGGTACAGGTAGAGCACCAGCGAAATGGTCGAGTTGCCGGGGCCTTCGGGCGGATTCATCAAAATGAAGATTTGTTCGAAAACCTGCATGGCCTGGATGGTGGTGGTGGTGACAACGAAAAAGGTGGTCGGCGCCAGCATCGGCAGGGTTACATTCCAGAATTTGGCCCACGGGCCGGCCCCGTCGACCGTGGCAGCTTCGTACAATTCTCCGGGGATGTTTTGCAGCCCGGCCAGAAACAGGACGGTGTTGAAGCCCATCGTCTGCCAGGCGGCCATCAGGATAATGGCCAGCAGGGCCGTATCGCTGTTGGAGGTCCACTGGATTTTGGGGTCAATCAGCGCCAGGCCAAAGCCGGAGTTGAGAAACTCAATCGAAGCGGTGATGAAATAATTGATATAGCCAATCGTTGCGTTGTAGAGCCACTGCCAGACCAGCGAAATGCCGACAATGGCAGCGATACTGGGCATGAAATAAACAGCGCGGAAGAATTTCATGCCGGGCAGTTTCATATTCAGCAGGTTGGAAAGGAACAAAGCCGGGATGACACTCAAGGGCACGGCAAACAGGGCAAAGGTGAGCGTGTTGCGCAGCGCCAGCCAGAAGAACTTGTCTTCGGCGCCAAACAAAATCCCGCCGCTGCCGATTTGCAAGCGTCCGACTTCATCGTAGATTTTGATATCGAGGGCTTCACGCGCCGGTTGGGCAAAATCGCTCAGCGGTTTGAAGGTGATGTTCAGGATTTTGGCGTAATTTTCAAAACCAATCCAATTGGGCGGGTTGAAGGCATCCGAATCGGTAAAGGAAAAATAGAATGAGAGCAGGAGCGGCCCAGCAAAGAAAATCAGGAAGCCGAGCAGGTTGGGCGAGAGGAAGAGCCAGCCGCTAATCATTTGCTCGTGACCGGTTTTGGCGTTGAAAGCCTGGGCGCTGGCTTCGCGCCACATGGCCCACAGCGCCAGGGCAAACAGGATTGCGCCCACGACCATCATCAGGCCATTCGGCTGGATCAGGCGGCTCAGGAAATTCCACAAGCCGGTGAAGATGTTGACGGCCAGCAGGAAAGCGCCAAAGCCCAAAATCATGACGATTTTGCCGGTATTTTGCAGCGATTTCTGGCGTTGGGCCTGGTTGGGGAAAAGTTCACTGGCCGCGTTGAACAGGTAGCCAACCAGGACAACCCCCAAAAAGGGAATCCCGCGCTGGAAGACTGCGCCAAGCGAGTCGATGCCGATGAACACCTGTCCGATTTGCAGGATGCCCAGGATGCAGAACAACAGCCCGAGGTAATCCAGCACCAGCGAGGTCATGCGGCCTTTGTGGTCGCGGCGCAGGAGGAAGGGCAGGGCCGCCAGACTGGCAATCGCGCCCAACCCCAACAAGGCCGCAAACAAAACTTTCAGAGCAAGGTTAAGCTCCGTTTGCGTCCACAGGCCAAAAATCCCGGCCAGGGCCGCCAGCGCAAAGAGAATGCGCCAGGCAGGCATCAACTTAAAAATCAGTTCGGTCTGTTGCTGGGGTTTGTTCAAGTTGGTCATCGCTCAATTCCCAAAAGACACAGATGAGTGGAAAAAGTTGGGGCAGGCAGAACTGCCTGCCCCAGGTTTGTTGCAAAGGCTTAGGGGTTGAAGACTTTGTTGGCTTCGTCGCAGATCGTAGCGCCAAAATCTTCGACCGAGGTACCGCCGGTCAGCACGGACTGGATGGCGGGGCCCATGATTTTGTCAAATTCGGGCCAGGAACCGGTCCAGAGCGGGCCTTCGGTGGCGGGGCTGTCGGCCAGGCCATTCAGGAAAGCCTGGTTGTTGGTGGGCGGGGTGAAGGTCAGGAAAGCGTCGAAAGCTTCCTGGCTGACGCGGCTGGGGATGTTGGCGCCGAGAGCGGCAACCTTGCCCTGGGTTTCAGCGGTGGTCAGAGCCTGTACGAGCGCCCAGGCCTGTTCAGGATTGGCGGTCTTGGCGTTGATGACATAAGCGCCCCAGAAGAGCCAGTTGCCCTGATTACCGTTGGGGCCTTTGGGCAGTTCAACGACATCCCAGTTGAATTCCACGGTGCGGACGCCGGGAGTGGCCCAGCGGCCATTCTGGAACATGGCAACTTTGCCAGCGCGGAAGGGCGGTTCGGGGTCTTCACCGTAGGGGGTGGCGACATCGTAATCCTGGTAGAGCGAGCGCTGGAATTCGAGACCGGCCAGCGATTCGGCGCTGTCCAGGCCGCAAGCGTTGCGGTCAGCGGTGAAGAAACCACCACCGGCGGCATTCAACCAGACGCCGTAGGGGCCCCACCAGGCGCTAGCACCGTAGCCGTAGATGTCCGAGCCGAGGGCGCGGGTCTTCTGGGCAACATCCAGGAAGGCATCCCAGTCCCATTCGCCTTTGGCAGCCAGTTCACGAGGATCGGGCGCGCCGGCTTCCTCGATCAGGTCGAGGTTCAGGTACAGGGCAAAGGTCGAAACGTCGCGGGGCAGGCCCCAGAGAGCGCCAGAGTCAGCGCCGGAAGCGGCGGTTTCGGGGTTGTAGGTCAGGTGCGACATCGGGCCGGGGTAGAAGGCATCGACATCGAAGCCTTCGGTCTGGGCGGCCAGGTCGGCGACATTCAGGATCAGGCCGCGCTCAGCGAAATCAGCAATGTCGGTGCCGGGGATCCAGAAAACATCCGGGGCGGTGCCAGCAGCAACTTCGGTGCGGAGCTGGTCCTGGTAGTTGGAGCCTTCGGTGCCACCCGGTTCATAGACCAGGGTAATCCCGTCCAATTGGGCGTCCAGTTCCTGGCTGATGTTGTTGTAGACATTGATTTCTTCCTGGTTGTCAGGGCGGGTGCGCCAGCGGATGGTAACTTCTTCAGCAGGGGCAGCTTCTTCAGCGGCAGGGGCAACTTCTTCGGCGGCAGGAGCGGCTTCTTCAGCAGCGGGAGCAGCTTCCTCGGCGGCGGGGGCTTCGGGCTGGGCGGCAGGAGCGCAGGCCGAAAGAACAAAACCAGCAATCACCAACAGGCTGGCAACAAGCATGATCGATTTACGTAACATTCATCTTCTCCTGATTTTTTGTTTGGGTTGAGAAAGAAAGCACAGGTTTGGTAAAAGTTTCGAACTTTACGAGAGCAACCACCTCCTTTTCGGAAAATAGCAACAAAAAACCAACCGAGCCAGAAAAAATTCTGTCGGGAAAGCTCAAAACGTTGAAAAATGATTTAGATTTGTTTAACCGACTGGCGAATCACCAGTTCAGCGGGAAGTTTCAATTGACAACTTTGCGCTTGCGCGCCTTCAATCGCGTGGATCAGGATGCGGGCCGCTTCCAGGCCGATACGCGGCATGTCCTGGCGCATGGTGGTCAGCGGAGGGTCGTAGTGCTGGGTCAGGGGCATGTCATCCACACCGATGATCGATAATTCATCCGGGACGAGAATCTTCAAATCGCGGGCAGCGCGCAAAACGCCCATCGCCATGCGGTCGTTCTGGACAAAAATCGCATCCGGCAGATCGCCATTGGCCGACATCTGCATCAACGCCGCCTGGCCCGAGGAAGCGCCCCAGTCGCCTTCGATGATTAATTCCGGCAGGAAGGGTAAGCCGCGCTCTTCGATGGCTTTTTGGAAACCGACCATGCGATCCAGCGAACAATCTTCGGCCATCGGCCCGGTCACCATGCCGATCCGCTTGTGACCGCTCTCGATCAGATGTTTCGTGGCGTTATAGGCCACCGCTTCATCATCAAGGCAGACCGAGCAGGTATTCTCGCCGCGCGAACGCGCACCGACAAAAACAGACGGAATACCTTCGGGAATCAACTGGTAACGTTCATCGGCATACGGATTCATGACCAACAACCCATCCACCCGCCGGTGGCCGACCAGTTCATCCACCAGACCTTTGAAACTCTCGGCATCGCGCGCCGAGGAGGAAAGCAGGAAGTAGCCCAGGCGGCGGGCTTCAATCTCGGCCCCTTCGATGATGCTGGCAAACGTGTAGTCGGTCAGGTTGGGGGAGATGCAGGCCAGGGTACGGGTTTGGCCGCTGGCCATCGAACGCGCAATCGCGCTCGGACGGTAGCCCAACGCGGCAATTGCCGCTTCGACCCGCTCGCGGGTTTCGGGGGTCACGTCTTCACTGCCGTTAATCACGCGCGAAACCGTCTGGTGGGATACGCCAGCCTGGCGGGCAACATCTCGAATGGTGGGGGTTGATTTACTCATGGCGGCCTTTTGCGATATGGGCTATAATGTTACCGGTCACGTGACCGGTAACATTAGTTTACAGGATTGTAAACCATCTTGTCAAGAGGCAAATTTTACGCCCAATGGCAAAAAAATGGCGGAAAATGGCAGTTTTTGCCACCGTGAACGATAACATGAAAAACCAATAATAAATTAGAATCAATCATCCCGAAAAAAGGAACGTTCAGCATGTACGACTCCCCCCACCGTCGATTTAATCCCCTGACCCGCGAATGGATACTCGTCTCGCCGCACCGCGCCAAACGCCCCTGGCAGGGCCAGGTTGAAAAGACCGCCCCGCCCTACCTGCCCGACTACGACCCGACCTGCT
>JAEWVF010000088.1 GCA_023459215.1 Chloroflexota bacterium
GAACAGCGCCGCTGGGGCTACTACACCCTGCCCATTCTCTACGGCGACGATTTGGTCGCCCGCCTCGACCCCAAACTCGAGCGCAAGACCGGCACACTCATCATCAACGGTTTCTGGCTCGAAGACGATGCCCCAGCGGATAATCCTGCCTTCGCTGATGCGCTCGGCAAAGGCCTGGCGCGCTTCACCGCCTTTGTCGGTGCGCGTCAGATCGATTTGACGGCCATCCAGCCGCAGAAATTGCGAGAGCACATCCAGAAATTTTTAAAATGACGTTTTCGTAGGGGCACGGCGGGGGATTGACGGATTATCTTATTTGGCAAAATCCGCCGTGCCCCCACCCATGACAAAGGAGCAACCCATGACCCACCCCCTGATTGACCAATTCCGTTTTACCCGCAGCGAATGGCTGCGCGGCCTGGGAGGCCTGTCCGAAGAAGAAGGCAGCCGCCATTTCGGCCAAATGAACTGCATCAGTTGGACAGTCGGCCACCTGGCCTGGCACGAACAGCGCTACTGGCTGATCCGCTCGCAGGGACAAATTCTCTACCCCGAGCTGAACGAACTGTTTGCCTATGGCGCGCCGATGAACACTCCCTCCCTGGCCGAAATGCGCGCCAAATGGCAAACCGTCACCCAGGCCGCCGACCCGTTCCTGGATGCCATCACCACCGCCAAATTGCAGGAGGAACTGCTGCACGAAGGCAAAGCGGTCGGCCAGACGGTCGGCTCGGCCCTGCGCCGCATCACCTACCACTACTGGTATCACATCGGCGAAATTCAGGCCATCCGGCAGATGCTCGGCCACAAAGATTTGCCCGAATACGTCGGCGATATCGAAGTCGAAGCACCCTACCGCCCGGAATAAAAAAATCCCCGCTTCGGCGGGGATTTTCAAAACAATCAGGCGCGCACCATCGTCAGCAACATCTTGAAAGGCCGCTCCGCCTTGAGGGCGTGCGGTTGGTTGGCTGGCATGATGATGGCCTGCCCGGCCTCCAGGCTGAAATGCTCGCCCGCAATGGATACGTCCGCGCAGCCATCCAAGACATGCACCAGGGCATCATACGGCGCGGTATGCTCACTCAGGGCCTGGCCGGCATCGAAAGCGAACAAGGTGACATTCCCGGCTTCCGATTTGGTCACCTGGCGGCTGACAATACTGCCTTCCTGGTAGGCAACCATTTCGGCAAGGGTTAATACTTTTGAAACGGGGGCTGTTGACATTTTTCCTCTTTGGCGAAACGCTCACTGTTTCGATTGAAAATTTTGCGCTTTACAAGATAATGGGTGCGCAAGCTCAGACGACAGGTTTTATATATCATGAGTAGGCCATCTATTTCTGTGTCTTAAGTTACAGGCCAAAATTTAATCCTTTGTTCCAGCGCAGGATGACATTTGTAACTTGAATCAGAACTTTGCAAGCTGTAAAATAAAAACCAACCACGCAAATTAACAACTTATCCAGTCCAAACATTGGTTCGGCGGTCGCTCGGGTCAGGCCCGACGGCGTGAGCATGGCTCTCGAAAAGTGCCGCCGCCTTACCCCCCTCAATCCCCCCATTTGGCAAAAAGCGCAAAATAGGGGGAGGCCTTTGAAGGAGCCGACCCTATGAGTCTCTGGAAAGAATATCTCCACCCCCAAACTGTACAAGAAGCTGTGGAGGCGCTCGCCTCCGCCCCGGCCCCTGCGATTCCCATCGCAGGCGGGACTGATTTAATGCTCGACCTGCAGCAGGGCAACCATGCTCCCGTCCACACCCTGGTCGACCTGACCGGCATCGCCGAAATGCGCGCGCTCGAAATTCGCGGCGAGAAGCTGTTCATCGGCGCGGGCGTGCCGCACAACCGCATCGTCGAATCGGCGCTGGTGCAGGAACATGCCGGCTCGCTGGTCGAATCGTGCGGATTGATCGGCGGGCCGCAGGTGCGCAACTCGGCCACGCTGGGCGGGAATGTCGCCCACGCCCTACCTGCCGCCGACGGGACGATCGGCCTGTTGGCGCTGGAGGCTGAAGCGGAGGTCGCTTCGCCATCCACCCGCCGCCGGCTGCCGTTACACGAGCTTTTTGCCGGGCCGGGAAAATCAACCCTGGCCCACGATGAAATCCTGGTCGGATTTTATATTCCGCTGCGCAAGCCGCACCAGGCCTCGTCCTTTTGCCGGGTCATGCGCGCCCAGGGCATCGCCCTGCCGATTCTGAACCTGGCCGCCTGGGTCGAGCGCGATGGCGGCATCATCCGCGCCGCGCGGATCGCCGTTGGCCCGGCTGGCCCAACCCCCTTCCGCGCCCTCGAAACCGGCGCGTACTTGGCCGGGAAGCCCTTCAACGAAGAAACCATTGCCGGGGCGCAGCAGGTTTTGCTCTCCGAAGCCAAATTCCGCACCAGCCCGGCCCGCGCCACCGCCGAATACCGCCGCGAGTTGGTGGTTGTCCTGTTCAAAAACGCCTTATCCAGCGCCTGGGAACGCGCAAAATAAAAATCAGTACACGGATGGAACGGATTACACGGATGAACACGGAAAATTCTAAAAAAATCCGCGAGACTCCGTCAAATCCGCGCAATCCGTGTCCGACAAAGGTTTAGACATGAAAAAATCACAACTTTCTTTTACCGTAAACGGCCAGAACCATACCCTTGACCCAATCCCCGGCGAAACCCTGGCCGATTTGTTGCGCAAACGCCTGCACCTGACCGGCACCAAAATCGCCTGCGGCGAGGCCGAATGCGGCGCCTGCACTGTCATCATGGACGGCGAGCCGGTGTTATCCTGCTCGACCCCGGCAGAACGGGCGCACGGCAAGACGATTTTGACGATTGAAGGTCTAGCCCAGGCCCCCCTCCGTCTCCCCCCAAATTCTGCGAATTTGGGGGGAGTGCCCCACAGGGGCGAGGGGGGTGGGGGCAGTCTTCACCCCCTGCAAGAAGCCTTCATCAAACACGGCGCGGTCCAGTGCGGATTCTGCATCCCCGGACAGATTATGACTTCGTATGCGCTCTTGCAGAAGAAATCCAAACCGAGTTCGGATGATATTCGCCATGCACTGAAAGACACGCTCTGCCGCTGTGCGGGCTATCCGACCATCGAAAATGCCATCCTGGCGGCAGCGGAATCGCTCGAGACGGGGCAGCCGGTCGCAGAACCGCAGATTCCGGCCTCAGCCACCGAAGGGAAAACGGTCGGGAAGTTGGAAATCCGCCCGGATGCAGTCGAAAAGGTGACGGGTAGCGCGATCTTCACCGACGACCTGATTTTCGAGAACATGCTTTTCGCCGCGGTAAAACGCTCGGGCGTGCCGCACGCTTTTGTCCGCAAAATCGATGTGGAAAAAGCCCGCCAGGCGCCCGGTGTGGTCGCGGTGATGACTGCCGCCGACATCCCCGGCGAGAACATTCACGGACTGGTGACGCTCGACTGGCCGGTGATGGTTGGCATCGAGGAGCGCGTCCGCTATGTCGGCGATGCGATTGCGATTGTGGCCGCCGAAAGCCAGGAAGCCGCCAAAGCGGCGGTTGAACTGATCGAGGTGGAGTTCGATATCCAGCCGGTGCTGAGCGACGCCGTCCAGGCGCGGCAGGAGGGTCAGCCGCAGATCCACGCCAAGGGCAACCTGCTCAAGCACATCAAGGTGCGCAAAGGCGACCCGGAGATTGGTTTTGCCGAGGCCGATGTGGTGCTGGAACATACCTTCCACACCCCGCCCCACGACCACCTGTTCATGGAGCCGGAGTGCAGCATTGCCGTTCCCGAGGGGGAGCGGATGCTGATTTACGTCGGGTCGCAAATCCCGTACCAGGACCGGACGCAGGTTGCCCGCGTCTTGGGCTGGGAGGAGAACCGGGTGCGCATCCTCGGCCAGTTGATGGGCGGGGGCTTCGGCGGCAAGGAAGACATCGCCGGGCAGATTCACGCCGCGCTGCTGGCAAACGCCACCGGGCGGCCGGTCAAGCTGTTGTTTGACCGCCAGGAAAGCCTGATCGTGCATCCCAAACGCCACGCGACCCAGATCAAGGTCAAATTGGGCGCGAAAAAGGATGGCACGCTCGTTGCGGCCAAAACCGAACTATACGGCGACACCGGCGCGTATGCCTCGCTCGGCGAAAAGGTGCTGACGCGCGCCACAACCCACTCGGCTGGCCCCTACAAAATCCCGCACGTCCACGCTGACTGCTACGCGATGTACACCAACAATCCCCCGGCGGGCGCTTTCCGCGGATTTGGGGTGCTGCAATCGGCTTTTGCCTTCGAGACAATGATGGATATGCTGGCCGAAACGCTCGGCCTGGACCGCATCGAACTGCGCCGCAAGAATGCCCTGCGCGTTGGCGACGAAACATCCACCGGGCAGGTAATGCGTGAAAGCGCCGGGCTGGTGGAGTGTATTGACAAGGTGTCAGGGGCCATGTGCGAGGCGTCAGGTTTGTCGAGAGACGAGTTATTCAAGCCCCGCCTGACACCTGACACCCCGCACCTTGTCCGCGCCTGGGGTTTTGCCTCGGCCTTCAAAAATACCGGCCTGGGCGGCGGCGCGGACGATTGCTCCGGCGCAGAAGTGGAACTCTATGCCGATGGTTCTTTCCAGGTGCGCTCGTCGGCTGCCGAACTCGGTCAGGGACTGGTCACCATCATGCGGATGATGGTGGCTGAGGAGCTGTCCATCCCAGCCGGGCAAGTCTCGGTGCTGGTGATGGATACCGACCTGACACCCAACGGCGGCCCGACGACGGCCAGCCGCCAGACCTATGTCACCGGCAACGCTTCAAGGCTGGCGGCCAAGACCCTGCGCGAAGCCATCACCGCCACCCTGGCCGAAAAGTATGACCAATCCCCGGATAACATCCGCTTTGAAGATGGCCAGGTGCGCGTCAACGGCCATTCGCTGACCATGCAGGAAGTCTACAGTGAGATGAAAGCCGCCGGGAAAGACCCGCGCGTGCTGTACGATTATCACGCCCCGGCCACTACCCCGCTCGGAACACCCGGCGATATGCACGTCGCCTTTTCGTTCGCTTCGCAAGCCGCCGAAGTGGAAGTCAACACCCAGACCGGCGAAGTCAAGGTGCTGCGGGTCATCGCGGCCAACGATGTTGGCCATGCCATCAACCCGCTCGGCCTGCGCGGGCAAATCGAGGGCGGTGTGGTGATGGGTGTCGGGCATACCCTGCTCGAAAACTTCATCACCAAAGACGGGATGGTCGTCACCGACCACATGTCGCGCTACCGTATCCCCTCGATTGTCCACACCCCGGAAATCATCCCGATTGTGGTCGAAGATCCGGTATCAACCGGCCCCTACGGCGCGAAAGGCGTTGGCGAAATTGTGCTGATTCCCACTCCGCCCGCGATTACGAATGCCATCTACAATGCCGTCGGCGTGCGCTTCGACAGCCTGCCCGTCGATCAGGAAAAATTGCTCTGGGCGATGAAAAAGTAGCGTGAGATAGTATCTCGCGCTACAACAAACAGTAAAATGATTGTGATGCTCCGTTCAACTTTGAACGGAGCATCTTTATTTCTGCTTTATAGGTTAATCGTTGGGAACTTGCAGGTTAACCGCCCAGAAAGGCCGAGTATCATTACTCAAAAGAATTCGTACCCGGCTAACGTCCCTTGGCCCACCCAGGCTTGCGGACTGCGCGTGAACAAGCTGACAGGATCAATTATGAACAAACAAGCAAGCAAAATGGGGCTGCTCCTATTAATAGTTGCAATGGTGATAGGAATAGGATTTGAATACAAAACACATTTCGTCAAAAAGGCAGTCGCCAACATCCTGTATGATAATCGGGAACATTATCTTAGCTGCGCAGAACTGCCAACATTGTCTGAAGTTGAACAGGTAGTAGAAGAGCATCAAAACTTAATTCGAGAAATTGAACAAGTAAACCCGGGATTTATATTTGTATCGATCAACGCTCCCTGTCCGGGCAAAGGAGAAATCCTTATTGAATACCCATCACATCAAAATAGATTACAAATAGAAGAACTAATCGGAGATAAAACGTTCTTTGGGATTCCCTATCGCGGAATCAATACCTGATGAATTACACCCTGCTATTATCTTTTCGTAGAAACGAATAGGTACCGCTCATTTACATCAATCTATCAATAACAAGAGAGCGTCTATTGTTGATGGGCAGTCTCTTTATTTTCTGTGCCCGAAAGATAGCTCTCCGCTTGCAGTTCCTTGCCGACTCATGATCAACGAAGTCAGCATGCGCTTCAACGGACAGTAGCCCAAAAGAATGCTCTGGCAATGAAAAAATGATTTAAACGAACAAACTGCAAAGAGTGTAAAGAGTGTTGGGAAATGTCCCGGCACTCTTTTTTTTGTTACGGAGTACTGCGCAAATCGTTACACCTGAATAGCCCGTTTCTCATCACATTTGCGCGGGCTATATTAGAGATTTATAAAAAGCAGTAGAAATTTGCATGTAAAATAGTCAAAGCCAAAACTTTTTGATGGATTTAACGAATATCTGTTTATACAACCAACACCGACCGGCAACAGGCGGTAATCATTCTCAATCAAAAGGAGTCAAGGATGGACAACAAGCAACAAAATAACGCCCCTCAGCCCGAACCGGCCCAACCCCGACGCAGATCAGATCAGCAAATGGCAGAATTCAACAACAGCATGTCTGCCCTGCGCACCGAAGCGGACCGCGCGCGCGGCGTCTTCGGCTTTGGCCGGCGCATTATCGTCCCACCCGATGAAATCCACGTTGTGGTCGGGGATGGTTTGCACATTGCAGCCATGTCAAACGACCGCAAAGTGTTCGGGCAGAGCGCCGAACGCCCATCCCGTTACTGGTTGAACTCGCTGACCCAGGTTATCAAGCTCAAGACCATCAGCTTCACCGTCCCAATCCGCGGGATCAACGATGAGGGTGTGGAAGCACTCGATAATAGCAAGGTCAGCTTCCGGCTATGGGCGCACGCCGTGGCCAAGCTCAACCCCGAAAAAGCGGATACCGCCGCCCAGCGCGTCGGTCTGGATACGGGCGGCCTGATCAACACCATCACCGAGGTTGGCACCGCCGAGTTGATCGCCGCCGCGGCTACGATGGGCTTGCAGGACATCATCGCCAACCGCCAAAAACTGGCCGAAATTGCCTTCCCGAAAGTCAACCAGATTCTGTCCGAGTTGGGGTACGACCTGGCCCTGCTGACCATCACCCAATTGGAGGGCAAGGCTTACCACAAGCTGGTCGAACAGGCCGAATCGCGCATCTCGAAAGAGACCAGCATCGCCACCAACAAGGAACAGGTGCAGGAACTGCAGGATGACCAGGGCCGCGAACGCACCGAGGCCGAAATCCGGGCTGCGACCGAGAAAAAGCTGGCATCCGAACGGCTGGATGCCGAACGCGAAGTCGAAACCGCCACCCTTTCGCAGCAGGAAGCCCTGGCTGTCCGCCGCCACGAGTTGGAAGTCAAGCAACTGGAACTGGCCAAATCTGCCGCAACCGCCGCGCACGAAACCGACATCGCCAAAGTGCAGCTCGGCCAGACCCTCGGCCAGGCCGAAGCAGAAAAATCGGCATCGTTAGCCCGCCTGCAAAAAGAGCGCGAAGCCGAATTGCGCGCCCTGGAGCAGCAGAAAAATGCAACCATCAAGCTGGCTGAAACCAAAGCCGAGGCTGAACGCCTGGCCATGGAACAAATCCGCCAGATCGAGCGCGCCGCCGAGCGCACCCAGGCCGAAGCCGAGCGCCTGCGCGCCGAACAGTTGGCCGCCGCCGAACGCGCCAAGGAAATTGCGCTGGTTGAAGCCAACAAACTGGGCGAATCGATGAAAGTGGAGGCCGAAGCCGAGGCCCGCGCCTTGCAATTGCGCACCGAGGCCCAGACCAAGGCCGAACTGATCAAGGCCGACGCCGAATCGACCGCCACCGAAAAACGCGCCCGCGCAGCCAAAATCCGCGCCGAGGCCACCCGCGCTGAATCGGCGGCCCAGGGTCTGGCCGAGGCCGAAGTCGAGGCCGCCCGCGTGCAGGTTGCCGAAAAGCAGGTAGTCGTCAACCGCGCCGACGGGTTGGCCCAGGCCGAAGTCGCCCGCGCCCAGGCCGAGGTGGAAGCGGAGCGCATCCAGCGCTTGAAGGAAGTCGAAATCAATGCCCAGCAAAAACTGGTCGATCTGTACGAAAAAGCTCCCGTCCTGGTCGAGTTGGAAAAGATGAAGCTCGAACACGCCCACCGTGAGCGGATCGTCACCATGCAGGTCGAAGCCTACAAGGAAGCCTTCATGGCAATGGCGCCAGGCGTCAAGGTTCACATTTACGGCAACGGCGGGCAGACCAGCAAAATCATCACCGACCTGATGAGTTTTTCACAGGGCATCAGCCTGCTGGGCGAGGAAGTACCGCTGGTCGGGCGGATTCTCAATCCCAACAACACAACCGCTGCTGGCGAACCCGGCGAGGTGGAGCCTTCGACCGTCAACTGGATGCGCGACAACCTGGGCAACTTCGCCCCATACATCCAAGACATCATGACCGAGGTCAATCCGCGCGTTTTCTCCAGTCTGAAGGTCAGCGATATGGTTGACCGTCTGACCCCGGTCATCGCCGGCAAGGAAGACCTGGCCAGCAGCCTCGACCAATTACGCCAGGACGCCAATTTCCGGGTTGTCGGCGACCTGCCGGTTGTGCCAATCCTGAAGTTGTTTGGCATCAATCTGGGAGATGGCAAAAAACAGGCCAAACCCGCAGTCGATATGGATACGGACACGGTTGCGCCAGCAGAATCCATTGCTGTCGCAGAAGACAAAAAAGCCTGATCCGTTGAACTGAACCACAAAAGACCCGCTCCAGCGCGTGGAGCGGGTCTTTCTGTAAAAAATGGCTAAACGTCTCCGAATTCACATTTTTTGTCTTGACAAATCTGCTTCGCGGCATATAATCACGCCAACTTAACAAGCAAAAACAAAGACGTGGACGAGTACGCTTCAAAGCGATTTTCAGAGAGCCGGTGATTGGTGTGAATCCGGTAAAAGCGCAGAAGCCGAATGGCCCACCGAGTCGAGCGGGTGAACCCGCTGGTCGAGTGGTTGGTTGAGTAGCCACGAAGTGGCGTATCGAAACCAAATCCCTATCGAGACCAGCACCAGTAACCCAATCCGGGAACTCCCGTTACAGGGTGAGGGTATAAGCCAATCGAGGCCGTACCCGAAAAAAGTGACGCTGGCCTTTATCCCTGTGCATCATCACAGGGATTTTTCTTAAGCCCCGAACAGCGGGAGAAGCGCAAGCGTAATTTGGGTGGTACCACGGGAGTCCCCTCTCGTCCCAACGGACGAAGGGGACTATTTTGTTAAGACTTGGCCCCAGCCGCTTTCCGAGATTTCTTGGAGGTTGGCAGCCAAAACTTGGACGCGGATTACACGGGCCTTCGGCGCACGGAAAAGCACGGATTTCTCTTTTTGTGTGACCTAGCGGACTAAGCGGTTTGAGAAAAAAACTTATCCGTGTAAATCCGTGCAACCCGTGTTATCCGTGTACAAAGAGCCTAACCCGCAAAATTTGTATCGCTGAACCGCCAAAGAAGGAGAAACCCTTATGCACAGCTCCAAACCCCGCCTGCTGACCGGCGACCGCCCAACCGGCAAGCTGCATCTCGGTCATTATGTCGGCTCGCTGGCCAACCGTGTCAGGCTCCAGCACCAGTACGAATCCTTTTTCATCATTGCCGACCTGCACACCCTGACCACCCGCCCCGAGCGCGCCCACATCGGACAGATTCCGCTCTTCATCCGCGAGATCGTGCTCGATTACCTGGCGGTCGGCATCGACCCCGAAATCAGCACCATCTTCGTCCAGTCGGCCATCCCGGAGACCTACGAACTGAACCTGCTCTTCGAAATGCTGGTGACCGTCCCGCGCCTGGAACGGCTGCCCTCGCTCAAGGATATGGCCCGCGATGCCAATCTCGAAACGATGCCCTTTGGCCTGCTCGGCTACCCGGTGCTGCAAGCCGTCGATATCCTGCTGCCGCGCGCCCAGGCCGTGCCGGTCGGACGCGACAACCAGGCCCATGTCGAACTGGCGCGCGAAATGGCGCGGCGCTTCAACAACCTGTACGGAGAAGTGTTCCCCGAACCGGAGGACATCGTCGGTGAGGTACCAACCCTGATCGGCACGGACGGCAAAAACAAGATGAGCAAATCGCTCGGCAACGCCATCTTCCTGTCCGATGACGCCGCCACGGTCGAACTCAAGGTCAAGGGCATGTACACCGACCCCAAACGCCTGCGCGCCACAGACCCCGGAACGGTCGAGGGCAACCCGGTTTTCGATTATCACGAGGCCTTCAACCCTGACAAGAACGAAGTCGCCGAGTTGAAGGAACGCTACCGGGCCGGCAAAGTCGGCGATGTGGAAGTGAAAGCCAAACTGGCCCGCGCCCTGAACAACTTTCTAGAACCCATCCGCGAGAAACGCGCCTACTACCTGGCCCACCCCACCATCCCGCAAGATGTGCTCGCCAACGGCATCCGCCGGATGCAGGCCGAAGCCAAAGAGACGATGGAAATCGTCCGCGCCCACACCGGCTTATCCTATTCGCTCGATTTATTTGTAGACGAGATCGACATTTTTGGAAACGAGTAAATTATGGTCACTGAACTGATTCGCACCGGCGTCAAAATCGCCCCCATCGTCCGCCGCCTGCCCGCCGACCTCGACACCCCGGCCAGCGTTTATCTCAAAGTTCGCGGCAGCGGCCCCTCCTTCCTGCTCGAATCGGTCGAAGGCGGCGAACGCATCGCCCGCTACTCCTTTATCGGCCTGGAACCGCGCTACGAGTACCGGATCACAGGCCAGAGCGTGGAACGCCGCTCGGCAACTTCGGTCGAGCACATCCAAATCCCCGAGGGTCAGGACCCGCTCCATTACCTGCAATCCCAACTCGAGGGCTTCCACCCCGAACTGCCCGAAGGACTGCCGCGCTTCATCGGCGGCCTGGTTGGCTACCTGGGTTACGAAACCATCCGCTACTTCGAGCCGCGCCTGCAAAAACACCTGCAAAATGGCAAGCTGCCCGAATCGGTTTTCCTGCTGGCCGATACCATCATCGCCTTCGACCACGCCCGCCACACCCTTGAACTGATCACCTATGCCTTTGATGGAGATGTGGAGGCGGCCAACCGCAAGCTGGATACCATTGAAGCGCGTTTGCTCGCTCCCACGCCGCTCCCGCTCGGAACGGACGCCCCCTCAGCGGCCACCGTTGAAGTGACCTCCAATCTGACCCAGGCCGAGTACGAGCAGGCCGTGCGGGTTGGCAAGGAACACATTGCCGCCGGCGATATTTTCCAGGTGGTGCTCTCGCAACGCCTGTCGCGCCCGGCCCACGGCGACCCGTTCAACATCTACCGCGCCCTGCGGCGGCTGAACCCCTCGCCCTACATGTACTTTTTCGACTTCGGCGACCTGGACGGGGAACCGTTCTACATCGTCGGCGCTTCACCTGAGATTTTCGTCCGTCTCGAAGGCCGCAAAGCCAGCCTGCGCCCCATTGCCGGGACGCGCCCACGAGGCACGGACATCGCCTCCGACGAAGCCCTGGCCGCCGACCTGCTGGCCGACCCGAAGGAACGCGCCGAGCACCTGATGCTGGTCGACCTGGGCCGCAACGACCTGGGGAGGGTTTGCGAATTCGGCACGGTCAAAGTGCCTGAGTTTTTCACCATTGAACGCTATTCGCACGTCATGCACATCGTCTCGCACGCCGAAGGGACGCTGCGCCCTGAACTGAGCGCCTTCGACCTGGTGCGGGCCACCTTCCCGGCTGGGACGGTTTCCGGCGCGCCCAAAGTCCGCGCGATGGAAATCATCGCCGACCTCGAGCCGGATGCGCGCGGCCCCTACGCTGGCGCGATTGGCTACTTCTCCTTTGATGGCAACATGGACACCTGCATCGCCATCCGCACCCTGGTCGGTCACGGCGAGACGGTCAGCGTCCAGGCCGGGGCGGGCGTCGTCGCCGATTCTGACCCGACCAAGGAATACGAAGAAACACTCAACAAAGCCCGCGCCGTTTTAAAAGCGGTTGAAATGGCGGAGAAGAGATAATGAAGAATGCGGAATAAACAAGTCCTGAGCGGAGCGTCCTTCGACTACGGGCTACGCAAACTACGCTTCGCCCTCCGCTCAGGACGCGGCACCTTATGCAAAAAAGCGAAGTCGAAGGATGTTTTCAGGCAAATTCTCCAATTCCGCACTCTGCATTCATCATTCTGCATTCAGAAAGGCCTTCCCTATGCTCATCCTTATCGATAACTACGACTCCTTCACTTATAACCTTGTCCAATACTTCGGCGAACTCGGCGCGGACATCCGCGTTTTTCGCAACAACCAGATCACGCTCGACGAGTTGATTGCGCTCAAGCCCTCGCACCTGGTCATCTCCCCTGGTCCCGGCGAACCCATCGCCGATGGCGGCATCTCTGCCGAGGCGATGCGCCACTTCACCGGCCAGATTCCCGTCCTGGGCGTTTGCCTCGGCCACCAGTGCCTGGGCGCAGTCTACGGCGGGAAAGTGTCCCGCGCTCAACGCTTGATGCACGGCAAAACCTCGCGCGTCCACCACTACGGCCAGGGACTGTTTGCCGGCATCCCCAGCCCCTTCGAAGCCACCCGCTACCACTCGCTGATCGTCGAATCGCCCGTCCCCGCCGAATTGGAAGTGACTGCCTTCACGTCCGAAGGCGAAATCATGGGTCTGAAACACAAAAACGCCGAAACTTACGGTGTCCAATTCCATCCCGAATCGATTCTGACCCAGCACGGCAAGCAGATTTTGCAGAACTTTCTGAATCTGTAAGTCGATATTCGACAAGTCGATATTCGGAAATCGAAAATTCGTTATTCGATAACTCGAACACCGAATAATGGATAACGAATATCGAATATCGAATAACCAATATCGAGCAACTCCCCCCGGAGGCCCTTATGCTAAAACCCTTTATCGCCCAAGTCATCAACCGCACCGATCTGACCGCCGACGAGGCCGAGCAGGCCATGACCATCATCATGACCGGACAGGCCACCCCGGCCCAAATCGGCGCTTACCTCGTCGCCCTGCGCATGAAAGGCGAAACCATCGAAGAAATCACCGGTTCGGTGCGCGCCATGCGGGCCGTTTCGGTCAAAGTGCCGGTCAGCGACCGTTCCAAGCCGGTTTATGATGTGGTCGGCACCGGCGGCGACGGCGCGCACACCTTCAACATCTCCACTGCTGCCGCCTTTGTCGTCGCCGGAACAGGCCGCCGGGTCGCCAAACACGGCAACCGCGCCGCCTCGTCCCAATGCGGCAGCGCCGACGTACTGGCCGCCCTCGGTCTCAATCTCGATCTGACCCCCGAACAGGTCGGCCAGGCCATCGACGAAATCGGCATCGGCTTCATGTTCGCGCCCAAATTCCACCCGGCCATGAAACATGCCGTCGGCCCGCGCAAAGAAATCGGCCAGCGCACCATTTTCAACGTCCTCGGTCCGCTCACCAATCCAGCCGGGGCCGATATCCAGCTGACCGGCGTCTACTCCCCCGCCCTGACCGAACCGCTTGCCCATGTGCTCAACGAACTCGGCAGCCAGGCCGCGCTCGTCATCCATGGCGCAGGCGGCACCGACGAACTCAGCCTGTTCGGCCCCAATCGCGTCAGTCACCTGCAAGATGGCGCAGTCCGCACCTATGAACTCGACCCAGCCGACTACGGTCTGCCGCGCGCCACCATCGCCGACCTGCGCGGCGGCGACCCCGACCAGTCCGCCCAGATGATGCGCGATCTGTTTTCGGGTAAACTAACCGGCGCCCGCCGCGATGCCGTCCTGCTCAACACGGCCGGCACCCTCTCCGCCGAAACCGGCGATTTCAAGGCCGCCCTGGCCGAGGCCGAGGCCTCCCTTTCCAGCGGAGCGGCCCTCGCCAAGATGAACCAACTCGTCGAATTCAGCCAATCCTTTGCCACTGCGTAGAGCAAGATAATATCTTGCGCCACACCCGCCATGAAAAATATTCTCGAAACCATCCTCGACCAAAAACGCCTGGAAATCGCGGCGCTCGACGCCCCGGCCCTGCGCCGCGCCGCAGAGTCTTCCCCGCCCCCGCGCGATTTCCTCGCCGCAGTCACACGCCGCCGGAACAACCTCCCCCCGGCTTTGATTGCCGAACTCAAGCGCGCCAGCCCCTCGAAGGGAGTCCTGGCCCCGCACCTCGACCTGCTCGAGGTGGCCGACCTCTACACCCAAAACGGCGCCTCCGCCATCAGCGTTCTCACCGACGAGAAATTCTTCCAGGGCAAACTCGAAACCCTGCGCGAAATCCGCGCCCGCAGCCTGACACCTGACAACTCGCACCTGGCACTTCCCCTCCTGCGCAAAGACTTCACCATCGACGCGTCCCAAATCTACGAAGCCCGCGCCAACGGCGCAGACGCCATCCTGCTGATTGCCGCCGCCCTGCCCGATGACGCCCACTTCGCCGACCTGCACGCCTGCGCCCTCAGCCTGGGACTGACCGCCCTGGTCGAAGTCCATAACGAAGCCGAAACCGAACGCGCCCTGCGCATTCCCAGCATCCGGCTCATCGGCATCAACAACCGCAACCTGGCCACCTTCGAAGTCTCGCTCACCACCACCGAACGCCTGCGCCCGCTCATCCCCGCCGACATCGCCGTCGTCGCCGAATCCGGCATCTTCACCTCTGCCGATGCCGCCCGCCTGCAAAAAGCCGGCATAGATGCCATCCTGGTCGGCGAATCCATCGTCACTGCCCCAGACATCGCCGCCAAAGTGCGCGAACTTTCCGGTTTGTAGCGCGGGATGTTATCCCGCGTAGGCGGATTAGCAATCCGCCCCACGAAAAAGCTTATGACAAAAATTAAGATTTGCGGCATCAAAACCATCCCCGACGCCTTGGCCGCCATCGCAGCCGGCGCAGACCTGCTGGGATTCAACTTCTACCCCAAAAGCCCGCGCTACATCACGCCCGAAGCCTGCGCTGAAATCACAAGCGTTTTGCGCGAAAAACATCCCGCCGTGACTCTGGTCGGCGTTTTCGTCAACAGTCCGGCGGATGAAATCCGCGCCACCCTGCAAGCCGCCTACCTGCACCTGGCCCAACTCCATGGCGATGAAAGCCCCGAAATGGTTGCCAATCTTGCCCCATTGGCTTTCAAAGCCATCCGTCTTTCCTCGTCCGTTTCCGTCCGTGAGTCCGTGAAAGAGTCCGCTTTCAGCCCGTCCGTTTCCGTCCGTGAGTCCGTGAAAGAGTCCGCTTTCAGCCCATCCGTTTCCATCCGTGATTCCGTGACAGAGTCCGTTTCTGTTCCGGCCCTCTTGGTGGATGCCGCTGTCAAAGGCGTGTACGGCGGCTCCGGTGTCACTACCGACTGGAGCGCCGCCGCCGAACTGGCAAAACAGGTTCCGCTCCTGCTGGCAGGCGGCCTGACCCCCGAAAACGTCGCCGAAGCCATCGCCCGCGTCCAACCCTGGGGCGTGGATACCGCATCCGGCGTCGAATCCGCCCCCGGCGTCAAAGACCCGGCCAAAATGCAAGCCTTTGTAAAGGCAGTGCGCGATACTTGATAATTCGATACTCGAAATTCGATAATTCAACTCTCGAATAACGAATAACGAATCTCGAACCCCAAATCTAAAAAATCAAAAATCCCATGCCCACCCTCCTTCCTCCCAAATTTGGCCCCTACGGCGGACAATTCGTCCCCGAAACGCTCATGCCCGCACTAACCGAGCTTGAAGCGGAGTTCGTCTCTGCCCAGGCCGACGCGGAATTCCAGCGTGAGTTCAACAAACTGATGGCCGACTTCGTTGGCCGCCCCACTCCGCTGACCTACGCCCGGCGGCTCTCCGAACAGCTTGGCGGCGCGCAAATCTACCTTAAACGTGAAGACCTGGCCCACACCGGCGCGCACAAAATCAACAACGCCCTCGGCCAGGCCCTGCTCGTCAAACGGATGGGCAAAGGGCGCATCGTCGCCGAAACCGGCGCGGGCCAGCACGGAGTCGCCTCCGCCACCGCCGCCGCCCTGCTTGGCCTGGAATGCGTGGTTTACATGGGCGCGGTGGACATCGCCCGCCAGGAACCCAACGTTTTCCGCATGAAGCTGCTCGGCGCGGAGGTTCGCCCCGTCACCAGCGGCACGCAAACGCTCAAAGACGCCATCAACGAAGCCATCCGCGACTGGGTGACGAACGTCGGCACCACCCATTACCTGCTCGGCTCGGCGCTTGGCCCGCATCCCTACCCCACCATTGTGCGCGAGTTCCAGTCCGTAATTGGCCGCGAAGCCCGCGAGCAAATTCTCAAAGAAGTGGGCCGCCTGCCCGATACCGTCATCGCCTGCGTCGGCGGCGGCTCCAACGCGATTGGCGTTTTCAGCGGCTTTGTGGATGATGCGGATGTCGAACTGATTGGCGTGGAGGCTGGCGGCAGCGGAATTGCCACCGGCAAACACGCCGCCCGCTTTGGCGACCCGGAAAAAGCCCGCGTGGGGGTGATCCATGGAACCCGCACCTTTGTCCTGCAAACCGAAGATGGCCAGATTGCTGAAACTCACTCCGTTTCTGCCGGTTTGGACTACGCTGCGATTGGCCCCGAACACGCCCAATTGCGCGACCAGGAACGCGCCTTCTACACCTCCGCCACCGACGAAGAAGCCCTGTCCGCCTTCCAAACCCTGTGCCACACCGAAGGTATCATCCCGGCCCTCGAATCGTCCCACGCCGTTGCCGAAACCATCAAACGCGCCCCCAAAATGAAAAAAGACCAGGTCATCCTGGTCAACCTGTCGGGGCGCGGCGATAAAGATCTGAATACCGTCATCAAAGAGCTTGGCGATATTCGATAAATCGCTATTCCAATATCGAAAACCTAATCACGAGTAACGAGTACCCATGAATCGCATCCAAACCGCCTTCCAAAACAAACCTATCTTCATGCCCTACTTCCCCGTAGGCTACCCGAACATCCCCACATCCATAGATGTGCTGGAAGCCCTCGCTAAAAACGGCGCAGACCTGATTGAAGTGGGCCTGTCCTTCTCTGACCCGCTGGCCGACGGCCCCGTCATCCAAAAAGCGACGCAGACTGCCCTGGAGCAGGGCGTCACCACCAAGCAGGTGCTCGCCGCCGTGGCCGAGTTGCGCCAACGCGGTGTGACCATTCCCCTGATCCTGATGGGTTACTACAACCCCATACTGGCCCACGGCCTCGAGAAATTCGTCCAAGACGCAGTCGCCGCCGGGGCAGACGGTTTCATCATCCCCGACCTGCCACCCGAAGAAGCGGGTGAATTTGCCGCGGTACTGAGCGGAGGGCGTAGCGAAGCGAAGCCCGTAGTCGAAGTACCCCATATCACCATGCTCGCCCCCACCACCCCCGACGAGCGCATGGAAACCATCGCCCGCAACGCCCAGGGATTTATCTACCTCGTCAGCGTCACCGGCGTGACCGGGGCGCGTAAAGACATTACCAGTGGCCTCGGCAAACTGATCGAGCGGGTGCGTCAGCATACCGATGTGCCCGTCTGCGTTGGTTTTGGCATCGGCGACCCGGATCAGGCCGCTGCAGTGGGTCAACTCGCCGACGGAGTCATTGTCGGCTCGGCCTGTGTGCGCGAGATTGGCGAAAGCGAAAATCCCGTTGAAATGGCGAAGCAGTTTGCGGGTAATTTCCGATCCGCTCTTGAAAAAAATAAATCACCAAATCAGGATCGACCTCAAACAGTATAATCGCGGCATGAATAAATACCTGCCCATCCTGATTTCTGGCGACATCCTGGCAATTTTCATCATTACCCTGATTGGTTTTGCCACCCACGGCCCACTCAACCTCGACCTGCTGCCGAGAATGATGACCACCTTCCTGCCCATGCTGGCAGGCTGGTTCCTGATTGCCCCGTGGTTCGGACTGTTCTCGGCATCAATCACGCCGAATCCGCGCCAATTGTGGCGGCCCATCTATGCCAGGCTTTTAGCCGCCCCGCTGACTGGTGTCCTGCGCGCAGGGATGTTAAACGGGGTTGCGCTGCCCCTGTTTGTGTTGATCCTGGGAGCCAGCGCCGCCCTGGGGATGCTGGTCTGGCGCGTTATCTTCCTGTTTATCCAACGCCGCCTGTCTCTGGTACAATAATTCCTATGAACGAGACCGCCCTGATTCAAGACGCCCAAAACGGCGATCTGGACGCCTTCAACCGCCTGGTGCTGGCCTACCAGGATGCGCTCTACAACACCGCCCTGCGCATTCTCGGCGATGAAGACCAGGCCGCCGATGCCACCCAGGAAGCCTTTATCTCGGCCTTTCGCCATATCACCAGCTTCCGCGGCGGATCGTTCAAGGCCTGGCTGCTGCGCACCGTCACCAACGCCTGCTACGATGAACTGCGCCGCAAGCAGCGCCGGCCAACCGTGCCGCTCGAACCCGCCACCGAGGATGAGGAGGAAATGGAATCCCCGCGCTGGCTGGCCGATACATCCATGAGTCCCGAACAAAAAGCCGAAGCCGATGAACTGGAGCATGCCATCCAGCACTGCCTGGACGCCCTGCCAACCGATTTCCGCACCGTCGTTGTCCTGGCCGACATCCAGGGACTCGATTACAGCGAAATCGCCGACTCTGTGCGCACCCCGCTCGGCACCATCAAAAGCCGCCTGGCGCGCGCGCGCCTGCGCCTGCGCGAATGCCTGCAAGGCTTCTGGGAACTTTTGCCCGCCTCGTTTCGTCTGGAAGAAGGGAGCCGCGCATGACTCAAACTTCTTTCCGTGACGTTGAACAACTTTCCGCCCTGCTGGATGAAAAACTCAATCCGGCAGAGGCCGCGCGCCTGCAAAAACAGATCGAAACCGACCCCGAACTGCGCGCCATTTACGACGATTTGCGCCAGACCCGCTCCTTGTTGCGCCGCCTGCCCCAGCGCCGCGCGCCGCGCAATTTCACCCTGAAACCGTCCGCTGCGCGGGTGCGCCCACCGTTGCCGCGCCTTTTCCCAACCTTCCGCCTGGCTTCGGCCCTGGCAAGCCTGCTACTCTTCTTCTCGCTGGCAACGAATGCCACCCTGCCCCGCCTGGCAGGCATGGCCAACAGCGCACCCCTGGCCTATGGCATGGGCGGCGCGCCTGAAATCGACCGCGCCATGGGCGGCGGAGGCGGCGAAGAAAGCGCCCAACTGCCTATCGGCGGCGGACTGGATGAACCGGCAGCCGAGGCCCCAGCCGCAATGGAAGCCCCGGTAGAAGAAGCGGCGCCAGCGCCCGAAGAACCGGCGGCCAAAACGGTCGAACCGACAGCGGCAGCCCAACCAGACGTCCAACCAACCCTTGAAGCTGCAGCGGCCCTTCCGCCCGTTGAAGAACCGCAACCCGTTCAGGAAGAACCGCTCCCAATGCCGGAGCCGCCCGCCCCAGCCGCCATTGTCCCGGTCTGGGCGCTTATCCTGCTGGCAGTGCTGGCAATAGCCAGCGGCGCAACCGCCTTTTGGCTACGCTGGCAAAACGACCGGCAATGGGAAAGCAAAGCCAGCCCGAAAAAATAGGCAAAACCAACCGCCCAACCGGGCGGTTTTTCTTTGGGGTAAAATCCAATTATGCGCCTTGAAGAAATCCATTTCTGCCCAACCTGCGCCACGCCCGTTGTGATCCGTGACAAATTCGGCCAGCCGCGCCCGGTTTGCCCGGCCTGCGGCTGGGTCTATTTTGACGACCCCAAAGTCGCGGCAGCCACTCTGATCGTTGAAAACGGCAAAATCCTGCTCGTGCGGCGCGTCAACGAACCCCATCGCGGCCTGTGGACCCTCCCGGCAGGATTCATCAACGGCGGCGAAGACCCCGCCCAGGCCGCCATCCGCGAATGTCTCGAAGAAACCGGGCTGGAGGTGCGCGTCAACGCCCTGCTCGACATCTTTGCCCGCCGCGAACATCCGCGCGGGGCCGACTTCGTCATCTTCTACCAGGCCGAGGTGACGGGCGGCGCGCTCCGGCCCGCTGACGATGCCGATGCTGCCGAATGGTTTGCGTTCGAATCCCTGCCGCCGCTGGCCTTCGACGCCACGCGCTATATCCTGGACAAGATAAAAAATGGATAGAGCGAGATATTATCTCGCCCTACAAAATGCTACAATAAAAGAAAAAGGAGGCTCCATGCAAACCGTCTCCGAAATTCGCCCATCGTCCATCGCCGGAACCTGGTATGAAGGCCAGCCCAAACGCCTGGCTGAATCGGTTGATGCCTATCTCGAACGGGCAAACATCGAAAAAATTAAGGGAAAAGTGATTGGCCTGGTCGCCCCGCATGCCGGACACCGTTATTCAGGGCCGGTCGCCGGTTACGCCTTTGCCGCCGCCCGCGGACTCAGCCCCAGCCTGGTCGCCGTTATCGCGCCGATGCACCACCCGTATCCGTACCCGCTCATCACCAGCGCCCACAGTTTTTACTTCACCCCGCTCGGCAACATCCCGGTGGCCCGCCCCCAGTTGGACGAGTTATCAGCCCTGCTCGAGTCAAGACTCGGCTATGGGCTGAGCGCCATACCGAACGACCCCGAACATGCGCTTGAAATCGAGCTGCCCTTCCTGCAACGCGCCCTGCAAAACCCCTTCGGCCTGATCCCGCTCATGCTGCGCCAGCAAGACCCGCACACCGCCCGCGTCCTGGGCGAAACCCTGGCCGAAATCCTGCGCGGCCAGGACTGCCTGCTGGTTGCCTCGACCGACCTTTCCCATTTTTACAACCAAGCTGCCGCCGAGAGGCTCGACACCGTCATGCTCAACGCAGCCGAGTCTTTCGAGCCGGAAGCGCTTTACGAAGTCGAGCGCAAAGGCAAAGGCGAGGCCTGCGGCCTTGGCGCGCTGGCCGCCACGTTATGGGCCGCCAAGGCCCTCGGGGCAGACACGGTAAAAATCCTGAATTACGCCACGTCCGGCAATGTCAGCGGGGATTATGAACGGGTGGTCGGTTACGGGGCCGGGGTGATTCTCCAGGCGTAGGGAAGCGCCCTATTCCTTTTGCAGCAGCCTGAAAGCCAGCCCCCCCAACGCGATTGGCAGCCAGAAGGTCAATCCGCGGTAGGCCAGGGTGACGATGACTGCCTGCTCCCAGGGAATGCGCAGCGAAACCAGCGCCAGCGGCAGGAGTGTTTCCACAATCCCAACCCCGGATGGGGTCGGGGAAACAATCAGGAACAGGTAGAAGAGCGAAAAACCGGCAATGACCGTCCCGGTTGAGAACTCGACCCCAAAGCCGAGAAAAGTGAGCATCAACACCAGGGTTTGTAACCCTTTGCCGCCCAACGCCAACAGGAAGGGGGTCAACAGGCGGCGCTGACCGGTATGCAGGACGCGCAATCCCTCCGCAATTTCCTGGGCAAACTCGTGGGCGCGCGCTTCGCGCAGGTAATCGCGGCGGATAAAGGGCCGCAAAATACGGTTGACCAGGCGCGTCAACCAGCCCAGCACCCGTTCCAGGCGCGGCCCGGAGCGGGAGCCGATGTATAGCAGAATGCCCAATCCGCTAAAAATCAGCGCCATGACCGTTGAAGCAAAGATTTCGCCGGCATCGAGGTTGTTGCGCCTGAACAAAACCAGGATTCCCAGAGCGAGTACACACATGAATGCGCCATAATCCAGGAACAGGAACCAGGCGGCAGCGGCGGCGGCCCGTCCGCGCGGCAGACCGCGTTTCTGGGCGTCATCGGTGAAAACAGCGATCCCGCCAATCCCGCCGGTGGGCGCAACCACATTAATAAAATTGGCCGCCATTGCCAGCAGGGTAAGATGTCGCAAACTCTCCTGCATATCCATGAGAAGGTATAGTTTGCGATAGGTATATGCTTCAACGATGACCCAGGAGGTCACCGCCGCCATTGCGAGCAGGATAAAGCGCCAATCACTGTGCTCAAACGTTGACAGCACTTTCTCCAGTTCGCCGAAGCTGAGGATGAAAAAACTGAAGGCCAGGAATGTAATCAGCAAAAAGAGTAGTTTTCGCATAGCGCAGGTGATTATACAGCAAGAAAAAAGGGCAGCGTTCCCTCGAACGCCGCCCTTATGACCGATGGGGGAATGTGACTCAAGAGGCCGGTCCAGCGCTATTGAGCGTATCGTGGTCGGGCAGGATGTCTTCTGCATTGCGGATGGCCGGGACAAAGTAACCACTCAGGCCGACCAGGGCCGCGCTCAGCCCGCAGAAAACCAGCAACAATCCCATGCCCGCGCCGGGGCCGGTGCCGACCAGGCCGCCAAAGATGGAGGCCATTGCGCTGGTATCTGAGCGCATGGCCGGTTCGAGCACAAAATCTGCCATTGTTCCGGCGATGATCGGGGAAATCGGCTGGGCGAACCAGGCAATCAGCCGCCGGGCCGAGAAAACCCGTCCCTGCAAATCCGGCGCGACTTTGGCCTGCCAGATGGCCTGGTTGGAGGCGTTCACCAGCGGGAAAAAGAGCGCCGAGATCACCATGGCGGGAATCCAGAGCGTCAGGCCCTGGCCAATGCCGAGCAGGACAAAACCGGAAAGGCTGCTGAAAATCCAGCCGAGCAAAACGCCATGCACCCGGCGCTTGAAACCGCCCCAGGCGCTCATCAGGATTCCGCCGAAAACACCACCAATCGCCCCGGCGGTCTGGACTGTGCCGAAAATCAGGCTGTCGCTGCCGGTGCGGGCCAGCACCATCGGCGCAAGCAACGTAAAGCCGATGCCGCTGAATAAATTGCCGAAGAAAAAGACAATTTGCAGGCCCAGCAGGCTGGGACGGGCAAAGATATAGGTGAAGCCATAAGCGGCCTCGCTCCAGATATTGCCGGATTTCTGCTGGCCTTCCTCCGTTTTGCGCGGCTGGGGAATATGAACAAAGAGCAGCGTGCCGATCGCGAAGAAAAACGTGACCACGTCGATGGCCAGCAGACCGGTCAGGCCGATGAACGGCAACAAGGCCCCGGCCAGCAGCGGAGCAACCACGCCCGGCCCGGCTTCCATCAGCGACATCAGGCCGTTGGCGCGCCCCAACTGCTCCTTGGGAATCATGGTGCTGATGGCCGCGGAATAGGCCGGCCACTGGAAGGTGTTGCCGATACCATTCAGCACTGCGGCGATGTAAAGATGCCAGAACTCGAGCATTCCCAGCGCGTACAGGATGAAAATCCCGCCGGTGGCAATAATCGCCGCCAGGTCGCTGACCATCATCATCAGCTTGCGGTTGTAGCGGTCGACCATCACCCCGGCAAAGGGTGACATGATCAGGAAGGGCGTGATGAAGAAGACCTGCATCAGCCCCATGGCGGTGGCGCTTTCGGTTTGCTGGTACATCCAGATTGTCAGGCCGAAATGGCTCATGCTGGAGGCCAGCACCGAAACCAGTTGGCCGATCCAGATAAAGAGAAAAGCGAGCATACCGGTGGGTTTGTGGGTAGTTTCTTGCATCTGGATTCCTTTATGGGTGATCAGCCCTTCGACTTCGCTTTTTGCAAAAAGTTTTACTGTCCTGAGCGGAGGGCGAAGTGCATTTTACGCAGCCCGAAATCGAAGGGCGATGGTTCAAGCAAGCCGTCTTTCGACTGCGGGCTACGCCCTCCGCTCAAGACTTACAAAAATTCCCAGACCAGCCAGCCGCGATTGAGCCATTTTTTCTGCATCCGAATGCGATAGCCGCGCCGCGACAGGCCCTCGGCGCTGGCAACGAACCAGGCGCGCAGACCAAAGGCGCGCATCGGAGCGGATTCAGCGGCGCTGGCTTTCCAGGCTTCGAAAAAATCGTAAATCGGCTCGCCGGGCGTAACGCGGTGGATAAAGTTCTTCGGCAAAATGGTCTGGAACTCGACCGGATCAAAGCCAAGCCGGAAGTTGGTGTAAAAAACGAGGGCTTCCTGCCGCCAGGGGGCGGAATCGTCCTGGGTGCGGCGCAGCACATTCATCGCCAGGATGCTGCCAAACGGGTTGGAGGTGCCTTCCACCAGCAATCCGCCCGGCAGGACGCCGCGCGCCATCTGGGCCCAGGCCGGAGCGACCTCGGCTTCTTCGTACTGGCGCAGGACGTTAAAGGCGCGGATGGCGCGAATCGACTCTCCTGGCAGGAGCGGGATGTTGAAGCCGCCCAACCGGAAAAAGGTGCGCTCATCAGCAAACGGCAGGCCGCGCGCCACCCGCTCCGCTTCGATTTCAACGCCGAGAATGCCCAAATCGGGACTGATGCGGCGCAGGCGGGCGGCGGTCTCGAGGGTCGTGACCGCTTCCGCGCCGTAGCCCAGGTCGACGAACAGGGCCTTGGCGAACGCGCCGTCGCGGCGGGTCAACAGGCCGGGATCGTATTTCAGGAAAAAGTTATCGACCGGGCGCAGGCGGTTGCGGGCCGTTTTGCCGCGCGTCACCTGTCCGAGCGGCTTTTTTGGGGCCTGGCGCGGGTGTAGATTGCTCACAAATGCGGATTATACACTTTTGTTGTTTGTCATTTCGAAGGAGCCGCCTTTTGGCGACTGAGAAATCCTGCATCTGGTGGGAAAGATTTCCATCCTACGGGCACAATATCACCGCTTCGTTACTTCGCCGGGGATTGAAACCCTTACTTACAAAGCCGCCTAAAGGCGACTGATCAGTCCGCTTTAGCGGGCTTAGGAAGAATAGCCCGGACATTAATGTCCGGGCGGGGCTTGGAATTGCTGAATTTCTTTCCGTAAAAAGAAGCGCGCCTGAATTTTTTGTTGTATACTTACTGATTGCCTTGTTCACGGCAGAAATCCCATGGAACTCATCCTTTCATCCCTGCGTTCAACCCCCGAATACACCTCCTTTCTCGAAGCCCTGCGCGGCGGGGCAAAATCCCTGCCGGGCCTGGGACTTTCGCGCGCGGCGCGCCTGCCGATTCTGGCCGCCCTGCACCACGACCTGAACCAGCCCATCCTGCTGCTGACCGACCGGGCCGACCACGCCACCGCCCTGCACGATGAACTGGCCTTCTGGCTGCCGGGCGCAAAACGCTATTTATTCGCCGAACCCAACCCGCTCTTTTACGAGCAGGCCGCCTGGGGCGTCAACACCCGCCGCGAACGCCTGGATGCGCTCAGCGCCCTCGCCGCCTATCACCTGCCCGGCGCAGACAAACCCGAAAAAGCGCCGATCATCGTCGCCTCGGTGCGAGCGCTGATGACGCGCACCCTGCCGCGCCGCGATTTTCTCAAAGCCTGCAAAACGCTCAAACTGAACGGCGAATACCAGACCGAAAGCCTCATCCGCGCCTGGAGCGAACTCGGCTACGAACTGGCCGACACCGTCACCGGGCCGGGACAATTCTCGCGCCGCGGCGGCCTGCTCGACATCTGGCCGCCAGCCCTGCCCGCCCCCGTCCGCCTGGACTTTTTCGGCGACGAGTTGGACGCCATCCGCAGTTTTGACCCGGCCACCCAGCGGACGCTGGCGAAGCTGGAAAGCGTGCTGGTGACGCCGGCGAGGGAATACATTGTCAAAAACGATAATTCGAGAGTAGATAATTCGATACTCGATCACTCAAACATCGAAGATTCGAATAACGAATATCGAATAACCAATAACGAATATCCAGTATCGTCCACCGAAGCATCTGAATTCCACATCCCGCTCCTGCACCCCTTCCCGGCCACCCTGCTCGATTACCTGCCGCCCAGGGCGCTGGTGCTGGCCGACGATTTCAGCCTGATGGAAACCATGGCGGCCGAGGTCGAAGAGCAGGCCGTCCGCTTTCGGCAGGAGAGCATCAATGAAGGCACCCTGCCGCCCGATTTCCCCGTGCCGTATCTCTCCTGGTCGGAACTGAATGACGCGATTCGGGTCAAACCGTCGCTGGCGCTCGGCTTTTCGGCTGCGGATGAAGAACCAGCCGCGGACTCAGCCCTCAGCCTGGCCTCCGTTTTCGGGCATGACCAACGCTTCGGCGGACGGCTCAAGCCGTTCGTCGAATACCTGCTGGCGTTAACCGGTCAAGGCGACCGGGTGATTGTCCTTTCGAGACAGTCGAAACGTTTGCAGGAACTCTGGCAGGAGGCCGCGGACTGGCAAATGCCGGATGAACGGCAACCCGGCAGCAGGTCGGATGAGTCCGCGCGGTTGACCTTCCTCGACGCCTCGCTCTCCGAGGGTTTCATCCTGCGTTCGGGGGCCGAAACGCCCCAATTCACCCACCTGATTACCGATTCTGAAATTTTCGGCTGGGAACGGCCCCTGCCGCGCAGCCGCCAGCGCCCACAGGCCGAAGCGCCCGAAGCGGCCTTTGCCGACCTGAAGATTGGCGATTACATTGTGCATGTCGATTTCGGCATCGGCAAGTTCGGCGGGTTGGTGCAACGCCTGCTGGACGGTCACGAACGCGAGTTCCTGCTGGTCGAGTACCAGGACAACGCCCAGATTTTTGTGCCGGTACACCAGGCCGACCGGTTGACGCGTTATGTTGGCCGCGACGGCGCGCCGCCCAACCTGAGCCGCCTGGGAACGCAGGAATGGCCGAATGCCAAGCAGCGCGTGCGCGAGGCCGTGCAGGAAGTAGCCCAAGAACTGCTTGAACTGTACGCCAAACGCCAGACGGTCGGCGGGTATGCTTTTTCACCCGATTCAACCTGGCAAAAGGAACTCGAAGACAGTTTCCCGTATGTCGAAACACCCGATCAGGTGGCTGCGCTGGAGGCGATCAAGCGCGATATGGAAGCCGCGCGCCCGATGGATCGCCTGCTGTGCGGCGACGTCGGCTACGGCAAAACCGAAGTTGCCCTGCGGGCGGCCTTCAAGGCCGTGCAGGATGGCCGCCAGGTGGCGGTGCTGGTGCCGACAACGGTGCTGGCCCAACAGCATTATGAGACGTTCCAACAGCGGCTGGCGGCTTTCCCGGTGACGGTCGAGATGCTTTCGCGCTTCAGGTCGCCGCGCGAGCAGAACGAGATTATCCGCAAGCTGCTCTTGGGGCAAATCGACATCCTGATTGGCACCCACCGCCTGATCTCGCAGGATGTCGAGTTCAAGGATTTGGGGCTGGTCATCATCGACGAGGAACAGCGCTTCGGGGTGACTCACAAGGAGCACCTGAAAAAGCTGCGCACCGAGGTGGATGTGCTGACCCTGACGGCGACTCCCATTCCGCGCACGCTGTACATGGCGCTGAGCGGCGTCCGCGATATTTCGACGCTCAACACGCCGCCCGAGGAGCGCCTGCCGGTCATCACCCACATCGGGCCGTACTCGCCCAAGCTCATCCGCCAGGCCATTTTGCGCGAACTGGAACGCGGCGGACAGATTTTCTTCGTCCACAACCGCGTCCAGACCATCCACGCGATGAAAATGCATCTGGAGAAACTCGTCCCCGAAGCGCGAATCGGAGTCGGGCACGGCCAGATGGATGAGCACCAGCTCTCGAACGTGATGCACGATTTCAGCGAGGCCAAGATCGATATCCTGCTCTCGACCACCATCATTGAAAGCGGACTCGACATTCCGAACGCCAATACGCTGATCGTCGACCGGGCCGACACCTTCGGCCTGGCCCAACTCTACCAACTGCGCGGACGGGTCGGGCGGGCCGCTTCGCGCGCTTATGCCTATTTCTTCCGGCACCGCAAGAAACCGCCGACCGTCGAGGGCCAGGAGCGCCTGGAAGTGATTGCCGAGAACACCCAGTTGGGCGCAGGCTATTCGATTGCCATGCGCGACCTGGAGATTCGCGGCGCAGGCGACCTGCTCGGCGTGCGTCAGAGCGGCCAGATCGATGCGGTTGGTTTCCATTTGTATACCAGGATGCTGGCGGCGGAAGTGAAGCGGCTGAAACGGGCTGCCATCGCGGTGGATAACGGTGAAGAAGAAAGCGGCGCAATGGTCAAGGCCCTGACAGCGCTGCCTTTTGCCAGCTTCGAAGATGAACTCAAGGAACCGGTGACCGTCGACCTGCCGCTGGCGATTGGCATTCCGAAAGCCTACGTTTCGAACCAGGATCTGCGCCTGCGCCTGTATCGGCGTTTGGCCAGTCTGCGCGACGAGGATGGGATCGAGGCCCTGGCCGCCGAATTCGCCGACCGCTTTGGGCCGCTGCCTGAGATGGTGCAAAACCTGTTCTACCAGATGAAGGTCAAACTGCGCGCCGACGCCGCCGGGCTGCTCTCGGTCAGCGCCGAAAGCGGACAGATTGCCCTGCGCTACCCGTCCCTGACCGAGAATATGTCCCAGCGCATGCTCTCGGATTTAGGTTCGGGTGTGCGCGGCGGCAAAAACGCCTACTGGTGCACCTTCCTGAAAGACCCCGACTGGCAGGAACGCCTGCTGGAAGTGCTCGACCGGCTGAATAAACGGGTGATTGACGTTTTGGATGGCAAGTTTTTGCCGGGGTAGTTTTTTTAACCACAACGGCAACGACGGGACACGAAGGAAAACCAAAAGATTTTCCGTCGTGTTCCGTTGTGTAACTTTGTGGTTAAGATTTTGACTCCGCTCGGCAGCGATTATCACGGCTGGCAGAGCCACACCTACACTCCGGTGGATGTCTGTCCGTTTCGGTAGATAGTTATCATCAACTTTGCTATAATCAAAACATGAACACGCTGAAAATCCAATTGCCACACCAGATATTGACCGAATTTTGCCGCCGCAACCGTATCCGTCGGCTGGCATTTTTCGGTTCGGTCGTGCGCGAAGATTTCAGCCCAACCAGCGATGTGGATGTGCTGGTCGAGTTCGAGGCGGGATACACTCCCGGCCTGGCCTTTTTTGCCATGCAGGAAGAACTCTCAAAAATCCTGGGCCACAAGGTGGATTTAAACACAATCGGCTTCTTAAGTCCCTATTTCCGTCAACAGGTTCAGGAAGAAGCGGTGGAATATGTCACGGCGTGACGTTCTGCCTCTACGCCAAATGCTGGATTATGCCCGCGAGGCGCTTGCGCTGACACAGGGCCGACAACGCGCCGATTTGGACAACGATCGCTTGCTTGACCTGGCCTTGACCCGCCTGCTCGAAATCATCGGCGAAGCTGCCAACCGCGTGCCGGAAGAAATACAGGAAGCGCACCCTGAAATCGCCTGGGGGCAAATCATCAGTCTGCGTAACCGCCTGATCCATGGCTACGACTCAATCGACTTCGACATCCTGTGGGCTATCGTACAGAGTGATCTGCCTGAACTGGTTGAAAATCTCGAAAAAATCGTTTAATCAAAACAGCATTGGGGGATATTGATCTTAGGAGAAAATCCATGAAACCCATCGCCCAATTCATCCTGCTGACCGCACTGCTCGCCGCCTGCGCCACCCCGCCAGCGGACATCCCTGCCGCCAGCCCAGGCCCCTCCTCGCAGACAGCGACTCCAACCACGACCCTGGCACCCAAAGACACTTCGACTGCGCTCAGTGCAAGCCTGACACCTGATACCTCCACACCTGACACTCCCACACCTGGCACCCCCACCATAACCCCACTCCCAACCATCCCGACCTTTACTCCAACCTTCGATGTACAGACGATTGTCACCGCCACGCCCGCGCCAATGGCGGAATGTCCGAAGGAAAATCCTGAACTTCTACCAGATTTTCCGTACTGCGATGCAACGGGTTGCTCTGGAGGCCCTTATCGTGACGCCACATTAAACTATTTGAACTCAGGTGGCACATTAGACAAACTGGAAAGTAAAAAATGGGAAAATATTATCGACTTAACAGGGGATAAACAAAGGGAAATAGCATTTGTAAACTTTGGAAAGCTTTTCATCTTCGGATGTATAAATAATCACTATAAGATTTTAGGGGAATTTAGTAGCACACAAGGCAATCTCGACTTGCACAATATTGAGGACATAAATGGTAATGGAATTCCTGAATTGCTGTTTTCCAATTATGAACGCCGCGCCTTTCGGTCTATACGAATAATTGAATGGAATGGTAGCGAATTTAAACCACTCATAAAAAATGAGTTCGTAAATTCAAGTGGAAATCTATTTTCGTTTGACTGGCTAGGCGGAACAATCCTTGATTATGAAATAAAAGATACGAATGAGAACGGCACAAAAGAAATAATCGCAACCAGAAAGATACCTGTTGACCCGGGGGATTTATCACTTGGGCTACCCTGGCGTGAAGAAGTTATCACCCTGAAGTGGAATGGGGAAAATTATGTTATCGCACACATAGAATATTCCCCACCCAATTACCGTTTCCAATCTATTCAGGATGCAGATAATGCTGTTTTGATACAGAGCTATGAAACCGCATTCAAACTGTATCAGCAAGCCATATCCAGCGAGAATCTGGATTGGTGGTCGCAAGACCGCCAACGATACGAAAGTAAAACAACGCTCGCAGATTGGTTTCAAAATGCTTTTGCACAATCACTAATCACCGCAACTCCATACCCCACATTACCTGCCGTATCCCCCGACCCAACCGAATACCCGCGCCTGGCCGCCTACGCTTACTACCGCATGATCATCCTGCACACCTTCCTCGGTGAAATGGATTCGGCCCAGGTCAAATACGCCACCCTGCAAGAGAAATTCCCGGCTGATAGTCCCGGCCATCCCTACGTCGAAATGGCGACTGATTTCTGGAACGCGTATCAATCCAGCGGACTCATGTACGACGCCTGCGCCGCCGCCATTGCCTACGCGGACGCCCACCCTGAGATTCTAATTCCTCTCGGCAGCGATTATCACGGCGCGCAGAGCCACACCTACACCCCGGCGGATGTCTGTCCGTTTCGCTAAGACTCATCATGAAAAAACTTACTCTCCTGCTCATCCTTTTCTCACTGCTCGCAGCTTGCGCCGCCCCAGCAGCGGATTTATCCCCCGCCAGCCCAGGCCCTTCTGCGGAGGCAATCGCGACTCCATCATCGACAAGTTCCCCTGCCCTTGACCTGACACCTGACACCCCCACACCTGACACCCCCACCATAACCCCGCTCCCAACCATCTCGACCTTTACTCCAACCTTCGATGTACAGACGATTGTCACCGCCACGCCCGCGCCGAAGGCGGAGTGTCCGCAAATTGTCCCATTGCCACCAGATGTTAACCTGGGTTTTCTGGATTTGTCATGGGAACAAACAGAGAATCGGTTGAATATAGAGAAAAATTTGTTAGTTTTTCTCAATCAGTATGGACATCATGCATTATATAAAATCATCACAGCAAACAACTTGCCAGATTTCAGTGATGTGCGGCTCGAAGATTGGACTAATGATGATGAATCAGAAATGATAATTGGCGCAATCTGGTTTTACGTTTTTGGATGTCAGAATGGAGAATATGTTTCGCTTCTAAAAGTAGATCCAACATGGGAACTCGATGTACCAAAGATATACGCTGTAACGGACGCCAACCGTGACAACATCCCAGAAGTAACCTTGCGAGTTTTTACATCCACACAAGGTGCAAAAAAATACCAAATATACCAATGGAACGGGATGAGATTTGCGAACTTGCTCTTATCTGAAGATGAAGCATCTCCTGACTTTGGCAGTTTCTGGATAGAACCAGCAGGAACTATTCAATACAAAGATATTGACAAGAATGTGATACAAGAATTAGTTATTGATATTGGCATTCCTTCTGCATCGAACTATTTTTTGGGCCTTCCCTGGCGCAATGAACGAATCATTTATTCTTGGAATGGGAAACATTATGTTCCAGGATATAGAGAATTCGCCCCACCCGAATTCCACTTCCAGGCAATCCAGGATGGTGATTTGGCGCTCTATCAACAAGAATATACAAAAGCAATTCAACTTTACCAGCAAGTAATTTTCGATACCAAACTCAAATCCTACTCTCCTGAAATCAGGCAGAATTTGCAAGCTATCTGGGATTCCGGGGTCTTGCCTAATAAAACCCCAACCCCTACTCCTGTCCCCCCCGACCCCACCGAATACCCGCGCCTGGCGGCCTACGCCTACTACCGCATGATCATCCTGCACACCTTCCTCGGTGAAATGGATGCGGCTCAGGTCAAATACGCCACCCTGCAAGAGAAATTCCCGGCTGATAGTCCCGGCTATCCCTACGTTGAAATGGCGACCGATTTCTGGAACGCCTACCAGTCCAGCGGACTCATGTACAACGCCTGCGCCGCTGCCA
>JAEWVF010000089.1 GCA_023459215.1 Chloroflexota bacterium
CGCTGGGGCCGGGTTGGAGCAGATCGCCGAGCGGGGCAAAATAATGATAGGAATCGTTGCGCTCGAGAAAATGGCTCACTTCCAACCCGAGCGCCTGGGCGCGCAGCAATGTCTCTCCCGTCACCACAGCCCCGGCGGAATCGGTCGGGCCGTCCTCCCCGTCGGTGGCGAGCGTAACCAGCAGCAGGTCCGTCAGCCCGGCCAGTTCTGAGGCCGCCGCCAGGGCCAGTTCCAGGTTGCGCCCGCCTAACCCAGCGCCGCGGAGCGAGACGGTCGTCTCGCCGCCGGCCACAAGGCAGAAGGGGCGCGGCAAGCGCTCCCTCTTCAGCCGGTCGCACAGGGTTTTTGCCACGGCGCGCGCTTCGCCCTGCCAGGTATCGCCCAGGAAGCCAGTTTGGAAGCCTTCGGTCCTGGCCTGGACGAGGGCCGCCTGCGCGGCCAGCGCATTGCTGCCAACAAGAATATTCTCTACGTGCGCAAACACCCGTTCGCCTGGTTTCGGGGTTTCAGGAGCATTTTCCAACACCCGCAGGATCGCCATCGGGACTTTGGTGCTCAAATCGTAGCGGGTCAAAACCTCCAGCGCATCGCCGCGGCTGGTTGGGTCGGGCGCGGTGGGGCCGGAGGCAATGGCTTCGAGCGGATTGCCAACCACATCCGAGAGGATGTAACTGACCACCCGCGCGGGGTAGGCTGCGCGAGCCAGCCCGCCACCCTTGACACGGTCAAGGTGGCGGCGCAGGATATTGATTTCGTCGATGCGCGCGCCACAGGCCAACAGGGCTGAGGTGAGATGCTGCAAATCGTCCAGCGAGAGGCCGGGGTGCGGAGAGGTCATCAGCGCCGAGCCGCCGCCAGAAATCAGGCAAAGCAGCAGATCGTTTTCGTCCAGGTCCCCGGCCAGTTCGAGGGCGCGCTGCCCGGCTCGCAGGCTGTTTTCGTCCGGGAGCGGATGCCCGCCGGGGAGGATTTCGAACCCGGCCAAGGTCTGGACGGGAGCCTGTTTTGGAATGAGCAGACCACGGTGGGGCCGATCCACAAGCGAATCGCCGAGGGCCGCAACCATGCCCGCGCAGGCCTTCCCCAGCCCGAGAACGAAAACTTTTCCATCCAACCCATGCAAAGTTTCAGTCAAATGCGGGTAGCGCAGGTTTTGCGGAGCCACCGCCTGTAAAGCTGCCGCGAGGGTGCGCGTTATGGCGGCCCCACGCGGATGTTGGGCCAGGGTCGCGGTCAGGAAATGCCTGGGAAGCATGAGTCTATGCTATCATCGCTTAAAATTGTGCGCAAGGAAGGAGTTGTCATGCCAAAACCAAAAGTATTCGTCACCCGGATCATCCGAGACAAGGGGCTTGACCTGGTTAAGGATTTTTGCGCTGCCGAAATCTGGCCGGGGGAACTGCCGCCCAGCCGCGAAATTCTCATGGAAAAGGTGCGCGGGGCGGAGGGCCTGCTTTGCCTGCTGACCGACAAAATCGACGCCAAGGTGCTGGATGCCGCCGGGCCGCAACTGAAAGTGGTCAGCAACCATGCGGTTGGCTTTGACAACATCGTTGTGCCCGCAGCCAGCGCGCGCGGCATCCCGGTCGGCAACACGCCCGGCATCCTGACCGATGCCACCGCCGATTTCGCGTTTGGGCTGTTGATGGCCGCTGCGCGGCGCATCCCGGAAGCCGAGCGCTACCTGCGGGCCGGACAATGGGTTACCTGGGGGCCGTCGATTTTGCTGGGCATGGATATGGTCGGAAAAACCCTCGGCCTGGTCGGCTTTGGCCGGATCGGGCGGGCAATGGCCAAACGCGCCAGCGGATTCGATATGCGCGTGATTTACTTCGACCCAAGCGCCGCGCCAGACCCAGCCCTGAATGCCAGGCCGGTGGGCAGCCTGGATGAGCTGCTGTACCAAGCGGACTTTGTTTCCCTGCACACCCCGCTGACGCCGGCAACCCAGCGCCTGGCTAATGCCGATTTCTTCGCCCGGATGAAACCGAACGCAGTCTTTATCAACACGTCACGCGGGCCGGTGGTGGACCAGGATGCGCTTTACCAGGCCCTGAAAAACAAGCAGATTTTTGCCGCCGCACTGGATGTGACCGACCCGGAGCCGCTGCCGCTCGACAGCCCCCTGTTGACGCTGGAAAATTGCATCATCGCCCCGCACATCGCCAGCGCCAGCGAAAAAACGCGCGATGATATGGCGGTTTTGGCGGCCAATAACCTGATTGCCGGGCTAAAGGGCGAACCCCTGCCGCACTGCGTCAACCCCGAAGTTTACGAGCAAAAGGGAAAAGCGTAAGCCGCGCGATACCCTTTGAGCGCATCTCAGGCCGGATCGAAAAACTGGCCCCAGCCGGTTGATTTTTGCAGGACAGCGGCTTTGATGTTGCCCAGTTTTTGTCCGCGCTGCTGGCAGGCCCGGATGTAAACCGCGCTGCCGTTATAAACAGTTTGCGCCGCCACCCCGGCCAATTGCTCCAGGCGGCGGCAGTAATCGTAGTGGAAGTTGGCGCGCAAGGCTGTATCCAATTCGTCGGCCAAGTCAGCGGGCAGTAAGCTGCCCGGCGGCAGTTCGAGATACAGACAATAACGAAAAGGCGGCCCGGCCTCGGGGGCGAGCATGAAAAAGACTGGCTGGAGGTTGTATTTTGCCAAAACCGCCTGCAAGACCTGGGCAACAAACTGCTCGTTGAGCTTTTCGCCGAAGTAATCCGAAACCCGGTCGGCTTTGCCGACAAACTGAAAACAGGGGACCTGGGCATAAAAACCGGTCACTTCGACAATGTCATTTAGCTGGTAGCGATACAACCCGCCGCCGGTAGTGACAATGACCGCATAGCGCTGCCCTTTTTGAAGCTGGTGAGCCAGCAGGATGTCGCCGCGCTCGGACTGGAACTCGAAAAAATGGGAAGTCACCGCCAGCGCGCCGCCGGTTTGGCCAGTTAGCGGGAAGGAAACAAAGGCCTCGGTGGCAAGCAACCCTTTGGGCTGGAAGGTGACGCCGGGGAATTTTTCCTGCAACGCGCGCGCATAAGGGGCTGAAGCGCCATCGGCCCAGCAACTGATCAGCGCCAGACGCGGCCAGAGGGCGGCATAATCCGTCGGTTGCAGGCGGGCCAGATAGCGGGCACGGCGGGGATTTTTTGGAGATTGGTAATTGGTAAGTGGGGATTGGCCAGGCGGGGTGCAGGTTCCATCGGCTATATCCCTCAACAGAGAATCCCACCAGACAGCCAGCGGTTCAAGCAGCAAGCTCAGAAAAGTCGGGTTCCAGACCGAGATCAGGCGCAGGTCGGCGCAGCCCAGCAGGTGCAGCAGGGTCACATAGCGAAATGCTGCCATATCCGGAATGTGTTTGACCCCGTTGGGAACCGCCATCAGGGCCGATTCAATCACAGCGCCAAACGCGCCCAGGTAGGCGCTATCTTCTTCGAAGCCAATCGGGATGCCGGCCGGGGTATGGCGGTGCCCCTCCGTCAGCGGGGAGATGCTCCAGTAGGCCGGGCCGCCGACCAGGGTCGGGTAGCGGCGGTACAGGTCGTGAATCCAGGCCGCAAGTCCGCGAGCAAACTCGGATTTGAGCGCGCGGGTGTACGGAATCAGCTTGGAAGCCGCCGTCGAACCGCTGGAAGGCTCGAAGAGCAGCACCGGCTCATGAGTCAGGACATCCCGCTCACCGTTGGCAATGCGCTCGATGTAGGGCAGGTAATCGTCATAGGTGGTCAGCGGCAGGGATTGGACATTGGTGATTGGGGCGTGACTGGCGAGGTAGGCCGTCTCCCGGTTGTTGGCGAGATAGGTTTGCAGCAAGTTGGACTGGGTTTCTGCAACGCGGCTGGCGGCGCGCTGAAAATTACGGGCAGCGCGGGCGGATGTGGCCAGCCAGAGCAGGTTGGCGAGGGCAGCTTTCATCGCGCCATGCGCCGCCCGGCAGGGGTGAAATTGTCGGGATGGATGCGGGTCAGGCAAACCAATTCGTCGCCCTGATCGTGGCCGGGATTTTTCTCCAGGTAAAAAGCGATGTGTTCATCCTTGAGACGCTCGTCAGTGACTTCGGCCACGCCCTCGCGCAAGGGAGTCGCGCCGCGCTCGAAGCGGACGATGCCCAATTCGGAGTGATATTCCGCGCCAAAGCGCTGGCCGGCGATGAAATCCAGCAGGGCTTGCGTTTCTGGCGGGGTGGGCCGCTCGTGACAGGGGAAAAATTCCTTGTAGAAAACGCTCAGGAAGCGATAGGTTTTGTAACCAGAGGAGATGAGCAGCCAGTAGACCGGTTGGGGCATGTCGGCAGTTTTTTCCAGCACGGTATGGATCCAGCGTTTGGATAGTTCGGGTGTGCCCCAATAGGCGCGGCGGATGATGGTATCGCCAGAGTAAACCACCGTGATCGGTTGTCCGCGATAATCGAGTTCGTAAATGTCAAGGGTAGAGAAGCCCTGCACCCGATTCTCCGCGCTGTCGCGGATGAGGATGACCCAATTTTTGTTATCCAGGTCGCGGGCGAACAATTCGGGGGTGGACTGCTCAAAATTCTCGCTGAAAACGGCAAACATCTCCGCGATGGTTGCAGGGGTTAGTTCGGTGCGGGGCAGGGTATGGCTGGTAAGGGAAGGCAGCATGGGTCAACTCCGGGTTGATTCAGTCAGGACTTCGCGAATCCAAGGCAGGAAGGGCAGGGAAACGGCTGCGCTCATGATAAGTACGCCGAGCGGGAGCAGCCATCCCAGGCTGGCAGGATTACCGTCCAAGACAATGGTCTGATAGCCCAGCGTGACCAGGACGGCATAACAAACGCCCAGCAGAGAGAAACTGAGCGGGGCGTATTGGGTGGCAATCACTTCCGGCGGTTCGCCGCGCCGCCACTCCTGATTATAAACTTCCATCAACCCGGCGCGAATGGCAACCAGGTCGTGCGTCCAACCGACGAAGCCGAGAATGCCGGCACAGCGCGCCATATTGCCCAGAAGGGTCAGCCAGTCATCCGCTCCGCTCGGCGGGATAAAAGCAAAATACATCACCGTGCCCATGGTGGCGGCGTAGATAAAGCCGTGATGAATGAAAAAGCGTCCGACCACCCATGAATCGCGGAAGCGCCACATCTTCAACAGGTTGGTGCCGATACCCGGAAAGATATAACCGAACAGGAGCGGCAGGCCGAGCACCAGGGCGGCAAAGGCCGGGCCGCCAGACTCCGTCCACTGCCAGGCCAGGAGCGGCAGGCCGACAAACGGCCAGATTTTGTTGCCAAAAGTGAGGAAGAGTTTGGAGAAGGTCATAAATTCTGTGTATTTTCTGCTTAACTAGAGTTTAGAGTTCAATTGCAATCAAACTCTTTTGGACACGGATTACGCGGATTACACGGAACCTCGCGGATTTTTCTTTAAAAAGGTTCTCCCCACGTTTGTGGGAAACCTTATAGGCAAAACGCTTGCGGATTGGCTCATTCTTGGTGCGCGGATTACATGGATTGACAGATGAACACGGATAAAACATAAAAAATCCGTGTACTGCTGTGAAATCCGTCAAATCCGTGTACAAAAGTTTTCCTGAGCATAACCGTAGCCCACAAATCTGATCAGAGCCGCAATCTTTACCGACTGAGATGAATACCCTGCTTCTTAAGCGTCTCCTTGCGGAAGAGCGGATTGTAAACCAGGTAAACGCCAAAGCGCAGCGGATTACGCAGGTTGGTCTTGAAATCAGTGAGACGATAAAAGATCGAGGCCGGACTGTTGAAGGTGCGCCGCATCCAGAAGGTCAGCTCGGTTAACTGTTCGGGACTCATGCTTTTGGGGATAAAAGCGGCATGATTGAAGCGGTAATCAGGATGCAGCCACCACTTGCCATCGTAAAGCAGGCGATTTTCGGCTTGCAACTGGCGATAAAGCGGTGTGCCGGGGTAGGGCATCAACAGGTTGAAGGCCGCAAAGGTAAACTTGTTTTTCATTGCAAATTCAAGGGTGCGCTCGACGGATTCGGGGGTGTCACAATCATGGCCGATGGTAAAAGCTGCCCAGGTTTGCAGGCCGTAATCGCGCAGGATTTCAAGTTGGGCTTTATAGGATTCAAAGCCATAGAGCATATTCTGGTTTTTCTGCATCAGGCGCAGGTTGGATTGGTCGATGGACTCGAAACCAACCACGTGACCGAGACATCCGCTGCGAGCCATCAAGTCCATCAACTCGCGGTCGCCTGTCATGTTAATGCTGGCCTGTGAAACCCAATGCAGTTTGAGCGGAATCAGTTCGCGGAAGAAAATTTTGGCAAGTTCGATATCGGCAATGATGTTGTCATCGACGAAGAAAATCGTTTTACGCGGCTGACGCTCAATCTCCGCCAGGACATGCTCGACCCGACGGTAAAAGTGACGATGATCGAAGTAGGCGCTGGTGGCGCAAAAGGTGCAGACAAACGGACAGCCGCGTCCGAACTGGATCAGGCTCATCGGCAGGTATTTCTTGCCCCGATACAGGTCGCGACGGGTGAAAGTGTCCGGCTGGGGGATGCCGGGACAGCCGCGATAGAGCGGTTTCAACTCCCTACGGCGGGTGTCTTCGAGCAGTTCGCGCCAGGTCGACTCGGCATCGCTGATAAAAATGGAATCCGCGTGCTGGGCAGCCTCCTCGGGCAGGAGCGTGACGTGCATCCCGCCCAGGACAACCGGCACGCCGCGCTTGCGATATTCGGCGCTGATGGCGTAGGCCCGCTTGGCGCTGTAAATCTGGACGCTGATGCCAACCAGATCAGTCGGTTCGTCGTAGGGAATCGGCTCAAGACGGTCATCGTAAAGCGCGACTTCCACCTCGGGCGGGGTCATGCCGGCCAGCGCGCCGAGCGGAAGCGGCTCCATGCAGGCTTCATCCTTGTAATCGCCGATGGCCGGGTAGATCAGGGTCACTTTCATGCATCCTCCTGATATGGAGGCAGCGGACTGCCATCGCCAAGCGCCTCGCCCTGCTTGTTGCGGATTTCCTTCTTCGTGACGAGATTAACCATCAGGTAAGCGAACAGGTGATACGGCGAACGGGCATTGGCGCGCGGCTCGAACATGCGCCGGGCTATGGCCCCGTAGGTGTTGAATTCGCGCCGCAAGCGGATGATGCCGTCGCGCAACTGGTCGGGAGTCATGTTTTTAGGTTGGAAAATCGTCTCGCCGTAGCGGTAGGCATCATCCAGCCACCAACGCTCGAAGCGCAGACGGCCTTCGCTGCGCAAACGCTCATAGAGCGGCGTGCCAGGCATCGGGTAGAGCGAATTAAATTGGGCCAGGGCCAGCTTGGATTTGAGCGCAAAGTCCAGGGTGCGGTCGAAAGAAGCCGGGTTGTCATGGTCATATCCAAAAACAAACGAGCCGAACACCATGATGCCGCGCGCATAGAGCTGCGCCAGCGCGTCGGCGTAATCACCCTGGCGGGTATTCCATTTCTTTTTCATCTGGGCCAGGTTGGCAGCTTCGAGCGATTCGAAGCCAATCAACGCGCCAACACAGCCGCTCGCGCCCATCAAGTCGAGCAGGCGCGGGTTCTGGACGATGTCGAGACTGATTTGGCAGGCCCAGTGGATGTTGAGCGGCTTGAGCGCCCTGAAAAGCGCCTCGGCCTGATCGGGATCGGTCAGCAGGTTGTCATCGGCGAAGAAAACGAACTGGCCGCGCAGCCCTTCCAGTTCGGACAGGACATCCTCCATGCAACGGCGCGGGGTGGCGTGGCCATAAAAAGCATGGATGGAACAAAAATCGCAGGCAAAGCGGCAGCCGCGTCCAAACTGGACAATGCGCAGCGGGCCATAGCGTTTACCCTGAAACAAACTGCGGCGCGGGGCAACACCTTGCAAAACCAGGTTTGGCTCGGAACGATAAACCGGTTGCAGCGCCCCGGCGCGCGCATCGGCGACGATTTGCGGCCAGGTGGTCTCAGCATCGCCGACAGCCACCACGTCGGCATATTGGCCGGCTTCATCCGGCAGCAGGGTTGGATGGTAGCCGCCCATCACAACCGGCACACCGCGCTGGCGAAAGCGGGCCGCAATCTGGTAGGCGCGTTTGGCAGTGAAAGTTTCCACGGTCAGGGCAACCAGATCAGTTGGCTCGTCGTAGGGAATCGGCTCGATCCGGTCATCGTAGAGCGCCAGCTCGACATCCGGCGGAGTCAGGCTGGCCAGCAGGCCGAACACCAATGGCTCGAGCGCGTCTGCGGCGCGGATGGCGGTCATGTGCGGGCGGATAAAGGTGATTTTCATGAGCGGTTTTCTATCTGGATTTACAGGGAAACCATATTGCGATCTCGTCAGATAAGGGATCAGTGCACCACGACGGGACAACGGTGCACGACGGAAACCTTCTTGTCTATTTTGCCCTGACGTTGTGTTCCGTGGTTACCGTCGTGGTAAAGGCTCCTGGCTCTTGACCGGATATCGCATTGTCACTCCGGGGTTACACTCAGTCCTTGGGATTGAGAGGTGGGGAGGGTTGTCAACGGAATCTGCCAATCGGCTTTGTTCGGCGCGAGCGGGCTTTTCATCCAGTCGTGATAGAAGGAGCACTCGCGGCAGGCTTCGATCTCCTCGAAGCGCCCCTGGAGCATCAGTTCACGGATTTCGTTCATGCGCGGTGAATTGTAAATCTCGCGGATGCTCTGTTCGCGGAGGTTGCCGAGAATTTCCCGGTCGCCCCAATCGTTGGAGCACATCGGCACGTTGCCATTTTCAAGGATGTGCATCAGGCTGAAAACGTATGGGCAAACCGGATACAAGCGGTTGCCGCCAATACGCCGCAGGCGCGAAAGCCATTCGTTGTATTTCATCACCATTTTCTCGTAATTGCGCACCGTTCCGGCCCGGTTATTAACGTTGAACTGGAACAGGTTGAAGTGGCCCCAGCGTTTGCGGAAGGCAAGCAATTCGCGGCGATTGGTCTGGTCGACCACGAAGCGCAGGTAAACATTCACCCGCGACAAATCCATTTTGGAAAGGGCCTCCAGGTTGCCCATCACCTGCTTCCAGGACAGGTTGAGCATAACGCGATTGTAGGTTTGCTCATTGGAGGCGTTCAGGCTGACGGTGATCAAATCCACCCCGGCCTGCATCAGGCGCTGGGCGCGGGTGGGAGTCAGTCCGCTGCCGTTGGTGACCAATTCCACCATCTGATGCGGCTGGGCTTTGGCCTTGAACTCGGCCACACGCTGCTCCATTTTGACATCCAGCAGCGGTTCGTTCTTGGACATCGGCACAAAATCGCGCAAATCCGCTTCCTGCACACATTCATCCACAATCTTGGAATACAGGGCATTCTCCATGATCCGCTTTTCCTGCAAATGGACGGTGTACGGGTAGGGACAGAACTCGCAGGCGGCATTACAGCGGTTGATGGTCTGGACTTGCAGCACACTGGGAAAGAGCGGGGAGCGATGCCTGAGCCACTTGCGGATATTGGGCAAGGTGGCATGATAGGCATGCGACATGTAGCCGGTTGTGCCAACCATGTTGCGCACCAGTGGGTTGTCATAGCCGGTTTTTGAAACGCGCAAGGATTGGAGAATCCGGTCGAATATGAGAAACAGGAAAATAATCAGATCCGCGAGCGGGTAGAGTAACTTTACCAATAACATGCAGGGTTACCTTTCTTGTCATCCAATAACAGCACACCAAGGAGGTCGAGTAGCATTGAACGCTTTTTGTGCAAGGCGTATCGAGACCGGGAACGGGCATGGTCTCGATACGGGCTGCGCCCTACTCGACCAACGTGTTCGATACGGGCTACGTTCTGCTCGACCAACATTCTTATAGCAGGGCAATCTCCAGGCCGCAGGGGCGGCCATCCACCCCGGCAACCGCATCATAGCCATCCTGCCAGGCCGCCAGGTAAATGTCGCTCTGGTAAGGGATTGGCAGATAGGATTTAACCGTTTGATGAAAGGGACGGCCCTCTGCCAGGCCAAGCATGAAATAAGCGTACTTGCGGCGGGCAGCTTCGTTGTACAAGGCGCGCAGCAGAGCGGCGAACACATCCGGGTCATCGTCATCCACGGCCAGGAAACAGGCAAAACAATGGTTCAGGCGTGTGCCAGGGTCGGGAAAAATCGGCCAGCCGCCAAGCGGGGCCAGCAGGTTGAGCAATTTGCGAAAGCGGGCAATGCCGCCCGCATAGCCGCGGATGACGGATTGTTTGCAGGATTGCTGATCCCAAAGCGCCAGGCAGCCGCGCACGCGAGTCCCATCCAATACCAGGAAAAAGTCCTCGAGGCGCAATCCTGGCGTCAGGTCCGAAAAGAGCGTGTCTTTCGTCCAACAAGGCGCAAACTGGAGGCGCTGTCCGTTGCGAACCAGGCAGTCCAGCAGGGCGGGGAGTAAATCCGGCCTGCCGCGCGTGACCGGCAAACGCGGCGGCCCCTTGGGCCGGGCCGGGTGGATGGCATAAGTGCTCATCCGGGTGTGAGGATACAGGCGCGGATAATGCGCCAGGTGCGAATCGAGCAAACGGCGGGCGGGATTGTTGTCCGAAACAACGCTGATCAGGTAAAACTTTGCGCGCCCATCCTTGTGGCGCTCGCGCTGGCCTTCAAAGCCTTTGCCCAAAAAACGCGCCAACGCCAGTCCGTGCTGGTAATCGGGATTAACGCGCAGGCCGCTGAAATAACCGACATCGGTCGGGCTGCCATTGACATAGAGCGGGCGCACCGAACGGTCGCCAATCCCCAGGATCTGGCCGGTTTGGGTGTCACGCACCAGCAAGGTTTCGTGAAAAGGCCCTTCAATAGCCGAGGCCAGGAAATAATTCGGTTCACGTTCAAAGGAGAGCGAAATCGAACCGGCAAACGGGCTTTCGCGCAGCAATCGGCGCAGTTCGGGATCATCGGATGGGGTGGCCAATTCGTAGCGGACGGGCATATTATCCAGGCAGGGGCGCGCCGCGCTCGCGGACTTTGAGCAGGTTGCCGTTAAAGGATTGGTCGCCCAGCGGATAAAAGTCGCGGCTGCGCACCTCGCGTCGGAACATGGCGTTGATCCCGTAGAACTGCCACCACATCAACAGGCTGGAGCGGTTGACCGGATCGAAACTGCGCTGCCAGATGTTGGCCCAGTTATAGAACTCGGCGCGCGCCTCGACACAGCCGCGCTGCAAGCGCTCAGGGGTCATGTGCGCGGGCCGAAAAGGAATCATGTTGTACGAGTAGCCTTCGTCGAGCCACCATTTGTCGAAGAGCAGGCGGCCTTCGTTTTCGAGCCGCTGGTAGAGCGGCGTTCCAGGAAAAGGAGTCAGATGATTGAAAGCTGCGATATAAAATTTATGTCGCAGGGCAAAATCGACGCTTTCCCTGAAACTGGATTCGGTGTCTTCATCATAACCAAAGACAAAGGTGATATATAACCGGATGTTGTGCTTGCGCAGGTTGGCCAGGGCTTTTTCGTAGCCGCCCTGCATGGTGTTAAAACCCTTGTTCATCTTGCGCAGGTTATCCGGGTTGAGCGATTCGAATCCAATCAGCACCCCCTGGCAGCCGCTTTCCTTGATGAGTTGCAGAAATTCTTCATCATGAGCGGCATTGATGCTGGCCTGGCTGACCCAGCGGATATTCAACTTCTTCAGTTCGCGGAAAAACTGCTTGGCCTGCTCCATGTTGGAGGTAATGTTGTCATCCACAAAGAAGATGAGCGGCTTGTTGCGCAATCCTTCCAATTCAGAAAAGATGTCCGCATCGGGGCGGCGCGTCTGGCTGTGACCGAAAACCGTCTGCACGGCGCAAAAATCGCAGACGAAATGACAGCCGCGTCCCGCCTCGACCAGGCCGATGGGCAGGTAATTCTTCCCGACAAAAATGGAGCGGTCGGGGCGCATCCGCGCCAGCGAGGGACGCGTCTCGGCGCGATAGTACGGCTGGAGGCTCTTGCGCTCCGCATCGCGCAGGACGGTTTCCCAAAGCGTTTCGGCTTCGCCGACCACGACTGCATCGGCGTATTGTGAAACTTCCTCGGGGCAAAGCGTGGCGTGGAATCCGCCCATGACCACCGGCACGCCGCGTTTGCGGTATTTGCTGGCAATCTGATAGGCGCGTTTGGCGGTATAGGTTTCCACACTGATGCCGACCAGATCGGTTGGTTCATCGTAGGGGATAGGCTCCATACGGTCATCGTAAAAACGGACTTCAACGCCCGGCGGGGTCAGACCGGCAATCGCGGCTGGCGGCAGCGGCTCCATTTGCCACAGGCGCATGTAGGCCTGGCCCTTGCGCCGCCCAATACAGGGGTGGACAAGCGTCAACCGCATGGCGCGTTGTCCCTGTCGGCGGGGATGACTGCCCCAGAAGCGGGCGCATAAACCGGATTAATGACCGGTTCAGCATCGCGTTGGCCAATGAACCAATCGCAGTTGTAGAAATCCTTGAGATGGTTGGCATAGAAGCGATAACCCATATTCGCCACCCACCAAACCGGGGTCTGGATGCGCGATTTAAGATAACGGGATGCCATCGCGCTGACGCTATAGGTGTGCTTCCAGGCCTTTTCGTGGCCCTCGTACAATTCATCGGGCGTCATCAACTTGGGCTGGAAAACAACATGCTGGGCATCGTACAACTCCCAGTTTTTGGTCAGGATGCGCCCTTCGGCCTCCAGCCGTTTGTACAGGCCGGTGTTCGGGAAAGGGGTCACAATTGCGTAGCGCGGCAGGTCGATGCCGGCCTCGATGGCAAATTGGGCCGTTTGCATGAAGACTTCCGGGGTGTCATGGTCGAGACCGAAAGTGAAGCAGGCCATCAGGGTAATGCCGTAGCGATGCAGTTTTTGAACCAGGGATTTGTATTCGTCAGGGGAATTGAAACCCTTGCGCGTCAGGCGCAGGTTGGCCGGGCTGATGGTTTCGAATCCCATCAGCAGGCCGGTGCAGCCGCTGCGGGCCGCGAGTTGGAGAAGCTTTTCATCGTCGCCGAGCAGGGTCGTCGTCAACCCAAACCAGTTGACCTTGAGCGGGATCATGGCTTCGAACAGGCGCGCAGCGTAATCCTTGTCCGAGATCAGGTTCAGGTCGACGAAGATGATACGCTTGCCCCAGTGCTGTTTGATGTCCGCGACCACATCCTCGACCGGTTTGAAGTACGGATGGATGCCCCAGGCCGTCGGCGCAGCGCAGAATTCGCAGGTATGGATGCACGAGCGGGTGGCCTCGAAAACATGGGTGGTGATGTAATGCTGTCTTTTCATCATCGTCCGCTTCGGGAAGGGGCGATTGGCCAGGCTCAAATCGGGGGCCTGGAGATAACGCGTCTGCATCTGCCCGGCAGCAAAATCGCGCAAAAGCTGCGGCCAGGTATCCTCGGCATAGCCGACGACAATCGCATCGGCGTGCGGCTGGGCATCCTCGGGAGCCAGGGTGATGTGCGGCCCGCCCAACACAACCGGGATACCGCGCGCGCGGAAGTGGTCAGCCAGTTCGTAGGCGCGCACGGCGTTGCCGGTGATGACCGTCATGCCGAGCAGGTCGGTTTGCAGGTTCAGGTCGATGTCTTCGATACCTTCATCGAAGATTTCAACGGTGGCATCCAGTTCAGGGGGGACATAAGCCGCCAGGGTGGTCAGGGTCAGCGGCGCATAGCGCAGATTCTTCTTGAAAATGCCCCCACGATGACGGTAGAGTGGCCCTTTGGGTGAAATCAGTGTGATTTTCATGGCAAAATGTCTCCAATACAACCATTGCGCGGCAGTATTACTGCAACACATGGGTGTTTTCAGACATTATTGCATAAATTCCCGCCCAAAATAACAAACTTTGTCATATTTAAAAGATGCTTTTTGTCCCCAATTTATCCTTCAGGAGAAGCTTCATTTGCCGGAAATTCACAAAGCACTTCCAGGCCGCCCTGCGGACGATTGCGGGCCTGGATGGCGCCGCCCTGGGCTTCGACCAGTTGTTTGGCAATTGCCAGCCCCAAACCGGCCCCGCCCGAACTGCGCGAACGTGACTTGTCGCCGCGCCAGAAACGCTCGAAGAGCCGGGGGAGGTCCGCTTCGGGGACACCCGGACCGTTATCGCTGACCAGGACACAGACCGCGGAGGCGCTGGCCGTTGTGGACAGGATAATCTCACCGCCTTCAGGAACATGCCGCAAGGCGTTGCTCAGCAGGTTGCCAATCACCTGTTCCAGTCGCTGGGGGTCTGCCACAACGGTTGGCAGGCCGGGGGTGGCCTGGGCCTGCAGACGGATGTCCTTCTCGCTGGCCTGGGCCTCGAAAAGCGGGATCAGCCGCCCGACCAGGGCATCCAAATCGACATCCTTGCGCTCAAAATGAATCTGACGGCTCTCGGCCAGGGTCAACAGGCGCAGGTCTTCAACCAGGCGTTCCAGCAGATAAGTTTCTTCGAGCACTGGCGCAATATGGGTTTCATCGGGCGGGTAAACGCCATCGAGGATGCCTTCCAGTTTGCCGCGCATGACCGTCAGCGGGGTGCGCAGTTCGTGGGCCACATCGGCCATCAGGTTACGGCGCTGCATCTCGTTTTTCTCGAGGCTGTCGGCCATGCGGTTGAAATTATCGGTCAGGTCGCGGATGTCGGAGGAGCCGCCCACCTCGACCCGCGCCGACAAATCGCCGCGCGTGACGGCCTGGGAGGCGGCAATCACCTCGGCCAGGGGATACACCACCCGGCGGGTCATCAGCATCCCGAAAATGACGGTCAGCAAACCGCCAAAAATCGAAATCAAAACCAGCGGGGCCAGCAATTCGACCAGGTAACCGGCAATCCCAACTTCATCCGCCCGGACGTACAACTGCCCGACCTCGACCTGGCCAACCACAATCGGGTAGGCGCGCAGGTCAGCCTGGGCCGACAAGGGTTGGCCAATCAATGAGGTATTGTTCTCGCCCTCATCCAGAATAATCCGGCCTTCCTGATTGAGCACATAGACCCCCGTCCACCAGCGATTCGAGCGTTCAAAGGGGAAAGGAGAGAGCGTCTCCTTGTTCAAAGTAACGCCCTGCCAGCCGCCATTCTCGATGTATTGGGATTGCAGGGCCGGCAGGATGAAGTAGGCCTTGTAGCTGACCATATCTGTGCCCGCGTTGAACAAGGATGCGCCCGTGCCAATCGCCATCATGATCAGCACCACAATCGCAAAAGCCAAAATCACCAGGCGCGAAAGCCGGGCGCGAATCACCTTAACCGTCTTTAAATCGGGTTGATGGGGCATATTATTCGGCAAATTTGTAACCCAGGCCATGCACGGTAACAATGTACTCGGCCTGGCCATCTTCGGGTTCGATCTTGCGGCGCAGGTTGCGGATGTGTGAATCGATGGCGCGCTCATAACTCTCGAAGGCGATGCCATGCACAGCTTGCAAGAGTTGGGCGCGGGTGAAAATGCGTCCCGGTTGGCTGGCAAGGGTATAGAGCAGTTCGAATTCGGTTGGGGTCAGGGCCACCACCCGGTTGGGCAGGTTGACCTGGTAACGGGAACGGTCGAGGCTGATCTCGCCAGCGCGCAGCAGGTCGCCGGGAGCAGGCACGCCCATGCCGCGCCGCAAAACAACCTTGACCCGCGCCACCAGTTCGCGCGGACTAAAGGGTTTGGTAATGTAATCGTCCGCGCCCAATTCCAGGCCTATCAACTTGTCGCTTTCCTCGACCCGCGCCGTGAGCATGATGACCGGGGCATTGCTCTCGCGGCGCAGTTCGCGCAGAACATCCAGGCCGTCCATCTCGGGCATCATCCAGTCCAGCACCAGCAAATCGGGCTTGAGTTTGCGGGCAATGTTAAGCGCGCGCACGCCGTCAGGCGCAGTCTGCACTTCATAACCGGCGGCGCTCAAGTAATCGCGGCAGATTTCAAGGATTTTCGGCTCGTCATCAACAACAAGGATGGTTTTGGGCATAGTTTTGATTATATAAGCCCTGGCCGAAAAGTGCGGGGTTTCAGCCAGGGCTTGAATGGACTACTCGTAACGCAAGGCTTCCACCGGTTCGAGGCCGGCGGCACGGTTGGCCGGGTAAATGCCGAAGAACAGACCAATCGCAGCCGAGAAAAGAGTCGCCAGCAGGATCGAATCGAGGCTGATGGCGGTCTTGAACGGCGAATCCAGCAGGATGGAAACTTGCTCAATTCCCAGCGCCAGCATCCAGCCTAAAATGATGCCGATAATTCCGCCCAGGCCGCTCAACAGGGACGATTCGGCCAGGAACTGGGTCAGGATGTCGCTTTTGCGCGCGCCGAGGGCTTTGCGCAGGCCAATCTCGCGGGTGCGCTCGACGACCGAGACCAGCATGATGTTCATGATGCCGATCCCGCCGACCAGCAGCGAGATGGCGGCAATGCCGCCCAGGAAAATGGTAAACACACCGGTAATGCTTTCGGCAGTCGAGAGGAAATCCTGCTGGGTGAAGACCGTAAAATCGTCCACGCCAACTTCGTTGCGATGACGCGTGCGCAGGATTTGGGATACTTCCTCGGCGGCGGACGGCACCGTTTCGGCGCTGAGCGCCTGGACGTAGATAATATCGACATTGTCGCTCGAACCGCCCTTCAGACGGCTTTGGGAGGTGGTCAGGGGAATCAGGACGCGATCATCCTGGCTGCCCATCATGCCGCCGCCCTTGGATTCGAGCACGCCAATGATGCGAAAAGGCTGGCCGTCGATCCGAACCGTTTCACCAACCAGGCCGCTTTTGCGCCCGAAAATGGCGTCTGCGGTATCCTGGCCGATGATGGCGACTGAGGCGCGCCCCAAAAGGTGAGCTTCGCTGATGAATTCACCTTCAGACAGGGTTTCATTGCGCACCTGGGCGTGGATTGGAACGATGCCGTTAACCTGGACGTTCCTTTTTTCTCCGCCACCCGAAATCTCGTGTTGGCCCTGGACCACCGGCGCGACCGCCTGCACCGAGGGAGCGGCAAACGGATCTTCGAGCGCTTCGGCATCTTTAATCGTCAGTGGGCGCGGATTGCGCACGTCGGCATCCTCGTTGCCAGCAAAAACGAACAGGATGTTTGTGCCAATATCATTGATCGAACCGGTGATGGAAGCCTGCGCGCCGTTGCCAACGCCCAGCATCGCAATCACCGCGCCGACGCCAATCACAATTCCCAGGATGGTCAGGCCGGAACGCATCTTGTTGGCGCCCAAACTTTCGAGCGCCTCAATCAGGATTTGGGTCAGGTTCATAGCGCCTGTCCTTCCACCACGCCATCGCGCACCTGGATGGTGCGCCCAGCCTGGGCTGCCACGCGCGGATCGTGAGTGACGATGATCAGGGTCGTGCCGCGTTCCTTGTTCAGGTTCAACAACAAATCCATGATTTCCTGCCCGACCTTCGAGTCAAGGTTGCCGGTCGGTTCATCGGCCATGATGATGGCCGGATCGTTGACCAGGGCGCGGGCGATCGCCACGCGCTGCTGCTGGCCGCCGGAGAGTTCATACGGGCGATGGGTAATACGATCCTGCAACCCGACGGCTATCAGGGCCTGGCGGGCGCGTTCCTTGCGTCCTTCGGTCTTGCCGGCATAACGCAGGGGCAGTTCAACATTCGAGAGGGCGGTCTGGCGCGAAAGCAGGTTAAAGCTCTGGAAGACAAAGCCAACCTTGCGGTTGCGGATGTCGGCCAACTGGTCATCGCTCATATTGGCGACCGCCTCGCCGTCGAGCATATACTCGCCGCCGCTGGGCAGGTCGAGGCAGCCGAGGATGTTCATCAGGGTCGATTTGCCCGAACCCGACGGGCCGACAATCGCAACCACTTCACCCTTATAGATGTCCAGCGACAAGCCGCGCAAGGCCTGCACTTCGACATCGCCCATTTTGTAAATTTTGGTCAGATTCCTGGCCGAAATAACAGTTTCTTTCATTCTCGCCTCGTTCTTTTAGTTTCCACCGCGCATGCCGGCTGGCGGGCCGCCGCTGCCGGGGCCAAACATGGTCGCCGGCGGATTCAGCACCACCAAGTCGCCCTCCTGCAAATCGCCGCCGACCACTTCGCTGACCGTGTCGGAGCTAGCGCCCAGGCGGATAGAAACCATCGTCAGCAAACCGTTCTCCAAAACATAGACCACCCGCTGGCCATCGACCACGCGCACCGCCCGGTTCGGGACAATCAAGGCATCGTTAATCTCTTTGACGGTGATGTTGACCGCCGCAGTCATGCCGGGTTTGACCAACTCATCAGCGTCGGTCAGTTCCACGGTAACGGTGAAATTGACCGCGCCAGTGGTTGAATCACCAGCCTGGCTGACCTTGACCACCTGGCCGTTGTAAACCTTGCTCTGGATCGCATCAAAGGAAAGTGTAACCGTCTGGCCAATCTGGATGTCGTTGATATCGACTTCTGAAATCTGCAAATCCACCAGCAGGTGCGAAAGATCGTCCACACGGAAGGCTGTCCGCCCGGCGGTGACCACATCACCCGGCTGCGGCTCGGCGCTGGTCACGATCCCGGCGAAGGGCGCGCTAATGTGCGCCTGGTTGAGGGTTGCCTGGGCCGCTGCCACCCGCGCTTCCGCCGCCGCCACATCATCAGCAGTTGGGCCATCTTTCAGGCGTTCCACTTCGCGCTCGGCGTCGGCCAGTTGGGCTTGGGCCACGGCCAGGGCCGCCCGGTATTTTTCTGCATCCAGTTCGGAGGGTTTGCCGGTGTACCAGTTCAGGTTGTTGGTCTGGGTGGTCAATTCCTGGCGGGCCTTGGTCAGGTTAAGCAAAGCCTGGGCCTTTTGCGAATCGCCATCCGGCTTATTCTGGACCGCCTTATAGGCATCTTCGGCCAGGGCCAGGTTCTTCTTCGCCAGGTCGATATTGGCCTGGGTCTGCTGGATGAGGTTATCGGTAGCGCGGCGATAGTCGAGCTTGGTCAGGTCTTCTTCGGCATCCTGCACCGCCTGTTTGGCGTTCACCAGGGTTTGCTCGGCCTGGGCCAGCGCCAGGCTGGACTGAAGTACATTATCGAGGTTCTTCTGGGCGGAAACCAGGTCAGCCTGGGCCAGGATAATGCCTTGCGAAAGGGAAGTCTGTAAAAGGCTGGCCAGGATTTCATCCTGGGCCACTTCCTGGCCGATGACCGCATTGACGGTTTCAACCCGTCCACCAGTCTGCCAAGTCAGTACCGCCGACTGCCCGGCGCGGACCGTACCGGTTGCGCCGACGTTGGCCGTTAACGTGCCGCGGGCAGCGGTTTCGGTCTGATAGGTTGTGCCATCTGCCGCCGTTGAGCGCCCAACCGTAAAGTAGTAGATCGCGGCTGCAACAGCCAGCACGACCAGGATGATCCAGAAAGTACGATTTTTGAACATGAGAAAACCTCCGGTTTTGATTGGCCCCAAGGCCGAATTTGCAGGAAATAATGGAACTTTTTAAGGAATGGCAGGATTCAAGACCAGCAGGTCGCCCTCGGCCAAATCCCCTTCAAGAACTTCGCTATAGAAGTCGGTGCTCGTCCCGAGGCGGACATCGACCGCCACAGGCCGGTTGTTCACCAAAAGATATACCACCCGCTGCCCGTTCAGCACGCGCACGGCGCGGTTGGGCACAATCAGGGCATCTTCAACTTCCCGAACCGTCACAGTCACCGCCGCCGTCATACCCGGCTTGATCATCGGATCGGCGTCGAGCAGTTCCACCGTGACCGGGAAAATCACCGAACCGCCATCCGCCTGGCCCACCAGGTCAACAGAAATCACCTGGCCGGTGTAGGTTTTATCGGGGATGGCATCAAAGACCAGGCTAACCGGTTGTCCCGGCGCAATCAAATTGATATCAACTTCCGAAATCTGCAAGTCGACATACAAACGATCCAAGGCCTCGACGCGCAAAGCCGCCTGCCCGGGGCTGACCATATCGCCGGGCTGCAAATTGGCTTCGGTCACGACCCCATCGAAGGGCGCAATCAGTTTGGCCAGGTTCAAGGTCGCCTGGGCGGCATCCACCTGCGCCTGGGCCGCGGAAATATCTTCGGCATTCTTGCCCGCTTCCAGGCGGTCAAACTCGCGCTGGGCATCCGCCAGCCGGGCCTGCGATACCTTCAGCGCCGCCAATGCCTGTTCGATCTCCAGCGGCTCCGGCGCGCTGGTGTACCAGTTGTACAGGGCAATCTGACGGTCGAGATTGTTCTGGATGTTGAGCAGGTTCAGGGTCAATTCCGCCTTGGCCGGGCGGCTGTCATCCATATTTTTATAATCATAAAAAAGGTCATAAATCCAGCGGATGCGCTTTAACTGGGCCTGGGTGGCCTCGATGTCATCCGCCGTCTGTTCGATCAACTCATCTGAAACGCGCGGACGGTTCAGGTTGTCGTAGTTGCTCTGGGCGTCATCCACAGCCTGTTTGGCGCTGGCCAGTTCCTGCTGGGCCTGGGCCAAAGCCAGGTTGGAGGAGCTGATTCGCTCCAGTTCGACCTGGGCGCTGATCAATTCCGCCTGGCCGAGCAGCAGCCCTTCGGGGAGCGAAGCCTGGGCCAGCGAAGCCAGCACCTGGTCGGTAGTGACCATATCCCCGGTTTGGACGGCAACACTTTCGACCCGTCCTTCCACCTGCCAGGCCAGCAGCGCAGACTGGCGCGCCCGCACCGTCCCGGTCGCGCCGACGCTGGCGCTCAACGTGCCGCGCTCGACCGCTTCGGTCTGGTAAACGACAGCATCCTGCGCCGAGGGTTGTCCATAGAAATAGAACCCAGCCGCCGCCAACACCGCCACCCCGGCCAGGCCCCACCAAATCTTTTTATCCATTGTTTTTAGACGAGCCAATGCCATGCTATTCTCCTGATACCTTTTTGTACGCTGCAAGGATAACCGCCAATTGTGCAGAAATTGTGCAGAAGTGATGGACAAAGCGGGACAACCAGACAAAAAAAGAGACGGGAGGCGCTCCCGTCTCACGAATTTCCCAAAGCTGTTGGGTCAAGCGGCTTTCATCCCAAACAACCTCGTTACCAGCGGATTAGGCTTGACGCCAATCTCATAAATCAGCACGGGCACCAGCACCGCAAACGGGTAAACCAGCAGCGACGAGTAAATACTGCCGCCAATCAGCAAATCCAGTTTGCCGGTCAGGTAAGACTGCACCGGGTTATGGAAAATCAAGATCAACACCGAAATGCGGCCCATGTACGAGAAAAACGAAACCAGCCAGGCTGGCGCGCGCGTCAATTGCTGCGACACGGCCAGGATAAAAGCAATCCCGGCCAGGGCCTCGAGCGTACAGACCAACGGATCGCCCCAGTAGCGCGTATTCATGTCAATCGTCGCCGGGGAAACCAGCAGCAGGCCGAACAGAATCAGGGCCGAAACCAGCAGCAGCCAGGCTGAACCGAACCAGCCTTCCGGCACGGTCCGGTACACTTCGCGCCCCAGGATGAAGAAAAACCCGCCGACCAGGGCCAAATCCAGGCTGAACGGCAGCCCGTTGAGCGAAAGGCTGCGGCCCAGCAGCGAAAACTCAAACGGCAGGAACCAATCGAGCGTAAAAAGCCCCAGCGCCAGAATCGCCGCAAGGCTGAGCCAGCGCGGCCAGGGTGAAGTAAAACGCCCCAGCAGGCGGTAAAAGCCAAAAGCGACCAGATTCATGGTGAACAGGGCCGGCAGGAACCACATCGCCACCCAATCCAGGTAAAACCCGTTCCCATAAAAGGCCTTGACAATCCGCGACCAGGCAATTGGCAGGCCCATCTTGCCCAGGAAAATTTCGAAGAAATAAATCAGGAAAATGGTGAAAAAATAGGGCAGGAGCAGGCTGTCGAAACGCTTGCGCAGCAACTCCTTGAAGCTGATTTCGGGCTTGAAAAACATGCCCGAAAGGAAGAAAAACAGCGGCATGTGAAAGGCATAAATGAACTTATGCCAGAACGGCGCAACCAATTGCAGCCCATCATTGTGCGCCAGCACCACCAGCAAAATCCCGATCCCCTTGGCTATGTCAATGAAAACGACTCTTTTGGACATCCAGACATTCTCCTGTCTACAGGTTAATCGCCAAACTGGAAAGTGCTCATCCCCCTGACATCCGTCTGCACGCGGAACAGGCCACCCGAAGCCGGGAAAGCCGCCAAATCAGCCGCATCCAACCCGATGCGGGCCGAGGTGACATAGAGCGTATCCTGCTGCGAGCCGCCGAATGCGCACGAGGTAATGTTTTTGGCCGGGAAATTGATTTTTTCGAGCAAATCGCCTTTTTGCGCATCCCAAACCGTGATCGCAGCCCCGCCCCACAGCGCCACCCACAAACGGCCCTGCAGGTCGGAGGTCATCCCATCCGGCCAGCCCATCCCGAGCGGGATTTCCAGCGCAACGCGCGGGTTGGCGATTTCGCCGCTGGCGAAATCGTAATCATAGGCAACCACCCGGCGCGTTGGGGTATCGATATGGTAGAAAGTTTTGTAATCCGGGCTCCAGGCCAGGCCATTCGAAATGCAAACCTCACGCTTCAAAACCTTGAGCTGGCCATCCGGGGCAAGCGAGTACAGCGCGCCGCTTGGCTCTTTTTCGCCCATGTCCATCGTCCCGGCGATGAAACGCCCATCGGGGCCACACTTCCCGTCATTGAAACGATTCGTGGGCAGGTGCGGCTCAGGCTGCGCGAGCCAGTCCGGCTGCGGGCTGCCAGGCTCCAGCGTGGCCAGCCCGTTCTTCATCCCCACAACGAGTTTGCCGCTGCGGCAGGGAGCCGAGCAGCCGAGCGGCTGCCCGAGTTCGAGAAAATCATCGTGACCCGTATCCGGGTGGTAACGGTGCAAACGACCGGCCATGATATCGACCCACCACAGACAGTTACGGGCCGCATCCCAGGCCGGGCCTTCACCCAATTCGGCTTTGGCATCCAACAGCAGTTCAGGAGCAGAGAATTTCATGCTAAAACCATTTGCGTTTGTAGAAAATGAAAATGGCAACAATGCTCAACAGGATCGATATCGCCAGGATGATAACAAAAGACCACGGATGGCCCTCACCGGGCAAATCGACATTCATGCCGTAAAACGAGGCGACGATAACCGGCATGTTCAGGATGATGGTCAGGGCGGCCAGGGCCTTCATAACCACGTTCAGGTTGTTCGAAATGATGCTGGCGAAGGCATCCATCAGCCCGGCCAGGATTTCCGAATAGATATTCGCCATCTGGATGGCCTGCTGGTTTTCGGTCAGCACATCTTCGAGCAGGTCCTGGTCTTCTTCGTACTGGTTAAACATCTGCATGCGCTGCAGTCGTTCCATCATCACCTCATTGGAACGCAGCGCCGTGGCAAAATAGGTTAAGCTTTTCTGGTACTTGAGCAGTTCGAGTAGTTCCTTGTTTTGGGTCGAGGCCTGCAAGCGGTCTTCAACCACTTCAACCGTTTTGTTGATCTCGCGCAGGTGCGCCAGGTAGCGGGTGGCGGTTTCGAGCAGGGCATACAACACAAAGCGATAGCGTTTTCCGGTGCGCAGGCCGCGATATTTGCCGTTACACAGGATGCGGTTGATGTCATTGTCATAGCGGCAAATAGTCACGACGAAGTTCGGAAAAACCAAAATGCCCATCGGAATGCTGGTATAGGGGATGTCGGCGGCAGCGCCGTTGTAATAGGGGATGCGCAACAGGATGAAGACATAATCTTCATCACGTTCGGTGCGCGCCATTTCATCGAGATCGAGTGAATATTGGACGTACTCTGGATAGACTCCCCACTCTTCCAGTTGCGCCACTTCATCAGGGATGGGATCGATAACGTTGATCCAACAGCCATTGATAAAATTTTCCAGGACTTGCAGGCCCTGCTCGTTGTTCTTGAGGATGGTCAGCATGAGCGGATTCCTTTCTTATTGGTGAAATAAGTCAGAAAAGACGCGCAAGGGCGTCCGTCTGACGGTATTTTTTCCCATAACTGGGAGGCTGACTTTCAGCAGAGCCAGAACGTTCGCCTTCTTTTGACATGCTTGCCTATCCTCCTTTCCTGATAGTTTTGGTAAGACTTGCCAAGTATACGACTTAAGTGCAAATGGGGCAACTTGTTAAAGCCAGGAAACAAAGTTATCGAATTGTCATTTTTGTAGTGTAAAGGCGCAGCAGCACAGGAGAACAAATTGCCTGTACCGCTGCGCCTTTGTGCATTTCTATATGCAAGTTTATTCTTTTAATCTCGCGGCCACAATTTCTGCCACATCCAGCACCTGCATGGTCTCGTCCGCTTTGGCGGCGTCGCTCATCATCGTCAGGCAGAACGGACAGCCAACCGCCAGGGTCTGCGCGCCAGTGGTTTTGGCCTCAGCATAGCGGGCAGCATTGACGCGCCCATCGCCGGGTTCTTCTTCCTTCCACATTTGCGCGCCACCCGCGCCACAGCAAAACGATTTGGCCGCATTGCGCGGCATTTCAATGGTTAATGCGCCCGATTTCTTCAATACATCACGCGGTTCGGCAGTAATTCCATTGTGGCGGCCCAGATAACAGGGATCGTGGAATGTCACCGATAGCTGATCGCCGCTGGCCGACAACTCGATTTTCCCAGCCCCGACCAGTTCATTGATCAACTGCGTATGGTGGATCACCGTGTAATTGCCACCAAAAGCCGGGTACTCGTTCTTGAGCGTATGCAGGCAGTGCGGGCAGGTGGTGACAATCCGTTTGGGTGCGACTTCATTTAATAGTTCAACATTGCCGCTGGCCAGGCCAAAGAAAATATCCTCGCGTCCGGCGCGACGGGCCGAATCGCCTGTGCACTGTTCGTTCTTGCCCAAAACGGCATAGTTCAGGCCGGCCGCATTCAGGATTTTGGCGAAAGCGCGGGCAGTTTTCTGGGCACGGGCATCCGTAGCCGGGGCGCAGCCCACCCACCAGAGCAGTTCCGGCTCAGGATTTTGCTCAATCGTAGGAACAGATAAGCCCTCGGCCCACTTCAGCCGGTCGGCGGGTGAAACATTCCAAGGGTTGGCGTTGCGCTCCATGCCGCGGAAGGAAGCTTCGAGTTGTTTGGGCACGCTACTCTCCATCAGCGCCAGGTTGCGGCGGATATCGAGAATATCGCGCATCGGCTCGTTGCCGACCGGACAAATATCGACACACGCCCCACAACTGGTGCAGGCCCAAACCGCTTCTTCGGGAATCAGGTCGAGAAGTGGCTTGTCCGTTCCGAAGCCCAGGTTGAAATTGTAGCGTTTGTTGATTTCGAGCGCCGCCGGGCTGAGAATCTTGCCGGTCGTGTAGGCCGGGCAGACCTCCTGGCAGCGGAAGCACATAATACAGGCGTAGGCATCCACCACCTGCTCGTATCCCAGGTCGGCCACTTTGGCCGCGCCGAACTGCTCGATTTTCTCATCATCCATGTTTATGTAGCCCAACTCGCCGATGGACTTACGTTCGGGTTTGAGCGCAAAGTTAATCGGCGCGAAGAACAGGTGGATGTGTTTGGAATACGGGAAATAGGGCAGGAAGGCGGCGATGGCGCCCATCGACAGCCAGAAGGTGATCCGCTCCCCAGCCATCAGCGCCTCGGGACTCATCCCCACCCACAGGCTGGCTACCGTTGAAATAAACGGCTGCCAGGGATCGGCGCCATGCTCAGCGACGAAGAACGATTCGCCGATTAAGCGGGCCGAGTTGTGCAGGAAGATAAACCCGGCCACGATGGCCGAATCGCGGCTGATGCCGGTGCGCGCTTCGGGCAGTAAAAGCGTATTTTGACGGGACGAGAGTGTCGCGGGGCGCAGGACAAAGCGCCGAAAGGCCAGGGCAACGATCCCGAGCAGAATGGCTACGTTGGCAAAGTCCGCCAGCAGCCGGTAAAAGTCCCCGAAAAGGCCGGTGTTATCGACCCAACGCCAGCCAAAGTAAGCGTACAGGGTGTCGTTCAGGTTAATCAGCAGGAAGGCGATAAAGCCCCAGCCAATCAGTCCGTGCAGCAGACTGATAACCGGGCGAAAACGAAAAACCGGCTGGAAGCTGAAAAATTTGAACAATGCGCCGCCCGCTTTGCGCAAGACGGTCTGCCAATCGGGCTTGCCGCGCGCGCTGGCGATGTTGGCAACGATGCGCGCCACCCCGCGCCAGGTGAAATAGAGTGAAACGAGCAGCGCAATGGCAAAGATGATTTTCTCGGCAAGCGTAAGCATGGTTCCTCCCGGGCTAGAATGGCGCGTCCCTTTTCCCAAACCCGTAAAGGGATAAGAAAAGGGACGGGATACTTCCTTAGTGTAGCATATAATGCCCGTGGGTATAAAATGTAAAATTTCAAACGGCAGGCACTACCCCGCTAAGGTTGCCAATCGCATCACTCAAAATCTGGGCGCGGTTCTCCTGCACAAACTCCCAGAAGCGGGCTTCGGCGCGGGTAAAGACCGAGGCCACATGCCGGTACAGGTAAATGCGCTGGACAATTTCCAGCCCCTCGACATCGACCCGCTTCACCCGGCCCAACGCCAGGCCGCGCGCGGCTACCAGTTCGGAAACAAAGGCGACGCCAATGCCCTCCTCGACCGCCATCTCGATGGCTTCAGCATTACCCAATTCCATGACCACGTTAAGCATGTCCGGCATAATTCCGTGCTGTTTCAAGGCTGTAAAAACCACTTCGGAGGTGCCCGAAGAATCCTCGCGACGGATGAACGGCTGGTCGAGCAAATCGGCGGGCAGGGCGCGGCCATAATCGGCCCAGGGATGATTGGTCGGTACAATCAAGATGACATGGTCTTCGAGCAGGGGCATATATTCCAGGTCGCGGTGTTCGACGCGGCGGCTCATCACCCCGAGAGCCAGGGTTTGATCAATCAGTCTCTCGACGATGGAACTGCGGCTGCTGATTGCCACCCGGCTGCGCACAAGAGAGTACTCGCGCCGGAAGGCCGCCAACAAATTGGGCAGGATGTATTTCCCAGACGTGGTCGAGCAGCCAATGGTCAACTCGCCGGCCACTTCGCCCTTGACGTTAACCAGCGAATCTTCCAGCAAACGCATCGAGTTGAGCACTTCGCGCGCCATCGGCAGGATGGCTTGCCCAACCTCGCTTAATTGCACTGAACGCCCATGACGCATGAACAGTTCGACGCCATAGCTTTTTTCAATCGATTGGATATTCTGGCTGACTGCGGACTGCGAGAGATGTAAACGGGAGGCCGCCCGGCTAAAGTTCAATTCTTCGGCAGCCGTAACAAACACGCGCAATTCAGGGATATTCATAGATGCGCCCTTATCGAGTAACTATCAGGAAAACGAAAGATTATCAGCCCTATGATAAGCAAATCTGAACCATGCGATTAGTAACATTCATCACAACATAAAGGCCGCAATGTCACACAAACATGACAAATTTGAAACCATCTTAATATTTTTCAAATGTTGCCCGCAGGGCATGGGCGTGATAAACTTCCAACATGGCTTATCCCCTATTGGTACTATCCCCCCACAAAGCCTTTGGAAACCTGATTGCCCAGGGGTTACCTGAATATGGGGTTCATCTCACTGCGGATTTCTCCGAAGCGATTCAATTCATCCGCCAGCATACACCCACGCCGCCCGTCCTGCTCGATGCAGACCTGGACGAGGCGGATATTTCCGTTCTGGATATCGGCCTGGCCCTGCGCCAGATCAGGCCGGATGTCAACCTGATCCTGATTGCGCGCGAAGGCCAGAATACCATTCGCTTGAAGGACCTGCCCCTGCGGGCGGTCTTGTCCAAACCGCTTTCGCTGCCCGATTTGCAATCCGCCTTAAAAAAGGTGACTGTTTTCCCCCAACCGGCGCGCATGCCAAGCCCGACCATCCCGCCGCTGCCCGATAGCGAACTGGACTGGCTGCAAGATGTCAGCCGCGCCGCGCGCCACCTGACACGCCTGATGCTCGAATCTTCGGCCCAGGCCGCGCTCATCACTCGTCAAAACGAATTATGGGCTTACGCCGGGCAGTTGAAGCGCGAAGCCGCCCAGGAATTGGCGCGTTCGGTGCAAAAGTATTGGGATACCCAATCGCAAAGCGACCTGCTGCGCTTTATCCGCCTGGAGGCGACCGAAGCCCAGCACATGCTTTATGCGCGCCGCCTGACCGCTTCGATGGTATTGGCGCTGGTTTTTGACGCTGAAACTCCCTTCAGCACCATCCGTGCCCAGGCCGGTCAACTGGTGCGCTCGCTGGCCGAAGTCCCCCCCGACCAGACCAGCCAGTTTAGCATGACAGAGAACGCCGCCGAATTTGCCGAAGGCGAAGACCTGGACAACCTGCCGCCCATCTCAGACCTGCTCGGGGATGTCCCGCCGCCGGTGCCGCCCAAACAGGAGCGCAAAGCGCACGTTTCCCTGCCCTGGGAACAAAAACCGGTCCAGCCCCAACGCCCCAGCAAAGTCGAACCGCCGCTGGTGACCACCCATCCGATGTTCTCGCCCGACTACAGCCGCGAAAGCTCCCCGGCTGTGCGCCGCCGCGAAGAGCGAATTTCGCTCACCGACCTGGAACAGACTCGCGCCGGCCGGGCGGTCAGCGACAGGAATCCCGCCGCGGAGCAGCCAGACGACTTGGCCGTAACCCGCGCCCAAAAGCCCAACCCTGATCCCAACTCGATCATCGAAACCCGGCCCCAATCGGTCACGGAAGTTGCCCACCGCATCGTGCTCGAACCGGCCTCGCCCGCCATGTATAACCTGAACTATGCCTGCCTGCTGGTGCCGCGCTTCGATAACCATCACCTGACCGGCGACCTAGCCGACCAGATTAACGAGTGGGTCTCGCAGGTGTGCATCGCTTTTGGTTGGCGGCTGGAGCACATCTCCGTCCGCCCGGAATACCTGCAATGGGTGGTCAGCGTCCCACCGGCGACCGCGCCAGGCTACATCATGCGCATCGTCCGCCAGCAGACATCGGAGCGGGTTTTCAAGGAATTCCCGCGCATCAAAAGCGATAACCCGTCCGGCGATTTCTGGGCGCCAGGCTACCTGATCATGGGCGGCTCGCAGCCGCATCCGCAAAAGCTGGTGCGCGACTTCATCGAGCAGACCCGCCAACGCCAGGGTTTGCGCCGCGACAAATAACTGTTCTGGAAACAAAATCGCCGTCCGGGTTCCGGGCGGCGATTTTTTCGCTTAAGCGATATGGCGGCCCGTTGGCCGTTCGCGCTGGATGGCAAACGCCGATTCAAGGGCATCATGCACCGAGCGGGCCTCGATAATCTGGATGTTATCGGGCCAGGGTTCAGCCTTGCGCAGGCGTTTGGGCACAATGGCGGCTTTAAATCCGAGCTTTTGGGCCTCGCGCAAGCGGACAGGCATCTGTCCCGGCAGGCGCAGTTCGCCAGCCAGGCCGATCTCGCCAATCAGGACCGCATCGGCGCGGACGGGCAAGTCGCGCATCGAGGAGGTCACGGCGGCGGCAATCGCCAGGTCGGCGGCCGGCTCATCGATCTTGATACCGCCAACAACGTTGACGAAAATATCCTGTTCAACCAGCTTGACCCCCACCCGGCGCGAAAGCACCGCAGCAATCATCAGCAGGCGGTTGGTATCGACCCCGTTCGGGGTGCGGCGGGCGTTGCCAAACTGGGTCGGCGAGGTCAGGCCTTGCAGTTCGACCAGCAGCGGGCGGGTGCCCTCCATCGTTACAGCAATGGCCGAGCCGGGCGCATTGACCATACGCTCGGCCAGGAAAGCCTCGGAGGGATTGGGCACTTCGGCCAGTCCCTTTTCACGCATCTCGAAGACACCCACCTCGGCAGTCGCGCCAAAGCGGTTCTTGACCGAGCGCAGCAGCCGGTAGGCCTGGAAGCGGTCGCCTTCGAGATACAGGACGGTATCGACGATATGTTCCAGCACCCGTGGCCCGGCAATCGCGCCTTCCTTGGTAACGTGCCCGATGACAAAAACACTCACGTTCTGCGATTTGGCCAGTTCGCGCAACTGTGACGAGCACTCGCGCACCTGCGAGACCGACCCGGCGCTGGATTCCAGTTCAGGCAGGTAAACCGTCTGGATCGAATCGACAATCAATAGTTCCGGGCGCACCTCGCGCACATGCTCCAGGATGGTTTGCAGGTTGGTTTCGGTCACCAGGAACAAACTATCAGGGAACTGCCCGCTGCGCTCCATCAAACGGTCGGCGCGCATCTTGATTTGGCGTTCTGATTCTTCGCCGGAGACGTACAGGACGCGCTTGCTCCCAGCCATGGCCAGGGTCATTTGCAACATCAAGGTCGATTTACCGATGCCGGGGTCGCCGCCGACCAGCACAATCGAGCCGGGCACGATCCCGCCGCCGAGCACGCGCGAAAATTCGCCAATCGGAACCGGAATGCGTTCTTCCGAGTCCCCGCCGATGTCGCCGATTTTGCGCGGCGAGGTGCGCCCGGTCAGACCGCGGGCGGCGTTCGGACTTTTGGCCGGGCCGGCTTCCTGGA
>JAEWVF010000090.1 GCA_023459215.1 Chloroflexota bacterium
GCCGTCAGCGGCTCGTTGAGCATGCGCGGCGAGAGCGTATCCTGCTCCGGGCCGGAGCCGGCCTTGAGCAGGAACATGCGCTCAAGGGTATAGACGCGCTCGGCGGCTTGCAGAGCCTCATCAGGGCTGTAGTTCGCGCCGGTCGTCAGGTTGAGCAACTGCGCCAGCCGATCAGGCCAAACCATCATCTCTTTGGTAAAAGCATAGCGGATGGCGAAAAAGACGCACAGACCACCCGAATCGATCAGCGCGAAGGCATCCTGGAAGCGCGCCACCAGTTCGGCTTTGCCATCGGTAGCAAGCGGGTCGGCTTTAACCGGGGTGCCAAAAACCTCTTCGTAAGCCACGTCGCCTTCCATGTGCGAAGCGCCCTTGTTCGAGGTGGCGTAGAGCAAACCCATCCCCTGCGCGCCGCGCGGATCGTAGCCGGGAAATTCCTGCTTGCGGGCGGTGACGGACATTTCAGGATGCCCATAATGCTGCGCGAGACGGTAACTGCCCTGGGACAGGACATCCCCAAAACCCTGGCGATAGCCAATGCGATTGACCATCTCGATCACAGCATCGGCATCGCCAAAACGGAGCGGCAGGCCGGTCTGCTCATCGGTCAGGATTCCTTTTTCGTACATTTCCATCGCCGCAGAAATGGTCAGGCCGGTCGAAATCGTATCCAGCCCCAACTCGTTGCAGCGATAATTAGCCTTGAGCAGCCCGGCCAGGTCATCGAGGCCGCAAGCGGTGCCCAGCGAAGAGATGGTTTCGTATTCCGGGCCTTCGCCCTTGCCGGCGTACTTGCCCTCGGGCACTTCGGTCAGGCGTCCACACGAGATCGGACAGCGATAACAGGGCTTGTGGGTGATGAGATATGAGTTTTTCAAGGCCACCCCGTCGATTTTGTCGACGCCTTCAAAAACACTGTCCTGGAAATTGCGGGTGGGCAGAATGCCAAGCGCATTGGTCACTTGCGGCACATAAGCCGTGCCATAAATGCGCAGGTTCGAACCCTTCTTGATATCGGCGCCAACTTCCTTAGACAGGCTGACTGAAAGGGCGCGCATCCCGGCGTCATCGTAAAAGGCCGGATTTTTCTTGCCGAGCGCCACCACGCCCTTCAGGTTTTTACTGCCCATCACCGCACCCACACCCGAACGGGCCGCGGCGCGGTCTTTGTCGTTCATGATACCCGCCATCAGGACAAGATTCTCGCCCGCCGGACCGATGCAGGCCACTTTTGCCTCGGGATTGGTTTCGGCCAGCAGGATTGCGGTCGTTTCGGGCACTTCCTTGCCCCAGATGTGATCGGCAGGCCGGATTTCGATCTCGTCTTCATTGACCCACAGATAAACCGGGCTTTGGGCTTTGCCCTCGAAGATGTACATATCGAAACCGGTGCGCTTCATCCAGGTTGGGAAATCGCCGCCGGAGTTGGAATGGGCCAGCGCGCCGGTCAGCGGGGATTTGGTCACGACCATGTAGCGATTGCCGGTCGGGGCGGTGGTAGCGGTCAGCGGCCCGGTGGTGAAAATCATTTTGTTTTCTGGGGCAAAAGGGTCCACCTGTGGATCGACTTCATCGTACAGGTAGCGGATTGCCAGCCCGCGCCCGCCGATATAATCCTTGAGCAGTTTTGGCGCAATCGTTTCGATGGAAACCTTCTGATTGGTCAAATCGACCCTTAACAATCGTCCGTGCCAACCGTACATAGGTTTATCTCCTTTTGGTCAGGTATTCGAGAATAGAAAATAGAGAATAGAGGGTCGGGAATTACATCCGTTGCCATCCGTGAGTCCGCTACAAAGTCCGTTGTCAAAAGTTCGCTACCATCCGTGAGTCCGTTATAAAGTCCGTTTATAGCTCCCGCCTGCAATCGCCGAAAAAGCCGTGACCAGGTCGCCCTGCGCAAGCTGCGCATCGGCCTCCGCCTGGACTCCGTTCAACAAGAAAACGGAAGTATCATCCAGCGGAATGCCGAGCGGCCCAAGCAGTTCGCCAATCGTCGCGCCATCCGGCATAACAGCTTCAAACGTATTACCTTTTGTGCCAGGCGGCAGGTGAGCAAGATAAGTGGCAATCAGCTTAACGCGAATGTTCACTCTTTAAGTGTAGGGGAAATCCCTATCGCCGACAAGCGCAATTTGTCACCAAAACCCGGTATCGAGTTGCACGATTAACACAACTCCAATGCCCCAAATCTGACCAAACGGGTAAAATATTCAGTATCCAGTAGCCAGTAGTTATTGACCAGTATTAAGTGTCCACGCCCTAAATTCAACGAAATCAAACATTCTGCATTCATTAATCTGCATTCTGCATTCTCTTCACATCCAATCAACAATCTCAAATCAAAAATCCCATGCCCTCTGCTGAAATCATTACCATCGGAACTGAAATCCTGCTCGGCGAAATCGTCGATACCAACTCGGCCTACCTGGCCCGCAGCCTGCGCGACCTGAATGTGGACGTTTTCCGCACCTCCACCGTTGGCGATAACACCGAACGCATCGCCAGTGTCATCCGCGAAACCCTGGCGCGGACCGAGATCATCATCACCACCGGCGGCCTCGGCCCAACCGTCGACGACCCCACCCGCGAGGCGGTTGCCCGCGCCATCGGCGTCAACGTGGAATTCCGCGCCGAACTCTGGGAACAAATCGTCGAGCGCATGGCCCGTTTTGGCCGCAGCGCCGGAGAAAACCAGAAACGCCAGGCCTACGTCCCCGCCGGGGCAATCGCCCTGCGCAACCCGGTCGGCACCGCCCCGGCCTTCATCGTCGAACAGGGCGATAAGTGCATCATCTCGCTGCCGGGCGTGCCGCGCGAAATGGAATACCTGCTCGAAAATGAAGTCATCCCCTACCTGCGTCAACGCTACCAACTGCGCGGACTGATCAAGGCCCGCACCCTGCATGTGGCCGGGATGGGTGAATCGGTCATCGACGAACAGGTTGGCGACCTGGAAGAACTGTCCAACCCGACAGTTGGACTGGCGGCCCACTCTGCCCTGGTCGACATCCGCATTACCGCCAAGGCCGAAACGCCTGAAGCCGCCGATGCGCTGATTCGCCCGGTCGAAGCGGCCGCCCGCGAACGGCTCGGCAAAGCCGTCTTCGGCGCGGACGAGGAGACGCTCGAAGGCGTCACCCTGGCCCAACTGGCAGCGCGCGGCTGGAGCCTGAATGCGGTTGAAATCAACCTGGGCGGCGAACTGCTGCAACGCCTGGCCAGGAGCAAACATCCGGCCTACAGCGGCGGCCAGAGCCTGCCCGACCTGCCGGAAGGCCAGGATTTGCTGGCTTTCGCCCAAAGCCAAACCAGCACCTGCGGACTCGGCCTGCGCCTGATGCCCGCCGAAGGCCAGATCAATCTTGAAATCGCCCTGGTGACCCCACTGGACGCAAAGCTCAGCCGGCACTCGTATGGCGGTCATCCCAAAAGCGCGCCAGCCTGGGCCGTCAACACCGCCCTGAATCTGCTGCGTCTGGAGACTCGCACCGAATGAGCCGGAAACTGGGCGGAATCGCAGCGGCCATCTGGGTCTTCAACGTTGTCGCCCTGCTTGGCCTGGGGGCGCTTTTGTACTTTAGCGGCGTCCTGGATGTGGTTGCGCGCAGCGAACCCGGCATGGCAGTTATCGCGCCGGTCAACAGCCCGACCCGCACACCCTTCCCGACCATTACCCCGGTGGCGACCCAAACCCGTCGTCCGACCATCACCCCCTGGCCGACGCCCTCGCCCGGGCCCAGCATGACGCCGATGGCGCTGCCGCCGGCCAACCGTCAGGTGATCGGCTACAGCGAAGAAGGCCGCCCACTGGAAGTGTACCGCTTTGGACGCGGGCCAACCCACAAACTGATTGTGGCCGGCATCCATGGCGGCTACGAGTACAACACCGTCCAGTTGGCCGAAGAACTGATTGCCTACCTGAACGACCACCCGGAGCAAATCCCAGCCGATACCAGCCTGTTCATCCTGCACAACCTGAACCCGGACGGCTCGGCTCGCGCCATCGGGGTGGAGGGCCGCGCCAACGCCAACAACGTTGACCTGAACCGCAACTGGCCCTACAACTGGCAAAAGGAATGGGAACGCGACGGCTGCTGGATCTGGCGGCCCATCGAAGGCGGTGAATCAGCCGGGTCGGAGGCCGAGGTACAGGCGCTGATCGCCTATATCGATGCCATCAAGCCCTCGGCGCTGATCAGCTACCACAGCGCGGCGCTGGGCATTTTTGCCGGGGGCCGCCCGGACTTCCCGCCTTCCATCCGCCTGGCGGAGGCCGTGTCCGAGGTGACGAACTACCCCTGGCCGCCGATTGATACCGGCTGCGACTACACCGGCAACCTGACCGACTGGGCCGCCAACACGCGCAGCATCCCCTCGATTGACATCGAACTGACCAACCATCGCGATACCGACTTCGCCCAGAACCTGCGCGTTTTGCAGGTTTTCCTGGCCTGGAGGCCATAAAAATCAAAAAAAACAAAACGCCGGGTTTTCCATACCCGGCGTTTGCCATACTCGTTTAACAAGAGTGCGTATGCTCAAAACTCTTTGATTTGCTCTATTTTCTGCAACAAATCAGGAACATCTTTTGTGGAAGTTTTCCAGACTTCATCCCAATCTACCAAGTCATAAGCATGGATCAGGTGATCGCGCATCCCAGCAATCAGCGCCCATGGAATTTGTGAGTTTCTCTCACGAAAATCCATCGAAAGCCGCTTAACCGCCTCCCCAACAACAGTTAACTGATATAGCACGGCAGAGCGGGTTTTCCAATCATCGACAAACATTTCACGATTGAAACCGTTCACAAAGTCAAGCACCAGTTGGGCGGCATTGACTATATCTTTCAACACAACATCATCGCGATGTTTAGACATGGGCTTTCTCGTTGGCTGAATAAAGCACCCTGGCACTATTCAAAATCTCATTACGCAATAAAATGTTTCGGCTTTGCTCCAAGGAACGCCGGGTAATTAAGTCCACATTCCGGCCAAAAAGTTCCTTGAGTTCCTGTTTCATCTGGAGATGTTCAAACAAACCCCAATCGCTGGCTTCAGTAAAAGCAACGAGCAGGTCAACATCACTCTGTTCAGAAAAATCATCACGCACGGCAGAACCAAACACAGACAGTTGTTCAACCTGCCAGCGCGTACAGAAATCTTCAAGTTTTTTTCTGGAAATTATCAGCCGATTGATGAGCATGAATAAATTATACTGCCTTTTTGAGTAGGCCGCCGTTGTGGGCTGAAGTCTACGGGGCAAGCGCTTGACTTAATTGTCAGACAAGTTCATAATAAACATAATAAAATAACCTTCAACGTAGAGCGAGATAATATCTCGCTCTACTCACAAACAGGAGAACCAATGCAAAAAGTAGACCTGATTCTCTACAACGCCCACATCCTGAGCATGGATGAAGAATACACGCAGTATCGGCATGGCGCAATCGCCATCAGCGCGGACAAAATTGTCGCAATCGGCGAACAGGCCGAAATCCACCAGGCGTACCAGGCCGATAACAGCCTGGATTGCGGCGGCAAAGTCCTGATGCCGGGCCTGGTCAACGCCCACACCCACGTCCCGATGACCCTGCTGCGCGGCCTGGCCGACGACCTGCGCCTGGATGTCTGGCTGATGGGCTACATGATGCCGGTCGAGCGCGAATTCGTCTCGCCCGAATTCTGCCGCCTGGGTACGCTGATTGCCTGCGCCGAGTTCATCAAAAGCGGCGTGACCTGTTTCGCCGATATGTACTACTTCGAGGACGATGTGGCCCAGGCCACCGCCGACGCCGGCTTGCGCGGCGTGCTCGGCCAAACGGTGATGAAATACCCGGCCCCGGACGCGCCCTCCTACGAGGAAGCGCTGGCCATGGCGCGCGAATTCATCCAAAAATGGAAGGGCCACCCGCTGATCGTGCCGGCGGTTTCGCCGCATGCCCCGTATACCTGCACTCCCGATATCCTGCGCGCGACCGCCGAACTGGCCGCCGAGTTCGATGTGCCGCTCCACACTCACCTGGCAGAGACCGCTTTCGAAGTCGAAAACATGCGCAACGAGAACGGCATGCCGGTCGTGCCTTACGTCAAGAAACAGGGACTGCTGGACGCCAAGGTGCTGGCGGCGCACTGTGTCCATATCGACGAAGGCGAGATGCGCACCCTGCTGCACGCCGGGGCGGGCGTGGCCCACAACCCGTCGTCGAACCTGAAGCTGGCTTCGGGCATGGCCCCGGTGACCAAGATGCGCGAAACCGGCCTGAACGTGGGCATCGGCACCGACGGCCCGGCTTCGAACAACGACCTGGATATGTTCGAGGAAGTGCGCCTGGCGGCTTTTATGGCCAAGACCCAGAGCAACGACCCAACCTCGATCCCGGCCCGCGAGGCGCTGGCGATGGCCACCCGCCTGGGAGCCGCCGCCATGCACATCGGCGACCTGACCGGTTCGCTTGAACCCGGCAAACGCGCCGATTTGATTTTGGTGGATTTGAACCCACTGCACAATTCGCCGCGCTTCGAGCGCAGCCCCGATAATGCCTACGCGCAGATTGTCTACGCTTCCAAATCGACTGATGTGACCGATGTGATGGTCAACGGCCGCTGGCTGATGACCGAGCGCCGCCTGCTGACCCTGGACGAGGCCGACCTGCTGCGCCAGGCTGACGATTACGCCCGCAAAATCGATGCCTTCCTGATGGAACGCGAACAATCGGTCTTGAGCAAGCTGATTGCCCTGGGCGGCTCAACCGAGGAAGAATCCTTCGAAGTGCAGGCCAAGGTCAAGGTAGCCGACCCGCTGGTGGTCAAGGACGCGCTCAAGAAACCCGACATCCAGATTGTTTACAAGCGTCACTACCGCCAGTACGACAATTACTTTACCTTCGACGAACCCGGCCAGGGACGCCTGCGCTACCGTGAAGACGATTTTGTGGATGCCAAGGGCAAAATCACCAACGTCCGCCAGCGCCTGACACTGATCGGCGAGAACCGCGAAGGCGAATTGGGCCAGGATGTGCTGCTCTCGCGTTCGCGCTACCTGGCCCCGGCCACCCAGTCGCTGCGCTTCTACCGCGAATACTTCAAACCGGGCGCCGAAAAGGTGATCGAGAAGGAGCGCCTGCGCTGGTTCATCAAGTTCCGCGGCGAGGAGTTCTACATCAACCTGGATACGGTCGAAAAACCGGACCTGGGCCACTTCCTGGAGGTCAAGAGCCGCACCTGGAGCCGCAAGGACGCCGACAAGAAAGCCCGGCTGGTGGCCGAACTGGTCGCCTTCCTGGGCGGCGGCGAGATGGTGACAAAGGATTATATTGAGATGCTGCGTTAGGGGTTGGTGAAAGAGTAGAAGAGTAGAAAAGTGAAAAAGGCAGCCCCGGCGCTTGGCAGAGCGTCGGGGCTGTTTGGTTTACCTGGGTAAAAGGCCGGCATCTTTTTCGAGGCAAGGCCAGTTTCATTCGCTTTTAGCAAACCTGACAGGTCTGCGCGAATCCGTTCCCGGCAGGATGCCTATCCACGGAGACTTGATGGACGGGCAAGGTTCAGGTGAGACCTGTCAGCTTTGGAGTAAAAAAAGCAGCCCCAGCGCTTGGGAGAGCATCAGGGCTGCTTTTGAGTTACAAGCACTTCAACTGCGTAAAACAAAAGCATCGGCAGGAAGCAATGGTTGGGCAGTTCAGACTAAAGTGCTATTGCTTTCATGCGAATCTTTTCAATAGATTTTGGGCCAATTCCTTTAATATTTGATAGTTCTTCAATTGAACTAAATTTCTTTTTTACCCTGTTTTTTACAATTTCTTTTGCCAGAGCATGTGTTAAACCCGGTACAGTAACCAACTCTTCAATAGTGGCAGTATTAATGTCCAACTTTCCCTTATCGGATAAAGCCTTCTTAATACCTTGATCTGCAAATTCTAAAATATCTCCTAATGTAAGATATGTGTATAAGACTGCCCTTACTGCTTCTTTATGAGTTACAGATGCATGTACACCTTTTGAGGCTTTATCGTTAAGTTTTTGAATAAATGCCCCTAAATAGTCAACATGTGCTTTAGCTAAATCCTTGTCAGACCCAGAAGGAACGTTTTTATCCAAGAAAGCCCATAGCCGATTAATATACTGTTCTTCTCCTATTTTTCTGCCATTTAGCGATTCTTTCTGTGGTGGAAATATGGTATCAGCAACCGCCTTGATAACTCTACGGCATGAGGTTAATGCCAAAGACCAATCTTCTCCAGATGATGAAGCCAATTTCTCATATGCTGTCATGAACTTTTCAACTGCATCAGGGCAAAGCTCTAACAACAAATCATCCACTCTTTCTCTTATTACATCAAATTGTTGCCGTGGGATGTCACCAAACGAATAAGCCGAATAAAGCTTACTCGCATGATTAGCCGCAGCATTGGAACAAGAGCTTATTGTGTCTTGTAAATTATTTCGGTAATATGTGCCATCATTTCCGTGTTTTTCCTTATTAAGTCGTTCCAGTGTTTGTTCTATACTTTCAATACTTTTAAATCCGCCACCTGATTTTAAGAGCCGATGCAAAATTTCTTGGTTTGATAGCGGTATTTTTAATTCTGTTATTTTTTTTATAATTTCATTTGCATAATTTTGATCAGCGCCTTCTACAGGGAACGGCGGAAACTCATGCGCATAACCCCCAAGTTGAAATTTGCACCATCGCAACAATGGCTTATCATCAGTTAGTCTGGCCACCAATTCAATTTTTCTTATCGCGGTAGATAACTCGCCAATTTTTATTGTTTGAAGATGCTGTAGTGCTTCGGCAGCCAATTCGGCACATTTATTGTGTTTGCTTTCCATTACTTACCCTTTTTAATTTTTTGCGTTTCTAAACATGTTTTATACGACCGTATGTATAAAACTCTGATATATTATTTTATACATACGGCTGTTGTAACAGCTTATATTTTATCAAAAACCTTCCCCACCACTATAGCAAAAATCCGCCGCGCGGGTCAACCGGGGCTGGTTGCATCCCTACACGCAGACAACCTGAATTTATTTCACCAACATTACATACATAATGCCATCCGGCTGGGGAATGATGGAAAGCGACAAGATGTCCATATCCTGCATGAACATCAGCAAAACAGTATCCGTTGTGCCTTGCCCGCTTGCAAATATATTCCAGCCCAGTTTTGCCAATTCCTGTTCGTAAAACGCCTGGATTTCTTCAGGCGAAGCATTAATCGTAAAGGTATAGCCGGTGCTGTCCCCTTCTCCGGCGATAGCCTCCGGCATGACAGGAATACCTTCCCACTCGCTGGCTGGTTCTCCCACCGGCATTTGCAAAAGCGGAGCCGCAGGCGTTTCGGTGGGCGAGACAGGCGTATTCGTCGGGGTGCTGGTTGGCTCAGGTGTAATGGTTGAAGTCGGCGCTTGCGTTTCGGTTGGGATGGGTGTTTCTGTCGGTTTCGGCGCAAACGAACTGCAGGATGTTAAAAGAACGACCAGAACCAAAAGGAATAGTGCCTTGCTGATAATTTTCATTGATTTTTCCATTCATTGTGGCTTGATTTTTGGGTACAGGCATTCAACTGTGTTTGCATAAAACCCAGGTTCCTGTCTCTCAAAAACCATCCCCAATACTATAGCAAAAATCCGCCGCGCGGGTCAACTGATGTTTGTCATAATTTTTTTACACGAAACAACCTGTCAAGCCTTAAAAAGAAAATCTCTGCCAGGCCAACCCGTTTGGGTTGGCCTGGCAGAGAAAAAAGCTTCATTCTGACTTAGTCGGCCTTCTGTTCTTCTTCGTTGTTTTCCTCTTCTTCATCCTGCTCTTCTTCGTCTTCTTGCTCGTCCTCATCCTGCTCTTCGTTTTCAGCCTTGCGCAGTTCCCATTTGAGTTGGAATTCGACTTCCTCGCCCTCGTCTGAGCGTTCGTGCTCGATGCTGATGCTGGCCGTGGCGGGGATGTAAATCCGCTCCCCGGCTACCTGGATCGAAAAGGCCCGACCCGCTTCGAGCGCATCGGCCAGGCGTCTGAGTTTGGCAACAAAATCTTTGGCGTCATAAACCTTCTCGATGTCTCGTTCTTCCTTCTTTGTCATGGTTGACCTCCGTCTTCAATTCTCTTGTGGGTATCAGTAAAACTTTCCCGACTACTATAGCAAAATCCAGACGGCAGGTCAAGCTTACACGCAGGAGGTGATAGATTTTCACCCCAGCAGCCGGGCGCGGACGGCTGCCAAATCGTCCGCGCTGGCCCCGCCGGAGAGCAGGTAAGCCTCGGCATCCAGCCCGGCCTGCGCTCCGAGCAATACCTCGTGGGTGGTGGTCTGGCGGCTGGCCAGCAGGGTTTCGCGTTCGGGGTCCACGCTCAGGGTGTAATCAGCCAAAATGTCTTCGGGCACAACCCCGGCCAGGGTCAGCAGCAGCAGCGAGATGATGCCCGTCCGGTCGTGTCCGCGGGCGCAGTGGAAGAGCACGCCGCCCGGCCCGGCCTGTCCGATGGCGGTAATGGCCGCGGCGTGGCGTTCCGGCCAAAGCGCGAGCGCATCCGGATAGTGAAGCGGGGTGCTCCAAAAATCGGTGCTGGCCCACTTTTCGACAAACTCGCGGTTGGTCACATCCTCAATCGCAACCCGCACAGTTTTGATCTCTGCATAGGGCGAGACGAAATCCAGTTCCGGCTCACTCATGCCGTGGGTGCAAAGGGTGACGATGGTGCGGACGCCGTACTCGTAGAGCGCGGCCCAACCCGCCTCGGTCAGTCGGGCAGGCGTATCGGCGCGCAGGATGCCCCCAAAACGGGTCAAGCCGCCGTCTGCGGTGCGCAGTCCGCCCAGGTCGCGCACATTTTTGCTGCCTTGCCAATCCAGAATTCGATTTTGCATAGGGTTGCTCCATAAGTTGTCAAAAAGGGATGCCATATCTTACACCTTTAAACGCCGTGGGCGCAACCGCCAGGCAAACAGCAAACCAACCCGCCGGTGAAAACCGCACACCGGCGGGTTGGCCTGAGGAATGGTTTTCATCGCCTTAGACCGCCAGCGTTTCCCATTCCTGCATCAACTCTTCCAGACGGGCCTGGGCCTTGGCCACCTGCCAACCCAACTCCTGGACCCGTTCGAAGTGACTGCCGCCGGCTTTTTGCAGTTCGGCGGACAAACATTTCAGGGCCTGTTCCTGTTCGCGGATGCGCGACTCGACCAGCTCCAGCGTTTCCATCCGCCGCCGGGTCTGTTTGCTGTTATCGCGCGCCAGCGGCCGGGGGGTCAGCAAAAGCTGGCGGGCCGGGGCCAACGAATTGCGGGCGGCTGCGCGCAGGATATACTCGCGGTAGGTGCCGTTGAATACTTCCAGACGCCCGGCGCGGATTTCCCAAATCTGGTTGGCCAGTTGGTTGATCAGGAAGCGGTCGTGGGTCACCATCAGGATTGTGCCGCTGTAGCCCTCCAGCACCTCCTGCAAGGCTTCGCGGGCCGGGATGTCGAGGTGATTGGTCGGCTCGTCGAGCAGGAGCAGGTTGGTCCCATCCAGGGTCAGGATGGCCAGCGCCAGGCGGGCGCGTTCACCGCCGCTCAGGGCCTGGACGGGCTTGAAGATGTCATCGCCGGTAAACAGGTAGGGCGCCAGGTAATTGCGCGCCTCGGCTGGCAACATCTCCTTGTGGCGGATCAACTCATCGAGCACGCTGTTCGCGCCGTTCAGCCCGTCATGGGCCTGGGCAAAGTACCCGACCTTGAGGCTTGCTCCCAGACGGGCCTCGCCCTCGAGCGGGGCCAACTGCTCGAGCAGGATTTTCAGGAAGCTGGTTTTGCCCGAGCCGTTCGGGCCGATCAGGGCCAGACGCGCACCGCGGCGCAGTTCGACCCGCTCCGCTGTAAAAAGCAGGTTGCCCGGATACCCGACCTTCAGGCGTTCGATCCGCAGGACGATATTCCCGCTCGGCGGCGCGGCTTGCAACCGGGGCCGCAGCCGGCGCGGATGGCCGCTGGGCAGCGAGATGGCGTTCACCTTGCGAATGGCCTCGATCACATCCAACGGGCGCTGGTTGCCCAGTTCCATCTCAGACCACGAGCGGCCGTTGCGCAGGGCCAGGATGCCATAGTTCTCGACGATGGCCAGGTCACGGGTCAGCAGCCGCAGGCGTCCCAGCGCGCGAGCATGGGTGCTGGCGCGAATCCAGTTGCGCTGGATGAAGTCCGCTTCCTTGAGCAGGCGGGCTTTTTCCTCTTCGAAAACACGTTCGTAATACTCCCAGCGCTCCTGGCGTTGGAGCAGGTAGGCGCTGTAGTTGCCAGGGTAAACGTCGATTCCATCCGGTTTCATCTCCCAGATGGTGTTGACGGTATTGTCGATGAAATAGCGGTCGTGGCTGACAATCAGCACTGCACCCTGCCATTCCTGCAAAACGTGCTCCAGCCATTCGACAGCTTCAATGTCGAGGTGGTTGGTCGGTTCATCGAGCATCAACAGGTCGGGTTTTTCGAGCAGCAGGCGCGCCAGCAAGGCGCGCGTCTTTTGCCCGCCCGACAGGTGATTAAGCGGCATATCCCAGGCCTCGCGACCCAGACCGAGGCCGGTCAACGTTTGCTGGATCTGGATCTCGTAATCGTAGCCACCGGCCAGCGAAAAGGCTTCCTGCAAGCGGCCGTAGGTTTCGAGCACTTCATCCGAGACATTCCCCGTTGCCATTTCGGCTTCCAGTTCGTGCAGGCGATCCTGTTGGGCCTGGAACCCGGCGAAGACGGTCAGCATTTCGGCATAAACCGTGTTGGCCCGGTCGGCAAAAGCATCCACAGCCTCCTGGCGCAGGTAGCCCAGCCGCCGTCCGCGGGCCAGGTGGATTTGTCCGCTGGTGGGAGCGTTGATCCCGGCCAGGAGCAGCAGCAACGATGTTTTGCCAACGCCGTTCGGGCCAATCAACCCGGTTTTGCCGTCGTTGGGGATGGTGACAGTGATTCCGTGGAACAAATCGAAGGCTCCGAAGGAAATACCAAGATTGGAAGCGGTAAGGATAGACATAGCGAACTCCGTAATAAAAGATACATGGTAAGTAAATTACCGCCGCCAGAGGCGGCGGCTTTGGGATAATGCGCCTAGAAGGCGCGCTCTTGCTGGCGTCTCTTAATCGAATAACTTCCCTTGCACTGCTTCGACTTGCTTTTCTTGTTTCTCCTG
>JAEWVF010000091.1 GCA_023459215.1 Chloroflexota bacterium
CCGGTTCGATGTGGCAGGGGATGAAAACCAGGATATGGTGATGGTGTTGAGGCACTCCCAAAAGAAATGGGGAGTAAACAGGCTGCCATCACTTAAACCCCAGGCGTCATCCCTTGACCCTACCACCTGACGTGTGGGATTCTGCGGCATTTTCAAGCATTTTTCTGGCTTCGAGTTTTTCCTGCTCCCAAGCATTGTCCACGCCCGTCCACACGCAGGTAACGCAAACCGTTGAAACTGTCGAAAAAGTGGGGCGAATCTCACAAGAATCTACCGGGTTCTATAGCCATAGAGGATACTATGGCAAAATTCAAACCACTCAATGAAAATCAACTGGTCATGCTGCCCATCTCGTTGCAAGACCAGATCGTGCCAGGCACACTCGAACACACCATCAGCCGAGTGGTGGATAAGCATATCGATCTCGCAGTCTTTGATGAGCGTTACAACAATGATGAGACCGGCGCGGCAGCCGTCCATCCCAAGATTTTGCTCAAGGTCATTCTGCTAGCTTATGCCAGGGGCATGATCAGCTCGCGCCAAATCGAGCGCGCCTGCCGAGAAAACATTCCCTTCATTGCCCTGTCTTACGGCTACGCCCCCGACCACAGCACCATCGCTGCGTTTGTCTCTTCGATGCAAGCTGAGGTGCAGGCCATTTTCAGCAATGTCCTGCTGGTGTGCGAAGAAATGAAACTGCTGGACGGCACACATTTTAGCCTGGATGGCGTCAAGCTCTCGGCCAATGTCTCGAAAGAATGGAGTGGCACACTCGACGAACTCAAACACAAACGCGACAAGCTGAAGGAAAAGCTCGAGCGCGTCATGACCGAACATGCCCAGGCAGACAAGCAGCCTGAAGTGGAAGAAGAGCGCCAGAAGAAGCAGGAAAAACGGCTCCAACTCCAGGTCGAGCGGCTGAACGAATTCCTAAAGGATCGCGAACCGAAGCGCGGCAGCGATGACAAAGAGATCCAAAGCAACGCCGTCGACAATGAATCAGTCAAGATGCCCAGTTCGCATGGCGTCATCCAGGGTTACAACGCCCAGGCTCTGGTCGATTCAAAACACCAGGTCATTCTGGCAGCCGAAGCGTTTGCCAGCCAGGATCATGAAAACCTCCAGCCAATGCTGGCTGGTGCAAAAAAAAAAACGTTGTCGCCATCGGAAAAGATGAAACCTATTTTCAGGGCAAGCAGCTGACTGCCGATAGCAACTATCATTCGCTCAAGAGCCTGACAGTGTGTCGCGATGAAAAGATTGATGCCTACATCCCCGACATCCAATTCCGAAAACGCGATGCGCGCTTCGCCGAGCAGGAGCGTTTCAAGGATGGCGTTCATGGCAGCCAGCGACCGGAAACGAAGACAACCCCTTTCACGCTGGCGGACTTCGTTTTTGATCCCGATAAGCAGGTTTACATCTGCCCGAACGGCAAGGAACTGAACTGCCACGCCCGCAACCAGGTCAACCGCCATCGCACTTACGATGTTTACCATGCCCGCGTCGAGGACTGCACCGCCTGTCCGCTCAGAGCGCGCTGCCTGAGCAAGCCGAATACTTCGCGCCGGTACCTTTCCGTCCAGGTGGATGGCCAATCGCCCAACCTGATCGATGAGATGAAGGCGAAGATCGACAGCGAACAGGGCAAGCGCATCTACGCCCGGCGGCTGGGAATTGTAGAGCCGGTCTTTGCCAATATCTGTGTGCACAAGCAAATGAGTCGCTTGATGTTACGCAGCAAGGCAAAAGTGGATGTACAATGGAAATTGTTTGCACTGGTACATAATATCGGGAAAATTCATACTTTTGGGGCGCTCCAGTAGCCCCAGGCCGATGGATAGGCCCATCCTAACCGCATTCTGTCCCTAAAAACGGACTGTTGAGCGCCGGGCCGGGGTGTTTCGCCCCGCGAAAATAGGTTTTTCGACAGTCTCGTTGGGCAGTTGTAACCTTAAAAAGGTATATATGGGAAATCGTAACAAAAAAGCCTCTAAAATCATCCGTTTCGGAATCGGTCACCCTTCGACTGGTGCCTTTGCTGTATGGCGGCTTTGGGTTCAAGGTAACGAGACATATCTAGCTGTAAGGTCTACCGCCCAACAGATGAAAGCCAGCCTTCACGCAAACGGACGATGGTATTTTATGCTATCAAACAAACAGGGATTTTCCGTAAAGAGACCTCGCCCTATTATTTCAGGTATAACGCGCGGCCCAGGTGTCATCTATGCTGGTGGTCTCGTCCAACAATCACTGCCAGGGTCTGTGGTAGACGATGATGTAGAAATTTATTGGTATGACATGCCTGAAAATGGTTGCAAGAAATCCTTTACTATTTTATTTGCTGACAAGAGCTTGTCCCGAGATGAACTGATTTCGAAAATTAACCCCAAACCCGATTTGCTCGGGCCTTTACAACTTCATGAACAAGAGAATGTTTGGATTGCGGTTTTTGATGAAGACCTGACGTCGGACGAGAAAACAATTTTCCAAGATATAAAAGACAAAATAGCCATCCATATGACTGGAGAACCATCAGGAGTAGTGGACGCTCATGCCCTGATGGTACAAACTACTCCGAATGATGAAATGGTATTTTTAGCAATCCTTCTAGGCAAGGAAAATATTGTCATAGATAATTCTACAGACTGACAGGGCAAAAAACAAAGCTCAAAACCGTCTTGCAAAACCGGCCCACCGATTAATAGCCACGTGTGCGACACGAAGTCGCCTAAGTAATTGTCTTGCTGGCAAATCCTGACAAGACCTGCTATCCCATTAGCAGTACCCTATGTGGTTATGCGAGATGGAAATGCCATCACCTTACCCAACCAAGGGATGAGCAAAAAGTGAATGAAAAAGGCCTCGCATTGAAAAAGATGCCCGGCCTTTTTCCTGGCGGATGTTTTGAAGCCGCTCTTTATCAGATTCCCCCGGCTGGCCGCTGTGATTTGTGATAGTATCGTCGCGTAAATTCGTGGCTTGGCTGCGGCCATTTCTTGCGGTCGGGAGTCTCTGATGGTTCCTTCGGATTTGGAAAACTTTGTTTACGATGCATCTCTCGCTTGGTATGAGGGCAAGCTGATTATTGGGCAGGATGAAATCTTGCTGTATTTGTCCGCCGAAACCGATGGACAGGCCATGCTCATTCTGTCCCAGGCTGAGTCTTTCCTGAAATCCATCCAGGGGATGCTCTCCGCGGCCAAGAGCTATGCGGCGGAAAAACTGCTCGATTTAAGGAATGAGGGCTGGGGAGAAGAGAATAGCTCTGAAATTTCGGAGGAGGAGTTTATCTCTTGTCTCGTCTGTTTTTCGATCACCCTTTATCCAACTCAAAATGTAGAAATCATCTTTCGCGCGGGGGACTTGTTCTCCGGACATATTGTTTTGATTTCCGCGAACATGCAGGGCCGTTTTTCAGACGCAAGCATCGCAGGTTGACAACACAGCCCGGAAAGGAAATTCAAATCCATGGCCATTATCGTAGCCATCGACGGCGGGGAAATTGGGCAGAAGGAAACCTATTTGATCGATGAATATATCGTCAAGCTGGCGAATCGCCGCAAAGCGAACGTTTTGTTCATCCCGACCGCCAGCGGCGAGCCTGAGGGCTATATCGGCACCATCCGACAAATCTACGCCGATGCTCTCGGCTGCAACTATGACTGGCTTTCCCTGCAAACGGATGCGCCGGACCGCGCCGCGCTGGAGCGCAAAATCGATTGGGCCGATATCCTTTATGTTGGCGGCGGCAACACCCGGATGATGATGCAGGTCTGGGCCAGGCATGGTTTGGATCAGGTCTTGCGGGCCAATTTTTCCAGGGACAAGGTTTACAGCGGCCTGAGCGCCGGTTCGATTTGTTGGTTCGCCTCCGGGTTGAGCGACTCGGATAGTTTCGAGGCGGCTGGTGCCTGGTCTTATTCCTATGTGGACGGGTTGGGGCTGATTGAAGGCTGCCACTGTCCGCATTACGACGAGGGTTTACAGGAAGCCAACTTCAAGGATTTCCTGCAAAGCCTCGATCGGACGGTGCTGGCCATCGAGAACAACTGCGCCCTTGTGCTGGAGGGCGAGAACCATGCGATTGTGCGCAGCCAGCCAGACAAACATGCTTATTGGCTGGGCCGCGCCGTAGACGGTACGCCGCAACAGGTCAGGCTCGAAGAGCATGGAAGCCTGAGCCGCAGGGTGTTCTGAGCAATGTATTTTGAAAAATACAGGGAGCTTTTGCTGGACCCGTTTGCGGTTCAATTTCAAAGAGTTGAAATTGAATCCATCATCAGCTATCCATATGCCGGGAACGATGTTATCGAGTGTATCGGCGCTGTTGATAAAGGGCGGGCTAATTTTTTCGTTAAATTTGAGCGGCATCGCGATGCCGATTTTGAGAATGAGACTTATTTCCTGAACAAGCTGCAGCAGGCCGCTTCGTTAAAAATCCCGAAAGTAATTGAAACTGGCAGATACCAGGGAATTAACTACCTGGTGTTGGAGAAGCTGCCGGGGGCCAGAATTTCCTTCATCCTTGATAAATATGCCGCCAACACAAGCGCATACTGTAACCGGTTTGGCTACAGCCTGGGCGAGATTCATTCCTTGAACTTTACAGAGCGTTTGGCGAAGGGAAGAAAAATTCACAGTCTGCCGGAGAACCCGCAAAACGACCCTTTTATCGCTGCCGCGCGTTGCTGGCTGGAAGGGAATGCTCCGGCCTCGGTTAATGATGCTTTTATCCATGGCGATCATCATTACGCCAACCTTCTTTGGGCCGATGATTGTATTTCAGGGGTATTGGATTGGGAATTGGCCGGTTGGGGAAACAAAGAACTTGATTTGGCCTGGGCTGTGATTCCCAGGCCCGGGCAGCAATTTTTCAAATCGAGATACGAGGAAGATGAAATTTTAAGCGGGTATTGCCAAGTAAATCATTTTGACATTAAAACCTATCGATACTATAAAGTCTTGCACCTGACTCATTTTTATAGAATTTCCGCAGATGAGCCAGATTATCAAACCTGGGTCAGAGCACAGGTTAAAGAACTTCTCTATTCTTGACCCGGCTGGAATCTTGATGTTCCTTGATCTTCTTTTCCAAATCTGGCGGCGTTTGAGTGGCCACCTGCAGTGGTGGTCGTTGTGGCTTTTCAGCAGCAAATTCATGGTCAGTGTTTCGGGGGTGGTATTCGACCAGGATGGACGCATCCTGCTCCAGCGTCATCGGCATTGGGTGGCGGATGTCTGGGGCTTGCCGGGCGGCATTGTCCAGCGCGGCGAAACGCTCGAAGCCGCTTTTACGCGCGAGGTGCTCGAAGAGACCGGCCTGGCGCTGGCCGAAATTGAATTGCTCAGGGTGGTCAGCGATTATCGCCTGCGGATCGAAGTTTACTATCGCGCCAGGCTTGCCGCCGGGGTAAACCCGCTCACGATTCGGATACAACCACAGGAAATCCTTGAAGCACGTTTCTTTCATCCCAAAGAACTGCCCCCAAACATGTTTCCTTTACAGCGCGACCTGATTACGCTTGCCTCTTCCCGTGAGACAGGTTAGCCTTTGATGCGAGGTTATTTATGCATAACCATGCGCCGGATCATTATCAGTGTCCCTTTTGCCTGCTGATTCAAGGGATTCAGAACGAACATGTTCATTCCATCCACAGCGACATCGTTTATCACGATGATGTTGTGACTGCCTTGGTCAGCGCCCACCAGTGGCCGAACAATCATGGCAATGTCCTGGTGGTCCCCAACCGGCACTATGAGAACATTTTTGACCTGCCGGTGCGCTACGCCGTTGATATTCAGCGTCAGGCAAAGCGCTTGGCCCTGGCGATGAAATCCGTTTACGCCTGTGACGGGGTTTCCACCCGCCAGCACAATGAACCGGCTGGTGGACAGGATGTCTGGCATTATCACCTGCACGTTACGCCGCGCTACAAGAACGATAATTACTACGCCAGCCAGCGTGAGTTTATGTCAATCCCGGAACGGAAACAGCACGCTGAAGCGCTGATTAAAGCCCTGGGAAAAATCGATTTGTGCGGATGATGGCTTAAGGCCAGGGGATTTCGACAAATTTGGTGTAACCGTGTTTTTCAGCCGCGGTGATGCGTCCATGCGAGGCTTCCGCGCAGCCGGGTTCGTCAACAATGGCGATCGAGGTCTCATACGTCCCGGCGGATTCCATCACGATTTGTCCGGCGCGGCAGACCCAGACTTGCAGGACATACGGCGTTTGCAGCGAATCGTCCCCGGCGCGCAGAATCAGCGGATTCCAACTGACAATCACCTCGTTCCCGTTGCGTTTGGCGGTTACGTTGCTCAATGGCCCGTAAAAGGGTGACTTCGGCAGGTTGTAATCATCCGGGTGGATGGGTTGGACGCTCATGATGTCGCCGCTCAGGTCCATCAGGTCGGTGCGCACCCAGCAGGATTTGTTATCGCCGCGCGCCATGGTCAAGGCCCAGGTGCCCTGGTCGTTGCGCCCGATAACATCCTGGTTGGCGCCTTGCACCATCCCATACAGGTACAGGTACATTGCTCCCGGCCCGTAGCGGCAACTGACTTTTTCGACGTTGACTTTCCCGCGCAGGATGGCGTAGGTGGGCGTCGGCGCGGGACTGGGCGTTTCGCTGGGAGTCGCGGTGCTGCTGGGAGCGGGCGTGGCTGTTTCGGTTGGGCTGGGGGTGACTGTTGCGCTTGGCTGCGGGCTGGGAGTCTCGCTCGGCGGCGGGGCGCTGGTTTCGCTGGCAGAAGGCGGGATCAATTCCGCTGCAGCCCCACCTGGGGCGCAGGCGGCCAGCAGGAGCATCATGGTTAAAAGGATAAAAAGTTTTCTCATACGGTTAAGAGTGGATCAGGCGGGTCTGGTTTTCCTTGAACCACAACAATGCATCGCGGAGTGAATCCTTGAGCGAGCGCGGCTGGTAACCCAGTTCGCGGGTGGCTTTGGCATGGCTGATGGCCGCGTTGCTCTGCAAGACTTCAACAGAATAGGGGGTCAACAGCGGCGATTTTTTGCTGAGGCGGTAGTAGTGCGGCAGCAGGTGTGCCAGGAACTGAATCAGTCCCAGGGGTAGTTTGAGCAGCCGATAGGTTCCGCCGACCAACTGCCGACCGAGTTTCGCCAGATCGTCATTGCTCATGTATCCGCCGCTCAGTAGGTAACTTTCGCCGCTGCGACCCTTTTCGGCGGCGGCAATCATCCCGCTGGCGACATCGCGCACATCGACATAATCGTAGCCGCCCTCGAAATATTGCACCGGCTTGTGCTTCCAGTAGCTCAGGAACCAGGCGCCCAGCAGCGAAACACGGAAATCGTAGGGGCCAATCACGCCGGTCGGGCAGACCAGCACAGCGTTCAGGCCGTTTTTGGCGGCTTCTTGTACGAGCATGCTGGCCTGGGCTTTGGATGTATCGTACGCGCCGTAGGGGTTGTGCGGATCGTAAGGCAGGCTTTCGTCGATGGTGGTGCCATGCGGCGCACGCTGGATGGCGTGGATCGAGCTGGTGTAAACGAAGCGCCGCAATCTGGCCTTTTGGGCTGCGGCCAGCATGTTGCGCGTCCCCTCAACGTTGACGCGCTGCACCATTTCATTTTTCCCTGGCATGATGCTGATCATCGCCGCCAGGTGATAGGCCGTGTCGACCCCTTCTAAGGCGGAGGTGATTGATTCGGGTTCGAGCACGTTGCCGTGCGCGATTTCCACATCCAGCCCCTCCAGCGGGGTCAGGTTGTCTTTGGGCAGCACAAAAGCCCGCACCTTTTCGCCCTTTTCGAGCAGGGTGCGGATGAGAACGTTGCCCAGGTGTCCGGTAGCGCCGGTGACAAGGTTCATGCTTCCCTCCAATTTTTTGCCGTTATTTGCGCGGTGGATGGGGTTTGTGGTCGCGCCTGCCCTGTGGACGGCCTTGTGGCTGGCCCTTGGACTGCGCAGGGTGATGTGGAGCCGGGCGCGGGCCGCGCGGAGCGGGCTGATTCTGTTGGGGCGGGGCCGGGACAGTGTAATCGAACCCGTCGATTTTTTCGCGCGGCAGGCGCTGGCCCATAATTTTTTCCAGTTCGCGCACCATCTCATCATCTTCGGGGGTGATCAGGGTAAAAGCGTCGCCGGTTCGTTCTGCGCGTCCCGTTCGCCCGATGCGGTGGATGTAGGCGTCAGCGGTGTCGGGTATGTCGAAGTTGATGACGTGCGAGATGCTGTCCACGTCCAGGCCGCGCGCGGCGATGTCGGTGGCGACCATGATCTGGTAACGGCCATCCTTGAAACCGCTCAAGGCTGACTGACGCTGGCCCTGTGTCCGGTCCGAGTGCAGGCTGGTGACGCGATAGCCTTCGCGCAAGAGTTTTATCGCCAGGCTTTGGGCGCGGTGGCGGGTGCGGGTGAAGATCAGCACCGAGTTGGTGTCAGTGCGCTTGAGAATCTCGAAGGTCAGGGCGGTTTTCAGGTGTTTGGGTACCGGGTAGAGTGCGTGGCTGACGGTATGGGCTGGGCGCGACAATCCGACAGCGATGCGCTGCGGTTTGCTTAGCGTTTCGGCGGCCAGTTTTTCCACTTCGGATGGGAAGGTGGCCGAAAAAAGCATCGTCTGTCGTTTGGCCGGGAGGAGTTTGACAATGCGGCGCACATCGGGCAGGAAGCCCATATCGAACATGCGATCGGCTTCATCCAGAACCAGGATTTCGATATCTCCCAGGCGCGCAAAACCTTGCCCGGCCAGGTCGAGCAGGCGGCCGGGGCAGGCCACCAGAATCTCGACGCCGAGCTTCAGGGCTTTGACTTGCGGTGCGGTCCCGACCCCGCCATAGATGGTGGCCGAGCGCAGGTTGGTGCCGGCGCTCAGGGTGCGGATGTTGTCGTTGATTTGTTCGGCCAGTTCGCGGGTGGGAGTAACGATCAGGGCGCGGGCTTTGTGGCGCGGGCCGCTTAAGAGCTTGTGCAAAATTGGCAGGACGAAAGTGGCGGTTTTGCCGGTGCCGGTTTGGGCGGTGGCGATCAGGTCATGGCCTTCGAGCGCGGCGGGAATGGCTTGTTCCTGCACCGGGGTGGGTGTTTCGTATCCGGCGCGATCAATCCCGGCCATCAGCCGGGCATCGAGTTTGAATTCGTTGAATTTCACGTTCTTTCCTTGTCAGTTAAATTTATTTTTTTGAGTTTTTGATGGCTTCGCGCAAGAGTTCGCGGAACTTGGCGCCGGCGGGGCCAGAGTCGAGCGCGATGAATAATTGTCCGGTCTGGCTTGAGTCGCTGTATTGGCCGGTAATGTTGACGCCTGAATCAGGGATGATGTTGAACATGGCCGTGTGCTCGTAATCGCGCATTTCTATCTGGTTAAGCTGGGCCGAACCTGCGCTGTTGTTTTTTCCGTGGACTCTTTCTCCCCAAATTATCCGCTCATCGGTAAGGATAACCGCCTGGATGGCCTTTTCGGAACCGCCAAACACACTTTTTTTCTGTTGGGTCGATTCGGTTTCACAGCACATCTGAACGGATTCCGGGGTCACAGCCAGCCTGTATTTTGAAAGATGCGCCTGGATGACGGTGCTGAGTGATTGATCCAATTCTGTTAGCGCACATTCTCGCGTTAGGCGAACATTGCCGGCCATTCAATTCTCCTTGATTACTTTCATCATACACTATCCACGCTCTATGCGATAGGGCCAGGGGTTAACCCTTTTGCTATTTTTTCACCCGTTGCGGGTGATACATTTCAACCTTAACAAAATCTGGACAAAAGTGTATGATTTCACATAGATAAAAACGGTCTTTTTACGGAAGAAGGAGAATGTTCATGGGTATAAATTTTGCAATGTGGAAAAAAGCCGCCTGGGAACTCATCAAGATGGATGATAAAAAAGAATGGGATTCCCTGGATGTGATTTCCAAGTGGTTGATTGCCACCCGCTCGGCGGTGACAGCGGTCACCATCTATTCGTCCATTATCGCGGGCGCGCTGGCCTGGCGTGATGGGGTTTTCTCCTTCTGGCCCTGGCTCGTGGTCACTATTGGTCTGTTCATCGCCCATGGCACCAACAACCTGCTCAACGATTACACCGATTTCAGCCGCGGCGTCGACAAGGAAAATTATTTCCGTACCCAGTACGGCGTCCACCCGCTGGTGCAGGGCTTCTGGACGAAGTCGCAGCAGATCCAGTGGTTCCTGGTCAGCGGCCTGATTGCCTTCCTTTCGGGCGTTTTTGCACTCTGGTACACCCAGGCCAACCCCTACATTATCGCTTTGTTTGCTTTCGGTGCGCTGGTGCTGCTTTTCTACACCTGGCCGATGAAATATTGGGCGGTTGGTGAGCTCTCGATTTTCCTGATCTGGGGCCCGATCATGGTCGCCGGGGTCTACCTTGTCCTGTCGCTCGGGGCCGGTCAGTTTGAGCCGGCAAATGTCTGGATGGCCGCCATGGCGGGTGTCCCGTTTGGCCTGAGCGTTGCCAGCATCAACGTTGCCAAGCACACCGACAAACTTGATGACGACAAGAAGAAGGGGGTCGGCACCTTTCCCGTTCGCGTGGGACAGGCCTTTGCCCGCTATACCACCATCGCCGCGATTCTGATTGCCTATGCCATCGTCATCTATCTGGTAGTTAGCGGCTATTTCTCAACTTTCATGCTGCTGGTTTTGTTTGGCGTCAAGCGCGCCTTTTTCGCTATTGCCGTGCTCTCCAAGCCGCGTCCTGAAGGCCCCCCAGCCGGTTTCGAAGCCTTCTGGCCGACCTGGCTCTCGGGTTTTGCCTTTTACCACAACCGCATGTTCGGCGGCATGTTCATCCTCGGCATCGTGCTCGACCTGGCCTTCCGCCAATTCGCGCTGCCCTTCGATATTAACTGGTTCGGCGCAATCGCCCTCGGAATTGGTCTGGTGATTGCGGGCGTTAATTTCGCCAAAGAAAAAGCAAAAAAGTAAACAAGTAAACAGAAAAAAGTGAAAAGGTGATGAGGGTTTAACCACTCATCACCTTTTCACTTTTCTACTTTTTCACTCTTTCACTTCATCAACTCCACTTTCATCCAGGCTGGGGGATTGGCCAGCGCGCCCATGCCAATTGAACCGTCGGGCCGCCAGGCGGCAAATTGATTGTCGATCCAGATGACCAGGCCGAGTGGCCCTTTGGGACTGGCGGCCGTTTCGAAGACCGTTTCGCCGTCGATGGCGAATTCCACCCGGATCGCGTCCCACTTCAGGCTGTACTCGTGCCATTCGGTCACATCCACGCTCAGGCGTTTGGCCTCCTCGCGGATCAGTTTTGCCGCCATATTGGCGCGTAGCCACTTTGAGAGTGGCTTCATGGCAAGCAGCGGCAGTCCCAAAGCCCCCGGCGCGAGCAATGCCGAGGGGATTCGCGGCGATGAGAAGGTTTGCGCCAAAAATCCGCTGGCGGGCTGGCCATCCGTGAAAGAAAGGTGGTTTTCCGGCGAAGCGTGGAAGAACCAGCAGGCGTTCGGCAAAACCGGCAACCGCCGGGCCATGCCTTGCAGGCCGAATGAGACCGTAAACGGGTCGTTCCAAAAGCCGAATCCCCAGGTTCCGGGTAGGTTCGGCTCACTGACCCGGCAACGCAGGCGCAGGTTGGCGCGTTCCCGCCAGATAAAACGGGAGCGGGCCAGGGCGGCGTAATCGTCCAGTTGGGCCAGGCGATAGGCTGAAAGGCCTCCATCCGCAATTTCCAACCGCCAGCCGGCGGAGGTTTTTGTGACGTTTCCGTCAGGAGTTGTTCGTCCTTTTAACATGACGGGATTATAATTTGGAATGACAAGGAGCGATGATTATGCCTGAACATACTACCGAAGACCGCAACGGCCACCTGCGCACCGAAGTGAAACTCGCCAAGGGTGAGAAAGTGGCCCTGTGCCGCTGTTTTGCTTCGAAGGATTTCCCATTTTGCGATGGGACCCACAAGACCCTCGATTCGACCGTCGGGCCGGTGATTGTCTCCGCGCCGAAGGAAGATGTGAAGGACGAGTAACTTCCCCTCCCCCAAACATCCCGATTCTGGATATTTGGGGGAGGCTGGGAGGGGGTTAACGCCGATTGACCAGTACCACCCCGAGGATAATAATCCCTCCGCCAATCAGCGACGCGAGGCTGATGGTTTCGTTAATCCACAGCGCGGCGACGATGACGGTCACCAGCGGTTCGATATAGATGAAGGCGCTCAAGCGCGAAGCGGGGATTTCGCGCAGGGCGTCGAACCAGGCGATGTAGGCCAGCCCCGAACCGAGAATACCCAGCACGAGAATATTTCCCCAGCCGCGCGCCGAGAGCTGGGGAATTTCGCTTAACCCCGGCCCGAAGCCGAACAGCCAGATGCAGGTGAACAGCCAGCCAAAGAGCATCACGTAGAACATCATCCGCGCTGCCGGTTGGGAGGCCAATCCGCGCCGCGAGAGCACTGAGAAAATCGCCCAGTTGACCGCGCTGATCAGCACCAGGAAATCGCCAATCGTGCCGAAATCGCCGTTGGCCAGCGTCGAAAGGTTGCCTTTGCTGACGATGAGCAGCACGCCAAAAGTCGCCAGCAGGATGCCGACGATGGCCAGCCAGCCGAGGCGCTCGCGCAAAACCAGCCAGCCGAGAATGGCGGTGAAAATCGGAATGGTAGCAACGATCCAGGCCGTGGTGGTGGCTGCGGCGGTTTGCAGTCCGGTGGCTTGCAGCCACTGGTGAAACGTGATGCCGAGGAAACCGAGTGCGGCCAGGTAGGCCCAATCGCCTTTGACGGGCAGGGCAAATTGCCTGCGCCAGGCGACCGCTGCGCCGAGGATGAGAAAACCCATCCCAAAGCGCAGCCAGATGATGGTGACAGGGGAAAGTTCGCTGACCACATCTTTGGTGGCGACGAAGTTTGCCCCCCAGATGACGACCGCAAACAGGGCTTCAAGGTAGATGATGACTTTTTTGTTCATGTTGGTTGACTCCATTGCAGAATTGCAGAAATTTACCACAAAAAACACTTTTGCCACGAATTACGCGAATTTCACGAATTGACGTGCGAAAATTCGAGAAATTCGCGCCCGTGATTTTTCCTTTTTCCCCTTCTCCCGTTTTAGTTGGGCCGTCGGTGCCCAATTCGACCCCGGCCTCAGGTATAATTGTCACCCGAAGGAGCACTACTGAAACATGGAAATTACCTGGTACGGACACTCTTGTTTTCGTTTGATGGAACGCGGCATGGCCTCGATTGTTACCGATCCCTTCGATAGCGATGTGGTTGGGTTTGAACCGCTCAAACTGCGCGCCGATATTGTCACCGTCAGCCACGAAGCGCCCGGACATAACTTTGTCAGCGCGGTTAAAGGCGTCAATCACGAGATTGACAACCCCGGCGAATACGAAATCGGCGGCGTTTTTATTACCGGCGTCCAGACGGATGCCAACGGCAAAAAAGCTGTCGAAAAACCGCGCAACACCCTGTATGTTTTCGATTTTGACGGTATTACCGTGGCCCATCTCGGCGACCTGCGCCAGGTGCCGACCCAGGCTGAAGTTGAAGCGCTCGGCACGGTCAATGTGGTTCTTGTCCCGGTCGGCGGCGGGAACGGTCTGCACGCGGCCAAGGCGGCTGAAGTCATCAGCCTGATCGAGCCGGATATCGTCATCCCGATGCACTATGGCCACGAAAAAAGCAAACCCGGCCTCGAGCTTGACCCGCTCTCGAAGTTCCTCAAGGAAATGGGACTGACTGCGCCTGAACCGGTGGCTTCATTGAAAGTGACCCGTTCCAGCCTGCCGGAAGAAACCAAAGTGGTTGTGCTTGAAGCTGCTGGCAGCAACTAAGCGGAGACCCCAACATGTCGGTAAAACTCCTCATGACCTGGGATATTGCCCCGGAGCGCGAACAGGAATATTTTGAATTTGTGATCGGCCAGTTCATTCCAGGTGTGCAGCGTATGGGTCTGGAACCGGTTGAAGCCTGGGCCACAATTTACGGTGAATATCCGCAGATTCAAGTCGCAATGCTGGCCCCCGACCTGCCCAACGCCCAGCGCGCGCTCAACTCGGTCGAATGGACCTATCTGCGCGACCAGTTGTTCGGCTACGTCAAGAATTATTCGTATAAACTCATCCAGGCAAAGGGTGGGTTTCAGTTTTAGTGACCGACTTCTCCGCCCGCATCCTGGCCTGGTACGATAAACATGCCCGCGTCCTGCCCTGGCGACAGCCAGCGGGGCGCGGGCTGCCTGATTCTTACGCGGTCTGGGTTTCCGAGATCATGCTCCAGCAGACGCGCGTCGAAACGGTCATCCCCTACTTCGAGCGTTGGCTGCAACAATTCCCAACTGTCCAGGCCCTGGCCAACGCTGCGGAGCAGGCGGTTCTCTCCGCCTGGGAGGGGTTGGGCTACTACAGCCGCGCCCGCAACATGCACAAGGCCGCCAAGCTGATTGTCAGCGAATATGGCGGACAACTGCCAGCCGGGCCAGCCGAATTGCGCAAACTGCCCGGCATTGGTCGTTATACCGCTGCCGCCATCGCCTCGATTGCCTTCGGTCTGGATGTTGCCACCCTGGACGGCAACCTGAAACGGGTTTTTGCGCGCGTTTTTGATGTCTCGCAGCCCGCCGACAGCCCTGCTGGCGAGGAAATCCTGTGGGCGCTGGCTGAAAGGCATGTCCCGGCGGGTCGGGCTGGCGATTACAACCAGGCCCTGATGGACCTCGGCGCGACAATTTGCCTGCCCAAGAATCCGCTATGTTTGCTCTGCCCGTTGAATGCGCTTTGCAAGGCGCGCACCCTGGGCATCCAGGAGCAGCGTCCGCAGATGAAACCCAAACCGCTTGTGCCGCACAAACTGAAGGGCGCGGCAGTTATCGTCAGGGACGGGATGACCTTGCTTCGGCAGCGACCCGCCGAAGGGCTGCTCGGCGGCCTTTGGGAATTCCCCGCCGCCGAACTGGATGCGGACTCCCCCGAGGCCCTGGCTGCCGCCATCGAAGCGGAATACAGGCTCAAAGTGAGTCCGCTGGCGCGCATGGACGCCGTCCGCCACGCCTACACCCACTTCAAGCTGACAGAAATCCCCTGGCGCTGCGAACCGCTCGATCTTCCTGCCGAGGCCGATCTGGAATGGGCGCCGCTTGACAGGCTGGCAGAGTATCCGATGGGCAAGGTCGACCGGGCGATTGCGAAAAGGGTGTGCCAAATGGGGGATCGTTGATGTAAACTTATTGCAAACTGTTTGCGTGTAAGTTGCGCTATACTTATTTCACCTTTAGTGTGTGGTGAAATAATGAGTGATACAACGGGACAACCTTCTCCGATTAAGTTGATTGAATTGCTGGTGGGGTTGGTTTCATCGTGCTTGACGACGGCAATCGGACAAATTGGGGCGATTCTTGTGGCATTGGTTGGCCTGGCCGGCGTCATTTATACCATCAACCCCCCGACAACAGAAACTGCTACCCCCACGGCGATCCCGGCGACAGCGACGCTGGCTGTTGTCGTTGCTGTTAACCCCACGGCGACCTTTGACCCGCCTACGGCAACGGCCACTGCCACAGCCTCGCCGACTGTGCTGCCGACAGAAACGCAGGTGATTCCGCCCAGCGCCACCCCGACCGCAACGATTGAGCCGACCCCGACTCTGACTCCGGTCATCCTGGGCCAGGACTGGCAAGCGGACTGCATCAGCCGCGAATGGAAGGTTTACTCGGCCAACCGCCTGCTCGAGCAGCCCGCCGCCGCTTGCTGGCCGCAGCCGGTGGATGGCGCTTTTTCTACCTTTGGCGGCGTTTTCCAGATTTTTAAGACTGGCTCGACCGGCAGCGCCTATTATGGCGGTATTCTGGCCGATTTGCCGCAGAAATCCGATATCCGTTTTACTTTTCGCCTGAACCTGGCTACGCTTTCAGCAACGGAACTGTGGTTCATGATCCTGCCCGATAACGACCCGCTTGCAAACGGGATCAAATTTGGCGTTGCGCCCGGCAACACCCAGCCCGGAAAAATGCAATTCGATTTTAGCGGCCCCGGTTTCGACTTTCGCACCGCTTTCCTGCCGGCAGTTAATGGCGATTATGTTGTCCACATCCAGCTTGGCAACGGTGATGTGCGCATTAAAATCAACTCGGTCAGCTTTGGGCCTTTCCCGGTCTCTTTTGCCAACCGCAAATTCTTTATCGGCTATCGCTCCCTGCCGGGGCCATCGTATTGGATCGACACGGTGATTACCAATTTCTCGATCCAGTAGCGAACAAAAAACGCCTGCTTTTGCAGGCGTTTTTTGTTGACGGTTTTGTTTTCAGGCGAAGCGCAGGTATTTTTCAGTTGCGTTTTCCAGATCGCTGTATTCGCCGCGATAGTATTCGGGCAGCAGCTTGGCCAACTGGTACATCATCTCGTCCGCCATTTGCTGGCGGATTTCTTTTGTTACCCGCTCACCGTGATCGTCCAGGTAAAACTTGTGCCCGACGCGGATGTTGAAATCGGTGCGCTTGAACTTTTTCAGGTTGGCGCTGAAATTTTCCCCGCCCCAGTGCGCCACCGGGACGAGCGGCGCGCCGCTTTTGAGCGCCAGCATGGCGATGCCGCCGTGCGCGCGGATCAGTTTTCCGCTGCGGCTGCGCGTGCCTTCCGGCGAAATGCCCAGGATATAGCCTTTTTCGAGCATCTCGAAGCATTTGCGCAGGGCATCCATATCGGCTTCCCCGCGCCGGATGGGGATGATTTCCCACAGGGTGAAGACCCAGTTCAGGAACCAGTTGTCCCAGGTCTCGATCTTGGCCAGCGCCGTGACCTTGGGGCGCGGCTGGAGTTGGGTATACATGACCGGCGCTTCCACCATGCCGGTGTGGTTGGCAAAGGCCAGCAGCGGGCCTTCCCTGGGAATGTTCTCCCAATTTTCTTTGCGGATTCGGCACATTACTTCCAGGCCGAGTTTGCATCCATAGGTGACGATCCAGCGGGCGATATTCATGCGCCGATTATACCCTTGGCTGTGACGACTTCGAGCGCATCCGGGATCAACTCAAGGGTCAATGCTTTGCCCTTGATGCACAGCGTTTCGCCGTCGGCGTGAGCCGGGAAATCCCCATCCAGGGCAGTTACGGTTACTTTGCGCGAACGGCGCATCTTGATTTCGGGCTGGCCTTCCTGCTTGCCCTGAATGAACATCGGAATCAGGCCGAAGATGCGCAGTTTTCCGGCGCGCTCGGCAATGCACAGGTCGAAGAGACCATCATGCGGGTCGCCGTTGGGGGCCATGCGGAAACCGCCGCCCATGCGTTGGCCATTCATAATCGAAACCATCAGCGAATACTGCTCGATGGTTTCATCGTCCAACTCGATTTTCAGGCGCGGCGGAGTGTAGTAGAAAAAAACCGTCTGGATGGCCCCAACCAGGTAGGCGGGCAGTCCGCGCAGAACGCGCAGTTGCAGGGCGGCAAAACCCACCGCAGCATCGAACCCGATCCCGATCCCGTTGCCGAAATAGCGGCCTTCGGGGTAGTCCCCGCCCGAAACTTTGCCGATATCCACCCGGCGGCGTTTGCCCAGGGCCAGGGTTTCCAGGCTGGCTTCCAACGTGGTTGGAATGCCAACTCCCCCGGCGAAATCATTGCCGGTTCCAATTGAGATCACGCCAATGGCGGTGTGGTTGAAGCCCGCCGCCCGCGCGCGCATCAATCCGTTGAGCGCTTCATTAAATGCGCCATCCCCGCTGGCGCAGACCATCACATCATAGTGCTCGCGCGCAGCCTGTTCGGCCAACTCGGCTGCGTGCCAGGGCCTTTCTGTGCGAACCAGCGTATATTCCATGCCATGAGTTTCAAAAAAGGTTTTGATGTGAGGGATCGACTTTTCCCCCAGCCCGCGCCCCGAAACGGGATTGACGATGATGAAATATCTCACATTTTTCTCCTGCAACTTTGATGTAGTTTATAACCCTGCACAAAAAACAGAGTGGCGATTGATTCTCTCGTCACTCTGTTTTTTTTTCTTGCCGATGCTGTATTTTACTTCTTCTGCTCCACTTCCGCTATATGGCGGTAGGGCGTTGGTTTACCGCTGAGTAATTCGCTGAACAAATTGATCAGCTCATCTTCCCCGTAGAGCGCCTGGTTGTCCAATGCGGTTTTGAGTTCTCCAAGTTTGGTGCAAAGGTCGTGCATGTGGTCGCGAAAAGCCTGGAGTTTTTCGGTGTTGACATCCTTGCGCAAATCACTGCCAGCGGCATGGGCGTGGTCGAGAGCCTGCATCGCGTTTTGAATCCGTTCCACCATCAACTCACGATCTGTCATGGCACACCTCCCGGGCGCGAACGCGCTTCCATATTTAGGATAGCATTTTTCTAGATTGCGTTCAAGCCTTTTTGGTACTCTTCGGGCGTATCCATATCCTTCATTACACTTTCGTCGGTTTCGATATACGCGATTTCGGCTTCGTGGGCGCGCAGGAAAGCCCGCCCGTTCTCGGCGGCGGCCAGTGCGGGCCACAGGTCGCGCCGCACCAGCCAGGGATGTCCACGCCGCATTGCGAAGCTGGGCAGGATAAGACGCGCACCGGGCTGTTCCGCGGCTGAAAGCACTCGCCGCGCGGCCTGCGTACTAAGCTGGGGCTGATCGCCGAGCGCGATGAGCGCGAATTCCGTTTTCGGGCCAATCGCCGCCAACCCCACCCGGACGCTGCTCATCATCTCTCCGGCTTCGTGCTGCGGGTTGAAGATTGTCCGCACCGGGATTCCTTCCGTTTCCAGGCGGACTACCTCCGCTTCGACCAATTCCCGCGCCCCGCCGGTCACCACGATCATTTCCTCGATACCCGCCGCGCGCAGGGTGTTGAGTACCTGTCCCAATACCGTCGTCCCGCGCCAGGGCAGCAGCATTTTCGGCTGCCCCATCCGCCGCGACAAGCCCGCCGCCAAAACAACCGCTGTAATCTGTGTCATTCTTGTTCTCATGTTTCACCAATATCCTTTTTCCCTTTTTCACTCTTCCACTCCCCAGGCCAGCAACTTGCGGTAATCGTCCTTATTATCCACATCAAGCAACAGGCTTTCATCGTGCCAGGGGACATACTCCACCGCATATTCACGGAACAACGCCCGCCCGCCGACATCGCCGGTTAGTTTGAGCAAATCGGGGAAAGTATCCCGGTCAAATAGCACCGGATTTCCGCGCCGGTCGGCAATCAGCGGCGCGACGATGGGGAACAGCCCCTCGGCATGGCGAGCCTTGAGCGCCGCCAAGACATGCTGCGTCACCTGCGGCTGGTCGGCCAGCAGGAACACGACTGCCCCCTCCCCGGCCCTCCCGCAAATTCGACCGAAGTCCGTCGAATTTGCGGGAGGGTGGCCTGCCGAAGGCGAGGCCGGGTGGGGGTCCAACCCCGCCCGAATCGATGAAGACTGACCTTCCTGCCACTTCGCATTGCGGACAATTTCCACATCCAAATCGGCGACTGCCGCTTCGACAGCTTCAGCGTTGGCCCCGGTCACAACCCGCACAGGGGAAAGTCCGGCCGCCAGGGCGGTTTGGGCCACACGGCGCACAAACGGCTGGCCGTGATAATCGAGCAATTGCTTGGGCTGTCCATAACGGCTGGCTGCCCCGGCTGCCAAAATGACCGCCATGACCGGCTCAAAAACGGCATAAATTTTTTCCTGTCCCAGGCTGGCAACCAGCACGCTGTCATAATGTTTGAGCAATTCATCTGCCATGCCCCCGGCGGTGGCCTGTCTTTCACTTGTCTCGGCCTGGTTGAGCAGAGCAATCCGCTTTGCCCTGGTCGGGATGTTTTTCAACCCGCCTTCGGCATGATTCAACACCTTTGCAAGCCCGGCGGTTGAAATGTTTTCCCCCATCTCCAACCCGCTCAGCGCTGCAAAGCGCTCGGCTCGTTGGACGATTTCCTCGTTAAGCGGCTGGCCCAGCCTGGAAAGCCCGGCCACGACTACGACAGCATCGACAAATTCAGGGACGGCGGGTTCATGCCCTGCTGGAGCCTTGAGCGGTTTTTGGCGCGAACCGTCCGCTTCAATCAGCAGGGGCAGACCCTTGGCTTTTGCAATTTGGTGCAATTGCGCCAGTTGGGCGGCATTCAGGCTGCCATAACGGTTACTGTTCGGGTCAAGCGGCCCGCTGACCAGGCAGATTCCGGTTTCTGGAACGGAAAAACCCGTCAGCGCGGCATTCGCCTGCCAGATGATATGCGTATCGGCCTGCCCGGTTTGCCACGCGCCGAGGTGGGTACTGGTCGTCACCAGCGCCGCTGAAAAATGGCGCGCCAGTTGAAACATGGCTGTCGTCTTGCCCCCTGCGCCAACAAAGGCAACAGATTGCCCTGGCGAAATTCTTATCGCTCTGCGAAGCGTCAGACTCATCAACTTATTCCTTTTTCGCTTTTCCACTCGTCCCTTTTTTCTCAAAACTCAAAACCGCCTCCAGCGCCGCGCCACCGATGGCCAGAGCCTTATCCGAAACCAGGAAACAATACTCGCGCTTGTCACGGGCATCCAGATCGCCGATTTTTAGGTTTTTTGTCACCTGCAAGCCGGGGCGGATCAGTCCGCGCAGCACACCGGGGAAGGGCGCGATGATTGGCTTGCCAGTCACCTCGGCGATGATTTGTCCGGGTTCGATATGTTCGCCGATTTGCG
>JAEWVF010000092.1 GCA_023459215.1 Chloroflexota bacterium
GGTGCTTGGCCTTGTTGATTTGCTCCTTGGTGGCCGGCCAGCCCAAAATCGACTGGATTTCATGCACCACCTCGTCGCTCACGCCGCTGGCCTTGGCGATATGCGGCTGCTGGGCCATATACTGGCATAAAAGCATCTTGGTGGTGTCGATGGCTTTATCGTGATCTTCATCCACAGAGCAGACGATTAGCTGTGGGCGGTCGATGTCCTCCAGTTTGCGGCCAGCCTTCTTCGCCCCGGCCTCGAGCAGTTCGAGGGCGCGGTCGTTGTATTCGGGCGCGACACAGTAATTGAGCACGGCCCCATCAGCGATCTCGCCGGTCAGTTCCATCATCTTGTCGCCGGTTGCGCCAATCATCAACGGCACGTTGCGCGGTTCGCGGCGGCCATGCACCACATCCAGTTCGATGCCATCGACATGGATGAACTCGCCGTGGAAGGTGACCCGTTCCATGTTGAGCAGCCGGCGCATGATCTCGACGGTTTCTTTCATCGCGGTCAGCGGCTTCTTGCGGTCGATGCCGACATTCTTGGCCAACGGGTCCCACCAGGCGCCGATGCCGCAGATGATACGTCCGGGGGCCAAATCATCCAGGGTCAGGTAGGTGGCTGCCAGCAGGCCGATGTTGCGTGTCCAGTTGTTGATGACGCCCGAGCCGACCTTGAGCTTATCGGTAACGGCCGCATAGGCCGCCATCGGGACGATGGCATCGCGCACCAGGCGGCTTTCCGCCTGCCAGACCGCTTCAAAACCTTTCGCCTCGGCATAGCGCGCGTAATCCAACCCGTCGCGCAGGTCGTGCGAGTCTTGTAAATACAGAGCCACTCTTTGGGTCATGGGTATCCTCCGGGGTTGCTTGTTGGTTTTGGTAATCAATCAGTCCGGTGTCCCGGTTCTGACTGTATTGAACAAGTCCAGGTCTTCGGGTGTGTCCAGGTCGAGGGCCAGGTTGCTGTTTGTGACCACATTCAGGTGCGCGCCTTTACTGACAGCCATTTCACTGTGGCGGGTGAAAGATTGCGGCCCGTAAACATAGGTCAATAATCCGGGCGGCGAAACCAGCAGGGCGTTGGTGCCGTCCTTGTGACGGTCGGGGGCGATGGTGACGCTGGGAACCGGCGCTGCGTTGTGAACACTGATGAAACTTTCCAGGTCGGCCTGGCTCAGCAGGGGCAGGTCGGCAGGCAGGATCAGGATGCCGTTGACATCAAAAGCGCGCGCCAACACGGTTGCCCGTTGCAAGGCGTTGTTCAGGTTGGGGGTGCCATCTTCGAGCACGGTGCGGGCTTCAAACTCACGCGCAATTGCCAGTGCAGCCGGGTCGCGGCTGACCACCAGGGTTTGCCCGATCTGGGGCGTGGCGCGCAGGATGTAAAGTGCATTTTCAAGGAACATGCGATTCAAGATCGAACGCTCATCGTCGCTTAAGACGCCGGAGAGGCGTGATTTTCCCAGCCGCAAAGGTTTAACAGGCACAATTGCCCAAATGCTCATAATGCTAATCTCTGTATAAAGTTTAGCACATCTTGGGCCAATTGAGAGCGGTTGTCTGACAAATTCATGATTGTATTTGTGCAAAGGGGGACGATTCCCAGCGCCGAAACGGGTTCCGCCAGAGCGGCGTCGACGGTGTCGAGCACGAATCCCGTCAGGAACGGACTCCCGTAATGCCTGGCTACCGCTAAAGCGGAGGGTTCGATGCCCAGTTCGGCGAACATCTTGGCCGCCGGGCCTTTGACCGTTTTGCCGCCGATGATCGGGCTGACGGCGACCAGGCACTTGGACTCAAAAATCTCCAGATTTTTAAGTGTTTTCAGAATCGGATCGACGCTGACCCAGGGGTTGCTCGGGCAAATAACCACTGCGTCTGCCGTTGCCAGCGCTTCCGCAACTCCTGGCGCGGGCCGGGCCTTTTCGATGCCCGCAAAGCGGAATCTCTTGACGGTTGGCTCACAGCGCTGATGCACGAAATATTCCTGGAAGGCCAGTTCGCCCATTTCAACGCTATCGACCATCGTCGCAACCGGATCGTCGCTCATCGGCAGGACGGTATGGCGCACGCCCCAACGGGCGCAAAAATCGCGGGTGATGCTCGAGAGTGGCTCCCCGTCTCGTAAACGGCGAGTCCGTTCGAGGTGGGTGGCGAGGTCTTTGTCACCCAGACGGAACCAGGCCTCCGCGCCGAGGCGTTCCATCTGCTCGAAAACGCTCCAGCTTTCATCCTGCCTGCCCCAGCCCGTGAGCGGGTTGGCCAGCCCGGCCAGAGTATAGCAAACGGTATCGATGTCGGGGGAGATGTTCAGGCCCCAGTGGGTGAAATCATCGCCGGTGTTGACGATGACGGTCAGGTTTTCGGGTTGCAATACTTGGGCCAGGCCATCGGCCAGTTTTGCGCCGCCGACGCCGCCTGCCAGGGCGACAATCTTGGGTTGTTTTTGGGATGGGTTCATGGGGAATGGATGCTCGTGGTGGAATTAGCGCAGGTGCGCGGGCAGGGGCGGCCAGTCAGGCGATTGTTCGGTTTGTTCCTGCCAGTTTTCTTTGCCGCTCCAGGATTCGATTTGCAGGGCGTAAACGGAGGTGCGCGCCAGTTCCTGGTCGCTGATCGGGCGGTACTCGACCCCCGCTTCGAGTTTTGGGAAATATTTGCGCAGCAGGCCATACAGGGCGCGCCGCCGGTCTTCATCGGACTTCAGCAGGATAACTTTTCCGAAAACCATCACCGAGCGGTACTGAACGCTGAACTCAAGCGCCGTATTGGCCGGCAGGAAACGCCCGGTTTCGCTGACTTCGAGGCAGACCTGGGGGTTGTGCTCCAGGTTGTCACGCATCCGCCCGGCAATGTTGGAATGAAAGATGATTTGCCGGTTTTCTTCGTCAAACCAGAAGTTGGTGGGTGTGACGTAAGGCTGTCCGGCGCGAGCGTGCCCCAGGTGGCCGATTTCGGCGCGATGCAGGTAGGCGCGAATCCAGGCCTCGTTGCGGTGATATTCGGGCAGGCGCTGGAATTGGGTTGGGGCAGCGTTTTCATAATTTCTGGGCATGGTTCAGTTTCCCTTGATGCTGTTCCATAGCTGGCGGGCCGGGTCGGGGATTTCGCGCGCCGACTTGGCCAGGATGTCGAAGGTGCGCTCAATGAGCTGGTCGAGATGGGTTTCATCGAGCGCCAGCCCGGCCTCGGCGGATTCGAGAACCTTGACGAGCGACCGCCGCAGTCCGCTGGCGCGGCGCGCCCAGATCGAATCGACGGAGAGTCGTTCGAGGCGCGGAGTCAGCAGCCGGATCAGTTCTATTCTGGGATTTGTTGGGGTATTCACAGGGATATTGTAGTCAGGGAGCAGGAAAGAAGAAAGAGGAAAGAATGCTGATTTTCTTTCCTCTTTCTTCTTTTATTGTACTATTCAACCGTATTTTTTGGCTTTATTTTGCTCTAAACTTGTCATTTCGAAGGAGCCGCGCAGCGGCGACTGAGAAATCTTGCGCAATGTTGTTAAGATTTCTCGCCAAAAAGCGGCTCGAAATGACAACCTAGCGCTGAACGGTAACGTTTTATCAGGGATTATTCTTTGGGCAAGCCGAGCCAGATGTTGCCGTCCACTACTTTGACCGGGTAAGCGGGGATATCGACCACAGCCGGCATCTGGACCGCCTTCCCGCTGCGGATGTCGAATTCTGCGCCATGTCGCGGGCAGACGATGTTGTGGTCTTCCAGGTCGCCATCGCCGAGCGGGCCGTCATCGTGGGTACACAGGTCAGCGATGGCGAAAATTTGCCCGGCAACGTTGAACAGCACGATCGATTTCCCGTCCAGTTCGACGAACAAACGCTCACCGTTGGGCAGTTCGCTGGCCGGGGCAATCTCGAAGAAATTGGCTTTTGCTTCGTCAAAACCGGTGTAATTGAACATCGTGTTTACTCCACCAAATCGTCGCCGGCTTCGCCGAGACCGTAAACGCCCGCTTTGAGCACTTTGAGCGAGAGCAGGGCGCATTTCAGGCGCACCGGGCCGAGGTCGATGCCCAACAGATCGAGCACATCTTGCCGGTTTAGTTTTTTGATTTCTGCGAGGGGCTTGCCGATAATCGATTCCATCAACAGGTCGGCGGAGGCTTGCGAGATGGCGCAGCCGTGGCCGTCGAAACGGGCATCGCTGACGACGCCATCTGCGCCGACTTGCAGGGTGACTTCGATGTGGTCGCCGCAGAGCGGATTTTTGTCTTCGAAGAAAATATCGTGCGGGTCGAGCCGGCCCCGGTAGCCGGGATTTTTATAGTGCTCGATGATGACTTCGCGGTAGAGATCGTCCATAAGGTTTTTCCGGTGTTGGGGTATTAGATGTCAGGCTTTCGTTGTCCAGTTATGCGGTTATCCGCCTGTTCGGTTTTGGATTAACTGGTCAACAGGATAACCGATTAACCGGATAACTTTCTATGCAAAATATTTCTTGACTTTGTAAATTCCTTCCACCAATTTGTCCACTTCTGCTGTGGTTGAGTACAGGTAGAAGCTGGCGCGGCTGGTGGCCGGGATGTTGAACTTCTCGTGCAGGGGTTGGGCGCAATGATGACCGGCGCGCACCGCAATCCCGTCGCCGTCCAGGATTTGGGCGACATCGTGCGGATGAACGCCATCGAGGATGAAGGAGGCCACCCCGCCTTTTTTATCAGCAGACGGGCCGAACAGTTTCAGGCCGGGAATCTCCTCCAGCCGCTCGAGGGCGTATTCGCTGATGGCGTGTTCGTGAGCGGCGATGGCGTCCATGCCGATCTGGGTCAGGTATTCGCAGGCGGCCCCGAAACCGACTGCTTCGGCGATGGCGGGCGTCCCGGCTTCGAATTTATATGGGATGGTGTTGGGCGTAAACGAGCGCAGGTGGACGGTTTTGATCATGTCGCCGCCGCCGAGGAAGGGCGGCATCGCTTCGAGCAGGGCTTGCTTGCCGTATAAAGCGCCGATGCCGGTTGGGCCAACCATTTTGTGGGCCGAAAAGGCCAGGAAATCAACATCCAGGTCTTGCACATCGACGGCGAAATGCGGCACGGATTGGGCGCCATCGACCAGCGTAATCGCCCCGGCTTGATGAGCCAGGCGGATGATTTCTTTGGCAGGATTAATCGTCCCGAGCACGTTCGACATATGGGTGAACGCAACCAGTTTGGGGCCAAGTTCGAGCAGTTTACGGTATTCGTCCAGGTCGAGCAAACCGTCCGGGGTGACTGGAATAAATTCCAGACGCACGCCGCGCTCGGCGGCCAGCATGTGCCAGGGGACGAGATTGCTGTGGTGCTCCATCTCGGTGGTGATGAGCAGGTCGCCGCTCTTCAGGTTGGCGCGCGCCCAGGTGTAGGCCACCAGGTTGATCGATTCGGTGGTGTTGCGGGTGTAAATCACCTGGCGGGCAGCGGGAGCGTTGATGAAACGGGCGATGCTTTCGCGCGCTTTTTCGTATAGTCCTGTGGCTTCTTCGGCCAGGGTATGCACCCCGCGATGGATGTTGGCGTTCGAGTTGCGGTAGTAACTGTCCATGGCGGCCAGCACGGCCTCGGGTTTGTGCGAGGTCGCGGTCGAATCCAGATAGACCAGGGGAACGCCGGGGCGCACTTCCCGAGCCAGGGTCGGGAAATCGTCCCGAATTTTCTGAAGTTCAAAAGCCATGGTTTATTCTTTGACCTTTTTGGTGACCGGGCGGATTTGTTCGGAGTTGGTCGGGTACCACAGGATGCGGTCGGGAACCATCCAGCCATCGGTCAGGAAAACGTTGCCGCGGAATTGAACGGCAACCATCTTGTTGTCAACCTGCACCACAATCCCTTTCAGCCAGCCGCGCACGCGGTCTGAACCTTTTTCATGGTCGCAAAAGGCTTCGACCATATCTCCTACTTCGAAAATGTGCTGGGCGTCGGGTGAACGCATAAAGGACATAGAACCTCCCCGGATGTTTCTCTGGAATGGGCCTCGCGGCGGGATGTTTTGTGCTGGTTTCATTGTGCCTCTATTATAGAAGGTTTTCCAAGTTTTAGGCCGTCACCCCCTTCCCAATTTTGGAAAGGGGGTGGGCGTTTCTTTGTAAAAATCTGAGATTTCTTGCTTTCGCTCGAAATGTCAAGCGGGTGGGTTATCCCATTTTTTCGAGGATGGCCTGCTGGAAGCGTTCGCGGACGCCCTCGAAGGGGATGCGCTGCATGATCGGGTCGAAGAAGCCTTCAACCACCAGCCGGGCGGCGTCTTTGCGCGGGATGCCGCGCGATTCAAGGTAGAAGAGCGGTTCTTCTTCCAATTTGCCGACGGTCGCGCCGTGGGTGCAGCGCACATCGTCGGCCAGGATTTCAAGGCCGGGGATGCTGTCGGCGCGGGCCTGGTCGTCAAGCACCAGGTTGCGGTTGGCCTGATATCCGTCGGTTTTCTGCGCGCCAGGGGCGACATAGATCATGCCTTGCCAGACTGAGCGGCTCTTTCCTTTTAATGCGCCCTTGAAAAGCAGGTCGCTGGTGGTGTTGGCGGCCAGGTGGTTCTGCTGGGTATCGTGGTCGAGGTGCTGATTGCCATCGGTGAAGTAGAAGCCGGACATGCGTCCGACTGCACCCTGACCGGCCAGGTCGAGTTCGGAAAAGTTCTTGGTCAGGCGCGAGCCGATGGCGCCGAAAATCCAGTCGAGATTGGCGTCGCGTTCGACGCGCACGCGCTCGTGGCTGAAATTCCAGACGTGTTTGCCCCAGGATTGCAGTTCAACGAAACGCAGGTTTGCGCCCTGCAAAACCTGGATTTCAACCAGACCGGCGTGCATGGAGTTGGATCCGCTTTCGCTGGGGGAGGCCGATTCGTGAACGAAAGTAGCCGAAGCGCCTTCGTCGATCAGGACGAGGATGTGCGAGATGTGGGCCAGGTTTTCGCCGGGGCCCCAGAGCACGGAATGGAAGGGTTCTTCGACTTGCAGGCCCTTGGGCACATACAAGACAACGCCGTTCTGCGAAAAAGCGCCAGCCAGGGCGGCAAATTTGCCTTCTTCGGGGTTGACGGTTTTAGAAACCAGTTTTTGGAGCAGTTCAGGATGCTCGCGCTCGGCGGTTTTCAGGTCGGTGAAGATGATGCCTTTTTGGGCAAGTTTTTCATCCAGGTCGACGCTGGAACCGCCAGGGGTCAGGATAATCTGTCCGCCGTGCTGGTCGCTGGTCAGCGGTTTGAGCAGATCTTCGGGCACGGGCGGCAGATCGTGGAATGCACCTTGCTTCGGCAGGTTGAAAACGTCTGCGGGCAGGAAGCGCAAATCGGTGCGCCGCCAGGCCTCATCGGCGGTGGTTGGCATCCTGGTGCGCGTGTAAGCGGCAAAGGCGCGGTTACGGTATTCGGTCAACGCTCCGCCGGGCAGGTCGGCCTGGCCGAAGGCAAATTCCTTGGCGGCAGCGTCCGGGCGGCGGGAGCGGGAGGTGACAACGACTTGGGGTTTTTCGTTCATGATTTTCTCATCCATGTGTCATTGCGAAGGAGCGCAGCGACTGAAGCAATCTCCCGTATAAAAGGAGCAATCGGTTCAAGAGCAGATTGCTTCGCCCCTGCGGGGCTTGCAATGACATTATCCAATACTGCCTTCCATCTGTAACTGGATCAGGCGATTCATTTCGACGGCATATTCCATCGGCAGTTCCTTGACCAGCGGCTCGATGAAGCCGGAGACAACCATCGTGGTGGCTTCTTCTTCGCTCAGGCCGCGACTCATCAAGTAGAAGAGCTGCTCTTCGCCGACCTTCGAGACCGAAGCCTCGTGGCCGATGGTGACATCATCCTCATCGATTTCGATGTAAGGATAGGTGTCCGAGCGACTCTTGGGGTCCAGCAGGAGCGCATCGCAAACCACGTTGGACTTGACGCCCTTGGCGCCCTTATACACCTTGAGCAGGCCGCGGTAGGAAGCTCGTCCGCCGTTCTTGCTGATCGACTTGGACATAATTTTGCTGGTGGTGCCGGGGGCAAAATGCACCATCTTGCTGCCCGCATCCTGGATCTGGCCTGTGCCGGCAAAAGCCATCGAAAGCATTTCGCCGTGAGCGCCGGGTTCCATCAAGTAGCAGGATGGATATTTCATGGTGACTTTCGATCCCAGATTGGCGTCGACCCATTCGTGGGTGGCGTTGGCAAAGACTTTGGCGCGTTGGGTCACCAGGTTGTAAACGTTGGTGCTCCAGTTTTGGATGGTCGAGTAGCGCGAACGGGCGCCTTTTTTAACGATGATCTCGATCACGCCGCTGTGGAAGCTGTCGGTGGTGTACTGTGGGGCGGTGCAGCCCTCGACGTAGTGCACCGAAGCGCCTTCGTCGACGATGATCAGGGTGCGCTCGAACTGGCCGACGTTGGCCGTGTTCAAGCGGAAATAGGCCTGCAACGGCAAATCGACCTTGACGCCTTTCGGCACGTAAACGAACGAGCCGCCCGACCAGACCGCCGAGTTGAGCGCGGCGAATTTGTTATCTTCAATCGGCACGACCGTGCCGAAATATTCACGGAACAGGTCCGGGTACTGGCGCAGGCCGTCTTCAATCGAAAGGAAGATTACGCCCTGTTCTTCGAGGTGCTTCTGAATCGAGTGGTACACCATCTCCGATTCGTATTGCGCGCCGACCCCGGCCAGGAACTTTTGTTCGGCTTCGGGGATGCCGAGTTTGTTAAACGTATTTTTGATGTCGTCCGGCACGTCATCCCATGATTTTTCGCTTTTTTCGGTGGGTTTGACGTAGTAGAAAATGTTATCCAGGTCGAGGTCTTGCAGGTGCGGGCCCCAGTTCGGCATGGGGCGGGCCAGATAGTGCTCGAGCGCTTTCAGCCGGAAATCGAGCATCCACTGTGGCTCGGCCTTCATGCGCGAAATATTTTCGACAACTTCACGGCTCAGGCCGCGCTGCGACTTGAAGACATAATTGTCGTCGCGGTCGTGGAAGCCGTATTGATATTCGCCTAATCCTTCCAGAATCTGTGCGTCTTCACTCATGATTTTTCTCCTGTACCGATAAAGCGGAAACTAGGCAACCTCTTGTCCTTCGGCTGTTTCTTCATATTTTTCGCGGATCCAGTCGTAACCGTGCTCTTCGAGGTGCAGGGCTAGGTCCGGGCCGCCCGATTCGACGATGCGGCCATGCATCATCACATGCACGAATTGCGGCTTGATGTAATTCAGCAGGCGCTGGTAGTGGGTGATGACCAGCACGCCCAGGTCGGGACCGCTCAGGGCGTTGACGCCTTCCGAGACGATGCGCAGGGCGTCGATGTCCAGGCCGGAGTCGGTCTCGTCGAGGATGGCAATCTCGGGCTTGAGGGTCGCCATTTGCAGGATTTCGGCGCGCTTCTTCTCGCCGCCGGAAAAGCCGTCGTTCAGGTAGCGGCCGGCGAAAGACGGATCCATCTTGAGCAGGCTCATCTTCTCTTTGAGCATTTTGCGGAATTCGGGGACAGGGATGCCCTTGTCTTCGGGGTTTTCGGCGCGGCGGCGGGCGTTGACTGCCGAGCGCAGGAAATTGGCAACGGTCACGCCGGGAATGGCAACCGGATATTGGAAAGCCAGGAAAATGCCGTGGCGTGAGCGCTCATCGGGTTCCATCTCGAGGATGTTTTCACCGTTGAACCAGACTTCACCCTCTGTAACTTCGTAGTTGGGGTGGCCCATCAGGGTATAGGCCAGGGTCGATTTGCCGGTGCCGTTCGGCCCCATGATGGCGTGAATTTCACCTTTTTTGATGGTCAGATCGAGCCCTTTCAGGATTTCCTTGCCCTCAATGCTGACATGCAGGTTTTTGATGACCAGTTCCGACATTTTATCTCCTTGCGAGTTTCATCATAAAACCTAAAGGCTTTGGCCTTTAGGTTCGTTTTTGTATTTGATTGCGCGAATTATAGCAAAACGGACGTAAATTGTCAAATATTTATGATATTTTTCTAGTATATTCAGATAAATCTCTAATCATTAAAAAGGTAATATTTATTATAATTATCTATATTATTGACAAACCATCCCGGCAACATTATACTTCCGGCGTTGTGGTGTTTCGTTAATGATGAGAGATAAGAAACCATGAAAAGTACGAGAGAGCGAATTTTGCAAAGGTTGCTGCGTTCACCGCGTTCGACCATCAACGAACTGGCCGATGCGGTTGGCATCAATCCGATTTCGGTGCGCCATCACCTGACCAATTTGCAGATGGAAGGGCTGGTGGAGGCGGAGGAGGAACGCCACGGGGTCGGACGTCCGCGCCTGGTGTATTTCCTGACCGAAAATGGCCTGGAGCGCTTCCCGACCCGTTACCTGCGTCTGACCACCCGCCTGCTTTCGCAGATCAAGGAAAAACTGCCCGATGCGGTGGTGGGCGAATTGTTCAAGGAAGTTGCCACCGGCCTGGCCGACCAGCACGAGGAGCAGTTGCGCGGCCTGAGCGTGGAAGAACGCCTCGAAACGGTCAAGGTGCTGCTGGCGGAGGAGGGTTTCGTGGTTGAGTGGGAGAAAAAGAACGACGAGTACCACATCCATGAAATCACCTGCCCATACTTGCAGGTTGGGCAGAACCACCCCGAGATTTGCGCCGTCGATGAGACCTTGATTTCGCGCATGTTGTCTGTCCCGGCCCTGAAAACCCAATGCATCCTAAGCGGCGCAAGCCACTGTACCTATGTTGTCAAAGCTGAACCCGTAAAAAGTTAAAGGAAAAAGAAGATGAGCGAAGATAACCTGAACGTTTTGCACTGGGGACTCGAAGACACCCACCCTGAATTGTTTGAATCGACCCGCGCGAAACTGCGCGAAGTGGTCGACCCCGAAATTGGGCTGGACATTATTGCCCTCGGACTGGTGCGCGACATCAACATTGAAGACAACGGCACGGCCCGTTTGAAGATGATTTTGACCACCCCGTTTTGTCCCTACGGGCCGGCCATGGTTGAAATGACCCGCGCCAAAGGCCAGGAAGCCCTGAACATGCCTGTCACCGTTGAAATGGGCATGGATGTCTGGGATTTCTCGATGATGGAAGACCCCTCCGCGATGGATTGGGGTCTGTACAACTAACTGCCAGGAAGTCTGCGTGAAAATCGCCCCGCCGGGAACCTCGGCAGGGCGATTTTGATTTTAAGGTTAAGTGGCATTTCCTCGCGATATTGATGCCTGGAAGAGAAAAAGACTAGTAAAAATACTAGTGGTAATTTGTGAAAAAAAGAATAAACTTATAGCTTAGAGTACTTTGCATTTTTGTTGGGTGCAGGACCTGTGGTTAGCTGGAACCGGATAGAAGCAAAAAATTTTCCCAAGAACATAAGGAGTTTTGCATGAATACGAGATTGCATTCTGGTTTTGCCAAGGGGATTCTTTTTATATTGATTTTGGCGCTCGGCTTACCCTTGAGCGCTTACCCAGCCCAGGATGTATTTGCAGGTGATGATGTCCCAGCTTTCGAGCTGGCTCTGGAAGCGAAGTTAGCTGTTCCGCAGGAAACTGAGGCCAATATCCTGTATGCAAAGCCGGCTGTCGAGGGTGTAGGAGACTGTTCCGGCTGGTTAGATGCCTGTTTATTGCAAACTGCCTTGGCAAATGCGGTTGTCGGTGATGAAATCTGGGTTGCCGCTGGTATCCATAAGCCTACCCAGGGAACAGATCGAAATGCGACTTTTGAATTAAAAAACGGGGTAAAGCTTTATGGCGGGTTTGCAGGTTTTGAAACATTTCGGGAGCAGCGCGATTTTGTGAACAACGTCTCCATTTTAAGCGGTGACTTAAATGGCGACGATGCAGGTTTTGCGAACAACACCGAAAATGCTTATCATGTGGTTGTTGCTGGAGTAACAGACTCCGCCTTAGACGGTTTCACCGTGACTGCTGGCAATGCCAATGTGGGTAACTCCTGCCCTGGGACAGCTTGTGGCGGTGGAATGATTCTCTTGTCCAGTAATCCAGTGGTTCGTAATGTAATTTTTCGCTATAACAGTGCTGTTTATGGTGGCGGGATGTTTGCTTACGGTGATGCTAATCCCGTTTTAGTTGATGTCACTTTTGATGGAAATATAGCAACCAATTATGGAGGCGGGCTGGCCAATGTGTTTAGCAGCCCGGAGTTGACCAATGTTACTTTCAGTGATAATTCAGCTTCTCATTGTGGCGGTTTGATGAATTATTCTGGCAATGCGTTAATCACCAACGCTACCTTTAATAAAAATACAGCTTCTGCGGTTGGCGGGGGGATGTGCAGTGTTGATGATAGCCGCCCGGTTTTAAACAATGTTACCTTCAGTGAGAATTCGGCTGTCATGGATGGTGGGGGGATGGCAAATTTTGCGGTAGAAACCTTTACTAATAATCCGCAACTTAGCAACACAATTTTTTGGGGAAATACAGCCGCTAGCAGCGCGCAAATATATACATTGGATGAGCATAGCACTTCATATATTAATCATAGTGTTGTTCAGGATGGCTGCCCTGTTGGCAGCATATGTTCAAATATTATTACTGGTGACCCTCTTCTGGGTTTGCTTGGGGGTTATGGGGGCCGAACCCAAACGATACCGCTCTTGACCGGATCGGCGGCCATCGATATGGGTGATGATTCTGTCTGTTTCTTGACTGATCAGCGCGGTGTGGCCCGTCCACAAGGACAACATTGTGACATTGGTGCTTTTGAGTATGTTCCCCAGATTGTAACCATTACGCCAACGCCTACAGCCACTGAAACGGAATCCCCAACTTTTACTGCCACGCCTACGCGGACTCCCACGGTGACCCGTATGCCCACAAGAACGAAAATCCCTACCGTTACACGGCGGCCCACCCGAACGCCCAAGCCGACCTGGACACCCAGACCGACCCGGACACCTGTACCGACTCGCACGCGCCGGCCAACCAAAACGCTTTCCCCATCAGCTACACTGCCGGTAACAAGTACTTTTACTGCAACTTTTACCTCGACCTATACCGAAACTGCTACCGCTACCTCCACCCCTACTTCGACCCCGACCGAAACTCCAACAGAAACCCCAACCTTGACCCCAACCGAAACTCTAACACAAACCCCAACTTCAACTTCGACTGAAACGGTTGCTGTTGTTACGCCAACCTGGACAGCAACTCGAACCCCCAGCCTTACGCTTACGAAAACAATAACGCCGAGTCGGACGCCAACGAGAACTCCAAGCATTACCATCACAAGAACGATAACGCCTAGCTTGACGTTCACGCGAACGGCATCGCAAACGGTAACGCCAACTCGAACACCAACTCGAACACCAACCCGAACACCGAGTCGGACGCCAACCCGAACGATGACGGTTACCCCATCTGCAACGGTTTTTGAGCCAACGTTTACTGATACGCCTATAGTTACAGCAATGCCTACCGGAACGCTTACCTTCGTTTCCTTTACGCTTGTAGAATCAGGTCTGCCGAATATCCACAATGGCTCGGTTGCCTGGGGCGACTACGATGGTGACGGTCAACGGGATGTTGCCCTGGCTGGTTGTTTGAACGGTTCTTGTTCTACAATGGTTGCCGGGGTTTATCGGAACGAGAACGGTGTTTTTAGCACCATTCAGGCTGGCCTACAACCAGTAGGTATCGGGGCACTGGAGTGGGGCGATTATGACGTGGATGGCGACCTGGACATCCTCCTCGCCGGCTGCGCGGTGAGTGGATGCTCTTCCTGGATATCCAAAATTTATCGAAACGATGGGGGCGTTTTTACGGACATCCAGGCTGGTTTACTGGGCGTTTTGGCCAGGGATCGTGGTTTGGCCTGGGTCGACTTTGACCAGGATGGCGACCTGGATGCATTTATTACCGGTTCACATCCCAGTGCAAATGGAACGACCGCTACGCGCCTCTATCGCAATGAATCTGGCGTTTTTATCGACAGCAATATGTCTCTGCCGCAGGTCAAGGACAGCGCTGTTGCCTGGGGTGACTACGATAACAATGGCTACCCGGATCTGGTGATTTCTGGCAATCCTGATTCCTTGCAACCCCTGACCAGGGTTTATCGTAATGATGGTGGTGTTTTGACCGACATCAGTGCTGACTTGGTAGGCGCCGCATCAGGAATTGTCCGATGGGGCGACTATGACAATGATGGCGATCTTGATATTTTGCAAACCGGTTACACTGGCGCAACGCGCATCACCAAGATTTACCGCAATGAAGGTGGAACTTTTGTGGACATTTCTGCCGGTTTGCCGGGCGTTAGCCTGGGCAGCGCCGCTTGGGGCGATTACAACAACGATGGGACACTTGATATTTTGTTGACAGGATATACCGGTTCCGAATATATCACAAAGATCTATGCCAACCTGGGCGGCAGTTTTGTGGATAGTGGAATCGAATTGCCGGGCATCTCCTGGAGTTCTGTTGCCTGGGCTGACTATGATAACAATGGCGGCCTCGATATCTTTCTGACTGGTTGGACTGGATCGGATAGCCTGACCCAATTGTATCGCCATGATGCAGGCGAAATTTTCTTGATGACGGCAACCCCAACGCCGACTCCCACCCCTGTTGTAATTATCATTCTACCGCCAACCGCAATAATTCCGAGTGCAACAGCAACTGAAACTCCTGTTCATTAACGATTCAAGGTAGAAAAATATGCCAGGAACAAGTAGTTTATTACATATCCTGTTCCTGGCATATCCATTTTTTATTCTCTAGAATCGAATTTGAGAACTTAATTTCCCCAGTTTGCTGACCAGTAACCTCCGCCCACTGAAAACCAGACCGCGGGGTACAATAGCGGCATAAATCTTCTTGCGCGCTGGGGAACTCGTGACCTGGAAACATCTGCTGGCCTTCTTTATTCTTTCAACGGGCGCATTGATCCTGCGTTGCCCAGAGCAGGGGAGTCGCAACCACAGTTTTGACTGGCTCAACCACTTCAACCGGCCCCTCAGCCAGCGGATACGGTTTCACCGGTGAATACCAGAAAAACGGCCTGGTTTACCTGCGGTCACGATTCTATACACCTTATCCTGATTCCAGACGGCGATTTAGCTCTTGCAAATGCTCGAGAATATCGGGATTGAAATCATACTGGTTGGCAAGGGGCAAGGCTTCCCTGACCATGCGTTCAAATTCACCCACTTTGACATAACCGGACTGGACCAGAAAAACAATATCTTCCAAATCAGTATCCGCCCCGCGGTCCAGTTTGCTCAGGGCAATACTGTATGGATCAGCAACATAAATCTCGAGATTACCAAACTGGCCGACATGAATAGTACGTTCTTCGCTTCCCTGCGGTAAGGGAACAAAACGTTCCAACGGCACGGGTTCAACGAAAATTTTTAATTCCCGCGCAATTTGCAAAATGGATTGGTGGAGCGGATTGGGGTGGATATCATCGCCCCAAAAATCAATGTCGATTGTCAGGCGCGGATTGCCGAGCAACGCCAGGGCACTCCCCCCTACCAGGGTTAGTTTTGACCCGGTTGGAACGTGCGCACCCAGGTTTTGCAAGATGAATCGAATTTCGGCGTTATCCATACATTACGCCTCTCGGTATTCCAACCCCTTGCGCCAGATCTGCGCGGCATGCTGGTACGTGCCAAGCCAATTGACAAATGAGCCACTCAACTCTTTGTGGCGTTTCGCCAGCGCGCACAGGTTTTCATCTGGGTCTTCAACCGGATCCAGACCTAATTTCGCGGAGAAATGGTCGGGTAAGGGGCTGCCGCCAGATTGGTATTTTCTCTGAAACCAGACTGCCGCGCTATAATAGCATTGCAGCGTCAGCCGGGCCGCCGGGTCTAGTTTTCGGGCAACAACCCGGACAAGTTCCGCGTATTCAGGATGTTCCAAAAACAGGGGTATCAAGGACAGGCGCAAGCGCGCCTCGTCACTCTGCGCCAGCGCGGCAATCAAACGGGCAGGCTGATTGTGAAAGAAGGTGTCCTCACCACTTCCGCCCAGGATGAAATTGACCCCCAGCACGTTCAGGGCACTTGCAAGTTGGTTGCCGGTTTTTACGTCAGGCTGTCTCATAGGCTGATTTTACCCTTTTCTCGCGCTATTTTGATGTACCGATCAAAAAGCTCTACAACCTGCTCCAGGAATAAGTCATGGGGTAGATCGGTAAACGAATGCCGCCAACTGGCCGGTTTCGGTCAGTAAACAGTTGTCAGTAATCGGTATTCTAAACTCGGTGATCGATTTATGGAAACCGTCAACCGCCTCACCACCACCTTCACAATGGACATTTCGACTTCGTTCAATGCAGGCTTGAACGCCGGCCTAACCCAGGCTCTCTCCGATGGCACGCACGACTATCTCTATGGATATGGACGCATTGCCCAAATTGACCTGACACCTGACACCGGAGCACCTGACACCATCGAGTACTTCATCCCCGAAGCTCTCGGCTCTGTGCGCCAATTGGTTAACCAAACCGGAGCAGTGGCCTTCGCCCAGACCTACGACCCGGAGCCTGCCCTGAGTGTAACGAAGGGGAGTTGTAACCACTTCAACCGGCCCCTCCGCCAGCGGATACGGATTCACCGGTGAATACCAGCAAGATGGCCTGGTCTACCTGCGCGCGCGGCATTACGCCCCTGGCATGGGCCGCTTCCTAACTCGTGACACCTGGCCGGGAGATGCCAACCGTCCGCTGTCGTTGAATAGATGGGGGTATGTCGAGGGGAATCCGGTTAATTTTGTCGACCCGACGGGATATTCTGCCTGTTACAAAATATTGTCAGCATCTTGCCAGGCAGGGCTGGCGTATTTACATGGGGTTTGCTACAGTATTAAAAAGTTTGGTTACTTCAGGCGCGGTTAAACCGATTGAGGCTTTTGCCATATTTGCCGATTTGAGCCAAACGCACTTCAAAAGAGATGTTATGGATACTGTCTGGGCCATGACCGTTGTTCTGAATGATTTTGACGCCAATCAGGGCATGATTGCACCGCAGGTTTTATTCCCAGCTTTGTTTCCTATCAGCCCTTATTACATAGGCGAAGACTGGCTGCCATATTTGAATAACCCCGACCCTATTGATGGCGACAAATACCCCTGGTGCGATCCACTTATCAAGACGGACTGTATAGCTCGCAAATGGATTCATTCATTATGAGATTGCGTCTCGAATCTCGTGTGCAAAATCAATCCCTTTCTGGTTGCGAGGATTACTGGAAAGAGAAAATTAATTTTTCTGGCTTTACAAATATAGGGCAATAGATCAGGGCCAATCTAAAGAATTAACCTATGAAAAAAAGGTATTCTGTATTACTTGTAATCAGTATCTTGCTGGTTATTCTGGGTTTACAGTACCTGGTATTCTTAAACACACGCCATCACCTGCTTTGTGAAGTTCTCCAGCCCGGCATGCCGGAGAGTGAGGTGATTGCCATACTGGAGCAGGCCGGAGACTTTACGATGAACAGGGCAGAATGGGGCGGTGGTTATATTATATTAGGTGTAGGATTCAGAGATATCAAGGGCCGCTTTTTGTATGGCTCTTTTAAAGTTATGTTTGATGACTACAAGTATAAAGGAGCATTTACCCAAATTGGATCTGATATCGCGTCTACAAATCACATCTGTGATTTCATTGACACAATCCCATCCGCAACACCTCCATAAGAACGAATCGTAAAATTCAGGGCTAATTTGCCGGTTAAACGGACAATTTAGCCCTGACAAAATACCACACCTCGCCCAACTGAACACTGGCTCACTGGATACTGAATACTATCTGACAGACACCCTCGGCTCCTGCGTCAATGGGCCGCTCAAACCGCAGCCCTAACCTCCGTCCGCCGAAAATCAGTCCGCGGGGTACAATAACAGAATAAATTTTCTTGCGCGCTGGAAAACCCATGATCTGGAAACGTCTGCTGGCCTTATTCATTCCTTCGCCGGGCGCATTGACCCTGCTCTGGGCAGCGCTGGGGACTGTCTCGCTGCTCTCGATGACCGCGCTGGTCATTGCCCTGGATGATTCCCTGTCGCTGCAAAGCGCCCTGGCGTTCATCAACGTGCTTGCCCTGCCGCCTGGGATGTTGATGAACATTAGAAAATCTTGCTTTTTATGCGCTTTTTTGCTCAAAAACTTGGTGTTCCTGGTTTTCTGGTTTCCTGGCGGTCAGATTTTTAAACAATCCCTTGAGCCGATTGCCCTTCGACTACGGACTGTTTCCTCCGCTCAGGGCGTAACGCACAATCAACCTTTTTTCCTGCCCGATTTTTCCACCAATTCCCGAACCTTGTCCAGCGGCAGGGCCTCGACCGTCCCGCGGAATCCGCTGGTCGTTTCGGCCATGCATAGCGAATTGTAGATGGCCTCTTCGCAGGCCTCGATGGCCGCTTCGAACAGGGGCGACATCTGTGTGTTGGGCACTTCCGGGTAAGAACTGACCCGGCTGCGGCGTTGGGCCGTCCGCCGCACGCTTTCGGCGCTCGAAAAAGCGATCACATAATCCCCGGAACCATCCGACATGGCTGCCCCGGTGCGGGCCAGCCCGGCCAGCGCCCGCCGCGCCAGGCGCGTCAGGTTGCGGTCGGAGAGCGGCGCATCGCAAGCCAGGATGATCATGATCGAGCCGTCTGCGCCGGCATCGAGCTTGTCTTTCAGGTAATACTGCCCCAAAGCCTTTCCAACCGGAATCCCGTCCATTTGCAGCACCCCGCCGAAGTTGGATTGCACCAAAACTCCTAGCGTGTAGCCGCCCAGGGAGTCTGGCAGGCGGCGTGAGCTGGTTCCGATCCCGCCCTTCCAGCCGAAAGCGACGGTGCCGCTCCCCGCGCCAACCGCCCCTTCGGCCACCGGCCCCTCCCGCGCATTTTCCAGCGCTGCCTGAGCCTGTTCGACGCTCAAACGCCGCTGGCGGATGTCGTTCAGCCAGCCGTCGTTGGTTTCCCCAACCACTACGTTAACCGAGCCGACGGTCTCGTTGCCGGGCTGCGCGAGCGTCCAGTTCAGCAGGGCTTCGGCGGCGCGCGGCACCGCCAGGGTGTTGGTCAGCAGGATCGGGGTTTCCAGTTCGCCCAATTCCAGCACCTGGCTGCTGCCCATCAGCTTGCCAAAGCCGTTGCTCACCACGATCCCCGCCGGGACTTTTTCCTGGAACAGGTTGCCGGGGTGTGGCAGGATGGCGGTTGCGCCGGTGCGAATCGTGCTGCCTTCGCGCAGGCTGAAATGGCCGACCTGCACGCCGGGCACATCGCTGATGGCGTTCAGCGGGCCGGGCGGCAGGATGCCGGGGGCCAGGCCCAGGTCACGGGCGCGGCAGCGGGGGCTGGGAGCTGTTTTCATCATCGGGTTATTGTACTGTGCTTGCACAATTTTTTAAAGAAAACCGAATTTTCAGCCAGAACAGGTATAAAATTATCCCATGCCGAAGCTCAACGCCGACCAGGTCAAAGCCCTCGTTCCCGACCCCGCCTCGCTCAAGGCAGGGCAGGGCCTGGCCGACGCCCGGCACTGGCTCAGCCTGGGCGCAAACGAAGCCGCGCTGTGGGGCGAATGTAAAGGCAGCGGCAAGGAACCCTACAAAACCCGCGTCGATTTGGCCAACAACGGCAGCGCCTGCAGTTGCCCCAGCCGTAAATTCCCCTGCAAGCATGCTTTGGGATTGATGCTGCTGGCCGCGGCCTCGCCCGCCAAACTAACCGAATCCACGCCCCCGGCCTGGGTCGCCGATTGGCTGGAGAAGCGTTCCACCCGCAGCCAGGCTGCCGCCAAAAAAGCCGAGCCCAAAGCCGATGCCGAATCCCGTCAAAAGGATGCCGACCGGCGCGCCGCCAAGCGCGAAAAACTGGCCGAAAACGGCCTGGAGATGCTCGCAACCTGGCTCAAGGATTTGACCCGCCAGGGTCTGGCCTTTGCCCAATCGGCCCCGGCCTCCTTTTGGGCTGACCAATCCGCCCGACTGGTGGATGCGCAACTGCCCGGCGCGGCGCGCCTGGTGCGCGAAATGTCCGAACTGCCCGGCTCCAGCCCGCGCTGGGCCGAAATCCTGCTCTTCAAAATGGCGCGGCTGAACCTGCTGGCGCAGGCCTACCGCAAACTGGATGCGCTCCCCGCCGCCTCCCAGGCCGATGTGCGTTCCCTGCTCGGCTGGAGCGTTAACCAGGATGAATTGCTGGCCTCCGCCCCGGCGCTCAGCGATGACTGGCTGGTGCTGGCCCAGAGCCTCGATGAAGACGAAAAAACCGGCCTGCGCACGCAAGTCAATTGGCTATGGGGCAAAACCAGCCACACTAGCCCAGAACGCAGTGCGGGGCAACCCGCCCAAATTCTCAACTTCGCCTTCAAAACCCAGGCGCTCGATACCAGTCTCGTCCCCGGCCTGACCCTGCGCGGCGAGTTGGTTTATTATCCCGGCGCATTTCCCCTGCGGGCCGTGTTCAAAAACCGGCAGATTGTCGAACCCGCTTTTACCCCCTCCGGTTTCCCGGCTTTTTCCGCCTTCCTGGAATCTTATGCTGCTGCTCTCGGCCTGAACCCCTGGCTGGAAGTATTTCCAGTTTTCCTGAGCGGAGTCCAAAATCTCCCGATTTTGGAAAACCAACATCAGGAAACGTTGGACTCCAAATGGCTGCTGCGTGACAGTCAAAACCAGGTTATTCCTTTATCCCCTCGTTTCTCCTCCCCCTGGGAACTTTACTCCCTCTCCGGCGGCGGCCCGCTGACGGTTTTCGGCCTGTGGGACGGCTTTTCCCTTCTGCCGATGGCGGCCTGGGAGGGGGAAAGGTTTGTCCGGTTATGAAACCCAACCTGTTTCTCTACCTGCTCACCCAAAGTATTTTTAAGGCATTGGAAGGCGCTTTCCTTGGAACAGCATTCTTTTCAATTTTTGCCCTCAGTGCATTTTTGTTCGTGCAGCAATTTCCGCCTTTTTCCTTGGCGGAATTGACGGCTCAAATGATTTTATTTGGTGTCTCTGCCGTGGCTTTGTTTATCTGTTTTACCCTTGCAGGAGGAATTGCGCTGGCATTATGGCTATTTTGGCAAATCGCTCAAGGCAAGTTCTCTAACAAATACATCATCGCAACTTGTACCTTGATTGGTTTTTTCATTTGGCTGGCTTTTTTTGTGCTGGTTGTTGCACCAATTACCTGGAATATCTGGAAAGATTTTTTCACAAGGCAAGCTATATTAGCCGTTTTCTTTGATGTTTTATCGATTTCCATCAGCATTGGGAGTGGTTTATGGGCGGGTTGGCGGCTTTCCAGGGAAGTTGAAAAGAGAAAAGCGGAAATTCCCGATTTACTTGTATATGAATGGAGTATAAAAGGTTGGCGCACTCACGCTCGTCTACTTTGGCAAGGCGGTGGTCTGGGTATTCTATGCGCCGTTGTAGCTAATTTTGTTTTTGTCTTAGTTTTTGAGATGGGTATTTCCCTGGCGAATGGTTTCGACTTTGAAGTTCCTGATGTTTTTTTCTTAGCTGGTTTAGGGAGTATGTTTTCGGTAGTTCCAGCGTTTTTGGGCGGCTATTTGATCGCCTGTTTGCTGTATCTGGAGAAAATAAATGGAGTATTAACGAAAAAAAGTGCTGTCTGGCAATCTGCCACGCTGGCATCTTTCGCAGCGTTTGGTGTTTGCGTAGTAATTGGTGGATTATATTTCACCAATCCACACACTGTCAGCGTTTTGCTTGTTGCACCAGAGATTTTTGGCGCTACGATCACGGCAGGAATATTAGGTGGCGCGACCGGTTTAGTTTTATACCAACATGTCTGACATGATCACACTCGAACAACTCGCTCAATCTGCCATGCTTGGCTCGACCGATGACTTGCTGCTCGTCTCTGCTATCAGGGCGGGCATTACCGAGTTGGGTGGTTTGGTTCCGGCGACTTTCGAGGGCGCAACAAATGTTTGTGGCGCGGAGTCAAAGCCACAGATGCCGGGCAAAGCGGCGGGACTGCTCAAGCGTATACTGACCGGTGAACTGGACGCATCCCTGCCCGAATTCCTGCAACTGACCGCCGAGCGCGGATTCATCGTCCCGCCGGAGACGCTGCCGGCGCTGTTGGGCCTGGGCAAAAACGAGCTGCGCAAACTCGTCATCCCGGTCATCGGCGAGCGCGGACGCTGGCTGGCCGCGCATAATCCGGCCTGGGCCTATGCCCTCGGGCGCGCTCCGCTCGAGGCCTGGGAAAATGGCCTGAAAGCAGAACGAATCGCCGCGTTGGAGCAAGTCCGCGCCAGCGAGCCGGGCAAAGCACGGGAGTGGGTGCAGGCCAGTTGGGAGCAGGATTCTCCCGAAGACCGCGCCGCATTTCTGGCTACTTTTTCGGTTGGCCTGGGCATGGACGATGAGCCTTTTCTCGAAACCTGTCTCGACGACAAGCGCAAGGAGGTGCGCGACACGGCGCGCGGGCTGCTGATGCGGCTGGAAGATTCGCGCTTCGTCCGGCGCATGTGGGCGCGGGTGCGTCCGCTGGTGGGCTTGAAGTCGAAGTTTTTGGGCGGGGAAACCTTCGATGTGACCCTGCCCGCAGGGCTGGATGCCGCCGCGAAACGGGACGGGCTGGGTGGGTCGCTGCTGCGCAAGAAAATGGGCGAGAAAGCCAATTTATTGGCGCAGATGCTGGCCTCCATCCCGCCCGCATTGTGGAGCAGGGAATTCAACCGTCCGTCGGAGAAACTGGTCGGGTTGGCGCTGCGCTCCGAGTGGAAGGAGCCGCTGCTATTGGGCTGGCAACTGGCCGCAGAGGGGGCGCGGGATGTCGCCTGGGCCGAGGCCATTGCTCCTTTATGGGCAACACAGGCCGAGGGTCGTTCGATCCTTGAACCGGATGCGCTGCCAGCGTTGGTGATGTTGGTGCCGGTCGAAAAAGTCGAGGCGCTGGTCACATCCATCAAACCGATTATTAATGAACTGGATGATAAGCATCTGCTGATCTCGCTGTTGGAAAAATATAAGCGTCCCTGGACAACCAAAATGGCGCGGGCGGTAGTTCAAAGCGCCCAGCGGCAGTCGGGCGATTTTCGCGCCAACCTGCCGCAGGCCCTGCCCGGTTTCGCGCTGTGGATGCCGCCGGAACTGGCCGATGAGTTTTCGCTGGGTTGGGCGGCGGAGCCGAAAGGCTACTGGCGCGCGAAGGTTGATGAATTTTTGATAGTGTTGCGCTTTCGAAATGAGATGCGAGAAAGTCTCTTTTCTGTATCGAACCGCGAAGCGCGCCAAGGACGCGAAGTTTAATATCTTTCTTTGCGATCTTGGCGGCCTTTGCGGTTCGTTTTTTTATTTTTTGCGAGGTGATTTATGACAACTCTTTTACGCGAACACGCCGAGGGACAATTTGCCGAGGAACTGGCCGAACTGGCCAAGACCGATAAACGCCAGCGCCCACCGAACTGGAATCTCTCGCCCTGGGCGGTGACGACTTACATTTTGGGCGGCAAGCTGGAGAACGGCTTCACCGTCAGCCCGAAATATATCGGCAGCCGCCGAATTATCGAAGTGGCGGTGGCGACGCTGGCGACCGACCGGGCGCTGTTACTGCTCGGTGTGCCGGGAACGGCCAAAAGCTGGGTTTCGGAACATCTCGCGGCGGCGATTTCGGGTGATTCGACCCTGCTCATCCAGGGGACTGCTGGGACAGCCGAGGAAGCCATCCGCTATGGCTGGAATTATGCCCGGCTGCTGGCGGAAGGCCCGAGCGAGAAGGCGCTCGTTCCCAGCCCGGTGATGATTGCCATGCGGATGGGCAAATTGGCCCGGCTGGAGGAGCTGACCCGCATCCCGGCGGATGTGCAGGACACGCTGATTTCGATTCTCTCCGAGAAAACCCTGCCCATCCCCGAACTGGAAAGCGAAGTGCAGGCGGTCAAGGGTTTCAACGTGATTGCGACCGCCAACAACCGCGACAAAGGCGTGAACGAACTCTCGTCCGCGCTGCGGCGGCGCTTCAACACGGTGGTATTGCCGCTCCCGGCCAGCCTGGACGATGAAGTGGAAATTGTCCGCAGCCGCTCCGCTGCGCTCGGTCGCGCCTTGGAATTGCCCGCTGAGCCGCCCGCGCTGGAGGAAATCCGCCGGATTGTGACCATTTTCCGCGAACTACGCAGCGGGATAACTGCCGACGGCAAGACCAAACTCAAGTCGCCGAGCGGCACGCTCTCGACTGCCGAAGCGATTTCGGTGGTCAACAACGGCCAGGCGCTGGCGGCGCACTTCGGCGATGGCAAACTCCGCGCCGGGGACGTGGCCGCCGGGCTGGTCGGGGCGGTCATCAAAGACCCGGTGCAGGATAAGATTGTCTGGCAGGAGTATTTGGAAACTGTTGCCAAGGAAAGAAAAGATTGGAAAGACTTGTATCGGGCGTGTAAGGAAATGCTGGAGTGATGAGAAACCAGTAAAAAGAAATAAGCGTATGGGTGCTCACATCTTCTTTCCCATTTCTTGTTCTTTTACCAATTGGAGTTGCTATGGATGATAATTCTCCCGAATCGCTTTCCAAAATTTCATCTTTAGTTCCCGGCTCACACCTTGAGCGGATTTTATATGGCGCGGTAATTCTCATATTGCCCGGACTGGCCTTTTTTGGCATGAGCGTGGCGAAACCGGATTGGCAATCGGGGAGAATCAACGATTACGCCGCCCTGCTGCTTAATCCGCAAGCTGCCTTGCTATTTTTCCCGCTGCTGATCTATGCGATTGTTTCGTTGTGGCTGGTGCTGATCAGGCCTGAACGCTTTGATTCATTGTTTGTGGTGCGTTTTGGCATATATACGGGCATATTGCTTGCTTTCCAATATATGCTCGTTGCCGCAGTATTTTTTCCGTTTTCCCTGGCCGCCGGGCTTGTTGTTGTCGTTGTCTATTGGCTTGCGAAAAAGATTGGTCGCCGCTTTGGCGCCTGGGTTGGGATGGTTTTTGTTTTACTGATCTTTTCCCTGGTCCCTGTTGCCATTTTCAGACCGCCATCGGCCTTGAGCATCGCGGCATTCTGGGAAAGCCTTACCTTTGTTCCGGTTTTTTTCCTGGTTACTATGGCTTCGGCTTCTCCTGTTGTCTGCTTCTTAATCATGTTGTTTACCGCTGCGCCGCTTTTCCGTACCCACGATAAACCGCATATCTGGAGCGCCGCTCGCTTTTCCGGCCTGGCAGCTTGGTTGGCGGGTTATACCGCGGCCTGGGCCTATTCGATTTATCAAATGTTTGAGATGTATAACGCGCTTCCCAAACAACCGCCTTGCTACGTGGTGACCGCTGCCGCGCAAGGGCACCCTGCTTTTGTCGGCTCCCGGCCTGTCTCGACTTCATCCGGCATTATCTGGGTCAATCGCCAACTCCAGACGCTCAAATGCGCTGAACTGGCTTTGCAGGCGCTCGCGCCCCGATTGCATCGCCTCGTGCGTTTTGTCTACGATATTGTTGGCCCGGTTTTGGCCCGTCGTCTGACCCATCCACTGCTTGCCGACCTGGCCTATCTGACACTCAAACCCGCGGAACTTTTGGCCCGCGTCATTTTGCGCCTGTTGCTCCCCGACTTCAACGCCCAACTCCGCCGCATCTATCGCTAACTTTTTTCTCGTTTCTCATTCACGCCTTCACTTATGCTCACCCTCCTCGGCATTCGACACCACGGCCCCGGCTCCGCTCGCAGTGTTCGCGCAGAGCTGGAAAAACTGCGCCCCGACTGCGTCCTGCTCGAAGGCCCGCCGGACGCCGATGCCCTGATTCCGCTCGCCGCCCAAGCGGAGATGACCCCGCCGGTGGCGCTGCTGCTTTACCTGCCCGATGACCCGCAAAAAGCGGTCTACTACCCCTTTGCCGAGTTCTCCCCCGAGTGGCAGGCCATCCAGTACGCGCTGGCGCATAACATCCCGGTGCGGTTCATGGATTTGGAGCAGAAGTATCAGTTGGGGAAAGAAGAAACGAGTAATGAGAACAAAGAAACAAGGAACGAGTTGCCACCGGATGACTCGGCCACCGTTTCTCCCAACTCATTACTCATTTCTCATCATTTCGACCCGTTCACTGCCATTGCCGAAGCCGCCGGATATTCGGATGGCGAACGCTGGTGGGAGCATTTCGTCGAGCAGCGCCGCGCATCCGGGGATGTTTTCACCGGCATCCTCGAGCTGATGACTGCCCTGCGCGCCGAAGCGGAGAAACTGAACCAGATTGAGCCAAGAGACCTCGACCCTGGGCTGAGCAGGGACGAAGCCCGCGAAGCCGCCATGCGGACAATCATCCGCGCCGCGCAGGCTGAAGGCCGCCAGAACATTGCTATTGTCTGCGGCGCCTGGCACACCCCGGCCCTCGTCCACCTCAACACCGCCAAAGCCGACGAAAAGCTCTTATCCGCTCACATCCGTTTGTCCGCTTCCAAATCCGCTCCCGTATCCGTTACCTGGGTCCCCTGGACTTACGACCGTCTCGCCCGCCGCTCCGGCTATGGGGCGGGCATCGACTCGCCCGGTTGGTATGAGCATCTCTGGCAGACTGAAACGCACCTGGTCGAAACCTGGATGGTCAAAGTTGCCCAACTGATGCGCCAGGAAGACCTGGGCATCTCGCCCGCCCATGCCATCGAGGCCACGCGCCTGGCCGAAACCCTGGCCGCTCTGCGCGAACGTCCGCTGCCCGGCCTGCCCGAACTGGATGAAGCCATCCAGGCCATTTTCTGCTTCGGTGACGATGCCCCGATGCGCTTGATTCGCGAAAAGCTGATGATCGGCCAGCGCATGGGCAAAGTGCCGGCCAGCGCGCCGACCGTCCCGCTCCAGCGCGACATCACCGCCGCCCAAAAACGCACCCGCCTCGAAGCCTCCGCCTCGCCCGAAAGCCTCGACCTCGACCTGCGCAAACCGCTCCTGCTCGAACGCTCGCAGCTCCTGCACCGGCTCAACCTGCTCGGCATCCCCTGGGGCAGGCTCCAGGCGGGGCGCGCGGCCAAAGGCACCTTCCACGAACTCTGGCAAATCGAGTGGAAGCCCGAATTCGCCGTCAGCATCATCGAAGCCAGCCTGTGGGGCAACACCGTTCTCGAAGCCGCCACCAACAAGGTCAACGCCGAAGCTGCCCGCGCCGCCGAATTGCCCACGCTCACATCCCTGGTCGAGGCCGCGCTCCTGGCCGATTTGGCGGAATCCATTCCCGGCTTGATGAGCCGCGTCCAATCCCTGGCTGCCGCCAGCGCCGACATCCCGCACCTGATGGACGCCCTGCCGCCGCTCATCAACGTCACCCGCTACGGCAATGTCCGCCAGACCGATACCGCCCTCGTCCGCCATGTGGTCGATGAACTCATCACCCGCATCTGCGTTGGCCTGCCGGCGGCCTGTTCCGGCCTTGATGATGAGGCTGCCCAGGAAATGTTCGCGCGCATCAAAGCGGTTCATGGGGGGATGTCCCTGCTGGAAGATTCCCCGCACGCGCAAAGCTGGTTGCGCACCCTGGGCCTGCTCGCCGCGCCCTCCGCCGGACACGGACTCACCCGTGGGCTTGCCTCCCGTTTCATCTACGACGCCCACGCCGACGAGGAAACCGCCAAGCGGATGAGCCTGGCCCTTTCTCCCGGCACACCTGCCGCCCAGTCGGCTGCCTGGGTGCAGGGATTCCTGCACAGCGGCGGCCAGGCCCTAATTCACGACCCCGGCCTGTGGCGTTTGCTCGACGAGTGGGTTTTGTCGCTGCCTGAAGCCTTGTTCACCAGCCTGCTGCCGCTCCTGCGCCGCACCTTCAGCACCTTCCCGGCCCCCGAACGCCGCCAAATCGGCGAACTCGCCAAAAGCGGCGGACGAATCGCATCAGCGGCTGGCGAACTTGAAATTGACCCGGTGCGTGCAGAGAAAGCGCTGGCATTGGTTCATCTTATTTTGGGAAAAGAGTAATGAGAAAGAAGAAAAGAGAAACAAGGTATGGTTATCGATAACTCATCACTCATTTCTCCTGACTCATCATCTGAACGTCTCCGTCGCTGGCGGCTGATGCTTGGCGGCGAGGCCGACGGCACCGATTTTGCCCTGAGCGGCGCATTCGACCAGGGCATGGATAAAACCCTGGCGGAGCTATACGCCGAAGGGAAAAAATCCGGGCGCGGCGAAACGCGCCTGAGCGTGGCGCGCTGGCTGGGCGATATTCGCAGCTACTTCCCGGCCTCGGTTGTGCAGGTGATGCAGAAAGATGCCCTCGAACGATTAAACCTGCGCCAGATGCTGCTCCAGCCCGAAATGCTCGAAGCCGTCACGCCGGATATTCATCTGGTTTCCACCATTCTTTCGCTCAACAAGGTAATCCCCGAAAAAACCAAAGAAACCGCCCGAATGGTGGTGCGCAAACTGGTCGAGGAACTGGAGAAAAAGCTGGCAGGCCCGCTGCGTCAGGCGGTGCTGGGTAGTCTTAACCGCGCCGTGCGCAACCGCCGTCCGCGCCACGCCGATATCGACTGGAACCGCACCATCCGCGCCAACCTGAAAAACTACCAGCCCGAGTACAAAACCATCATCCCCGAAACGCGCATCGGCTACGGGCGCAAGAAAACCAGCTCCAGCCTGCGCGACATCATCCTGTGCGTCGACCAGAGCGGCTCGATGGCCTCCTCGGTGGTTTACGCCTCCATTTGCGCCGCGGTGCTGGCCTCCATTTCGGCGGTGCGCACCTCGCTGGTGATTTTCGACACCCACATTGTCGATTTGACCCCCGAATTACAGGACCCGGTCGAGGTTTTGTTTGGCACCCAGTTGGGCGGCGGCAATGACATCGAGTTGGCGCTGGCGTACTGTCAGGGGTTGGTGCGCACGCCCCAGGATACCATCCTGGTTTTGGTCAGCGATTTGTTCGAGGAAGAAAACAGGCTCAAAATCCTGCGCCGGGCGGCCTCATTGGTCAATTCGGGAGTGCAGGTTATCACCCTGCTGGCGCTCAGCGACCAGGGCCGACCTTCTTACGATCACCGCATCGCGGCTGAATTTACTGCGCTCGGCATCCCCTGCTTTGCCTGCACCCCCGACCAGTTCCCCGACCTGATGGCTGCGGCGATTAAGCGCGAAAACATCCAGCAGTGGGCGGCCGGCGAGGGAATTGTCACCGCCCGGGCAGAGTGGCAGCCAAAGTAAAATTTATCCGCTCAGCTTGACGAGCAAAGCCTCGGCTGGTCGGGGATATTGGTTGCTGGCTTGGATCTTTTCGCCGAAGATGGCTTTTTGCGGACAGTGATTGAAACAGGCCCAGCAGCCTTTGCATTTTTCCGGGGTGAATGCTGGCATGGGGGCGGCATCGATAATCGCGCCATACTGACAGGCCTGTAGACAGGTGCCGCACTGGTTGCACAAAACCGGGTCGATGCTCAAAAATTCCATTTCTCGACGTATTTTGGATTCGGCATAAGGCTGAATCAGGCGGCTGAACAAGTCAAGCTTGATTTTTACGTTTTTGGGCGGCATCCCGGCGCTTAACTTTTCGAGTTGCTCTCCCAACCGGGTGCAGAAAGCGTTGAATTCGTTCAGTTCTTTTGGGGTCGGTGCTTCCAGACTGTGCCAGCCTTTGGCGATGTAGGGCGGGTAACTTTCAGGCATGTGAAATGAGTAACCGCCAAAAACATTGAATCCTTTGCTTGCAAGGATTTGGCCCATTTTGTAGAGCGCCTGCCCGGCCATGACTCCAAACGTGTTCAAGACGAAAGCTGGTTTGCCGGTTTGGGGTGGCAGGCTTCCCAGGAATTGTTCAAAAAAAGGCGGCAAGGCCAGGTAATACGTCCAACTGGCGAAACCGACCACGGCATAGGATGCAAGATTGGGCGGGTTGCCCGTGGTAATATCGAATAAATCCCAGTCGACCTGATTCAGTTTTTGGCTCAAAAAGCGGCAGGCCAGGGCCGTGTTCCCGGATTGGGAGTGGTAGCAGAGCAGACCTTTCATGTTCACCTCGGTTGATTGAAAAGATGACCCGCGTGCGGGCGTTTCTTTCAGTATAAAACCCTGGTGTACTATGGGAGAGTTAAAAAGAGATCCCCCGAAGCTTGCCAACCTTCGGGGGATTTTGAATTAGAACTTATCCGAAAATGATTACATCTGTTGGTCATGTCACCTCGAAGGAGCGCTTTTCAGCGACTGAGAGGTCTTTACCAATGGAAAAAGATGTCTCGCCGCAAAGCGGCTTGACATGACAAGCCTCTCCTAATTTTCGGATAGATACTTAAAGCAACTGCCGCAGGCATTGCCCGGTGAACGACCTTTCGACTTGCGCCACCTGTTCGGGGGTGCCTTCGGCCAGCAGTTCGCCGCCAGCCAGCCCGCCCTCGGGACCGAGGTCGATGACCCAGTCGGCGGCCTGGATCAGGTCGAGGTTGTGTTCGACCACCACCACCGAGTTCCCGGCCTCGACCAGCCGCCGCAGCAGAATCAGCAGCCGGGCGGTATCGGCCGGATGCAGGCCGGTGGTCGGCTCATCGAGCAGGTAAAGCGTCCGCCCGGTGCCGCGCCGGCCCAACTCCTTGGCCAGCTTGACGCGCTGGGCCTCGCCGCCCGAGAGAGTCGTGGCGGGCTGGCCGAGCTGCAGGTAGCCCAGACCGACATCGCTCATCACTTGCAGGCGGGATTTGGCGGCGGGGATGTCCTTGAACAGCGCCAGGGCTTCTTCGACGGTCAGGTTTAGCACCTGCGAAATGTCATGGCCTTTGTATTTCACTGAAAGCGTTTCGCGCTTGAAGCGCCGGCCATGGCAGGCCGGGCAGCGCACCTCGACATCGGGCATGAAGTGCATCTTGACGGTCAGTGTGCCAGCTCCTTCGCAGCGTTCGCAGCGCCCACCGGGGACGTTGAAGGAAAAGTGCCGGGCGCTCAGTTTGCGGGCTTTGGCTTCCGGCTGGGCGGCGAAGGCCTCGCGGATCGGGGTGAACGTGTCCGAGTAGGTGGCGGCGTTCGAGCGTGGGATGCGTCCGATGTGGGCCTGGTCGATGGTGATGACCTTGTCGAGCTGCTCGAAGCCGGTGATGGTATCGTGCTCGCCGGGAGTTTCACTGGAGCCATTAAAGCGCTGGTGGGCGGCGCGGTCGAGAATGTCGAAAATCAGCGAGGATTTGCCCGAGCCGGAGACGCCCGTCACCGCCACCAGGCGGTTGAGCGGGATGCGGGCGGTGATGTTTTTCAGGTTGTACTGGCGCGCGCCGTGAATGGTCAGGTGATGCGCGGCAGTTTGCCAAACTGCCTTACGGGTGGAGACGGTCTGTTTACCGGCGAGAAAGGCTCCGGTGAGAGAGTCTTCCGCCGCAGCCACCTCGGCAGGCGTCCCGGCGGCAACAATCTGCCCGCCGTGCTTCCCGGCCCCCGGGCCGACATCCACCAGGTAATCGGCGGCGCGAATCATTTCCAGATCGTGCTCGACGACCAGGACGGTGTTGCCCAGGTCGCGCAGACGGCGCAGGACGGCGATCAGGCGCTGGGTATCGCGCTGGTGCAGGCCGATGGTCGGTTCGTCGAGCACGTACAGCACGCCGGTCAGGCCGGAGCCGAGCAGGGAGGCCAGGCGCAGGCGTTGGGCCTCGCCCGCCGAAAGGGTTGGCGAGCCGCGTTCGAGGCTCAGGTAGCCCGCGCCGACCTCGATCAGGCGGCCCAGGCGGTCGTGCAGATCGTCGAGGATCGGCCCGGCGATCAAGGCTTCGTCATCCGTAAACTGGAGACCGTCGAGCCAATCGCGCAGTTCGTTGAGCGGCAGGTGGCCGAGGCTGATGATGGTGCGAGCTTGCCCTGAGCTTGCCGAAGGGACAGTAACCGCCCGGCTTTCGGGTTTCAAGCGCGCGCCTTCGCAATCGGGGCAGGTCTGCGAGGCGAAAAATTCTTCCAGCTTTTCGAGATAGGCGGCGTTGGTGGCGTGCTCGTTGTAGCGGCGCAGCAGGTTGGTGGCAACGCCCTCGAAGCGTCCCTGGGCGTTAGTGGCGGGCGCTTTTTTGCCGGGGAAGTGGCGGTTGAACTGCGGACTCTCGGTGCCGTAGAGCAGCAGGTCGCGCTCGATGGGCGTGTACTCGCTGATGGGCCGGGCCGGATCGAAGCGGAAGCTGTAATAGTCGCCGCTGTTTTGCAGGATGCGGCTGTAGTGGTTGATGTGGAAATCGTCCCAGCCGATGACGCCGCCCTGGGCGATGTTTTTGCCTTCATCCAGCAGGCGGCTGACGATGACCTGGCGCACCACGCCCAGGCCGGTGCAGGTTGGGCAGGCTCCCTCGGGCTTGTTGAAGGAGAAGTTCGCCATGCCCATTTCGGGAACGGGCGCGCCGCAGTGCGGGCACGGGAAGCTCTCGCCGGTGGCGGATTCGTCTGCATCGTCATGCCAGTCCTCGGCGATGGTTTGCGAGCTGAGCGGCGGCACGTCCTGGCCGCATTGCGGGCAGGGACGGTGCCCCAGCCGGGCGAACAGGACGCGCAGGTAGGTGAAGACTTCGGTGACGGTCCCGACCGTCGAGCGCGGGCTGTGGTTGCTCAGGTGCTGGTCGACGCTGATGGTCGGCGAAAGGCCGACGATGGCATCGACCGGCGGTTTGTTCAGGCCGTCGCCGACAAAGCCGAGCGATTCCAAGTATTGGCGCTGGCCTTCCTTGTTCAGGATGTCAAAAGCGAGAGTCGATTTGCCCGAACCGGAAATGCCGGTGAAGACCACCAGCTTGTTCTTGGGGATCTCCAAACTGACGTTCTTCAGGTTGTGCAGGCGGGCGTTGCGGATGCTGATGGTGGAATTCATGGATTCTCCTGAATGAATGGAATTGGTTTACCTATTCCATTGTAGAACCCTGGTGTGCAATGGGAGAGTTAGAAAATGCTATAAACACCAGAAGGCTTTTTGATGTTAGCTTTAGAAAAACTATCCGCCCAATTTTCTATCTTCATTTCGCCATAAATTACAGACACCAGCCTATGCTATACTTAATATGGTAACACTAGTTCATACACCGAAAGAGAGCCGCCATGAAACTGGTTAAGTTCACTTATTCCCAATTTGAAAATCATCCAGATGAATGGGTTATTAAAGATTTTACGCTTGGGGATATTAATCTAATCGTGGGTAGTAATGCCACAGGAAAAACCAGAACGCTCAACGTAATTCGTGGTCTGGCTGACTTGGTATCAGAAGTTGAAACCTTACAATGGCAAGATGGCAAATATGAAGCTGAGTTTTTAAATAGTGTTGAGACTATGAAGTACAATCTTGAGTACCACAATGGTAATGTGGCATTTGAACAACTTGCGATTGGTTCACAAATTTATCTCAACAGGGGTGAAAAAGGGGTTGGTGAAATTTTTGCTCAGCAATTAAATCAAAGGATTCAATTTCAATCACCCGCAAACCGAGTGGCAGTATTTGCCAAACGCGATGAAATTCAACATCCCTTTTTGGAAAAATTGTATAGTTGGGGCAAGGGGTTGTTACGTTATGATTTTGGAACAACCATGGGGCGAGATTTATTAGCATTGCAACCAAATAATGATGCCAATACTGTTCCCGATGTCAATCCAAGAGATACCCAAAAAGCTGTAGAGTTTTTTCACCGAGGGCAGGAAAAATTTGGAGAGCAATTTATCCAGGCAGTCATTCATGATATGGCTCAGATTGGCTATGAACTAACCCAAATAGGAGTAGCAATTCCGCCCGGAGTAAAAGTTAAGTCCACAATTGGTAATTTAGATGTTAACCCAATCGCTTTATTCATTGAGGAAAATGGCATTCAAGATAAAATCTATCAAACCAGTATCTCACAAGGCATGTTTCGGGCGCTTTCTATTTTGATTCAATTTAACTATGCCTTCTTTGCCAGCGAACCGAGTTGTATTTTGATTGATGATATTGGCGAAGGGTTGGATTTCAGGAGATCATCCTCCTTGATCAAACTTTTAATTGAAAAGGTAAAACAAACATCCGCCCAGCTTATCATGACCACCAATGACCGATTTGTGATGAATAATGTCCCGCTCGAATACTGGATATTGCTGGAAAGACAAGGCTCCGAAATTATCAGCCATAACTACCGCAATTCAAAACAAATGTTTGATGATTTTGAATTAACTGGGCTGAATAACTTCGATCTTTTCTCGATCAACTACTACAAGCGCTAACGCCCATGAAAAAAATCGCCATTTTCACCGAAGGTCAAGGTGAATTAATTTTCATGCGCTGGTTGTTACCAGGCGTTTTGGGATATGAAAATGTCAGCTTTGAGTGTATGGAACTCTATTCTGACCAGATCCAAACCGTTCCCTATAAATATTCTCCAACCAATCCTTTGTTACCGTACATCTGGGATCAAGAAACCTGATTGGAAGCGAAAAATCGGTGAGAAATCGAGATTGGATTTGATCGAGTAGTGAACCCAATCCAAACCGAGTCTGAAAAGACTTTTATCAACGCGATCTGTGCGGTCAATCAAGCCGACTTTCTTTTCAGTGATGACTAGCAGACCCTGACAAGCCATCCAAAGATAGGCCATGCAAGCAGCCAGGAGTAAACGGCTCAGGCGGTTCGGATCGGCCAAATGGCTTTTGTGCAGGTGAAAACCGCGGCTTTTCTGATCAGAGAAGAAGGTTTCGATTTGGAATCGGCGACGGTAATATCTGCAAGCCTGATAGCCATTATCCAGGCTGGTTACCAAATAGAGTGATCCATCATAACGGCTGCTCCACCAGCCAACCAGGTTCAAACGCAACGCAGCTTCCTGGGTAAAACCAACCTGATGGCGCTGGAAAACTTGTCCTTTTGCCAATGGATAAGTGCCAATCGGCTGACTTTGTAAGCCTTCTTGTACATAGATTTGCGGGGATGTCCGCAAAACAAAGTCCCAACGTGGTTGTTGCTTGACCCATAATAACATTTGAGTGGTGTCGTACTCTGCATCGCCCAACAAAACAACCTGCGCATCCGTTGGTACCAACGACAACACTTTGGCAAGCGCCTCTATGTGGCGTTCAGCAGTTGTGTGGCCTTTCTTGCCTTTGTAAACAACCCAACATAAGGGCAAAGCACGCTTTTGATACAGCACGC
>JAEWVF010000093.1 GCA_023459215.1 Chloroflexota bacterium
TCCAAAGCAGAAATCCGTAGCCGTTTGAACCAGGGTTTTGCTCGCTTGCGAAAACGTTCCGATATCTTGCTTGGCTTTTTTCAGCATGCCGGGCTCGAACTTAATCAACTTTGGTAAATGTCAATAACACGAAGATTCGCTACCGGACAAACTTCGTGATAGATTGTCATCCCTGGCACTGCCCGCCAGGGCATGTGTTCGAGCGACAGCGAGAAATCCGTTCAATCAGTGAAACTTGTACTGAGCCTGTCGAAGTATCCGTGTTCCATTTCGCCTAATTTTCAAAGTATCCGCTGGCTGGTTTGACAATGTCACATTTCGACAGAGTGACTAAAACCTTTCACCACGACGGCTACAAAGTACCACAACGGAGGGCGAAAAACAAAAGAAACGGGGTTCCGTCGTGTTCCGTCGTTACCGTTGTGGTAAAAAAGAACACGCCAATCTTAATCTGACATTGTCGTACTAGTTAAAAAGTAAGACGGGCGTTTTGAACGCCCGTCCTATGCTTCAAAAGAACCACGATAATTTCAGTTTGCTACGGCATCCAGACCGGTTCGCTGGCCTGCTGGCTGGGGCTGGAAAGCGTCCGCAGGACATTGCCGTTCAGATCGGTGATGTAGATGGCGGTCTCGCCCTGGTAGGCAATATAGAGACCGTCCGGCGACCAGACCGGGTAAACGTTATAGGCGCTGCTGGCGGTCAAGGTGCGGGGGTTGGCGCCGCTGGCATCCATCAGGACAATATTTTCCTTGCCGCTATCCCCATTCAGAAAAAGGATTTTCTGGCCGTCCGGCGACCAAAAAGGGTAATCGTCGCGGGCGTTGTTGGCCGTCAGGCGCTGCTGGGCGCTGCCATCGGCGCGCATCTGGTAGATTTCGGGGTTGCCGTCGCGCCAGGAGGTGAAAGCCACCATCTGGCCGTCCGGCGACCAGGACGGGCTGGCATCCGGGGCGGCTTCGGTCGTCAGGCGGATGACGTTGCTGCCATCGGCGTCCATGCGATAGATGTCGGCCCCGCCATCGCGGTTCGAAACGAACAGGATCCAGCGTCCATCCGGCGACCAGGTCGGGCGGCCATCGCCGGCGGGGTTATCGGTCAGGCGGATTTCGGTCAGGGTCTGGATGTCAATCGCGTAAATCTCGAAATTGCCGTCGCGGAACGATTCAAAGGTCACCAGGCGGCCATCCGGCGACCAGCTCGGCCAGCCGTCTTTGGAAACCGAGCTTGTCAGGCGAACGACGCTGCCGTCACTGACGCGCACCAAGTAAATATCCGAATTGCCATCGATGACACCGGCATAGGCCACAAAGTCCCCATTCGGCGACCAGACCGGGGTGTCCTTCTCGGCCCCGTCGTTGGTCAGGGCAACTGCTTCGCCGCCCTCGGCGCTGGCCAGCATGACTTCACTTTTGCCATCCTGCTTGCCGATGTAGACCACCTGACCCTGCGGCCCGGCGGCAACCGTCGGGGCGACTTCGGTCTCTTCCTGCGCGGGAGCGATTGCTTCCGAGGTGGGGGTGCTTTCCGCGGCAGGAGCCGGGGTCGCGCTCAGGGCCTCGGCAACCAGAGTTTCCTGCACGCCAGCCGCGCCGCCCAGGCCGCCATTCGGTAATTGCGTTCCACTACAACCCACCAGTAAAGCAGATAAAACAACAAACGCCATTGTAAAAAAAATTTGTGCGTGTTGTTTGTTTTCGGTTTGAAGAAAATAGTTGGTTTTCATTAGACCTCGTTCGACATTTGTGAATTCTATTACATTAGTCGAACGAGGTTTTCCAAAGGGGTTATTCCCAACGGTTCTGTAAAGTTGCGCAAAGAATCAGGCGGGCTAAAGCGCGATTCCTAACATTTTTGCAAGGTCGCTGTCAGTCCTCGTCATCCTGGTCGCGCATGGCGCGCAGTTGATCCTTCAGGTTGCGGAAATATTCGCTCTGGGTGATCTCGCTGGCCTTCTCGCGGCGCTGCTTCTCATCGATCTGGATGCGCAGCTGGGCGACTTCCTGCTTCAATTTTTCCTCACGCGCCTGGACCTGGGCCGCCATGCGCACGAAATCGGCCGCCAGGGCTGAAAGCGAGGTATCGGCCACCTCGCCGGGCGCCTGAATGGCCCCATAATTGCCTTCGGCCATGCGCTTGACCCAGCCGCGGACTTCGCCGATAAAGTCGGTCGTATAGCGAATGCGTCCGCTCAGGCCGCTCATCACGCTCATCGCCACTTGCGGTTCGCGAGCCAGCAAAGCGCGGAAATCGTCCAGGCTGAGGCTGGCAATGCTGGCGTCGCTTTCGGCGCGGGCGCTGGCCGAGCGCGGCAGGCGGTCGATCAGCGCCATCTCGCCCAAGACCTCGCCCGGCTGGAACACGCGCAAAGCCTGGCCAGCCTGCGGCCGCCCGGCCTCGGGCATGTAGATGGCCAACTGGCCCGCGCGCACCAGAATCATCTCATCGCCTGGGTCGCCCAGGTTGAACAGCACCTGTCCCGCCTTGAGCGCGCGGATTTTGAGACTCGCGGCCAGGGTTTCAATTTCCGCTGCCGAAAGGCTTGTGAACATCGGGTTCTGCTGGAGTATATCGGTTAAGTCGCTCATGGTACTCTCCTACTGTTCTTGGGGTGCATTTCTACTCCGAATCTGGCAAAAATAAGCGCTTGATGTTAAGTATTCTCCCGTTTTAACGGGAAAGGGCTTTGAATTTGCTGAAACATAACCACTGAGCCACCGAGAGCACAGAGTTTTTAATGCTGTTTTCTCGGTGAATTCCGCCTGCACTGCGCCGCAGGCACATGTGTAGCTCAGTGGTGAAATTCCCGGTAATTACGATAGAGCCGTTTTTAAAAATCTCTGAGCCTTCCGGGGTATTTACGCGGTGCTCAGTTATAAAAAATTGGCAGGAACAGGTTGATACAGGCCAGGTCTGTAAAGGGCTGCCAGTTCCAGGCCTCCCAGGGGCCGGTTTGTTTTTTCTTGATGCGCGCCAGGGCATTTTGCACCACGACACGCGGCCCGGTTTGCAGGGTCGGCGGCGATTTTGACAACCAATCCAGCGATTCTTCGAGCAGGGCAAGCGCCTGACGCGCATCGCTCCGCCCCAGCCAGGCCAATTCGGCGCGGCGGTACGCAACCAGCGCCAGTCCAGGCTCACTGCCGGTCATCTTCCAGATTTCCTGGGCGTACAGGTAATTCTCGCCCGAAACCGAAAAGTCAGCAGCCTGCAAAGAAGCGTCGCCCAGGCGGATCCAGGCCAGCCCAGCGCTGTCGGCCAGGTCAACAGAGCGATAAAGCGGGATGGCGGACCTCCACTGCCCCGACAGGTCTTCGAGCAAAGCCCGCAAGCGAACCTGGAAATTGCTTTCCGCTTCGGGCAGCGCTTCACGGGCTGCGGCAATCAACGCGCTGGCCTCGCGCCCGGCGCGCGCAGCCAGCCAGGCCTGCAAGGCGCGCAATGTCCCCGCTGTTTCGATGTCGCCATCGCTGGCGAGGCGCGCCTCCAGTTGTTTTTCAGCCTGGGCGATCCTGCCCTGCGAGGGCCAGGAAAGCGCCAGGGCAGCCGCGAGCCGCGTCGAAAGTTCGGGCGGCAAAGAGGCCAGCGGAATGGCCGCCAGGGCGGCGTCACAGCAGGCAGCGGCAGCGGGCAAATCTCCCTGGCGCAGGGCCAGGCCCGCCAGGCCGATCTGGGCGCGGGCTTTTTGCAAACCCGCCTCGGGGCTGGCAGCCGCTTCGGGTGGCAACTGCTCCAGCATCGCCAAAGCCCGGATGAAGAGCGGTTCGCTTCCACCCGGTTCGGGGGGCAAAAGCCAGGCGGCGGTATTCATCTGCTGCGCGGCTTCCAGCCATTGCGCGGACATTTCATAATGATAGGCCAGCTTTTCGGCGGTGCGCTGGGGCTTGGCCTCGCTGCTTTCGTCGAGGAAAGCGCCGATTTTGTCGCGCAGTTGGCGGCGCGAAGAGCGGTTCTTGAGATGCTCGGCCATCAGGGCGTGCAGTTCACGGCGGCGCTCGAAAGGCAGGCTGGTATACAAAATTTCGCGAAAGATGTTTTGCTCGAAGGTATAGCGCGGGTCGATACCGGCCTCGTTGAGTTCAATCAGGCGCGACTGCGACAGGCTGCGCAGGTAACCGGTCAGCGAAACCGCATCGAGCGCGCCCTGCAAGAGGGCTTCCACGTCACTGCGGCGGAATTCAACGCCGACCACTGCCGCAAGGCGGGCGACTTCGCGCTGGGTTTCGGGCAGGCTTTCTAGGCTGCTCAAAACCAGCTTTTGCAGGATGTCGGAGGCCTGCAGGACGCTTTTCAAACCGGCCTGGTCGATGCTGTGGGTGCGCTTGATCCAGCGGCTGATCTCTTCGACAAAAAGCGGGCTGCCGTTGCTCTGCTCGTGGATGATTTCGGTCAGGCCTTCGGTCAGGATGGCGGCGGCCATGGCGCTGGTTTCTGCGCGGTTGAAGGGATTGAGCAGGATGGTCGCAACGGTTTCGGGCAGGCCTTCGTGCGGGCGACCGGCCAGCAGGAACAGGATCGGGCGGGAGGCCAGCGCGCGGGTCAGTTCAAGCAGCGCCTGGCGCGAGGTCTCATCCATCCAATGCACGTCTTCGAAGAAAACCAGCAAGGGCGAATCCGCCGAGAGCGCCAGCAGCAGCGCTTCAAGGGCCGACTGTTTGCGGACGGTCTGGCGGTCGGCCAGGGGGGCCGTATCGCTGGGCGCTGTGGCGCGCACGCCGCCCAACTGTTCGAACACATCCAGGCTGCTGGCTTTGCGGCTGGCGCGGCCTTGTTTGACCATGCTAAACAGGTCATCACTCTCAGCCGGAGCCTGGCTTTCGGCGGCCAACTGCGCCTGGCGCAGGTCGAGCAGGTCGGTTAGGGCCGCCTGGTGGCTGGCTGTGAGGCCGAGTTCGGCAGCCAGCCGCTCCAGTTTCTCGGCCTGAATCATCGGATGATCGAGCGGGGTCATGCCGGATAGCGAACGCAGCAAACCGGCCCAACAGGCGTTCGCTTCGTCGGACTGGTACGAGCGGCATTGGAAGGCTTCCAGGCGCCAGCCGTTGAGCATGGCCTGGCGGATGAGGGTATCGGCCAGGTGGCTTTTGCCAATCCCGGCCGGGCCGGTCAGGTACAACAATCCGCCCTGGCCCTGGCGGGCGCGCTCGAAAAACTGCTGCGCTTCGGCCAATTCCTGGCTGCGCCCGATCAGGGTCTGGCGCAACTGGATGCGGCTGAGCAGGGTATCTTCGCGCGGGCCATCGACCTGGAAAATGGGAATGGCCTTCTTTTTGCCTTTGACACGCACCGGCGGCAGTTTGCGGGTGACGTAATAGGCGCTGACCCGCTCGAGGACCGGCTCACTGACCAGAATTTGTCCCGGCTCGGCGGCGCTCATCAGGCGCGCAGCCAGGTTGACCTCGTCGCCCATGACGGTGTATTCGCGCCGGGTGGAGGAGCCCGCCTGACCGGCAAAGGTCTCGCCGAGGGTGATGCCAATGCGATGCTGAATCAATGTCCCAGGGTCGCCGGGCGGCAGGTGGCGGGCGAGCTTCTGCGCCCAGCGGCGGTTGAGGGCCTGTAAAGCTGTGTTCATGGCCAGGGCCGCACTGACCGCCCGCTGGGGATCGTCTTCATGGGCGACCGGCGCGCCAAACAGGGCCAGCAGTTTGGTGCCTTTGCTGTAGGGGTCGATGCGGCTGACAATCCCGCCAAAGCGGCTGATGGCTTCCTGCATGTCGTTGAAATAGGCGCTCAACAGGCCGGTAACGCGCTGGGCGCCATCCGCGCCCCACAGGTTGAGCAGATTCTCGGGGCCGGTGAAATTGCAGAACATGACCACGGTCGGGCGGTACTCGCTCTGCACCTGGCGCTGCGAGGCGTGCGAGATGATGCGGTCGAGCAGTTCGCTGGCCAGGTAGGGGGCCAGGGCCTGAATCTTGCCCAGGACATTGTCCAATTCGGCGTTAAGTTCCTCCAGGCTGGCATCCCAGGGCATGGTGCTGCGCCCCCGGCGCTTCTCAGGGCGAATCTCGAAGGTATCGAGGCCATCCTCGCCGCCAGTCAGCAGGCGGAAGAAACCCGGTTTGATTTCGCTGAGCTGGTATTCGGCATTCAGGACTTCGGCTGCCGCGCGATTCATCACCAGCAGCCCGGCGGCTGAATTGCCCTCCGCTTGCAGGGTCTCGGCGACCGTTTCGCCGATCAGGGCGTATTCCATGCGTTTGGGCGAACCAATGCTGGCCGCCAGGAAATCGCCTGCCGCCAGGCCGAGTTTCATCGAAAGCGAAACCGAGCCAAGCGGGGTGGAGATGTTGGCAAAATCGCCCATCGCGCGCAACATGCGCAATCCGGCGCGGGCCGCCCAACGGGCGTGGTCGCCATTCTCCTGGGCAGGGAAATAGATCAGGGTGGCATCGCCGGCGAACTTGAGCAGGGTCCCGTTCGACCAGGCGATGATATCGATCATGGTGGTGAAATACTTGTTGATGAACCCGGTCAAATGCTCCGCACCCTGCGGGCCAAGCGCCGCCAGCCGCTCGGAAAGGGCGGTAAAACCGCTCACATCGGAAAACAGCAGGCAGCCGCGCAGCATCTTGCCGTCCACCAGACCGGGAACAGGGCGGGCAAGTTTTTCCTGCACCAGGTCGGCAGGCAGGTAGGTTGAAATCGTATAAAGCAAGGAATTAAGGCGTTCGAGCGCGTTGATGTAAATACCGCTGCGCGGGGCATCATTGCTCAATTTGCGCCACAGGTCGGGCGGCAGGTAGGTCTGCAATTCGGGAGCAAGCCGCAGGGCGTCGCCATCGGGCCGAAACGGGACTTTGCCCACCAGCGGCTTGGTTTCGCTGGCCGAGGTTGCATCCGCCCTGGCCAGATCACGCAAATCGTCGAGTTTTTTCTCTTCAATCGAATCGAACAGGCTTGCCAGGTTGCGCCGAGGGCGGGGAGGGGTCTGCTCTGCGCTCATGAAGCGGAATCCTGCGACTAAGACTCGCTCGAAAACAGCACCACGCGATTACGTCCGCTGCGTTTGGCCTGGTACAGCGCCTGGTCAGCGCGCTCAAGCACCTCGATGCCATTCTTGCCGTGCTGCGGAAAGCTGGCCACGCCCAACGAGATGGTCGCGCAAACACTGGCCCCCTGGTAATTCAAACGATAGGCGGCAAAAGCGACGCGAATCTTCTCCGCACAGCGCGCCAGGACATCCAGCGAAGCGCCGGGCATGATGATGACAAATTCCTCGCCGCCATAGCGACAGACGCTGTCTGCCGAACGGACAAACTGTCTGAAGATGCTCGCCCCGGCCTGGAGCATCAGGTCGCCGGCGTGATGGCCGTGGGTGTCGTTGATTTGTTTGAAATGGTCGATGTCGGCCATGATGACGCCCACCGAGCTATCGTTCTGAATGGCGCGGATGATTTCGTCGCGCAGGATTTCATCCAGGCTGCGCCGGTTGAACAGCCCGGTCAGGCTGTCGAAGGTGGCCAGCTTGCTCAAATCTTCGAGCACTTCCTCCTTCTGGCGCTCACGCACATAACCGCGCAGGCGCTCCTCGTCCGATTCGCGGATGCGACCGCTGAGCATGCTCATCAGGCTCAGGCCAAAAGCCGGATTCTCCGCCAGGAATCGGTGAAACGTCTCGCGGCGCAGGCCCCAGAGCGCGACCGGCTCCAGCGCGATGACCGTCGCCGAGCGCGGCAGGTTCTCCAGCAGGCCCATCTCGCCAATCGCATCCCCCATTCCGCGGAAACCGATCACGGTCGGCGCTTCCAATTCGCCCTTGATGACCACCGTCTGCCCGGAGCGAATGACATAAAACATGTCGCTCTGTTCGCCCTCCGGCAGGATGATTTCACCCGGCTGGCAATTTCGTTCCAACAAGGTTTCCGGGTTCTGCCGATCCATCCATTCCAGCAATTGGATGAAAGGCGCCTGGTGCTCGGCTGGCTGCGGCTGGTGCAGGGCATAAATGGAAAGAAACTTGTCAAGTTCGTGGCGAGGAATAAGTTTGGAAGTCATGCGAAACCTTCAAAAGACAGAAATGGTTCTGGCGTTCTACGCCGGCAGCCCGACAAATGACAAAACCACCGTCAGTGAAACTATTGCCAAAATATTGGTCGTATCCTGGGTAAGAAAAGGGTCGCCAGGAACATATCGCCATCATTACGATTATAAATGGAAAAGCCACCAAGCCCCATCCTGGGCGAAAATTGCGCTTTTCCAGAACCTGGTTGGGCGGCAAATTTCGTTGAACGGCTCAATTTTCACCCCAACCCGCTGAAAATATGCCGCCGAAAAGCAGTAAAATTAACAAAAAGGGTTCAGGAAGATGAGGGTAAGATGGGCGTCACAAACCTTGCAGCCTACGAAGAACTGGCAATCCATATCCCGGCCAAAGAGCTATCAACCCTGCTTAAAGTCAGCAGTTCGCTATCTTCGACCATGGAACTGGCTGAAGTGTTGCAAATCGCCATCGAGAGCGTTACCGACCTGATCGGGATCGAAACCGGCGCAATTTATACGCTTGAAAACGAAAGACTCTACCTGGGGGCGACCACGCCGCCCCTGCCGCCCGAGTTCCCCTATCCACTGCGCTTTGCCCACCTGGCGGATCATCCTCATATCTGCCAGACAATCGCCAACAGGGCGCCTGTCTACCTGCAAAATACCAGGCTGGCGGTCTTGACGCCAGCCGAACAGGCCGTGGTTGCGGCCCGCCAGCTCATTTCGGTCCTGTATTTTCCGCTCTTGTTAAAAGAAGAAGCGATTGGCGTCTTCATCATTGGCGCAACCCACGCCGAACGGCAATTCAGCAAAAACGAGATCGACCTGTGTTACATCCTATCCGCCCAGGTTTCGCTGGCGCTCGCCAATGCCAGGCTTTACCAGAAAGCCCAGCAGGCCATCGTGGATTTAAACCAGGCCTACGATGCAACCCTCGAAGGCTGGTCCAAGGTGCTCGATATGCGCGACCATGTCACCGATGAACACACCCAACGCGTCGTTGACCTGACCCTGCGCCTGGCCCGCCGGATGGGCATCCCCGAAGCTGAGATGGGACACATCCGGCGCGGCGCGCTCCTGCACGACATCGGCAAGATAGCCATCCCCGATTCCATCCTGCAAAAACCCGGCGCGCTTGACGAAACCGAAATCCCTATCATGCAGACCCACCCCGAAAAAGCCTACCAGATCATCTCGCAAATCAGTTATCTCGTCCCGGCCATCGATATCCCCTATTGTCACCACGAAAAATGGGATGGCAGCGGCTATCCGCGCGGCCTGAAGGAGGCGGAGATTCCGCTAACGGCGCGCATCTTTGCCGTGATCGATGTCTACGATGCCCTGACCTCCGACCGGCCCTACCGCCAGGCCTGGAGCAAAGAAAAAGCCCTCGACCACATCCAGGGACAAGCAGGCCAACACTTCGATCCGCATGCCGTCAGGGCTTTCATGGAGATGCTCGCGGAGTAACAGTAGAGCTGCCAAAAGCGCTGTCTTTCCGGCTTAACAAAAACAAATGTTGACTCACCCTCTCGAATCCGGTAAACTTTAATTACTCCGATGGGGAGTAGCCGCCCGGCTTTACGGGATGGGTAGTCGTCACGACGGAAAGAAATTTCCCGGCTGCCTGAAGGAAAATGCAAGACCATCGCTATCTTTTAGCGTTGGTCTTTTTTATTTTCACGAGTACTGTTCATGCTAAATAGGTTTACCTCCCAACCCATGCTGAAAACCCTGATCATCACCTTCTGTTTGATCAGCGTATTGGCATTGCCCCTGCCCCACCCGGTGGATCATTTCCTGCCATCACAATCCGATCTGACTGAATGGTTCGAGCAGGCAGAATTGGATGAAGAATTCGCCCTGCTCAAACCCGGCGAAATAAACATCCCCATCCAAATGGTGTTAACCACCTGGGCCGTCCGCCTCAGTTGGCAAACATCCGGCGCAGAACCCCTGGCCCCGCCTCCCAAATTCGCATAAAACAGGTCCCGCCCCAAGCCCAGGGAATTCCCCCCGAGGCCCAGGCAGCGCATCGGAATGGCCGTTCCATTCCGGCATCTTTTCGCATGACCAGATTTTGAATTCGAACGAAGGAGTTTGCCATGTCTACTTCGAGCGTTTCCCCAACAAAAACCAGCCTGTTGCGCCGGTTATGGAAACCGGCAGTCGTGACCGGAGCAAGCGGCGCGACCCTTTCGCTGTGGATCGAGGAAATCATCCTGTTTGGCCAGGAAATCCTGGCTTTGATCTTCCTGCCCATCATGGCAGGCCTGGTTTACCTGCTGGATATCCTGATTTTCAAGTCACGGATGCCCAAAAAAGAAGATTAAGGCGGAACGAATTCCGTACTACAAAATTAGGAGAATGTTTTCATGCAAAACCAACCCTGGCACATCTTGACCACAGACCAGAGCTTTGAGAAACTCCAGAGCCAGCCTGCCGGTCTGACCAGCGCCGAAGCCCAAAAACGCCTGGAACAACACGGCCCAAATGAGTTGCAAGCCGCCCGCCGCATTTCGCCCTGGGAAATCCTGCTCGAACAGTTCAAGAATGTGCTCATCCTGATCCTGCTCGGCGCAACCGTGATTTCGCTGTTTCTCGGGCACGGCACCGAGTCCGTCGTCATCGCCATCATCGTGCTGTTTGCGGTCGGCCTGGGTTTTGTGCAGGAATATCGCGCCGAACGGGCCATCGAGGCCCTCAAGCAGATGGCCGCGCCCACGGCCAGCGTCCTGCGCGATGGGGCCGAGATCAAACTCCCGGCCCGCGACCTGGTTCCGGGAGATGTGATCATCCTGCACACCGGCGACCGCGTCCCGGCGGATGCGCGCCTGCTCGAAGCGGTCAACATCCAGATCGAGGAAGCCGCCCTGACCGGTGAATCGGTGCCGGTTGAGAAGCATGTCAAAGCCTTGGCCGATCCCGATTCACCGCTCGGCGACCGTAAAAACCTGGCCTACGCCGGGACAGCCGTCACCTACGGGCGCGGACGGGCGCTGGTGGCAGCGACCGGGATGCAGACCGAGTTCGGCAAAATCGCCAAAATGCTCCAGGAAGTGGAAACCGGCAAAACCCCGCTCCAGCACAACCTGGACAAAGTCGGCGCGGTGCTGGCCCGCGCCGCTTTCGTGGTGGTGGCGATTATCGTGGCTTTGGGCCTGTTCCGCGGACAACCCTTCGTCGAAATGTTGATTTTCGGCATTGCCCTGGCGGTGGCGGTTGTCCCCGAAGCGCTCCCGGCGGTGGTGACGATTTCGCTGGCCATCGGCGTGCAGAAGATGGTCAAACGCAATGCGCTCATCCGCCGCCTGCCGGCCGTCGAGACGCTCGGCAGCACCTCGGTCATCTGCTCGGACAAGACCGGCACGCTGACCAAAGACGAGATGACCATCCGCCGCCTGTACTGCGCCGGCGAAATGGTCAGCGTTTCAGGCGCGGGCTACAGCCCCGAGGGCGCGTTCAGCCCTCAGGCTGGCGCGGAACTGCGTCAGATGCTGACCGCGGCGGCGCTGGCCTCCGATACGCACCTGGTGCGGCTGCCAGAGGGCGGTTGGGATATTAAAGGGGATCCAACCGAAGGGGCGTTGGTGGTCGCCGCGGCCAAACTCGGGCTGGACAAAATGTCGCTTGACGCGCAAAACCCCAGGGTGCATGAAATCCCCTTCTCATCCGAAACAAAACGCATGACCACCTTGCACGAGGCAGACGGACAAACCACGGCTTACGCCAAGGGCGCGCCGGAGGTGATTTTGGCAGGCTGTGACTTTGTGTTGCTGCCGGACGGCGTAAAGACGCTGGACAAGGCTGGACGCGAGGCAATTTTGGCCCAGGCCCAGGCGATGGCGAGCGAAGCCCTGCGCGTGCTGGGGATTGCTTCCAAACCGAATGTGACCCCCGCGAGCGCCGAACAGGGCATGACCTTCCTGGGTCTGGCCGGGATGATTGACCCGCCACGCCCCGAGGCCAAAAACGCGATCGCGCTGTGCGCCGACGCGGGCATTCGCCCGGTGATGATTACCGGCGACCACCCGGTAACGGCCCAGGCGGTGGCGCGTGAACTTGGCCTATTAAAAGAAGGTGGACGAGTGGTGACGGGCGCTGAGTTGGAGGAGATGCCCGACGAGCAGTTGCAGCGCGAGGTGGAAAATATCAGCGTTTATGCGCGCGTTTCCCCGGCCCACAAGCTGCGGGTGGTGACGGCCTGGCAGGCGCGCGGGCACATCGCCGCGATGACCGGCGACGGCGTGAACGACGCCCCGGCGCTCAAAAAGGCCGACATCGGCGTGGCGATGGGCATTACCGGCACGGATGTAACCAAGGAAGCCGCCGCGATGACCCTGACCGACGATAATTTCGCTTCGATTGTGGCAGCGGTCGAGGAAGGGCGCGGCGTCTTTGGCAACATCAAAAAATACCTGATGTACCTGCTCTCCTCAAACATCGGCGAAATCGGGCTGATGGCGGGTTCGGCGCTGATGGGCCTGCCCCTGCCGCTAACGGCAGTCCAAATCCTGTACGTCAACCTGGCGACAGACGGCCTGCCCGCGCTGGCGCTGTCGGTCGACCCGCCCGAAAAAGACCTGATGAAGCGCAAACCGCGCGACCCGCGCACGGGCATTTTCACCCGTCCGGTGGTAACGCTGATGGTGTTGGGCGGAATCTGGTCAACGATTATCAACCTGGGGCTGTTCACCTGGGCGCTGGATTCGGGCCGCAGCCTGGAGCAAGCCATGACGATGACCTTTGTCTCGCTGGTGCTGATCCAGTTCTTCAAGGCCTATAACTTCCGCTCTGACCGCCATTCGATTTTGGACAAGCCTTTCGCCAACAAGTGGCTCAACCTGGCTGTCGGTTGGGAACTGGTTTTGCTGGTGCTAATTGTCTACGTCCCGTTCCTGCATGAAGCCTTCAGTACCTATGCCCTTTCGCTGCAAGACTGGCTCCTGGTCGGCGGGCTGGCGCTGACGATTATCCCAATGCTGGAACTGGCCAAGTGGATGGTACGCAAAGGCTGGTTTGGCAGCATCGAATAAAGGCAAAAGGAAGATTTTTCCAAGCCCCAGCCGTTCGCAGCATTCCTGACCCTGAACCACACACAGCCCGGCGCAAGGTCCGGGCTGTGTTTATCGACAGGCATATGGCTTGGCTGGTAAAGTTGAAGTTAAGAAAACAGCATCTTCACATCCTCGCGGGTGAGCGATTTGAAGAAACTGGATTCGGTGGCAATCAGATTCTGTACCAAGGCGCGCTTTTTATCCTGCAACTGGAGAATTTTCTCCTCCACGGTGTCGCGGGCGATGATTTTGTAAACGAAAACGGGTTTGTCCTGCCCGATACGGTGAGCGCGATCGCTGGCCTGCATTTCCACAGCCGGATTCCACCACGGGTCGAGATGGATCACGTAATCGGCAGCGGTCAGGTTCAGGCCCACGCCGCCCGCTTTCAGGCTAATGAGGAAGAACGGGATGGATGGGTCGCTCTGGAACGAATCGACATGCGCCTGGCGGTCACGGGTCTTGCCGTCCAGATACTCGTAGCGGATGCCGCGCTTATCGAGTTCGCGGCGCACCAGGCGCAGGGTTTCAATGAATTGCGAGAAAACCAGCGCTTTGTGATTCTCCGCCTGCAAAGTCTCCAGCGTTTCGAGCAGGAACTCAAACTTGGGCGCTTCACCGTGATAGGCCGGATCGACCAGCGCCGGGTGGATGGCAATCTGGCGCAGACGCAGCAACCCTTCCAGGATTTTCATACGGGCATCGTCCATGCCTTCGCTTTCAATCAGCCCAAGCAGTTCGGCGCGGTAGCGTTCCTTGGTCTGGGCGTAGAGCTTTTTCTGAGC
>JAEWVF010000094.1 GCA_023459215.1 Chloroflexota bacterium
ACGCCATCCCGTGGAACCGCTTCTCCGCTTTTGCCGTGATCGTGGCCCTGCCCGTGGCCATCACTTACATCGCTCTCCAAAAGTACATCACCTCCGGCCTCACCGCCGGCTCCGTCAAAGGCTAGAAAGACACGGCAACAGGCTTTTCTCAGCACCACAAACCAATCTGCAAGTGGACGCGGCCCGGCACAGGTTTGCGCGGATAAAATAAAAATCTGCAAAACCGGCCCAATCGCGTCCACTTGTTTGTTGTCCCCGACTTGTTCGAAAAGGAAAAAATTATGAAGCGCATCTTATCCTTTATCATCCTGGTTTGCCTGCTGGTCGCCTGCGCGCCCCAGCCCGCGCAAGGCCCCTGGTGGCATCACGCCGTTTTCTATGAGATTTTTGTGCGTTCGTTCAACGATTCCAACGGGGATGGCATCGGCGACTTTAACGGGATTACAGCCAAACTGGATTACCTGCAATCGCTCGGGGTAACCGCCATCTGGCTGATGCCGATCAACCCCTCGCCCTCGTATCACGGTTACGATGTCACCGATTACTACGATGTCAACCCGCAATACGGCACGCTGGATGATTTCAAGAACCTTCTGGCCGAGGCGCATCAGCGCGATATGCGCATTATTATCGACATGGTTCTCAACCACACCTCCAGCCAGCACGAATGGTTCACAAGCGCCAAACTGGACAAGCAATCGCCCTACCGCGATTGGTATCTCTGGGCCGATGAATATCCCGGCACTCATTGGCATGGCGGCGAGAATGGCTATTATTACGGATTCTTCTGGAGCGAAATGCCCGATCTGAATTACACCAACCCAGAAGTCACCGCTGAAATGGAAAAAATGAGCCTGTTCTGGCTGAACGAAGTCGGCGTGGATGGCTTCCGCATCGATGCCGCCAAACACCTGGTCGAAGAAGGACTTAAGTTCGAGAGTACCGACTCCAACCACGCCTGGCTCAAAAGTTATTACGCCAACATCAAAAAGCAAGCCCCCGAAGCCTACCTGATTGGGGAAATCTACGGTGCAGGTTCTCTGGTCAGCAAAATTTACGAGAATGAGTTGGATCATATCTTCAACTTCGAAATCGCCAGCGGAGCGGTCAACAGCGCCAACGGCGGCGCAAACTCGGGCATCCGCAGCGCGATCACCTTCGCAATCAAGGACAACCCCGAGGGCAATTTCGCCACCTTCCTGACCAACCACGATCAGGATCGGGTAATGAGCACCCTGCGCGAAGACCAGAACAAGGCCAAAATGGCCTCCTTTCTGCTCTTCACTTCACCGGGAACACCCTTTATTTACTACGGCGAAGAAATTGGTATGACCGGCAAAAAACCGGATGAGTACATCCGCACCCCGATGCAGTGGAGCGCGGCAGAAAATGCCGGGTTCTCGACCTCCGCTCCTTGGATCGAGGTCAACGCCAATTACATGACTGGGGTCAACGTGGCAGACCAGGAAAACGATCCGAATTCGCTGCTAAATCATTATCGAGCCATTGCCAAATTGCGCGCCGAACACCCTGCACTGCGTACCGGACAATCCGTACCGCTGGACACCGACAACAACGCCGTTTTCGCCATGCTGCGTTACAACGAAAACCAGGTTTTGCTGGTGTTGGCCAACCTGAGCAAGGAGCCAGTCAGCGATTACCGTCTCAGCCTCGAGGAAAGTGTTTTAAGAAAAACAGCCAGCCAGCCGAAAGTTCTTTTTGGCCAGGCCCAGCCTGCCGCGCTCAGCAGTGAGAACGGCATGTTCAGCAACTACCAACCCTTGTCCGAACTGCCAGCCTATCAGATGCTGGTGTTGGAAATCGAATAAACTGCTGCTCAAAAGCTCGCATGGGTTCAAGGAAGATTATTCCATTCGCTGTCAGACAACCGGTTCAACCCGTGGCTCTTTGATATAATCAAGCCGTTCCTGGCTTGACCAATCAACTCTCTAAAGGATTTCTTATGCCGCTCGTGCAGGGCGATTTACTCAACGGTCGTTATCGCATCATCGAAGTGCTTGGCCATGGTGGCATGGGATCGGTTTACCGCGCCCACGATGAAAGTCTGGACGTGGATGTTGCCGTTAAAGAAAACCTGTTCACCACCGAAGATTACGCCCGCCAATTTCGCCTTGAAGCGACCATCCTGGCCAGCTTGCGCCACCCCAATCTGCCGCGTGTTTCTGACCACTTTGTCATGGCGGACCAGGGCCAGTACCTGGTCATGGACTATATCGAAGGTCCCGACCTGCGCCAAATCCTTGAGAAAAGCGGCCCAATCAGCGAAGAGGAAGCCATTCGGATTGGGGCGGCTATCTGCGATGCCTTGACCTTCCTGCACACGCGCAAACCGGCCGTCCTGCACCGCGACATCAAACTCGGCAACATCAAACTGGTTCCGGACGGTCATATCTGCCTGGTCGATTTCGGCCTGGCCAAGATCATCGAAGGCGACCAGCCAACCATGACCGGCGCGCGCGCCATGACCCCGGGCTATTCGCCGCCTGAGCAATACGGCTCATCGCGCACCGATGCCCGTTCCGATGTTTATTCGTTGGGCGCAACCCTGTACGCCGCGCTGACGGGTTTCATCCCTGAAGACAGCCTGGCGCGCGCCCTGGATGGGCTTGAATTAACCCCGGTGCGCAAGCGCAACCCTAAAATTTCAGCGCGCGTGGCCGATGTCATCGAAAAAGCCATGCAGACTTCGGCGGCCAATCGCTACCAGAGCGCGCGTGAATTCAAAGAAGCCCTGCTCGGCATGGAACCGGCCTCCACCCCAACCGAATCAGGCTCACAGCCGCTGCGCTCGCCGACCACCCCGACGCCTGAGGAGCCAGCCCCGAAAAAGGCGAAAGGCCTGGGCCTGCGCTCCTTCCTGCTGGCCGGATTTGTCCTGCTGCTGGCCCTGGCCGGATTGTTCTACACCACCCCTGAAATATTCCCCTTCCCGGTTGCCCTGGGAAGCGCCCCCACCGCAACGGTTAATCCGACCGAAGCGATTGAACCGTCGGCTACCCCAGCGGAAACGACCACCAGCGAACCAACGGTCAATCCCAGCCCAACCCGGGCCGCAACGGCAACCACCGCTCCCAGCGCCACCCCTGAGCCGCAGCCGCTGGCCACCCCAACCGGCGGCGGGCGCGGTAAAATCGCCTTTGCCAGTTCCCGCAACGGCCTGCCCCAAATCTACATCACCGACCCCGAGGGCGTGCAGCAGCAATTGTTTGTCGCGCCGGATGGCGCCTGCCAGCCCAAATGGTCGCCGGATGGCAGCAAACTGGCTTACATCACACCCTGCTCGACCCGCTTGCTTGAATATGCCAACGCCAGCATTACGGTCCTGGATCTGAGCAACGGCTCCACAAAAACCATCCCCAGTGAACCCGGCGGCGATTTTGACCCGGATTGGTCACCGGACGGCAAATTCATCGTTTTCACTTCGCTGCGCAACAGTCCGGCCACCAACTCCTTCACCCAAATCTACAAGGTGGAGATTGAGACCCTGGAAGTAACCCGTCTGACTACCACCGACCTGACCCAGCCGGCCCGCCAACCTGCCTGGTCGCCAGACGGGACGTTCATCATTTATTCCATGAGACGCAACGGATTGTGGCAAATCTGGCGCATGGCGCCCGACGGCAGTGAGCCGCAGCAAGTACTGCGCAGCGGGGCCAATCTTAACGATATGCAGCCCAGTTGGAGCAGGGATGGCGCTTTCATCTACTTCAACCAGACCGATGCCGACATCTCTGCCCCGCCGCGCCTGATGAAGTTGGACCTGGCTTCGGGCGCGGTCAGCCGCCTGATCACCCCCCAGGTGCTGCGCGATGCCAACGCCTCCCCGGATGGAACCTGGCTGGTCGCCGAAGGCACGGATGGCGCAAACCTCGATATCTACCTGTTTGACCCGCTGGTCAATACCATCCTGGCATTGACCAATGACGCAACCTTTGATTTTGATCCACACTGGCGGCCATAAGGTCTAACATTCCTCTTATTGACGCTCATCTGCCCCCATGTTATTATTAATTTCGACCTTTTAGCACTCGGCAATAGCGAGTGCTAAAATTTGCGCCATAGAAACGCATCAGCGCTTTGCCAGTTCCACCAACTCATTCGATTGACGACCATGCAAGAATTAACCGACCGTCAAAAAAAACTGCTCATCCTGATCGTGCGGGATTATATCGATACGGCCCAACCGGTTGGCTCACAGCGGTTGGTCGAGCAATATGGCCTTGACATGAGTTCGGCCACCATCCGCAACGATATGGCCGCCCTGACGGAAATGGGATTTTTGCGCCAGCCGCACACTTCCGCCGGGCGCGTTCCCAGCGAGGATGGTTATCGCTATTTTGTGACCCAGCTCATGCATCAGGTGGAACTGCCCGAAGCCATCCAGCACACCATCAGCCATCAGTTCTACCAGGCCCGCCCGGAAATCGAACAATGGATGACGCTGGCCGCCTCGGTGCTCTCACAGCACTCACAGGCCATCTCCCTGGTGACCGCCCCCCATGCCGATAAGGCCCGTTTTAAACACGTTGAGTTGATTTCCACCCAGGGCCGCCAGGTTTTGATGGTGCTGGTGTCCATGGGCGGCGAAATTAGTCAGCAAATTCTCAGCCTGGCAGAACCGGTTTCCCAGGAAAAACTGTCAAACGCCGCCACCCGGCTCAACCAGGCCTATGCGGGCCGCAACATCGACGAGATTACAGCCCTGGGCAACCGGGCGGATGCCCTCGAAAACGATATTGCCGCCCTGATCATGCAAGATATGCGCCGCGCCAACGAGCGCATCACCGGCCAGCTCTATCTTGACGGCCTAACCAACGTGCTGGCCGAACCTGAATTCAACGCATCCGATGACGCCCGACGCGCCTTGCGACTACTCGAAGAACGCTCGCTGTTGCACGACCTGCTCGCCCGCACAATTCTGCACCACAGCGCCGGCGGCATCCAGGTGCTGATTGGCGGCGAGGGTGCCTGGGAAGAATTGCGCCAGTGTTCAGTTGTCCTGGCCCGCTACGGCGCTCCCGGGGCCGTTACCGGCACCCTTGGGGTACTCGGCCCGATGCGTATGTCCTACGCCCGCACCATCCCGGCCGTTCGCTATGTCGCCGGGGTTTTGAGCGAACTCGTCACCGATGCTTTTGTCGACGAGAATGCCGAATAAAATCAGCCCAAAACTTTGGGCATTTTTCTCACAGAGAATTAAATTTCCAAAATTAAGGGTAAAAAACATGCCGAAAAAATCGAACAAACCAGCCACTCCTGAAACCGGCGAAGAGACTCCCGTGATTTCAGCCGAAGAATTGGAAAGCCTGCAAAATCAGTTGCGCGAGGCCGAAGCCAAAAAACAGGAATATCTCGATGCCCTGCTGCGCGAGCGCGCCGATTTCACCAATTTCCGCCGCCGCATGGAAACGGAAAAATCGCAAATGTGGTCACAGGCCAGCGATGAAACGGTCAAAAAATTACTCCCCGTTTTGGACGATCTCGAGCGCGCCATCGCCAACCGCCCAGCCGGGGACTCCTGGGCAGATGGCGTCGACATGATTTTGCGCAAATTCCAATCCATCCTTGAAAAAGAAGGCATCAGCCGCATCGAGGCCGAGGGCAAGCCCTTCGACCCCAACCGGCACGAAGCCATCCTGCAGGAAGAATCAGCCGAGCACGAGTCCGGCTCGGTCATCGCTGTTTTGCAACAGGGATACCAGCATGGGGAACGCGTCCTGCGCCCGGCAATCGTCAAAGTAGCCGCCTAAATGGGAAAAATCATCGGGATAGACCTGGGCACCACCAATAGCGTCGTTGCCGTCATGATGGGCAGCGAACCTTTGGTGATTCCGTCCGCCGAAGGCGAACGGGTCATCCCTTCGGTCATCGCCGTCAACAAAAACGAAGAACGGCTGGTCGGGCGCGTAGCCCGCAACCAGGCCATCGTCAACGCCCAGAACACCGTTTTTTCGGTCAAACGCTTTATGGGCAGCAAGTTCGCAGACAGCCTGGTCCAGCGCACCCTGCAACGTATCCCCTACCGGGTAACAGCGGCGGAGAACGGCGATGTGCGCATCTGGATGGGCCAAAAGGAATACGCCCCGCCTGAGATTTCAGCCATGATCCTGGCCAAGCTCAAACGCGATGCGGAAGCCTATCTTGGCGAGGCAGTCACCCAGGCGGTGATCACCGTCCCGGCTTATTTCAACGACGCCCAGCGCAACGCAACCAAGGACGCCGGCAAAATCGCCGGCCTGGAAGTGCTGCGCATCATCAACGAACCAACCGCATCCTCCCTGGCCTACGGGCTGGACAAAAAAAATAACGAAACCATCCTGGTTTACGACCTGGGCGGCGGCACCTTCGATGTTTCCATTCTCGAAGTCGGCGAAGGCGTCTTCGAAGTCCGCGCCACCAGCGGCGACACCTTCCTGGGCGGCGACGATTTCGACGCGCGCATCATGGATTACCTGGCCGAAGAATTCCAGCGCGAAAACGGCTTCGACCTGCGCCGCGACTCGCAGGCCTTGCAGCGCCTGAAAGAAGCCGCCGAAAAAGCCAAAATTGAACTGACCTCGACCCTGCAAGCCGACATCCACCTGCCCTATATCACAGCGGATGCCTCCGGCCCCAAACATCTGTCCGTTTCGCTGACCCGCGCCCGGCTCGAACAGCTCGCCGCCGACCTGGTGGAACGCACCCTGATCCCGATCCGCCAGGCGCTTGCGGACGCATCCCTCGCCCCCGCGCAGATCGATGAAGTGGTGCTGGTCGGCGGGATGACGCGCATGCCCTCCATCCAGGAGGCTGTCCGCCGCTTCTTTGGCAAAGACCCGCACAAAGGCGTCAATCCCGATGAAGTGGTGGCAATTGGCGCAGCCATCCAGGCCGGGGTGTTGGGCGGGGAAGTGGCCGATGTGCTCCTGCTGGATGTCACCCCGCTGACCCTGTCCATCGAAACGATGGGCGGCGTCGCCACCGCGCTGATTGAGCGCAATACCACCATCCCGACCCGCAAAGTGGATACTTTCTCCACCGCCACCGATAACCAGCCCCAGGTCGAAGTGCATGTGGTTCAGGGCGAACGCCCAATGGCCGCTGATAACAAAAGCCTGGGCCGCTTCATCCTGGATGGAATCAGCCCCATGCCGCGCGGTATGCCGCAAATCGAAGTAACTTTCGATATCGACGCCAACGGCATCCTGAAAGTAACCGCTCGCGACAGAAGCACTGGCCGCAGCCAGCACATCACCCTGACGGCTTCATCCGGCTTGAACGCTGAAGAAATCGAACGCATGCGCCAGGATGCCGAAGCTCATGCTGGCGAAGATCGCAAACAGCGCAGTTTGATCGAAGCCCGCAACCAGGCTGATGCGCTGTTGAGCGCCGCCAAAGAAATGCTTAATGCCCAGGCCAATTCCATCTCCGGGACACAACGCTTCCAGTTGGAAAAAGCCATCGAAACGCTGAAAAAAGTCATCGCCGGGGACAATCCAGCCGAGATACTGGCTGGCATCGAAGCCCTGCAAGGCGCAATGAGCAACAGCCCAGGCGCGGACGCGACGGCCCCCTTCAAGCGGGATAGCGATCCTCCCAAAACCAAAATATTGGATTAATTATGGCAAGCAATCGTGATTATTATGAAGTTTTAGGCGTTTCGCGCCAGGCTACCCCGGATGAACTGAAAAGCGCCTTCCGCAAGTTGGCGCGTCAGTACCACCCGGATGTGAACAAAGAACCCGACGCGGAAGACCGTTTTAAAGAGCTTAACGAAGCCTATGGCGTTCTCTCCGACCCCGAAAAACGCGCCCGCTATGACCGCTACGGTCATTCCGGCTTGGGCGATATGGGCGGATACCCCGATTTTACGGTCGATATCGGCGATATCTTCGAGCAGATGTTTGGCTTTGGCGGGGGCGGATCATCATCGCGGCGCAACCAGCCGCGCCGCGGACGCGACCTGCAAATGGCCGTTACGCTGACTTTCGAAGAATCCATCTTTGGCGCAGAAAAAGAAGTGACTTTCGAGCGCGACGAAACCTGCTCGACCTGTCACGGCAACGGCGCGGAACCCGGCAGCAGCGTGCGCACCTGCCAGCAATGCGGCGGACGCGGCGAAGTGCGCCAGGTGCGCCAAACCTTCATTGTCCAAATGGTCGAAACCGTGACCTGCCCGCAATGCAGCGGTCGCGGACAGGTGATCGAAAAAACCTGCCACACCTGCAGCGGGCGTGGACTGGAACGCAAACGGCTGAACAAAAAAGTTTCCATCCCGGCTGGGGTCGATAACGGCATGCAGATTCGCCTGCCCGGCGAGGGTCAGCCCGGCACACATGGCGGGCCGAACGGCAACCTGTTCCTGGTCGTGGATGTAACCCCGCACGAATACTTCAAACGGCGCGGCGAAGATATCCTGCTCGACCTCGACATTAACATCGCCCAGGCCGTGCTCGGGGCCGAAATCGAAGTCCCGACCGTGGACGGGCCGGAAAAACTCAATATCCCCGAAGGCACACAGCCCGGCAAGGTTTTCAACCTGCGCGGCAAAGGTGTGCCGCGCATCCGTCAGAGCGGCCGCGGCGACCAAAAAGTGATGGTCAATGTCGATATCCCAACCCGCCTGACGAGCGAACAGCGCGAGTTGTTCGAAAAGCTGGCCGAAACTCTCGGCACAACTCCCCAGCCAAAACAAAAGGGCTTTTTCGATTGGCTGAATGACGCCTTCGGCGGTTAATCAAAAAACGTGACCCGGCTCGGGTCACGTTTTTTCGTTAAGAGATGCAGATTTACAGGCCAAAAATGACCAGCCAGCGGTTCGGCTGGAGCAGACTGACGCCGAGCACCACCAGCAGCAGCGAACCAATCACGGCCAGCAGGGTATTCCGCAAGCGGACTTGCGTTCCAGCCTTCTTCCACATCGCCGGCAGGTGCGCGACAACCACCGCTGCCAGCATAATCACCAGGTGCTCCCAGCGCTGGCGCGGGAACCCGGCCCCAGCCAGCCCGTTCCAGACAAAAAAGAGCAGGCCGAGCAGCAGTTGCGTATCCATCAGGCCGCCGAAGGCTGAAACCAACCCGCCGGTCATTGTATCGAAATCCTGTTTTTTGAGCAGACCAACCGTCAGTTTAACGATGGCCGCCAGGGCAACCAGAATCACCAGCCAGCGAACAATTGAGTGCAAGGTAAGCAGGAAGAACATGGGAAAATCCTTTCTGAAAAATTTATTCGGGAAAACGCATCAATATCAGCGCGGATTATACCGTCCAACCGCTTTCGGCGTATAATTTCCACATTCGCAAGGAGTCCTTATGGCTTACACCAACATCCTGACCGAAACCCGCGGGCGGGTGGCACTGATTATGCTCAATCGTCCGCAGGCGCTCAACGCGCTCAACCGCGACCTGCTGGCCGAACTGGGCCAGGCGCTGGCTGAATTTGATGCCGACCCGGCCATTGGCGCAATTGTGCTCAGCGGCAGTCCGCGCGCATTTGCCGCCGGGGCCGATATCAAGGAGATGGCCGCCATGAGTCCGGTCGAGATGGCAACCCATAACGTCAGCGACCTGTTTGCGCGCCTGGGCCGCCTGAACAAACCGCTCATCGCCGCAGTGGCCGGGTTTGCCCTGGGCGGCGGTTTCGAACTGGTGCTGCTATGTGACATGGTTATCGCCGCCGAAAGCGCCCGCTTCGGTTTGCCCGAGGTAACGATTGGCGTCATCCCTGGCGGAGGCGGCACGCAGCGCCTGGCCCGCGCCGTCGGCAAAACCCTGGCGATGGAGATGATCCTGAACAATCGCCAACTCAACGCGATTGAAGCGGAAAGATTGGGATTGGTGAACCGGGTTGTGCCGGACGAGCGTTTGCTGGATGAAGCCCTGACCCTGGCCGCCCAAATCGCGGAGCGTTCGCCCCTGACCCTGCGGATTGCCAAAGAAGCCGTCAGCGCCGCCTTCAAGGGGTCACTGTCCGAGGGTCTCGACGATGAGCGCCGCCTGTTCCAGGAAGCGTTTGCCAGCGAAGATCGGCGCGAAGGCATGCAAGCCTTCATCGAAAAACGAAAACCGGTTTGGAAGGGACAATAAAGCGTGCTGGAGTACAACGATCTGATCCTGGCATTCCAGGAACTGAAACTGAACGACAAAATCGTGCTTGCCCACGCTTCGCTGCGCGCCTTTGGCGGCGTAACGGGCGGCGCCGATTCGATGGTCACGGCCCTGATGTACACCACCGGGGCGCTGATCATGCCGACCCACACCTACAAACCGATGGTGACGCCCGCCTCCGGCCCGACCAGCAACGCCGTCAACTATGCCCGCGCCCAGCAGTGGAACCGCCTGGCGGAGCCGTATCACCCCGATATGCCCGCCGATGTCATGATGGGGGTTGTGCCCGAAAACCTGCGCAAACGCCCGCAAGCCAAGCGCTCGCTGCACCCGCTGCTATCCTTTAGCGGGGTAAACGCCGCCAAAATCCTGCAAAGCCAGACCATCGAAAACCCCTTCGCCCCGCTGATGGAAGTTGCCAACGCCGATGGTTGGGTTTTGCTGTTAGGGGTGGATCATAGCGCCAATACCGCCATCCACCTGGGCGAAAAACTCGCCAAGCGCAAACAGTTCACCCGCTGGGCGTTGACCGAAAAAGGCACCCTGACCTGCCCCGGCTTTCCGGGCTGCTCTTCAGGGTTCGAAGCGCTGGAACCCGCCCTGCGCCCGCATACGCTCAGTTTGCAGGTAGGTCAGGCCACCGTTCGCGCCCTGCCAATGCGCATGGTCATCGTCAAAACCATGGACGCCATCAAAAAGAATCCGCTGGCGCTGTTGTGCGACCGGGCAGATTGCGAACGCTGTACAGCAGTGCGCGAGGGGCTAAAAGGCTAATCGGCCTTGGGCTGGGTCAGGAAATCCCAGGCCAGGCCATGACCGAGCAGAATCAACAGACACAGCCAGAAAGCTTCAACCTGCAAAGGCTGGATGCCGACCAAAGTAAAAATGGAATCAAATCCAAGCGAACCAAGCAGGATAAAACCATAAATTGCCATCACCAGCCAACGATTGCGGCGGAACGGGCCTATAAACGGTCCGTTTTTGGTTTTATCGAGCAGTTTGAAGGTGTAGAAAATGCCAAAACCGGAACCAACCGCAAAGGCCAGCCGCCACAAAAAGCCGTTCTCGCCGCCAATCTGCGCGCCGAGCCCCATCAGTCCGGGTAGCAGGAAGGAAAGATAAACGCCGCCGGCGATGGTTTTCATGGCTTCATCTTTGAACCATTCCTGGCGTTTTTCGACCACATTCCACCACAGGCCGACCAGGGCAAAGCAGGTTGCGCTGAACAGGGAATAGAACTCGCTCACGTTCATCGGGTTGCCTCCGCTGATAAAAAGGATAGAACCATCATACAGAAAAGGCAAACGGGATGCAAGCTGATGTTGGCGCGATCGCTCCAGCGACAAACGACAACTCGGCTTTACAACAAAAAACCGCCCAAGTTGGCGGTTTTTGCTATTTTAACAGCGGCTGTTGCCTGGTTTCTTCTACTGATACTGGATTTCCTCGATCCGCCAGTCTTCGCTGCCGAGCAGTTTTTTCAGGCGGTCGAGCATCTCGACGCAGATGCGGGTCGAGTCGTTGGGAAAGTCGATCAGGTGGCTGCGGCCGTCTTCGGTCACGTAGAACGAGAAGCGGTCCTTGCCGGGATGCGAGATCAGGATGCCATAAACATTCTTGATGCGCCGCCGGTCGCGGGCCTGGTCGCCGCTCGGACGCAGGTAAACGGTGACGATGCGCGGCGGCAGGCCGTCATCCTGGGGTTCGACCACCGTCGGCGGGGCAATCGGGCGCGAAGTGACCGGCGGCAGGCTGACTGCCGGAATCACCACCGGCGGCGGGAGCGCTGCCCGCGCGCGCGGCGAGTTGCCGTACTGCTCAAGGGTTAACAAATCATCGAGCGGCGCGGCTGGCGGAGGGGGTGGCGGCGCGGCAAGCGCCTTTTCGGGGATCAGGAAATCGTCCCAATCGGGCGGGGCCTCGGGCGGGGGGGGCATATCGTCGAATTCGTCGCTGTCCTCGGGCTCGGGGATGTACTCGGCGGCGGGTTCGGCAATTTTAACGGGCGCAGGCTGCGGGCGCGGGGCCGCTACCGGCGCAGACTCGGGCCGTTTAACGAGGGCAGGTTTGGGGGCGGTCGCCCGGTCGGATCCCGGCGCAGGCGGCAGGTATTCGTCGCCCGCGGCAACGCTGTCATAGAAGGTTACGTCCGTTTTGATCTCATCCACCAGCACCTTGGGCGGGGTGGTGCCGTCGGCTTTGCCGTCCACCACGATGACTTTGCCATCGACGCACAGGTGGCGGAACTTGTCCCAGGTTTTCGGGAAAATGACCAGTTCGATGTTGCCCTGCATATCTTCGAGGGTCACGAAACCCATCATGGTGTCTTTTTTGGTCTTGAACTGACGGGTCGAAACAACCAGTCCGGCCACACGCACCCGCTCCTGGCTGCCGGCGTCGTTGAGGGAGAGCGAGTTGTGGCTGACGGCGCGCGTCAACAGGTCAGCGTGGGCCGAAAGCGGGTGGTCGGACAGATACAGGCCGAGCAGTTCGCGCTCCCAGGCCAGGCTGTCTTTGCGGTCAGTGGGCAGGGGCTGCAAGCGGATACTCTCAGCCTGGATGCCGCTTGCGCCGCCGAACATCGACATCTGCCCGCTCTCGGAGGCGCGGAAATGGCTGGCGCTGGCGGCGGTCATCTGGTCGAGAGAGGCCAGCAGGCCGGCGCGGGTGCCAAACGAATCCAGCGCGCCGACTTTGATCAGGCATTCCAGGGCGCGTTTGCCAACTGCGCGCAGATCGACCCGCTGGGCAAAATCATTGATGTCCTTGAACGGGGTTTGGCGGTCATCCACCTTGCGGGCAGCCAGGATGGCGTCCACCGGGCCTTGGCCGACGTTTTTGACCGCGCCCATGCCAAAGCGGATGGCTGGTTTGCCCGTTTCAGGACAATCTTCGATGCTGAAGAAATATTGCGAGTGGTTGACATCCGGTTGCAGCACCTCGATGCCCATGTTGCGCGCTTCAGAAATATAGAGAGCAACCTTGTCGCTTGAATCTTTGAAGACGGTCATCAAGGCCGACATGTATTCGGCAGGGTAGTGGGCTTTCAGGTAGGCCGTCTGAACTGCCACCAGACCGTAATCGGCGGCATGGGATTTGTTGAAGCCGTAGCGGGCGAACTGTTCCCAATCCTCGAAAATAGCTGTGGCGGTGGCTTTGTCCATCACGCCGCGCTCGACCGCGCCCTTGATGAATTTTTCTTTGTTCTTGGCAATTTTATCGGCCATCTTTTTGGAGATGGCTTTGCGCAAGTCGTCCGATTCGGAGCGGGTGAAGCCGCCGATCTCGACCGAGGCGCGCATGATTTGTTCCTGGTAAACCGGGATGCCGTAAGTGTCGCCAAAAATCGGCGCAAGCGAGGGGTGGCGGTATTCAATCGGCTCCTCGCCATGCATACGCTTGATATAGCTGGGGATGAAGTCCATCGGGCCGGGGCGATAGAGCGCCACCATGGCGATGATGTTATCGAGGTTCCTGGGCTTCATCTCAACCACCCAGCGGGTCATCCCGGTGCCTTCCAGTTGGAAGACGCCAGCGGTTTGTCCGCGCCCGAGCAGTTCAAACGTGGCAGGATCGTCGAGCGGAATGTTGCTCAAATCGTATTCCTTGCCCGTCCGCTCGCGGATCAGGTCACAGGCGCGGGCCATCACAGTCAAGGTCGAAAGGCCGAGGAAATCAACTTTGAGCATGCCCATGCTGTCGAGGATGCCCATTTCGAACTGGGTGACGGTTTTGATGGGCGATTCGTCCGAACCGCTGGTCGGGCGATGGATGGGCAGGTACTCGGTAATGGCTTTGTCTGAAATCACCAGCCCGGCGGCGTGGGTGCCAGCGTTGCGGACAACGCCTTCCATGTGAATGGCCGTGTCGATGACATTGCGCATGGTCGGATCGGTATCGTAGATTTTTTTCAGGTCCGGCACCTGCTCGAGCGCTTCGGAAAGCGAAACCGGCTTGCCCGGCACGTTCGGCACCAATTTCGCAACCTTGTCTACGTCGGGGATGGGGATGTCCATCACCCGGGCCACGTCGCGCAGCGATCCGCGGGCGGCCATGGTGCCAAAAGTGATAATCTGGGCGACTTTATCGTCACCGTATTTCTGGGCCGCGTAAACCAGCATTTCGGCGCGGCGGTCGTCACGAAAATCGAGGTCAATATCCGGCATGGAAACGCGCCCAGGGTTCAGGAAGCGTTCAAAGAGCAGGTGATGCTCAATCGGGTCGACCAGGGTAATGAAGAGCGAATAGGCCACCAGCGAGCCGGCTGCCGATCCGCGGGTGTTGTACCAGATGCCGTTTTCGCTGGCATGGCGGCACAGATCCCACACAATCAAGAAGTAAGCATTGAAGCCCATCTGACCGATAACGCCCAGTTCAAAATCGAGGCGTTCACGGATTTCCTGGTTATCCTTGCGCGCGCCGTAACGCCGTTCAAGACCTTGTTCACACAGATAACGCAGGTAGGTTTCGGTGGTAAAACCGTCAGGAACGGGAAATTCGGGCAGGTGGTAACCCTTGAAGCCCAAATCCACGTTGCAGCGCTCGGCAATCTCAACCGTATTGCTCAGGGCTTCGGGGATTTCGGCAAACAGGGTGCTCATCTCTTGCGGACTGCGCAAGTAGAAGGTCTGACTTTCGTAGCGCATCCGGTCGGGGTCTTTGAGCGATTTGCCGGTCTGGATGGCAAGCAGGACATCCTGATATTCGGCGTCTTCCGGCTCGATGTAGTGGACATCGTTGGTGGCGACAAATTTGGCCGAATACTTCGCGCCCAGTTCAACCAGTTTGCGGTTCAAATCGGTGATTTCGGCAATGTTGTGCTGCTGCAATTCAACATAGAAACGGTCCGGGCCGAAAACATCATAGTACCAGTTCATGCGCCGCACGGCTTCTTCGGGCTGTTCTTCGATCAACTTGCGCGGAATTTCAGCCGACATACAGCCCGAGGTGGCGATCAGCCCTTCGGAATGCTCAGCCAAAAACTCGTGATCAATGCGCGGGTAATAGTAAAACCCGTCCATTTGGGCCGCCGAGGTAATTTTGAGCAGATTCTTGTAACCGACCTCATTTTCGGCCAGCAGAAGCAGGTGTGAAGATTTCTTATCCAGCTTCGAATCGCGGTCATGCATCCCGCGGGCGGCCATATAGGTTTCCACCCCGATAATCGGCTTGATTTCGGCAGCCTTGGCGGCATTATAGAACTCAATGGCGCCAAACATGGTGCCATGGTCGGTAATGGCCAGGGCCGGCATGCCCATTTCCTTGGCGCGTTTGACCAGCTTCTTGATATTCGAGAAGCCATCGAGCAGTGAATAAACTGTGTGGGTGTGCAGGTGAACGAAGGACATCAAATTGATTATAGCATTGAGGTCGCTCCCTTAACCTGACGGTTGGCTTAAAATTTTTGGAACGGGTGTTCTTGTTAAGAATAGGTATAATCCGCGCATGGACTCTCCAGCCCCCAACAAACATGCCCGCTTGAGTTTGGCTTCCGCCATTGTTACAATTATTTTCTTTTGTATCGGGTTTGCGCCCTTCCTGCCGATGACCTCCATCGTTTGCTATCCGGCGGCCCTGGTCAGCGGGACTACTGCGCTGGTTAGCGGGTTGCGCGGATTGCGTTTTTCCAATTCGCGCTGGATGGCCTGGACTGGCATCGTTATCGGCGGGCTGTGCATCCTGGCCGTGCTTTTCTTCACCACCATGACCCTCATGCTGCTGCCTGTACTGGCCAAGGGCATCGTAGAATTGTGGCAATCGCTCTGGCCAGCGACACCGGGCAGTTAAAGCAATTTACGAAAATCAAAAACTGGGTTATCCTTGCAGGTGGGAGTGGATAGGTCCTGGTGGGTCTCCTGGTCTTCAAAATCAGTGTTGGGGCGCGTTGCGTTCCAGGGTGGGTTCGACTCCCATCCACTCCCGCCTATGCCCGCCACCCAACATCCTTTCGTTAAAAATCACCCAAGTTTCCCAAATGACAACTGAACCCGAAATCTTAAATAGCCTTGTAGCGCGCATCTTTCAAATCGAAGATGTCACCAGCGGCGGGCACAGCGACCCGTACCTCTTGCGTTATCGCGGACAACTCTTTAACGGTATCGACAGCGCCGAAGCCTACGACCAACTGGCCGAAGCGCTCAAACCCCACGGCCTGATGCCACTCTTCCGGCGCGGCGAAGGCGACAGTCAGGTCATCCTGCTCGTCGAAAAGCTGCCCGCCCCGCCGCCATCCAATCCGCGCACCAACCTGATCATGTTCATCCTGACCGTTTTGAGCGTGATGCTGACCGGGGCGCAAATCCCGGAGGGGGTGCCGGTACCCGAGGACATCTTCAGCGTGCTCGGGCTGATGGTGCGTTACTTCTACACCGGCTGGCCGTTTGCCCTGGCGCTGCTTTCGATCTTGCTGGCGCACGAATTTGGTCACTACTTTGCCGGACGCCATCATAAAACGGATGTCAGCCTGCCTTTCTTTATCCCCCTGCCCTTCACCTTGCTCGGCACAATGGGCGCGTTCATCAACATGCGCGAACTGCCCAAAAACAAGCGCACCCTGCTGGATATTGGCGTTGCCGGGCCGCTGGCCGGGCTGATTGTTTCGATCCCAGTCCTGCTGATTGGCTTAAGTCTCTCAACGACCAGCATCATCGAGCCGAACGAAAACGGCTTTCTCGAAGGCAATTCCCTGCTCTACCTGCTGGCCAAATTCATCGTTTTTGGGCAACTCCTGCCCGCGCCGGTCGATTACGGCAGCCTGCCGCCCATCCTGTACTGGTTGAAATTCTTTTTCAGCGGCAGCCCGGTGCCTTTTGGCGGCCTGGATGTGATGATTCACCCGGTCGCACTGGCCGGCTGGGCAGGCATTCTCGTTACCGCGCTCAATCTCATCCCCGCCGGTCAACTGGATGGCGGCCACATTTTATACGCCCTGTTTGGCAAACGGGTCAGCCGCAGCCTGCCCTTCATCCTGGTGATTTTGGCCGGGCTGGGCATTTTCTGGTCTGGCTGGTGGCTGTGGGCCGGCCTGCTGCTTTTCTTCGGGCGCGCCCACCCCGAAACGCTCGATGAAATTACCGAACTGGATCCGCGCCGCCGCATCCTGGCCTGGGTAATGATCCTGGTCTTCATTCTGGTCTTTACACCCGTGCCAATGGTGTCAATGACGCCAATGGGGATATAGGGATGGCGATGAAACGATTTTTCCTGATCCTGGCGCTGTCCGTTTTCTGGCTTTCGGCATGCGTCGAGATCGTCTACCTGCCCCTCGACACGCCAACACCAGACGGAGGCGAATCCACCCCGTTGCCGGTTCCGTCAAACACCCCGGCCCCGATCCCCACCCAGGCGCCTGACCTCGGCGTCAGCACCGAGGCGTTGCAGGGATTAACCATCAGCCTGTGGCATGGTTTGGACGGTTCGCAGGCCCGTTTGCTGGCCCAAATGGCCGCCGAGTTCAGCCTGACCAATCCCTGGGGTATCACTGTTCAGGTGCGCGGGTGGGAAAACCTATCAGCGTTGGAACAGGCTGCTCGCAGCAGCCAGACCGGTGAAGGGTTGCCCGAAATCTTGCTGAGTATGCCCGAGCAAGCACTGGCCTGGGACGAGGAATCCCTGCTCGCCGAGATGAATCCCTACATTTCCAGCCCGGAGTTTGGCTTTACCCAGGCCGATTTGAACGATTTCCCGGCCGGCATCTGGCGGCAGGACGAGGTGGACGGACGGCGGCTGGGCATTCCGGCCATCCGTTCGACCCGCGTCCTGTTTTATAACGTCAGTTGGGCGCGCGAGCTGGGCTTTGAACAGGAACCGCAAACCGCAGAAGAATTCCGCGAGCAGGCCTGCGCGGCCAACGCCATCTTCCGCCAGGATGCGGACGAGGCCAACGACGGCTACGGCGGGCTGGTGCTGGACGGCGACCCCTGGACAGCTTATTCCTGGTTCAGAGCCTTTGGCGGCGAGGTGGCTGCCGATGGGGCTTTCGATTTCGAGCTTGAAGAGAACGGGGCCACGCTGGATTTCCTGAGCGAGTTGCGCGAGGACGGCTGCGCCTGGCTGACCAGCGACCTGACCGCCTACCATCACCTGGCCGGGCGCAAAGCCTTGTTCATTAGCGGCAACTTGAGCGAAATTGCCGCTCAAAATGCGGCCATCCTGGCGGCGGGTTCGCAAGATGTCTGGACGGTTTTGCCCTTCCCGGGCACGCAGCGGGCAGTGATTGCTTATGGCCCGTCGTTTGTTCTGACCAAGACCAGCCCGGCGCGCCAACTGGCCGGTTGGCTTCTCATTCGCTGGCTGGTCTCAAGCGAAAACCAAACCCGCTGGGCCGAGGAAAGCGGATTTTTACCCGTCCGTTTTTCGGCGCTGGATTTGGTACGCAACCCATCCATGCAGTGGCAGGCCGCCTCCACGTTGGTTCAGCAGATGGGCAACTATCCGCAACTGGCAGGCTGGCGCACCGCGCGGCGTGTTCTGGGCGATGGGTTTTACAATTTCTTCGTGTTAGGGCTTTCGAAAGAATCCGTGCTGGCTGAAATGCAAAAAACCGTTGACCAAATCAACGTACAGGAACCCCAGGAGTAGGCATGTCTGACCATAAAGAACTCTATGAATATCGCGTTCAATTGTTGGCGCGCACCCTGGCCGCCGCGCATGAATTTTGCCAGCTTTGCCTGGAAATCAAGGAGCCGCACAGCGCCATCGACGGCTGGAACGTGCATCAGATTGCCGCGCATGTCCGCGATGTCGACCGGCAGGTGTACAGTATGCGTATGCGCCGGGCAGTGGAAGAGGAATATCCGGTCTTTGAGAATTTCGACGGCGATGCCTGGATTGCAACCCACTATGACCCCGCGGAGCCTTTACAAAAAATCCTGGAAGAGTTTAACGGCAATATTCGTTTGCTGGTGGATTGGCTGGAGAATCTGCCGGCCCCGGCCTGGAGCCGCCTGAGCCGGCACGAAGTCTACGGTGAGTTTGCGATGCAGGCCTGGGCCGAACGCGGACTGGGACACACCGAAGAGCATATCCGCGCAATCAAAAAACTTCAGGGAAACTGACCCGCGCTCTTTTGCAGGGACAATTCAATTCAACGGGTTGTCCCTGTATTTTTTATAGCGTATCGGGTTTATTCCACCGGGAACTGTTGATCAGATCCAAGAAAGCATTGACAACCTGGGGGTCAAAATGCGAGCCAGACTGGCCGCGGATGTAGTCCAAGGCCTGCATCGGGCTGAGGGCAGACCGGTAGGGCCGGTCGCTGGTCAGGGCGTCGAAAACATCCACAATTGCAAAAATCCGCGCGGCCAGTGGTATCTGCTCCCCGGACAGACCACGCGGGTAGCCGCTGCCGTCCCATTTTTCGTGATGGGCATAGGGAATATCCAGCGCCTGTTGCAGGTAGGGGATTTTCGATAGCAGTTCGTAGGCGCGCAGCGGGTGCAGGCGCATCGTAACCCATTCATCATCGGTCAACGGGCCGGGCTTGTGCAGGATCGCATCCGGGACGCTCATTTTGCCGATGTCGTGCAGCAACGCGCCGCGGCGGATATGCACAAGGTTTTCCCCGCGCAAACCAAGCTGGCGGGCCAGTTCCAGGGTCAATTCAAGGACACGCCGACTGTGGCCTTCGGTTTCCTGGTCGCGCAGTTCGAGCGCCTGGGCCCAGCCTTCGATGGTGGCGTCATAGGCAATCGTAAGTTCAAGGTTTGAGCGCTGCAAATCGTGGTAAAGGTGGGTATTCTCGATGGCAATCGCCGCCTGCCCGCCGAGCATCTCCAAAAAGGATAACCACTCCGCGTCGCTGGGCAACGGCCCGCGGTGGAAGACTTCGATCAGGCCCTTGACCTCGCCCTTGGCCAGCATGGGCGCGCAGGCATACGTCACGAAACCTTCTTCCTGCAACAAATATTTGCGCACACACACATCCGCCCGCGACTGCAAATCGGAAATCACAATTGCCTTACGGTCAATCATCGAGCGCGCGGGCAGGTCATCTCCCATGCGGAAACGCGCCTGGCGGATTTTGTCGGTAAAGAATCCTGCGCTGGCCTGGTGTTCCAGGTTCATCGTAATCGGATTAAAAGCCAGGATGCAGGCCGCATCGACGCCGAGTTGGGCGCGCGTCTGCTCCAGAATCACGTTGAGAATCACCTGAATATCCACGGCGGCGTTGATGGTATTGTCAATCGTGCGCAGGGCCAGGATATGGCTCAGGCGGATTTGGGTCTGCTCGAACAAGCGGGCATTTTCAATGCTGATGGCCGCCGAGGCGGCAAAGGTGGAGAGAAGCTGCAGGTCGTTCTGGGTAAAAGCCGCTTTCCGCGAGCAATTATCCAGGGAGAGAATGCCAATCGCCTTGCCCTTGACCACCAACGGGGCCGTGATCGCGCTCTGCACCTCCATCGTTTCAGGATATTGGGCAAAATATTCTTGTCCCGGCCAGCTTTGAACATCGGCCACCAGGATGCTTTTCTGTTCGCGATAAGACTGGCCGCCATAACCGTGCTGCTCCGGGATGGCCACATTCCACAAGGAGGGGTCTTGATACCCGAGGGAGCCGCTAATGTGCAGAAGGCCGTCCTCTTTCCGCAGCATGATTGTTCCGCGTTCTGCCGCCGGAATGGCATGGCAGGCCGCCTGAAGGATCGTATCGAGCAAAGTAGGGACATCCAGTGTCCCTGAAATGACCTGGCTGGCCTGGACAACCGCCTGTAACTGGTTGGCGCGCTCTTTCTCGGCGGTCAGCAGGCTGGCGTTTTCAAAAGCAATCGCCGCCTGGCTGGCCAATGTTTCCAGCAGGCGCTGGTCTTCTTCAGTGAAAGCATCATGTTCGTGACTCTCGATCATGATGCAGCCTATCGCCTGCCCGCCAGCCATCAGCGGCACATACAATCCTGAATTAATCCCTTCATGGACAAATAAGTAGTGCGGGTCGGCTGTAACATTGCCCTGTCGGATTGTCTGGCCCTGGCGCATGGCCCAACCCGTCAGTCCGGTCTCGAGGCTATGCACCATTTGCTGGCTCTTTTTGCGTTCGCTGGCCGGGTCGGTTTCGTCGACCGGAACGCTATACTCCAGGATGCGAATTTCGTCGCTGTTTTTCTCGCGCAGCCATACGCCGGTGTGCTGCCAGTGCAGGTGACTCTTCAAAATATCGATAATCCTGGCGGCAATTTCCTGGGGCGTTTTCGAATGAATAAGCGCCAGGCCAGATTCATACAACGCTTGCAGGTTGCGTTCGTGCGTCTTGCGCGCATTGATATCTTCGGTAATCGCCAGGAAAAAAGGCTCCGTACCGGGGTCCGATTCAATCAGCGAAAGGGTCAGGTTGACCCAAATCTTCGAACCGTCCTTGCGGATATACCTTTTCTCGGTGTGGGCGGTAAGACTCTTGTCGTTGAGCAAATCCTGCCGAATGCGTTCGTTACTCGTTATATCCCCCGGATCGGTCATTTCCTTATAGGAACGGGCCAGCAATTCCTGGCGCGAATAACCGGTAATCTGGCAAAACTTCTCGTTGACATCCAAAAAAGCGCCGTCGATGCCGGTGCGCGATACGCCAACGGCTGCCTGCTCAAAGATGGCGCGGTACTGCCGTTCACTGTCCCGCAGGGCCTGCTCGATCTTGATTTTCTCGCTGATATCGCGACAGGCCACCACCACCCCAATCGGTTGTTCCTTGACATCCTTGACCATGGAAAGGCGCACGTCCAGGATCACGGATTGGCCGTCCTTGCGCTTCTGCGAAACCAGCCCGCCCCAATAACCAATCGAATTGAACTGGCGCAGCACATCCGCCGCATCCTGGCCGATATAACGCGTTTCGACCAGGGCATGCAGTTGTTTGCCCAAGGCTTCAGCCTCCTTCCACTGGAAGGTATGCTCGGCAGCCGGATTCCAACTGCGGATATTGAAAGAAAGATCGGTCGAAATAATCGCATCCGAAACGTTTTGCGTCAGGGCCGCCTGGTAGCGGATGCTGTCCTCGGCCTTACGCCGTTCGCTAATATCGAGCACCACCCCCGAATACCCGAGCACCTGGCCATTGGCCCCGCGATGGATCCAGGTGCGACCCTCAACCCAGCGCACCTCGCGATCAGCCGTCAGAATGCGATATTCGTGCAGGAAATGGGTCACCTCGCGATGGGCATAGCGCTCGATTTCATCCATCACATAATGCAGGTCTTCGGGATGGATAACGGCGCTGTAAAGCAGCCCCTCGCGGGTAAATTGTTCAGCCCGGTAGCCGAATTGGGAAATATTCTCGGAAACAAATGTGACCGGCAGGCCGGGAGCCACCGACCACATCAAGGCAATCGCCGGACTCTGGTTGATGATTTCCTGCAACTGCAGGTGCTGCCGCCATAGCGCGAAAACTTCGTCGCGCGCTTTGCGTTCCTGGCTGATATCGCGGGCCGTGACCAGCACAACCTCCCGCGAACGCCAGCGCATCACGCGCGAATCGATTTGCACACTGAAGACCCGCCCATCCTTGGCGCGATGCCGCCACTCCCCCGAATGTTGCAGGATCGGGCGCATCCGCGAAACATCCTCCTCCAGGGCGACAACATCCTCCGCCGGGCGGATATCCCGCAGGGTTATGCTCAGGAACTCATCGCGGCTGTAGCCATACTTGGCCATTGCGGATTTGTTAACGGCCAAAAAAGCCAGCGTTTTGAGATCGTATACCCACATGGGCTGCGGGTTTTCCTCAAAAAGCAGGCCGGATTGAAGCGAGAAGATGGGCGCTTTCCGCCAAAAATGTTGTCTAGGCAAAGATGCTCCGCGTATATTTTCATTTTACAACACTCTGGCATCTGAAAAAACAGGTTTAGCCGATTCGAGGCGATTCTGATAATTTTGTTGGGAAGCGTATCTTTTAAGGCAGCCAGGGCTTTCTTAAAGTAGCGAAAGTAGGGACAAAAAAGACCTTTCTCGTGTAATCTTTTGTTGCGAGACAAAACATACACAGAGGAAGGTCAAGATGGAGTCTATCACAACAAATGGTGTAGTTTT
>JAEWVF010000095.1 GCA_023459215.1 Chloroflexota bacterium
AAATCCGCGCGCCCGTAGGGCAGTCCGTCCAATCCGCGTAATCCGTGTCCAGATTTTGGGTTTTAAGCGCCCATTGAGCCAAGATTCCTGCTTTGCCAGACTCGTAAAAACGAACTCTAAAGTCAAGATCTGAGCTTTTTCGTAAATTGTTATGCCCTGAGCGGAGGGTGAAGCGTGGTTCGCGCAACCCGCAGTCGAAGGGCTTATACAAAAAATCCAATCCTGCCCGTTTGTCCCATAAAAAAACAGAGGCCGCACATGCAACGCACACAGACACAACCGATCCTGATCCTGGCCTGGGCCGCCATTTTGCTGGCCGCCCTGCCCAAAATCGTCCTGCAGGAAGTTTTTCGCTATCCAGTTTCCGCCGACCTGCAGACGGGAATCGCCGCGCTGACCGCCCTGACCGGCCTGGGGCTGACGTTCGCCTGGCCGGCCGTGCGCCCGCTGCGGATGTTTTTCGGCCTGTTCCTGGCCCTGATCGGGATCGAGTGGCTGGTCTACACCAAGGTGGACCAACTGCCCTTTTACCGCGATTGGCTGGGCAACCCGTCTTTCAACGTTTACATGCTGGCCGAGCAGTCGCTGCGCCTGCTGGTAACGCTGAGCCTGATCGGGCTGCTGTTCGCGTTCAAGAAAAAGGCGGCGGCGTTCTTCCTGACCAGGGGCGACATCGCCGCGCCGGTCGAACACGTTAGTTGGCTGGGCAGCAAACCCGGCGAGCGCTGGGACACGTTCGGGCGCAACTTTGCCTTTTTCATCAGCCTGGGAACGCTGGCTTTCCTGGTCATCGCCGGCCGCCCGCCGCTGGATATTGTCATCCGCGCGATTCCGTTTATCCCGGCCATCCTGCTGGCCGCCGCGCTGAACGCCTTCAACGAGGAGATGACCTACAAGGCCTCCTTCCTGTCGGTGCTGGAGGGGCCGGCCGGGCGCAGCCAGGCGCTTTTGCTGATGGCGGCCTATTTCGGCATCGGCCATTATTACGGTGTGCCGTATGGCATCATCGGCGTGCTGATGGCGAGCTTCCTGGGTTGGCTGTTGGGCAAATCGATGCTCGAAACGCGCGGATTGTTCTGGGCCTGGTTCATCCATTTCTGGCAGGACGTGCTGATTTTCTCCTTCCTGGCGATTGGTTCGATCACGCCGGGAGGCTAGAAGGTAAAATAAACTTTTCTATAAAAACTCTACCTTTGTTTTGTCTGTCGCCGTTACCATCTGAGATGCCAAAAGTAGTACAAAAGGAAATTAGTATGTCGATTACATTGAAGCGCATTACCCCAATAGCGGGCTTACTCATGGCTGTATTGATGATTTTAAGCGCCTGCGTTCAGGCGGAAAGCTTGGATACGCCAACAAGCTCTCCAGCCGCTCATCTGCCGCCAACAGCCACCCCAAGAGTAACTCCTTCCCCTACATCTACGCCTGAACCTGATCCGCAAATTATTTCACCTGCCAATGCCGATCAGGTTGTCTTGTTGGGTTATTTGAACAAAGGTGCGGCAATTGGCGTCCCAGTTTATTCCCCAGATGGAAAATGGCTGTTCCTGGCTTCAACGGCAGGCGTATACAGGTATGATACAGCCACTTATTCACAGGTGACTTTACTGGCCTACTTGCCCAGCGCATCAATTTATAGCTCTGGATCCATGAGCTTCTCACCGGATGGAAAGTTTTTGCAATTATGGAACGGCAAGCTGGTTTCAGTCGATGGTGGATACAAATCATTTGATTTGGAGCCTCCGCCCAATGTTATCGTTAAGCATATCGGTGAAAGGGTGTTCTCGCCCGATGGTTCGATGGAAGCTGTGAAATATAATAACGATTCAGTATCTGTTTGGCGGCTGGCAGATGGAAAGCTATTGCATACTTTCAAGGGTGATTCGATGGAATTTTCGGCAGACAGCCGCTCAATCCTTGTCCGGGCATCCATAACAACAGATCAACCTGGCGAACTGCAATATTACGGCTATCTCTATGATCTGGAGACCGGCGAAAAGCTGGATGAATGGCCCGGCATAAGATTCGCCTTCCTGCCTGATAATAGACTCGTTGTAGAATCTGATGGTTATGTGCGCATTTTTGATGTGGAAACTCACAAAGCTCATTTTGTGGTTGAAGGGAGCTTTGCCACTTTTTCATCCGATCAGCAAATACTGGCAGTAGCCTCATCCAATCAGATCAAGCTTTATCGGGTTTCTGATGGCGCGTTCTTGCGTGGGTTGGAGCGCAGCATGCGGCAGTTTGACTCCGCCGCCTTGAAATTTTCAGCCAACGGCGAAATCATTGCTGGTATTACGTCGCAGGGAGTGTGTTGCGGCGGTTCCGAGTCGCTTTTTTCCATTTGGCACGTGACTGATGGAAGCTTAATTCGAGTGGAATACAGGATGGGTGATTTCGATATATCGCCAGACGGTAAAACCCTTGCTATTCGAAATGCGTTTGACATAGTGGAAATTCGCCGAGCAGTTGATAATTCTTTGTTGGCAAGCCTGGGCGGATTTGGCAATCCAGTTATGAATCTCGCTTTTACTTCCGATGGTAAATACATCGTTACCGCAACCAACATGTATCCGAGTTTAATGCGTTTGTATGATATTAATGCCGGACAATTTGGAATCTCGCAAATTGCAGACAAAAAAGTTTATCAACCTATTCTGGATCGCACTTCTAAAAACTGTTCATGGTCGCAAAGAGATGCATACGATACTCATACGGTTGATTCTCCAGACGGGAGATTTTCAGCAAAAGGAAATAAACTTCAATTTGATGTATTTGACAAACTGAATGGGAAATCATGGTTCTCTTCACCAGCAAAGAATGCGCTATGTTTCACATTTTCGCCCGATGGTCAGGTTTTGGCGGTCGGGCTAGTGGATACTTCTATTGAGCTATGGAGTGTTTATAGTAAAGAAAAACTCTACACATTGCCTCCTCGCACAAAATTCTATACCGAGTTTGGCGGGTTAGCGTTCTCACCGGATGGAAAACTATTGGCTGTTGGGCTCGGAGATGGTTCATTGCGCTTATTTGGGGTTGGGCCGAAAACAGGGTTGCCCCCCACACCCTCTTTTGCTTCCATTATCCCAACAGCTACACCCACAGTAACCCCATCCCCAGCCAAGACAATCCCTACCTCGACTCCGCGGAGCACTCAGCAGAATCCTGAAAAGTCGGGGCTTCAAGCAACGCTCCCCAGCCAGGAGGAACTTTCCACTATCCCCAGTCTGTGGGATGTTGAATATCGCGGGTCAAATCTCGTTCGCGCAGGATTACCCCCTGTGGATTTAACCATGGTTCCAAACGGGCCAACCGATCTCTCGCAGCCCGGAACAAGATATTTCGATATGACTATCGATACTGACCAGCCGTTGCTCTTGCCATGGCTATGGTGCGCTAAAACAGATCAAATGGCAGATAATCTCAAGCACCTAAAAGTTGAGTTTATCGTTGACAAGAAAGCACTGCCCGATGCAAACATCTTGCAATACTCTTCCGCCAATCCACCCGTGGGTTTTGAATGCCAGAACTGGGTCACTAAAATCTCCTGGGGCGTGCAAAAAAATTATTCCTTCTCCATCAGATATACACTCGATGAAACAATTTTTGATGGTGTTTCTTCGTATCCCGCCGGAGTGTATGAACTAAAATTTAATGTAGACACCCTGTACAAAAAGCGATTCGTTAGCGAAAAATATGGGTTTAGCTTCACCTTTCCTCCCGATATTGAAGTTGGGAAATACGACCCAAACGCAAGTGGACATATAGCCAGCATATCCTTAGATCAACGGGATATTCCCAACGGCGATATTTTGTCATTTATCACCATATCGGTCGAACCGCAGACCGATAGTTGTCACCCGAAACTGATTGGTTCTGACAAAACGCCGGTCAAGACAGAACAGGTAATGATTGGCAATACTTCTTTTACCAAAGTTTACGGAATTGTTGAAGAACCCACCCAAGAAGTTGAATATATGACCTACAATTCCAATGTTTGTATCCACTTGAATGCATCGTTTTCCTTCTGTTCATCTGATTATGGTTGCAGAGCAGGGAATGCGCTCCCTTATATGCAGGGTGATTTAGATCGGATTATTTCTAGCTTCCAATGGATCGAACCATGATCGCCCTGATTAACCAAAAACAAGACCGGCTCAACACCGGTCTTGTTTTATTAACCACCGGGCGGGACGGCAGAGCCGGGGAAATCCGTGTCGAACGGGAAAACCTGCCGGATATGTCGCGCCACAGCCCAAAAATTCACCGTTTCAGCGACGTTCATCTCCCCTCGGCCCCGCCCCGGACGTACCACTGCGTGGCACAGGTTAACGTCGGGGCTACTCTTGCGAAGCCGCCGCAGGCGGCTGGCCCGTTTAAGCGGGCATCCTAAAAATAGCCCGGCGATTAATCGCCGGGCGGGGCATTTCGAGCAAAAAAACCTACCGGATGGTGGAGCCACACCGGGAAAATTCACCGTTTGATCGGTTTTCATCTCCCCTCGGCCCCGCCCCGGACGTTAACGTCGGGGCTACTCTTTCGAAGCCGCCGCAGGCGACTTAAAGCACCCTTAACCAAAACGAGACCGGTTCAACACCGGTCTCGTTTCTCATTATCTCATCTCATCAGGTTTATGCCAGTTGTTTGATGAACTCTGCCGGGGTCAGGGCTTTCACCGCAGACTTCTCGTAATCTTTGCTATTTCTGGTCACAATGAAATCCAACCCTTCAGCCAAAGCGCTGGCGATTTGAACTGCATCTTCAAAATCCCCGGTTTCCATTTTTAAGGCAGAGCGCAATACATCCCGGTTAACTGGGCTGATTTCAAACGTATCCATCAAATCGTTCATCATCCGCAAAGCCTGTTTCTGCTGAATTTGTTTTCGGGCAATATAAAAAACATTGACAGGCGTAATTGCAGAAAGATAACCGGTAAAACGCTCATCTTCATGCGCCTTCCAAATCGCAGCGGCAAGTTCGCCAAACGGTTCACGCGCAAACAGCGCATCAAGGATGATGTTGGTATCCAACAGGGCACGTATCATTGATATTTCTCTACCAGGTAATTGACGTAATCCTGTTTAAGTTCTTCGTCGGTAGGAATGCGTCCATCTTTCGGACGCAGGGAACCATAAAGAGACTTAAGCGTCTGCTTGCGCTTCGTTGTTGGAGAATCCTGGTTCAGGGAATCGGCAAGCACACGCAACAATGCCAACTTTTCGGCTTGCGACATGCGTTTTACTTTGCTGACAACCTCTGTATAAAGCGTCATGGCAGTTTCTCCTTCCGTTTTCTATTGTACTCTTTTCGCAGCATTACCAAAAGGTTAATCGCCGGGCGGGGCGGCAGAGCCGGGAAAACCTGGTCAAATGGGAAATACTTTTCTAAAGTCAGTGGCCGCGGCAAAACTCCAAAAATCAAACCGCGAAGCTCGCAAAGAACACAAAGTTTTAAGCTTTTCTTGGCGTTCTTGGCGCACTTTGCGGTAAAAATCGTAAAATCAACACGTCGGAGAATTTGTCTGACCGGACTTTAAGAAAGCCCTAAAACCAAAAACGAGACCGGCTCAACACCGGTCTCGTTTTTCATTTCTCGTTACACGTCAACTTACTTCATCAAATTCCGCAATACCGCGTGTAAAATGCCGCCGTTGCGGTAGTAGTTGACCTCCACAGCCGTATTCAGCAGGGCTTTGGCCTGGAACTCGATCACCTTTGCCACTTGCCCTGAGCCTGTCGAAGGGTCGGTTTTGGTCGCCCGCACCGTCACCAGACTCTGCGGGGCCATCTCGTCCGAGATGCCGAGCAGGTCGAAAGTCTCCGAACCGTCCAGGCCGAGCGATTCGGCGTTTTGGCCATCGAGGAAACGCAGCGGCAGGACGCCCATCCCAACCAGGTTCGAGCGGTGGATGCGCTCGAACGACTCGGCGATGACCGCCTTCACGCCTTGCAGCAGCGGGCCTTTGGCCGCCCAGTCGCGGCTCGAACCGGTCCCGTATTCCTTGCCGGCCAGCACCACGGTCGGGATGTTCGCTTCCATATACTTCATCGCCGCATCGAAAATCGGCATCGTTTCGCCGTTCAGGAAGCATTTCGTCCAGTTGCCTTCCTTGGGCGCCACCAGCACGTTCTTCAGGCGGATGTTGGCAAACGTGCCGCGCGCCATGACCAGGTCGTTGCCGCGCCGCGCGCCGTACGAGTTGAAATAGGCCGGGGCCACGTCCCGCTCTTGCAGGAACCTGCCCGCCGGGCTGTCGGCGGCGATGTTGCCCGCCGGTGAGATGTGGTCGGTGGTGATCGAATCGCCGAACAGGCCGAGCACGCGCGCCGCGCGAATGTCGCCCACCGAACCGCTTTCGAGCGTCAGTTCCTGGAAGTAAGGCGGGTGGTGGATGTAGGTCGAGTCGTCGCTCCAGGCGAACAGCTCACCCTCGGGCGCTTTCACTTCCTGCCACATCTCCGAACCTTCGAAGACCGCCGCGTAGCGCTCCTCGAACATGCTCGTGTGCAGGCTGGTGGCGACCACATCCGCCACTTCGCGGGTCGAAGGCCAGATGTCGCGCAGGTAGACCGGGTTGCCGTCCGCGCCCGTGCCAATCGGCTCGTTGTTCAGGTCGATGTCGACCGTCCCGGCCAGGGCGTAGGCCACCACCAGCGGCGGCGAGGCCAGGTAATTGGCTTTTACCAGCGGATGGACACGGCCCTCGAAATTGCGGTTGCCCGAGATGACTGCCGCCGCGACCAGGTCGCTGCCCGTCACCGCTTTGGCGACCTCACCCGGCAGCGGGCCGCTGTTCCCGATACAGGTTGTGCAGCCGTAGCCGACCACGTTAAAGCCCATCTGCGCCAGCGGATCGAGCAGGTTGGCGGCTTTCAGGTACTCGGTCACGACCCGCGAGCCGGGGGCCAGGCTGGTTTTGACGTAGGGTTTCACGCTCAGGCCTTTTTCGGCGGCCTTTTTGGCCACCAGCCCGGCGGCGACCATCACCGAGGGGTTGCTGGTGTTGGTGCAGGAGGTAATCGCAGCGATGACCACCGCGCCATGCTTCATTTTGGTGGATGAACCGTTCGTGCCGAAGGTCGCTTCGCGTGCCAGGGCTTCGCTGCCCAGCTCGTAGCCGCGTTCCTTAACCGGGGCAGTCAGCGCCTTCTGGAAGGTCGATTTCATCTCTGAGAGCGCCACGCGGTCCTGCGGGCGTTTCGGCCCGGCCAGCGAGGGCACCACCGAACCCAAATCGAGTTCGAGCGTATCGGTGAATTCGGGGTCGGGCGTGTTCGCATCGCGGAACAGGCCCTGGGCGCGGCAGTAAGCCTCCGTCCGGGCGATCACATCCGCCGGGCGGCCGGTCAGCTTCATGTAGCGCAGCGTCTCGGCGTCGACCGGGGAGAAGCCCATCGTCGCGCCGTATTCGGGGGCCATGTTGGCAATCGTCGCCCGGTCGGGCAGCGACATATTATCCAGGCCGGGGCCGTAGAACTCGACGAATTTCTCGACCACGCCCTTTTTGCGCAGCATCTGGGTCACGGTCAGCACCAGGTCGGTGGCCGTTACGCCGTCGCGCAGTTTGCCATACAGTTTGAAGCCAATCACATCCGGCAGGAGCATATCCATCGGCTGGCCGAGCATCACCGCTTCGGCCTCGATCCCGCCCACACCCCAGCCGAGCACGCCCAGGCCGTTGATCATCGTCGTGTGCGAGTCGGTCCCAACCAGCGAATCGGGGAAGAGCACCCCATCTTTTTCCATGACCACTTCGGCCAGGTATTCCAGGTTGACCTGATGCACAATCCCGGTCATCGGCGGCACCACGCGGAAGTTTTTGAAGGCCTGCTGGCCCCATTTCAGGAACTCGTAACGTTCCTTGTTGCGCAGGAACTCCATTTCGGTGTTGCGGGTCAGGGCATCGGCGCTGGCGAAGAAATCGACCTGCACCGAATGGTCGATGACCAGGTCAACCGGCACCAGCGGGTTGATTTTCTTCGGGTCGCCGCCCAGGCGGGCCACCGCCGAGCGCATCGCCGCCAGATCGACCACTGCCGGGACGCCGGTGAAATCCTGCATCACCACCCGCGCGGGCAGCAGCGGAATGCCGGGCCGCTCCCCTTTGGCTGTCCACGCGGCGATGTTCCTGACATCCGCCTGCGTGATTTCCAGGTCGTTGCACTGGCGCAGGGCTGCTTCGAGCACGATGCGGATCGAAAACGGCAGCCGGCTGAGGCTCGTCAGGCCCGCTTTTTCGAGGGCATCCAGGCGGTAGAAGGTGAAATCCTTCCCACCGACGGTCAATTTATCTTTGGCATTAAAAAAGTCTTTCATGCAAATGCTCCTTCTTTGGATGTCAGGTATCAAGTTTCAGGTGTCAGGTTCTAGATGTCAGACTTTGTGCTTGGAACCTGATACGTGACACCTGGCGCCTGACACAGAAAAATACACCTTTGGCGATTTGTGATTCTGGGAATACACCCAGCTTCACAAAAAACCCAAAGGTGCGCCTTTGTTGTTCTTTGCTGTTGAGAAATGCGGAAGTGGATATATTTTACCGTATTTCAATGGAAAATCCACCGCCAAAAAACAGGAAATCAGGAAATCTTCAGCTCTTTTTTGAGATTTTGGATCAGTTTGAGCTTTTCGTTCTCGGGCAGGAAGCTCGCACTCGCGGCGGCCAGCACCCGCTGCTTCATCGTCTCGAGCGGAATCTTCAAATCCTGCACCGCCAGGCGATATTCGTTGCCGAGCGTGATCTGTGAAATCGAGGGATCGTCGGTGTTGAAGGTGACGTTCAGGCCGGCGTTCAACATCCGCGGGGCCGGGTGCGAATTGAGTTCGGCCACCACCCCGGTCTGGTAGTTGCTGGTCATGCATACTTCGAAAGCCACCCCGTTTTCGCGCGCCAGGGCAGTCGTGAAATCGTCCTCGAGCACGCGCACACCATGACCGATGCGCTGCGCGCCGAAAACTTCCACCGCTTCGCGCACATTGGCCGCGCCGCTCCATTCCCCGGCGTGGATGGTGACTTGCAGCCCGGCCTGGCGGGCTTCCTTGAACAGCGGCAGGAAAGGTCGGGCCGGATATTCGGCCTCGTTCCCCGCCAGATCCAGCCCGACGATGTTCTCGCGGCCCTTCTCGACCGCGATCCAGGCCACCTGTTCGGCCAGTTCAAGCGCCTCATGCCGGTTAACCGAAGCAATCAGGCGCACCATCACCTTGTACTTTTTCTCGGCTTCCTTGGCCGCCTTGACCACCCAGTCGACCACATTTTCGAGCGGGAAGCGCTCGGCGCGGCTGAGCGCCACCGGGGTGAAACGCAGTTCCAGGTAGCGGATGTTGTCCTTGGCGGCATCCTCCACGGCTTCGTGGGTGATGCGCTCGATCACATCCGGTGAACGGTAGAACATGCGCAGGGTGTTGAACTTGGCCAGGAAGTTGTCAAAGGTGAAATTGTCCTCGTCCTGTACCTGCACCAGGCGCGAAAGGCGCACCACATTGGCCGGGATGGTCATGCCATGTTTGCGGGCGATGTCGAGCATGGTGCTCAGGCGCAGCGACCCCTCCAGGTGGCGGTGTAGCTCCACCTTGGGCAGGCTGCGGAATTCTTCTGGCACGGGCAGGGTTTGATTATTCATGGCAATCTCGAAACGACAGGGTCAGGCCTAACGCTTCTTGTGGCGTTTGCGCCCCGACTTGGCGGCTTGTTCATCAGTTTCCGCCTTGGGTTTGGCCGCAACTGCTGCTTCCACCGGGGCTTCGCTGGCCTGGGCGACGGCTGGCCGCGGGCGGTACAGGTACATATTGCTGACAACCGCCGAGCGGATGTCGCGCAGCAGGTTCTGGAACATCTCGGAGGCTTTTGTCTTATATTGTACCAGCGGGTCACGCTGTCCGTAAGCCTCCAGGCCGATGGAAACACGCAACGCCTCGACGCGGGTCAGGTAATCGACCCACTGTTCGCTGATGGCCTTGAGCAGCACCGAGCGGAAAATTTCGGTCAGGTGGCGCGCGCCAAGTTCCTTTTTCAGGGTGCCAAGCTGTTCTTCAGACAACGCGGCCAGGCTGGTCGCCTGCAAATCCAGTTCCAGGATTCCGGCGGCCGGGCCAAAATCGGCCAGGCTGGCGGCGTTCTGCGCGCGCTGGGCAAACTGGACCGCGCCCCAGGTTTCTTCGAGCGCTTCGAGCGCATTCTCGAGGTGCTCCAGCACATCGGCCTGCACCCAGTTCGCATCGCGGCCATCCAGCAGTTGCGCGGCCAGGTAGGAATAGTGGAAGCGGATGTAATCCTGGGTCTGGGCGCGATGGGTTTTGTTATCGAAACCAACCTGGCGGCGCACCAGCGGCAGGGTGTTCAGGATGCGGATGACGGTCGATTCGTCCCGTTTTTGGGCATCAGGCCGCGCCAGGAGAATTTCCAGTTCACGGATGAGCTGGCCTTTCTCACCGGCCAGGCTTTCATAGCGTTTGGCAAAGAGTTCGGCGGCCAGTTCATTGATTCGCCGCGACGCGTCAGCCCATTCGAGCCGGCTGAGGTCTTCCTTGAGGGTCAGCGGTTCGCCCAGGCGCATGGCCAGGCCGGCAACCTGGCGGGTGATGGCCACCGCGCTGATCTGGGCCACAATCTGGTCTTTGATGGTCTCTTCCAGGCTGGCCGGGGCGGTCAGCAGGGCGCGCAGTTGTTCGTTGTTCAGGCGGATCGGCAGGTGCACCAACGCCGAAAGCTCGTCCAGGATTTCCTGCGGGCGGCGCTGTTCTTCGGCATCCGCCAGGCCTTCGAGGAAGGTATCCACCAGGCTTTCGCGCTCTTCGATCTGGGCTTCGAGCGCGGGTTCGGCCGCTTCGATCCCGGCCTGGATGGCACGCAGGTGGTGTTCATGTTCCGCTTGCAGGGCGCGCCGCACCAGCGAAAGGGTCGTTTCCTGCAAGTTTTGCGAGTCGAGTTCGTCGAGCAGCAAACGGAAGGTATAGGATGGGAAGAGTTCCCCATCCATCATCAAAATGGTCGGTTGGATCTGTTCCAGCCAGGCCAGCAATTTCCAGGGGCCTTGCTCATCCTTCATGGCCGGTGGGATGCGCAGTTCGGTCTCGGTCTTGAGAAACTCGAGCACATCCTCGTGCAGGTTTTCTTTCGAGAAAACCCGGTCGCGCTGGCCGTAAATGCGGGCGCGCTGGGCGTTCAGGACATCGTCGTATTCGAGCAGGTGCTTGCGCACATCGAAGTTCGAGCCTTCGACGCGGTGCTGCGAGCCTTCGATGATGCCGCTGACGATGCGGTTTTCCAGCGGCAGGTCATCGTCCAGTTTGAAGCGCTGCATGACATCGTTGACCTGCTGGCCGCCAAACAGGCGCATCAGGTCGTCTTCCAGCGAGAGATAGAAGCGCGAAGAACCGGGGTCGCCCTGGCGGGCGGCGCGGCCGCGCAACTGGTTGTCGATGCGGCGAGCCTCATGCCGTTCCGAACCGACGACATGCAGGCCGCCCAACTTGCGCACCTGTTCCATATCATCGAAATATTGCAGGAACATGCGCACTTCGGCCTCGTAAATGCCAAACTCCGCAGCCGGCAGCTTGAGCAAGGCCTGGCGCTGCTCCTCGGGACGCATATCGTACGGGTCTTCATGCCCGGCGCGTTTCAAGACCCGGCTGACCGCAATCGTCACTTCCTCGGCGATTTCGCCGCCCAATTTAATGTCGACGCCGCGACCGGCCATGTTGGTGGCAATTGTCACCGCGCCAAAAGCGCCGGCCCCGGCAATGATCTGACTCTCCTCGGTGTGCTTGCGCGCATTCAAAACCGAATGCGGGATGCCCGCCTGGATGACTGCCTTCAGGCGCGCGGTGTGTTCTTCGTCCAGGTGCAGGATGTCGAGCAGTTTGGCCAGGTTGGCCGGTTCCTCCGGGTTGATGGAGGCGTTCAGCGGTTTGGCAAACTGCCGCAGGAAACCGGGATCGATCTCGTCCAGCGAGCGGTAAAGCGGCTCCAGTTCCTTGTACAGGCGGCCGTCTTCTTCCTTCTTATTCCCTTCGAACCAGGCCCGGCGCATCAACTGCACCTGGAGCAGGCGGCGCACGGTTTCGGCGCGCAGGCGGCCTGAGAGCTTCTCCGAGTTATCGACCGAAGTCGTGCCAACCAGCACCGGGCGGCCGATGATGTGGTTGCGCAGGATGTCAAACGCAATGGCGCGCAACTTGGCCTCGACGGTGCGATAGACCAGGTCGGGGTAATCGGTGCGCCGCCAGAAAAGCGGATTTTTGTCTTTATCGTCGGAACGGGAGAAATAAACAACCTGGTAGCCGTCCTGGTCGCGATCCTTGACTTCGACCAGGGGCGCATCGGCCCGCGCCGACTGGTATTCCAGATTGGTCGGGATGGGCAATACATCCAGTTTGTAGATTTTGCTGAACTCTTCCGCCTCGGTCAGGGCAGTACCGGTCATACCGGCCAGCTTCTTGTACATGCGGAAGTAGTTTTGCAGGGTGATGGTGGCGTAGGTAATATTTTCCGGCTCGACCTTGACGCCTTCCTTGGCCTCGACCGCCTGGTGCAGGCCATCGCTCCAGCGCCGTCCGGGCATCAGGCGGCCGGTGAACTCATCTACGATGACCACCTTGCCGCCCTGGACGATGTAATCCTTGTTGCGTTTGAACAGGAACTGGGCGCGCATGGCCTGTTCGAGATAACCGAGCAGGCGGGCCTGTTCGGGGGTGATGTCTTCCGGGCGTTCCGGGTCGCGCAAGGGCTGGCCCAGCAACTGCTCGACGTGGGCCGTGCCGACTTCGGTCAGGATGGCGTTGCGGTCCTTCTCGTCGATTTCATAATCTTCGGGGGCCAACTGGCGGACAATCAAGGACATGCGCCCGTACCATTCCAGGTCGCCCTGGGCCGGGCCGGAGATAATCAACGGGGTACGGGCCTCGTCGATCAGCACATTGTCGACTTCATCAACGATGGCAAAGTGGTGCCCGCGCTGAACCTTGTCGCCAAGACGATAAACCATATTGTCGCGCAGGTAGTCGAAACCGAATTCGGCGTTCGTTCCGTAGGTGATGTCGGCGGCATAGGCCTCGGCCCGATCCACCTGGCGCAGACGATCCTGGTCTTCGCGCGGCGATTCCTTGCTGAAATCGACCACAAAGGCCTTCTTGCCGTTCTCGGTCACAGCCGCCATCTGCAAAACCCCGACTTTCATGCCGAGGAAATCGTAAATTTGTCCCATCCAGCGCGCATCGCGGCGGGCCAGGTAATCGTTGACCGTGATCAGGTGAACGCCCTTGGCTTCGAGCGCGTTCAGGTAAACCGGCAGGGTCGCCACCAGGGTCTTGCCTTCACCGGTGCGCATCTCGGCGATTTTGCCTGAATTCAGCACCATGCCGCCGATCATTTGCACATCGTAATGGCGCAATCCAAGGGTGCGCTTGGAGGCTTCACGCACCGCGGCGAACGCTTCGGGCAGAATCTCGTCCAACAATTCGCCGTCCGCCAGGCGGGCGCGAAACTCAGCGGTCTTGGCGCGCAAAGCGTCGTCGCTCAACGATTCAAACTGCGGCTCAAAGGCATTGACCTGTTCGGCAATCGCCGTCAGCCGTTCGATTTCTTTTTTATTGGGGTCACCCCCAATTAATCTGATAAATTTGGAGAGCATGTTTCACCTTTCTAAAGGCCGAATTATACCCGTTCCGGGTGAGAATTGCGCTTCTTTCTGGAACAGGGAGCGCAATTCTCATCCGCCGGCATTAGATATGCATAGGGGTCTGGTGAATTTCATGCTAGAATCAACCCATGCCTGATGTACCCGTCCGAGTTGCCTTAATAAGGAAGATGCACCTCTTCCGCGGACTGAGTGATTCGCAATTGAACTCAGTCGCAGAAGCCATGCAGGAGCAAACCTTCGACGAGGCCGGGGTGGTATTTTTGCAAGGTTCAAACACCGAAACGTTTTACATCATCTTCAGCGGCGGCGTCGAGGTGTTTCTCTCGCACCCAAAAGGCGAGAAAAAGCTGGCTCCGCTCTACCGGGGCGATTACTTCGGCGAAGTATCGCTGCTCAAGGGCCGCACCCACAGCGCCACAGTCCGGGCGCACAAAGGCACCGTACTTTTAAAAATCTACCGGGACAAGTTCAAGGAATTGCTGAACACCATTCCTGATTTGCGTGAAAACTTCAGGATCATGATGAAAAGCCGTGAACTGACCCGCCAAAAACGATTCCCCTGGCTGAATAACAACGAAGTGGTTTATTTCCTCTCGCGCCGGCATGAGTTCCTGCTTTACCAGCAGATGATTGGGCCGATTCTCTCGCTGTTGGTCATTCTGGCTGCGATCAGCCTGGGATTCCTGCTGCAAAGCGTGGCCGTCGCCGGGGTATCGGGCTTTTTCCTGGTGCTGATCCTGCTCTGGGGCGCCTGGATTTACATCGACTGGAACAATGACTTTTACGTGGTCACCAACCAGCGCGTGGTGGTGATTCAAAAAGTGGTTGCCATGTACGACAGCCGCGAAGAGGCCCTGATGGGAACCATCCTTTCGGTCAACACCGAAACCGATGCCTTCGGACGGATTTTCAAGTACGGCACGATCGTGGTGCGCACCTTTACTGGCGAAGTGCGCATGAACCATGCGCCCAGCCCCAAACAGGCCGCAACCATGATCGAGGAATACTGGCTGCGCTCGAAGGAAGTCATCCGCCAGAACGACGAAGAAATCATGAAGAACGCCATCCGCCGCAAGCTCGGCATTACGCCTCCGGCCAACGCTCAGGCTGCTGCGCCGGCTCCGTCCGCGCCAAAGGCCCCAGCCGCCAAACCCGGCCTGGGCGGCGCGATTGGCGAATACTTGCGCGAAATCTTTTACGTGCGCAAAATCGAGGGAGACACCGTCACCTACCACAAACATTGGGCGGTGCTTATCCACCATACCACCATCCAAAGCCTGGCTTTGATTGCGCTGATTGCGGTTTACCCGCTCTGGTACTATTTTTTCGAAGCCTTTATCCCGCTTGCCCTGGGCAGCCTGGTTGTGTTCCTGATCGTTGCCGATCTGGTCTGGTGGGTTTACGGCTTCCTGGACTGGCGCAATGACCTGTACCAGGTCACAGCCGAACAGATTGTCGATATTTACCGCGTTCCCTTTGGCGATGAAGATCGCAAATCGGCCCCGCTTGAAAACATCCTGAGCACCCAGTATAAGCGCGCCGGTTTTTGGGGATTATTGTTCAACTATGGCGTGGTCAACATCCAGGTCGGCGGCACGACCTTCGACTTTGCCGATGTTGCCGATCCGCCTTCGGTGCAAAAGGACATTGTCGAGCGAATGAACCGCCGCTTGCAGAAAAAACGCGAAGCCGATACGGCTGCCGAGCGCGAACGCATGGCCGAATGGCTGGCCCTGTACCACCGCACCATGAGCGATATCGAAAAACAGGCCGGGCAAAACCGAAGCCCCAATCCGGGGTAAAATCAGCATCCAATTTTCAACTCTTTAAAAGGTAGAAATTAATGGCACTCAGAACAATTGTCACCACTCCCGAACCGGTCCTGCGGCGCAAAGCCAAAACAGTGACCAAGTTCGATGAAAACCTGCAAACCCTGATCGATGACATGGTCGAGACCATGCGCCAGGCGCCCGGCGTGGGGCTGGCCGCCCCGCAGGTCGGCGTTTCTGAACGGGTCATCGTGATCGAATACTACGAAAACGAGGAAGACGAGGAAAGCGAAGAGGCCGAAGAAGCCCCCAAGCGGCTGTACACCATCGTCAACCCCGAAATCACGCGCACCTCGCCCGAAAAGGAAGTCGCTCCCGAAGGCTGCCTGTCCATCCCCGGCGTGATGGGCGATGTCGAGCGCCACCTGGCAATCACCGTCAAGGGCCAAAACCGGCGCGGACAGCCCGTGACCCTCAAGCTCAAAGACTGGACGGCGCGCATCTTCCAGCACGAAATCGACCACCTGAACGGCGTCCTGTTCACCGACCTGGCCAGCCGCGTCTGGAAACCCGAAGGCCCGATAGAAGATAAAGTGTAGGCGTGCAACTCACCCACCTGTCGCTGACCAATTTTCGCAATTTTGCCCGCCTGGATGTCGATCTTCCACGGCGGGCTGTTGTGCTGGTTGGTAACAATGCCCAGGGCAAAACCAGCCTGCTCGAAGCGGTTTACTTCCTGGCGACTTTTTCCTCCTTCCAGACCCACAGCGACCGGCAGTTGGTCAACTTCCTGGCAGCGCGCGAAAACCCGGCTGTGGCCCGCCTCGTTGCCGATTACCAGCGCGCCGGGCGCAAACACCGCCTGGAAGTAAGAATCATCCTCGAAAATATTGGCCCGCTCGGGGTGCGAAGCCGCAAGGAAATCCTGCTCGATGGCGTCAAACGTCCGGCCAGCGAAGTCATCGGCCACCTGCCGGCCGTCCTGTTTATTCCGCAAATGTCACAGGTGCTTGAAGGCGGCCCCGAAGAACGCCGGCGCTACCTGAACCTGGCCCTGGCGCAGGCCATTCCCGGTTATGCCGCGGCGCTCGGCCACTACCAGCAAGCCCTGACGCGTCGCAACGCCTTGCTCAAAATGCTCGCCGAACGCGGCGGCGACCCCGGCCAACTGACCTATTGGGATGAAACCCTGGCCGAAAGCGGCGCGCAAATCATCCACTGGCGCATCGCCGCCATTCAGGAAATCGAACGCCTGGCGGCCCGCGCCCACCGCGAATTTACGCGCGGGGCGGAAATGCTGCGCCTCGCCTACCAGCCCGCTTACGACCCCCTGCCGCGTCCGCCCGGACAATTTGCCCTGAAGCTGGAGGTCGCAGCCGATCGCTCCACCCTCAGCCTGGAATCCATCCGCCAGGGCTTTCTCGAAGCCCTGGGCCGCATCCGCGCTGAAGAAATCAACCGCGGCGTCACCACACTCGGCCCGCACCGCGACGAAGTGCGCTTCCTGGCAAACGGCATCGACCTGGGCGATTACGGTTCGCGCGGCCAGGTGCGCACCTGCCTGCTTTCGCTCAAAATGGCCGAAATCGATTGGATGCAGGCCCGCACCGGCGAAGCCCCGATTGTCTTATTAGATGAAGTGATGGCCGAACTCGACCATGAGCGCCGCGCCGACCTGTTGACCTCGCTAACCAGCGCCGGGCAGCAGGTATTGTTGACCACCACCGATACCGGGCTGTTTACCCCCGAATTTATCGCATCAGCAGAAACCTGGCGCGTCGTTGCCGGGACGGTGAGCCGGTAATAATAGTGTAAATTGTCATTTCGAAAGAGACGGTTTGCGGCGACTGAGAAATCTAATGCGCAGGGTAAGATTTCTCGCTGGGTCTCGATACGGCTTCGCCAGTCGACCATCACGCTCGAAATGACAATTCGCGTTCCATTCAGTAACAAGGAGAAGCTCCCATGTCTGTCAAACATGCCAACCAGGTCCCCGAAAAAGTGGTTACGGCGGGTGTCGATACCACCATCCAGGTTTTGATTTCGGCTGAAGAAGGCCCGAACTTCGCCCTGCGGCGTTTTATCATGCAGCCCGGCGGCGGGATGCCCCTGCACACCAACACCGTCGAGCACGAGCAATACGTTCTGCGCGGCCAGGCCAAAATCGGCATCAACGGCCGGGATTACAGCGTAAAAGCCGGCGACGTGGTCTTCATCCCCGCTGGCGCGCCGCACTATTACCAGAACACCGGCAACGAACCCTTCGAATTCCTGTGCATCATCCCGAACCAAAAAGACGAAATCACCATTCTCAATAATGCAAACTGCTAAAAAAACAGGTTTGACACCTCCGCCCTTTGCGGTATAATATCCGTCCGCTACGGTCGACTAGCTCAATGGCAGAGCAACTGACTCTTAATCAGTGGGTTCCGGGTTCAAGTCCCGGGTCGATCACCTAAATACGGTGATACAACACCACATGGCCCCCATATCTGGGGGCTTTTTGTTTAAAATCTTTGCATAAAGAACATATGTTCTAATAGCATTTGCAGTAAAATTGCAGTAGTGGGTTCTCTGGGGAAACAAAAAAAATGAGCTGGTGACCGTGCTTGGGCGATGTCGGATGGCGAGAGCTATCCCACACCGCCCATTTTATTTCACCTAAATCTCAAAGGACAAACCCATGAAAATCATCACGATTGCCAACCAAAAAGGCGGCGTTGGGAAAACCACTTCAGCGGTAACTCTGGCGCACGGGCTGGCGTTATCCAGACAACGCACTTTATTAGTGGATCTCGATCCCCAGGGACACGTAGCCTTCGCCTTGGGCGCAGAAAAGGCTCCCGGTTTGTACCGTCTGATCGTGGACGAGGAGCCCATCGACCAGGTGGCGGTGCAGGCGCGCGAAAACCTGGACATCATCCCCGGCGACAAGCGCACCGAAAAAGCCAAGCGCACCGTAGTCATCTCCAACTTCCCCACCGAAATTCTCTCCCGAATTCTCAAGCATGCCGACTACGATGTTGTCATCCTGGACATGGCTCCATCTTTGGATGTCCTGCATGTCTCGGCTCTGATGGCCAGCGATTGGGTCATCATCCCCACCAAGCTGGATGCAATGGCCGTGGATGGGGTCAACGAAGTGCTGCGCTCAATGGGCGAAGTCGTTGAACGCGGTCACCGCCTGGGATACAGCATTCTGCCGACCTTCTTTGACCGCACCACCCGCGAAACAGTTGTTCAGTTGCGAGCCCTGGTTGACACTTTCAGGGGTCACGTCTGGCCGCCCATTCCCCAAGACACTCACGCCAGGGAAGCTCCGGCCTATGGTAAGAGCTTGTGGGAATACTGCTCCAATTCCCCGGCTGTGATGGGATATGGCACCAGCCTGGTTGCCGGGTATGCCAGCACACTCACACGCACGGTGGAGGTGATCTGTGAATAACAATTTGAACCGTCGACCGGCGATTGATCCGGCTGTTGCCGATATTCTCGAAAGCGCGGAAAGAAAGAAACGCCTGACCAGTATGCCTAAATCTGAGCGCGCGAAAGCCCGCAAGGATGCCGCCCGCCATAAGGTTGGTCTGGACCTGCCACCCGACCTGCACGAAACCCTGCGTGGGATTGCAGGAAAGGAGCAGGTTTCGATTTCGAGCCTGGTGGCTTTCCTTGCGCAGCATGGGGTCGCGGAGTATCGAGCAGGAAAGATCGATCTCGATCCGCACAAACGTTTCTCACGCTGCGCCCGCTTTGAGTATGTGCTGATGCTCAACCAAAACGATGAATAACCCAAAGTGACGCTACCGTTCTATGGAAGCCTATAGGCTGGCATTATCGGTAGCCTATGGGGAAGCGTAAAACGGTAGCCCATATGGTAGCGTTACCCTGCACAGGAAGGCCTGTGCGCGTTTTGCCATCGAAAACCGGCCAGCACCCCACCCAACACTTGCAGCCCTTCCCAATGGCTTTTTTCAGGAAACAACCTTATGAGCATCCCCCCACAAGAAACCTGGCAATCCATCCTGGAACAACTCCAGGGGGAAATGCCGCGCGCCTCCTTCGACACCTGGGTACGCGATACTCAGCTGCTGACCTGTGAAAACGGTCTGGTGACAATTGGGGTACGCAACCAGTATGCCCGCGACTGGTTAGAGAACCGATTGTCCAGCACTGTCTCCCGTCTGCTGGCGGGTATGCTCAACCGCAGCGTGGAAGTTCGTTTTGTGGTCCAAAAGGATGATGATGCGAATAACGCGCAACCCGAGCCGGAAGTGAAGACAGAGTCCCCAGGCTCCGAAGAGGCCGAGATCGAGGTGATCAACCGCCTCCGTTACGATGAGGTGGTTGCCCCGGCCAGAATTGTGGGCCTGCCCGGTTATTTCAGCAGGCTGCTCCCAGAGATCGGGGCGAGGTCCGCCTGGTTGTATGTGGGTTGGCGGCAAGCGGTCTGGAGTGGTGAACGAGGCAACGAAGGTGGTTCGCGCTCACGGCGAATTGCGGTTGCCCAGATTACCCGCTTCAGCGGTCTGGGCCGGCGCACCTTTTTTCGCGCCACAGACGACCCGGCCACCTGGCAGGCACTTGCGAGCCTGGTTGAACGCCAGGACACATCCCCGCGCTGGACACAGGGGCGCGACCGGCGCAGTCATCGCCTGCCCAACAAATACACGGTCCACCTGACCCTGCCCCTTTCCCGGGCCGACAGCCAAGCCGTGATGGAATGGCTTGCTGGATGTATTCGGGATGGGTCATCACTGCTTGAGGCGCTGAAACAAGCAGCCGGAGTGAAAGAGCTGGTTGGCGAGCTGCTACCCCCGACGGGTATGCTGTCGAACCAGGAACCTGCGGCTCAAACTGTGATGGATATTGCGGTCAGCTTGAATGCCGGGGAACTGTCTCCCGAGCTCCAGGCCGCAGCTGAGAAGCTGCATCGCCGCATCATATCCGGCTTCGGCACTTTACTGATCACACATTATTTCCTGGAGAAAGTCATCCCAACCGCCAAACTGACCCCGCCGCAGGCCTGGCTCGTGGCCCTTTTGCGCGACCGCTGCTATGTCAACAATCAAACCGGGGAAGTTCGTGACGAGGTGGTGATCCGGGGCGGATACGCTGAACTAGCCGACTGGCTTGGCATCTCGCGCCCCAAAACCATCTGGGAATGGATCCGAGATCAGAAAGGTGCAGTGAACGCTTTTGTAGCGGTATTGCCCATACGAGACGGGGATGAACCCGATGCACTGAGACTGAAAATCCGTTTGGAAGAGCCGCTCTTCGATGGCGCTCCTGACACCCATAAGATGGCGCAAATGACACTTTCCGATGGCGCGGATGACACCATTAACGCGGCGCAATTGTCACCATTAAATGGCGCAGTTGACACCGATGAATGGCGCAAGTGGCACAGTTTTAAGCACTTAAACACCGATTCAAACACCTGTACAACACATAAAACCACCGAGCCAGAAACAGTGGCGGTGCCTGTTCATTGGGTTCTCAGGAAACTGCTGGTTCAGAATAATGCCCACCCAAAAATCGTGAAAGAGATGCTGGTCGCCAACGCCTCCGTCCAGGCTTTTGTTTCCTGGGTACTGTTCGCCTGCAGCCCAGCGGGCGAAGGCATCAACAACCCGGTTGCTTACGCTCTGGCCTCCCTGAAGGAAGATCCCCAACGTGGAGCAGGCAGAGCATACGACACACTGGCTGCGCTATCTCCGCAGGAGTTGGTCGCACTCGTCCATTGGGGAGCAAACAAGGCTGACGACAAATATTCCTTTACTCACCAGAGCTCCGGCAACCGCTTGTGGGATGAAAACATGGGAGCAACAGGGCGTCATCGCCTGCTGCTCAGCATCCTGCTTGGCGGAAGGGATGACACGCCCGCCTGGGAACGCCGGGAAACCGTGGTGACGGTCGATGGTGAGGAAGCCCTGCACGAGTTGGAAACATCCAGTTACACCAGGCGCTGAACACATTTGAAACCAAGCCTGGCCCTGGCCAGGAGCGAATCTGAATTCATAGTTGAGAGGAATAAAAAATGGCAAGGAATAATCGTGTGTCTGTGCAGGGCGACATTACCGGGGATATTTACTACGATATTTTGCAATTCGCCAACCAACCACTGCCCTTTCTGCGTGTGTACATGATGATCAAGGGCACGCGCGATTCGAAAGAGGTCAAGGGGCTTCGCATTGTTTTCTATGGCATCCTAGCTGAGCTGGCGGAAGCTTACCTGAAAAAAGGCAGCCGCATCGAGGTCGAAGGCCACATCCAGGTGCGCCAGACCAGGGATGATGGAATTGTCGTTGAAGTTGTTGCCGAAGATGTCGACTTCATCCGCAATGTCGATTACACAAAGGGACGCAAGCGTTATGCGGAATTGTCCGCCGCCGGAAAGCTAAATCCCCCACAGGAAGAGGCCGGCGCAAACATTGCCGTGGTGATCGAGGCCTGGGCATGAAAAGTGAAATCGTTATCCCTAAATGGGCCTGGATCACGGGCATCCTGATCTTGCTGCTCGGCCTGGGGCTGCTCACTTCGCCTCGCGACAAGGATAATCACCCCTTGCTACTCCTGCCAGATGTCAAAGCGATGGAGGGTTACCGCCGCTCTTTGGTGGACTGGCACGCCCGCTTCCTGGCGTTGGATGGGCGCATGACCCGCCTGCTCTCAGCGGACTATGGCGGCGACCTATTCAGTCAATCCAGCGAAGGGCAGAAAATCCAGGATGCAACCCTTCAGTTGCTGCGCGAAATCGATCAGACCAGCGCACCTTCAGCGGCTGCATCTGCCAGAGAGATGGCTTTGCAAGCCGGCAGCGCCTACCTGGAAGCTTCGCGCACCCTGTTGGCCTGGATATCCGCCCCAACCGCTGCCAATCTGGATGCTGCCCAACAAGCACTCAGTTCCGCCCGCGCCACGCTTGCCAGACTGGAGGCCAGCCAATGGATGGCAGTCAACCCGTAAGCCAGATCACCTTGCAAATGCTCAACAGCTTGATCGATACCCAGACCAGGCTGCGGGATGCCGCCGAAGCGCGTTGGGCTGCGGCCCGTGAGGCCTTGTTCAACCTGGCCCGGCTGGTAGCCTCGGAATGGCTCGAACAGAAACAGCATGAGAAAGGCGGCTTGGAGGCCATTCGCATTGAAGAATTGACCCAGATGGTCTACCAGCAAGTTACTGCCTTGCAGGCCGTTGCGCTGGTCCCGGTGGCTGAACAGTTGAAAACCACAGTATCTCAAAATGAGAAACTGAGTCGCGAGGTGGAGAACCTGGCGGTAGAAGTGGAACAGGGAGAAAAACTCAAAAGGGAGTTGGAGACTGTCCGCCAAAAATTCGAGAAAATTTTGGCGGAGAATGACCGGTTAAAGAATCAGGTTGAGAAATTGCAGACCAACCAACCTGTGGAAAATAATGAAGCGGCGTTCCCTGCTCCATCCTGGTTTCAGGAGTGGGCGGGGTGTGGTGGTTTCGAGAAACAGTCCTACATGCTTAGGCTGATTGGCGGCACAGGGGTTTCACTCAGGCAGGAAATTCTAAAAACAACCGCAAAACGCTTTGAAATCAATGAAGAAAACTCAAAATCATTACGGGATGCGCTGGATGGTCTCGCTTCCAGGCACTTCATCACCTTAACTGATGTATATACCGGGGAAAGGGGCCGGCCAGCTTTGACAGCCAGTTTAACCGCGCTCGGGGAAGCGGCCTTTATTTTTCTGACACGGGAACTTCCCCGCGTCGGCGATTTTGAAGCCATGCGTCCGCATCACAGCACGGATGAACATACAGTCCTGGTGATCCAGGCTGTGAATATTTTGGAAGCCGCAGGCTATGAAATTGTCTCAAAAGGTGAAATCAATATTCTCCTGGAGAACAATCGGCTTTCATCTCCAGATATTCTCGCTCGCAAGGATGGCAGGGAAATTTTCATAGAAGTCGAGCGGGATGTGAACAAGGGCAATCGCGCGGCCCGGGAACAAAAATGGCAGAATGCCTTCGATGCCGGGCAGGGGAGTATCTATCTTTTCTGTGAAACGCCCCAACTCCAAAAACGCCTGGTTCAGGAAATCAATCATGCGCTGGCGTCCGAGGGCCGGCTGGCACGCACAAATACCTTCATAACCAACATCGAAGATCTCCAAGCAGGGCAGCGGCATCCGGATGGCAGTATCTGGCTTTCGCAAAAAAGACCTGCCAAACCGGGTTTTTGATTTTAGGCCACCAGATCATTTTAGGCCACCACCATGAATTTAGGCCACTTAAAAGTGCCTATTGCGTACACGGAATAAAAGCCACCTTGGATAGAGAAGACCACCATGCCCGATAACCGGGTATCCGGAAATCTGTTCTCCATTCTCATTGACTAGTGAGAACATCCGTGCTATTAATGGGTTTGAATATACATATACCTTTAGGAATGTGAGAGCGTGAAAGCCAAAGTGTCATAGAGAACTGGAGAATAGCGATGGTTGGAAAATTGATTGGGAAAATTGTTGTCTGGGGGCTGTTAACTGTTGTTCTTGCCGTGGTTGCATTGGGCGGGTATTTTTTCTACAAGGCCGGCCAGCCCATGCAGGTCGAGGAAGCCCAGCGCCTTGCGCCGGGGATTACCTACCGCGAATTTTGGTCGGACAGAATTCAACGATGGAGTGAAATTGACGATCAGAAGGAAGCTCAGGGCAAAGGCAGGGCATGCGTAGTCACTGGGCGAGTCACATTTACATATTGGCTTTGGGGTTCTATAGTTAACGTTACCCGCGTACATACTCAGCCAGGAACACCACGGGCCAAAGCCATCATTGCTGGTGTGAATGGTATTATTCCGCCAGATGAGTTGGTTTACGGCCCCTGGTGGAAATTACCCGATGCCTGGTGGTGGGAAATTGAGAATATGTCCTGGTACTTCTCTTACAGACCACTTGCCCGGGCTTGGAATTGTGAAGTTGGTGCACCGCGCAGGCCGGCTGGCAAGCAATAAATTGGAAAATATCCTTCCAGCCTCCTATAGTTCTGTACCGCCCGGTTAGAGTAAGTTCATATTTTTAGTCAACCAGGATGCATATGACACAATATTTTCATGTCGACGAATCGGGTGACCCCGGAATTCGCAGCCTGAAAGGTGTTCCTTATTTTGTTCTGGCGGTAGTGCAATTACCAGACCTTTGCCAATCGGGTTGTAGGTTTGTGGCAGGTTAAATAAAACACCCCCGGCTATCCGTTCTCTTGGAACGGAAGGCTGCCTCTCTTGGCAACCTTTTTACCGGCGGCGAGTAAAACGGTCGAACCGTTTTATTGTTAACTTTATTATAATGAGTCCGTTCGATTGAGGCAAATTTATCGCTGTTTTATCTCGAGTAGTTATCTTATGAGTATTGCAAACCTTGTATAATTGGAGCAATGCCATATCGTAAGGCGAATGAATAAGCCGCATTCAATCCAGATCGGGCCCGGCAAGAATGACAAGTAACGTCCCGTCTCAGACGGGAGATGTGGGTGCACCAAGTCCCACTGGCAGAAAGATGGCTGGTTCGCCCAGCAGCACGCCGCCGCAGGATTCATCCCTGCGGCGGTTTTTCATTGACCCGCCTGTGCGATTTTCGTGTGCCGTGCAATAGCACCCCCAGCCTAGAAACTGATCGGCTCGTTACCCCGCAGGCGTTTCAAGCAATAGAAAGCATTCATAAACAGGCACATCAGGAAAGCGCCCAAGCGCAGGTATTTCAGGCTGCGCAGGATGCGCAGGAGGCTGTACTTGAGCGAAAAAGCCTCCCGCCAGAGCTGGCGGTGCGCCAATAAAAGCTCTTGCGGGGACATTTGATTGGGAATGAAGGTGACGTTATAACCGTTGTAGAATTCCCAACCGCGTTCGGTCAGGATCCGGTTTTCGGCAACCAGCTTATCGTAGGCGTCCGAGCCCCGAAATGGAGTCAGGATGCTCAGGAAGGGCACATCCACCCCGGCTTCATATAATCGCTGCGCCATGGCCTTGATCGTGGCAGGCGAGTCTCCATCAAAACCGGCGATAAAGCCGGCCATCACGCACATACCACGCTGGTGAAGCGCCTGGATGGTTTCTGCATATTGCTCAGCCTTGTTTTGGGATTTGTGCGCATCCTGGAGAGATTGAGCCCCAAAAGACTCCATCCCAAAAAAGACCCCGATGCAGCCGGAGGCTTTCATCAGTTCCAGCAGGCTCTCGTCCCTGGCAATATCCATGCTGGCCTGGGTCAGCCACCATTTTTTCAAGGGCAGCATGCCGTTTAGCAGTTCCCGCGCGTAATGGCGGTTGGCGGTCAGGTTATCATCCCAGAACCAGACCAGTTTTCTCTGCCACCAGTGCTTGAAATCGTTGTAACGAATGTCGGCCAGCACCTTCTCCACCGGGCGCATGCGGAAGCCGGGATTCAGGGATGGCACCGTGCAAAACGAACAGTGGAAGGGGCAGCCGCGTGTGGCCTGGACCACCCGTTTGATGAAAAATCGATCGGGCAGCAGGTCATAGCGCGGGGTGGGAAGATTGTCCAACTCTTGGGGTACACCCCGGTAGAGCAGTTTGAGTTCTCCGCCTTCGGCATCTTCGAGCAACTGCGCCCAAACCGATTCTGCCTCGCCGGTTACAAGGGCATCGAAATATTGGCAGGCTTCATTCTCCGCATAGGTAACGTGCGGCCCGCCTCCCACAACCAGCTTGCCCTGTGATCGATAATGGCGGGCCAGCCGGTAAGCTTCCGGAGCAAACCCGCTGAAAAAGCTGATCGCCACCAGGTCGGCATCGCTTTCGGCGGGCGGGGTTTCCAACTGTTGGTGGATCACCCGGATTTGATGATGACCCGGTGTCAGAGCTGCCAGGTGGATCCCTGTAATCGGTGGAACAAAATCTTTCTCGTGGCCAAAACGATAACGCTGAATATAAGCCAGAATGATATCGATTTTCATCGCGGAATGCTCCTTCCTTTGCATGGTTTGCACAAGGATAACCACTCCCGGCTGGCGAAACCTGCCAGAAGGTATCAGAATTATGCAAACCTAGGCCTCTAAAGTTAGCGCAACCGTCATTGAGAAAATGGCGATTGGTTTTTGTTCCATCTTGTGATAAGATAATCATGATTATCATAATCGCGATTGCCTTAGCGGAGGTGCGCCATGTTTGTCAACCGTGTTTCTGAACTGGCCCTGCTCGAAAAACACTACCACTCAAACCAGGCGGAGCTTTTTGTCCTTTACGGCCGCCGCCGGGTCGGCAAAACTGAACTCCTGGCCCATTTTTGTGAGGGCAAGCCGCATGTCTTTTTTGTGGCCGACCAGGTTTCGGAACAGGTACTGCGCACTAATCTGTCGATGGCGATCAATGATGCCATCTTTGGTGTCGGACAAGTCAGCGCCATCTACAATACTTGGGATGATCTCTTCAATACCCTGGCAAGACAGGCCCAATCGAAACGTTTGATTGTCGTTATTGATGAATTTCCATATTTGGTGGCAGCTTATCCCCCACTGGCCTCCATCCTGCAGCGCCTTTGGGATCAGACGCTCAAAAACAGCCAGATCATGCTCATTCTGAATGGTTCCTACATCGGGATGATGGAGGAAACCGTTTTAGGTTACCAGGCGCCTCTCTATGGTCGCCGGACAGCCCAATACCTGCTTGAGCCTTTGGATTTTCTGGATGCCCAGTATTTTTTCCAGCCCTATACCCCGGAAGACCGTTTGCGAGCCTATGCGGTTTATGGCGGTACACCGACTTACTTGCAGACCATCCGCCCCGAAAATAGCCTCGAAACGAATATCATCGAAACCATTCTGGAGCGGGGTTCCCCGCTCTATGACGAAGTTCGTTTTGTCCTGCAACAAGAGCTGCGTGAACCACGCAACTATTTTGCGGTCTTGCAGGCCATTGCATCCGGAAATACCCGCCAAAATGAGATCAAAATGGCGACCGGACTGGAAAGTATCACGCCCTACCTGGACACCCTGCAACAACTCCATCTCGTGGAAAGAACCGTCCCGGTCACAGAAACGCAGCCCCACAAGAGCCGGCGCGGCATCTACCGGCTGAAGGATAATTACCTGCGCTTCTGGTTCAGATTTGTGCTCCCCAACTGGTCGCAACTTGAACGCGGTGCAAAAGAAATGGTTTTTGAGACAGCCATTCGCCCAGAAATTGACCACTTTTCTGCCATCGTTTTCGAGCAGGCCTGCCGGCAATACTTCTGGCGGGTTGGGTTGCGGGGTCAGCTGCCATTCATGCCCCGGCAGATCGGCGGCTGGTGGCAGGCCAACCAGGAAGTCGACCTGGTGCTGCTCGGTGAGGAACGGATGATGCTGGTGGAATGCAAGTGGAGCAGCCGACCGGTAGGGACAGACATCCTGCAGGCGCTTGAAGCCAAGTCAGTCGACGTTTGCCGGGATGCCGGTCTTCAAAATGTTGATTTCGGGCTGTGTTCACGTTCAGGCTTTACCGAACAGTTGATAGAACTATCCAAAGAACGGAAGAATGTCTTTCTTTACAATTGGAACCAGATGCTCTAATCCAGAAGAAAAAGCAAAGGGTCAATGCTCCACCATGAAATCTCGTGGTCGACCACGAGATTTCATGGTTTACGCCAATCCTTCCAGCGCCTGGAAGATTTCATTTGCCCTAAAAACACGATTACGCGCTTGCCCGGTCACTTCTTGCAGAATGCCGGCGCTGACCAGACTGTCAATGTAACGTTGAGCAATTGGAAAACTGACCCCCAAAAACATTTGAAGCTGGCGAACCGAGAGCATCGGCTGCATAAACAAGAAATCGAGAACCTGTTCCATCCGCTTGACATTGCGCTCGGCATCTACCAGGGGCTGATAGATTGTGCGGATGGTTTGCAAACGGTCCAGTTGCACAAGGCTTTCATTCGCCTGAGTACTGACCCCCCGCAGGAAAAAGCGCAGCCAGGCTTCCCAGTCTCCCTTTTGAGAAACCGCCAAAAGCAGATCGTGATATTCCTGCCTATAATGTTCAAAGTAGACGCTCAGGTTTAGTAGTGGTTGGGACAGAAGATTCCATTCACCGAGAAGCAAAATCATCAGTGACCGTCCAATCCGGCCGTTTCCATCCAGAAACGGGTGAATGGCTTCAAATTGGTAATGGATCAAGCCGGCGCGCACCAGTGCAGGAATTTCGGTTTCGGAGTGAATGAATTTCTCGAGTTGATCCAGTCTGGTGTTCATTTCATCCACCGGCGGCGGAACATAGATTGCTGTGGATGGTGTACTGCCAACAGCGCCGATCCAGTTTTGCGAGCGCCTAAATTCCCCCGGAGTTAGCCCACTGGAACTACCCTCCAGCAGTCTGGCATGACTTTCCCGAAGCAGGCGCAAGCTGATCGGCAGGGTCTTTACTCGCTCCAGGCCAAACTCCAATGACCGAACGTGGTTGTACACTTCGCGCACGTGATTGCCGGGTTTCATCAATGACAATTGTGCAGATTCATAGGCATATAGGTCAGCCAAACTGGCGTGCAGGCCTTCAATCCGTGATGAAAAGATTGCATCACGAAGTACGAAAGATCTGGTCACTAACTGTGGAAATGGAAATCTGTCGGCCAGGGTCGCCAATTTGCTCAGATCACGCTCGGCCTTGGCCAGGGCGGACACCAGCGGTAGCGACCAGTTGATCTCTGGAGGCAGGGGGGCGGGCAGGAAAGCCCAATAGCCAGCTTGGGTCAAAACCGATGTACCGGCAGGGGATAAGAAATCTTTTGGGTTCATTTATTATAGTTTTATGGCGAAACAGTAATAAGACCGATCCATAATAACCTTCGGATCTGCAAAAGTAAATAACATCCTTTTTGTGCATCAGCTTGAATACCGTACAATGGGATCATGCGAATCTGAGAGATTGGCGCTTTTCGCGGCATCCTGGATGAGTTATCAGCCCGTCTGGAGAAAACCGTCAGACGTATCGAAGTTCGGATTACATTTTTGACAAAAGAGTGCAAATTGTTAAACAAGTGGTAACCCAAAATAGGTTGCGTTTTCCCGGGTACCGCTTTTATGCTGTTTTCTTTACTGACTGAGCAACCACTCTGCCACTGACCGTATTTCGACGGGAACCCCGTTTATCTCAAAGCTGTTCTCATTCGCATCTGACAAGATCAAAGCACTTTCGACTTTTACACCTGTCAGGGCATCACTCAGCGCACGGACTTCGCGTTCGCGGGTGGCCGCGTTCTCCAAGTTATGAGCAACCTGGATCAATTGGCGTTTTTCGGGGAGATAGAAATCCACTTCATAGCCACCGGGCGTGGCATAGTAATAGATTTCGTGGGTTTGGCGGCGCAACGCCAGGAAAACCAGGTTTTCCATCAATTTACCAGTATTAGGTGAAAAGCCAAATCCCACAGCGTTGGATAAACCCGTGTCGATACAGTAAACCTTCTTGGGGGCAATCTGCTGACGTTTGACCGAAAAGTCATACAGATTCAGGCTGAATACCAGCCAGCTATTCTCCATGTAGTCGATGTAGCTCTTGATGGTATTCACGCTTCCCAGGCGGAACTGGTCCTTCAACTTATTGAAAGAAACCAGACCAGATGGGTTGCTCAACAGATAAAAAGCCAGCTCCTTGAGCGCCGTAACTGCCTCCAACCGGTAACGCGTGGCAATATCCCGATAAAGAACATCATCATAGAGAGTTCGCAACAAGGGCAGTTCAGGGTATTTGAGCGCATCGGGAATACCGCCGGACTGCAAGTAGGTACCCAGTAAAGTTTTTAACCGGGCATTCTCCACGGTCGTCATACGTTGGAAGTTGGGGAGCTTTTCTCCTCGGAATAGCAGGAATTCCTTGAACGAAAATGGGAATAACTCGATTGGCACATAGCGACCGGTGAGACGAGTCCCCAACTCCCGGCTGAGCAAGGAAGCATTGGAACCCGTGATATAGAACTTGAAATCCATGTCCATGAAACGGCGGACAAAATGCTCCCAGCCGGGGATATTCTGGACTTCATCGATCACGAAGGTTTTGCGCTCACCGAAAGTTTCGACCAGCGCCTGGAAGAGATGGTTGGCATCATCAGGCTGGAAACCCAGGAAGCGGTCATCCTCGAAATTGACGTAGTAGAACGCATCCTTGCCAAGCTTATGGGCCATTTGTGCCAGCAGGGTAGATTTTCCCACCCGCCGCAGGCCGGAGACGATGACGGCATGGGGAACATTTGCTGCGCGTTCGATTTTATCCAGTTGAGAACGTTCGGTACCGATGTCACGTGTCCAAAAGGAATCGAACTGCTCAATGAGCATGGCTTTGATCTGGTCTTTCGACCAGCGGGAATTCCAAGAGTTTTCATTCATAATGAAATGATACGTCAAATAGTTTTCATTGTCAATGAAAACTATTTGAAAATTGTATAGTAAATACAGGCGGAGCGCACTTCAGTTCGGTAAAAAATTAATAGTCTGGACTATTATTGCCCAGACTATTAATTCGCAATAATCAAATGCAAGTTTTCCAACCAAGGTTTAGAGTTCGCGAAAACTCGCACCAATCTTAGAAATCTTGTTCTAAAAACCTTGCGTACTTTTTGAAACTTTGATAATATTCCCCCACAACTGAATACCTTGGCCAACCGGTCGCAAAACTTACCTTCTGTAATTTAACCTTGGAAGCGACCACTAACGCAAACTCTTTGGGATTCAAAGAGCACCTGCGCTGGTGGTCGCTTTTTGCGTTTAATCTCGCGAAAATTCCAGAGCGTTGGCCAGCACATAAACCAACTGGAGGTGTCCATGAAACGCAACAAAGAAATCATCATCAGCCCCACCCGCATAGTGACCATCCTGATCGTTTCCCTGATGCTCGTGACGGCCGGCTTCATCATCGTGCCCCGTATCCCCAACTTGTTTGCCCAGGAACCCATCGGCATGACCGCTGAAGCGGCCGCCCGCGCCGGCGTAGAGGCTTTCCTGTCTGTGGATGCCAAAGCAGGTAAGGCTGCCTGGGTCGAAAAGATTTGCAAGGTATCCACGCCCACCGGTTGCAAAGCGACCACTGAAGCCTTCGCCCCAATGCTCTGGCCGTCTGTCGAAAAGAAAAACCTGCGCCTGGAATGCAAGGCGGCTTCCGCATCCCAGGTTATGGCGATTCAGGAACCTTCCGAGGTCGAGATCTGGGAGCTAAAAACTGCCTGCTCCAACCCGTACACCGGGGAAAAGGATAACAGCAGCACCCAGGTGATCGTGAGTAAAACCAGCGATGCCGGTTGGAAGTTCGAGCGCATCCGTTTTGATCAGGAGAACAAGCAATGATTTCCTCCAAAAATTTCTTATCTTTGTTGACAACCATCTTGGCTGTCTTCAGTCTGACACTACCCGTCCTGGCTCAAAGCGGTTCTGGATCTGAGGGCTCAGCCAATTGGGGAGATTTCTTCCAGGCAGATGGAACGCTGCAACCTGGCATCATTGATGGCGGCGAAATCAGCCAGCCTGCCGACTGGATGCCCGACCTCGGGCCCTTGGCCGACTGGGGCATCAGCATGGAAGCCACCTACCACGTTTATACAGCTCCAGATGGCTCCACCATGATGACTCCCACAGCCTCCACCCTGTTTTTCATGGCCATGAACCCCACCGCATCCGGGCTGATCAATTCTAATGGTGAGGTGGGTATGGGAGGAAGTTTGGCAATCCAAATCGCCGGCTCCCTGGCTGGTGGCAACACCACACCGCAACAACTTCTAAGCAACATTTTTCAGATGCTTGGGGAAAACAGCGGCATCACCCAGGTACAGGCAGATCAGTTTGCCGATGCTCTGATCAACAACCCCGGCAATGTCTGGGCATTTCTCGACCCGCGGGGAGATACCTGGAATATCTTTCAACAACTTCTGATCACATCTTTAACCGACCAGAATATTTACTTAATTGCCCTGCTCTACGACACCTGTTCCAATTCTCCAACCGGCTGTCCACCCGAGTTATGTCTTGCCAACCCTGTTGCCTGCGGATTGCCCCCGACTGAGATTGTGGCAACCCCTGAAGCAACCCAGACGCCACCCCCATCCTGCCCCGGGCCGTCCATTTCGCAGGCCCAGCCTTCCCTATCTATTTCGGCTTCAGCGCCCAGCTACCCGTTGGTTGTTGGCCAGGACCCTGAAAAACGCGGCGCGGATGTGCAGGCCTCCGTTTCCATTCCACCAGTGATTTACACCTGGCATGAACCCATTTTCGAAACCGAAGAAGTTTGCCGTGGCGGCATCAACGACATTCCGCTAACCTGCCGCAACGTACAGGTATTCAAAGGCTGCCGCGCACACACTGAAACCCTGCCCGAACAAATCACCAACTCTCGGACAACCGCAACGCTGTCGGGGGCTAGTCGTGATTGGATTGTCAGTGACCTGGGAGCCACTTGGTACGGCGCCTTCGTGCACCAGGGTTGGTTCGACTTGAAGCGCTACAGCTCTCCAAGCACTGGTTGCGGGGGCGGCACCTGCACCTTCAACCTGTCTGCCCTGCAAGTGCCCTTTGCCGACCCTGGCATATTTGACCTGCTGGTTTCGGTCAATACAGCAGGCACCTTTTTCAACGGCAGGATGATCACCCAACCGCGCGTTCTGAGCCAAACCGGAGATATGAAGGTATGGGTCATCCTGCCCACCCTGATCGACGCCTCGACCAGCGGCGGAACCCTGCCGTAATCCGTGAAGAGCAGCGCCTGATCTTCACGATCGGCACATTCCTTCTGACCTTCTTGCTGACAACCGCTTTCATCACTCTGTTATGGCAAAAACCATGATTTTCGACCAGATCAACTCCTTCCTGCTCGACCTGCCCATCTACCTGCTGAATGGCCTGTTATGGCTGGTCTATGCCCTGGTGGGGTCATTGAGCGCCTTGCTCAGCGCCGGCGCGGCAACCGTGATGGCTTTGGTTGTGGACAGCACCGTTCAGCAGCTTTCCGGTTCGCGCCCACTGCGCCAGGGCCGGGGAGAAAGTCCGCCGATCACCCGCACCGCGCAAATCCTGACCGCCGGGGTGTTTCTCCTGTGGTTCGGGGCGCAATGGGGAATGGGCGCGCCGGTGCCCTGGATCGGCGCAGCCATGTGGCTCACGGGCCTCGGGGCGGTTCTGATCTCCCCGGCCCAACGCTTCAACCTGCTCTGGTTTGTGAAATCCGGGGTGGCTGTTTACGCGCTGGCCGTTATCGGCAGCCGTCTATATCTGAACATGACCAGCGAAGTCTCACCCGAGGTCTGGGCTGGCATGCTTGGCACCGCACAGACCGCCGTGAATATCGTCGCCAACACGCGCGGGAATGTCACCACTGTCATCGTTTGGGCACTCTGGTTGGTGATCCCCCTGGGCTATTTTTCGCTCCTGGTCCAGAAATTGTTCCAGAACCCTGTTTCGCTTGTCAACCCGCTCGCATCCTACGCGGACATGCTCGCCATGTTACGTGATCGGGGTGGGCGATAAACCCATATTTTTAGGAGAAGAACATGTCTGAAGAAACGAATCCCAATCAAGAGCTCGGCTTTCTCGCAACCTGTGACCTGGTAAGCGAGGCAATGGGCGAGTATTACGAAAAACACGACCAGGTGATCGCCAATCTGGAAGCCCGCGCGCAAGCCCTGTTCGCCCGCATCGCACCCGAACACGTGCCTTTTGCCGAGTGCTATTCCAATGGCGACGAGAGCATTATCTGTGATGTGGAGGATGTGATGGATGGCTTTGGTTTGCTTTCGCTCTCCTTCCACAAAGGAGCAACGCCGGAGGCTGACTATTTCCTGGTCGCGAATTACATGGAACTCGCCAGTCCAGTGCGCATTTACAGCCTGTACGATCTGGGCCGTGCCCTGTGCGAGATTACGGAAATGGCCCAAGATGTTTTGAAAGCATTCAAACAAGTCATTCGGGATGGCAATCAGTGTCCGGTGACTTCCAGTCTGGAATAAGCAGGCTGGTAAATCCGTCCTGTTCATCCTTTATGGATGGACAGGATCAATTTATCAACCTACCCTGAAGGGTTGTTGATACTGCATCTCAACGTTGGTTGGTTTTTCGAACGTAGGCTTTTATTTTGAACGTTGGTTCATTTTTCGATGAACCCAGTTTTACAAACGTTGGCTTTTGTTTTTCAACGTTGGCTCTTTGCATCTTACCAACTGAATAGCTGTACCACAAGCACCGGAGCATCGCTTCGGTACAAGACACACAGCATCGGAGCATTGCTCCGGCACACGGGAAACACTCAATCCTTTTGCACCTGCCACTGGCAGGTGCAGGCCGGGTATCTCCCCGGCCAATTCATTCATCAGCCGGGACAACAACCCGGCAAGCTACTGTGGCGGCAGCCACAGCACAAGGAGGCTCAAATGGCTGTAACTGACACACTGTTCCTTAAAATGGGTGGGGATGGCAATATTCTCCTCCCGGTAGTTGACTCGCCGCTCCTGGAAGCGCACTGCCCCGAATGCGGGGAAGCCCTGCGCCTGGGAACGCTGGATCCGCTAACCACCGGAGGCTACTCCATCCCATTCGTCTTCTGCAAAAACAACTGTGACCTGCGCAGTTATGCCTTCTGAGAGGCGACATGCAACCCATCGATGTCATCCTCCGCGGAGCAATCCAATTCGCAGTCATGGGAGTCTGGGGTCTGTTTGGCCTGGCGCTCGTCGTCGGCCTGACCGGCAGAACCATCCGCTGGTTGTGGGTACTGACCCACCCAGTCCGGGCGGTAGTACATATCCCAGCTGAAGACGTGGTTGATGCAGAATGGGTACGCGATCTGTAACCCATCCGGCGCAGCCACCCAGAAACAAAACCCTACAACGAATCAAACACATCCCGGATTGGCGCAAGCCGTCCACCCATGCAAACAGGGAGATCAAGCGATCCTCCCTGTTTGCATTTTTAGACAAGCTGCCGGTCATCCGGCAAGGAGAACAAGATGCAACAGCTCTACACCGTCAAAATCACGCGGGTCATCCTGGCGGAAAATCTGGTCGAGGCGCGCAAGCTGGGACTCTCGATAGACAATCCGCAGGATGTCGAGTGCGTTGAACCTATCCAGGGACTGTACGACATCCCGCAAGGTTGGGCAGACGCCATTCCATACGGCGCCGGGCAGCAAAACACCCGGCAGTGCCTGCTGGCCCTACTGGCAGCAGACAACCGGTTCGATCACCTTGAAGTCCACCCCTGCCTGGCAGTCGGCAGGGATGAAAAAGGCCAGATACTCCTGGAACAATGCGAGGAGAAAGATCCCGCTGTTTGTGTCTGGTCGGTCTACGGACACCTGATCGCTGGCGGCCTGGAATGCCTGGCCGACTTTGATCAGCGCGAACAGGCCGAAGATTTCCGCGGCCAGATCATCAAGATCCAGGGTATATGGGCGCAAGCGGATGAACATTTCACCGCGTCCGGAACACGTCCGGCCTTTGTCGAAGACGGACACCTGGAAGCCTATTTCGAAGACCGCATCAGCGGCGGCGACCTGTACGGCGGCCAACCTTTGACCGAGGATTGGTAGGTGGAGCATGCAAAGCTCTTTTCTGACCCACCTCCAGCCATCCTTCAGCGCCGAACACCGTCGCTTCAGACCGGTACTTGAAATGGCACACAAACTAGACATCGGCACCAATCCCTCACCCGAAGCTCTTTTCGATGCCGGCACGGCTGGCTTCCAGATCTGGTGCACGCCCGCGGATTACCCGCAAGGCTGGGAACCGGTCATCTCGAAGCTGTTTCCCGGCGCTTTCGCCAAAGACTGCGCCTATGTCGCCTCGGTCCACTGGCGTTGGGAGGGTGAGACGATTGTCGGCCTGAACTTGTCGACAGCCGCCTATGCCCTGGCGGATAACATCAGCGAGCGCTTCACCGATTCTGAAACGCGCCGCAACGTGAATGGCAAACAGACCATCTACAACCGTCCCGAGGATCTGGCCTGGGCAAGGAAGCACATCCACATCCTGTTCAGGCTGGCCGGTGTGCCGACCCCGCCCATCCATACCGAAAAGGAATGACACCCATGAGCGAAATCAAAAGTAACCGCGAACTGTGGGGTGTGGATTTCCCCATTGGCGCTGAATGGGACGCCGGCGTCACGGCACCGCATGTGCCCCCTGATAAAGCCGGGCGCTGGACGGTCCGGCGCGAAGCCGGGGGTTTTGCTGTTACCTTTCACCATTTTCAATCCGGCGCGGAGGATCTCCTGAATACCTTCCCGCCCACTGAAACAGGCGAAGTGGCCGCCAAAATCCATGCGCTGGCATCCCGCCTGGCCCCTCTCATCAAATAAAACAGAACTGCGCCACCCGCCCATGAGCACCGGAGCTTCCTTCTCTCAATTAATTAGGGAGCTCCGGTACAGGTCTGCTCGTGGGCGGTTGAGGCAATGCCTGTTTTTCCGTTCAGGAGACGTGAATGATTCAAAGCATCAAGAATATCATCCCCAAGTGGCTGCGCTTCGAGCACAAAACCGAGCTTGCGCCGAACGATCTGGTCATCCACGACAGCAACATCGTTTTTGACGGCGACCGCCTGGATTACCTGTGGTTCCACCTGACTGAGCGCGAGGCCGGCAAGGAATTCAGCGGCTACCGCGTGGTGCGCCTGCTGCACGTCAAGTTCATCCCGATCGAGGTCAGGTCGGACGCGGGCCTCTTGCAAAAGATGCGCTCTGTGCTGCGCGGCGCGAACGGCGCCAACATCAACCTGGTCTATGTGGCCGCCGGCATTTTCGATGAGCCCGCGATCGGGATTGTGCAGTGCTACGGCGTCTCATCTTTTGCGGAAAGCCTGGAAGCGGCCGCCCGCCAATCCCTGCGCGACCTGGCTGTCCTGGAAGCCGGACTCAAGGGCGCGTACCGCCAGTTGCGTCTGGATCCTTTGGGCATCCGGGTGGCGCAGTGGCTGTACAGCTCGCTCGAACAATTTCCACACGCGATCGTGGCGGTGGGTCATCCCGATCCGCGTGAGAACGTGCGCGAAAATAACCGCAACCAGCGCAATCCACTGATCGATGCCGACAACACTGCCCTGAATATGTCCTTGCAGCAGAATGAAATTTTATATCGGGGCATGTCCAGCTTGGGCGAGGAGTTCCTGCTGATGGTGCTGTCCTACAGCGTCCCGGTGCGCACAATTAGCGCGATGCTGGCCGGGTTCGCCGAGGAAGTCTCGATCTGGGCCAGCCAGCAAAGCGGGGTGCGCTCGGCCTCCTTTGGCATCTCGCTGCCGGCCATGCTCTCCGGGGCCTTGGCCGAATCTGCCTCCAGCAACTATGGCTACGGCCTGGGCGAGGCTCACACCAGCGGCGAAGCCCATACCGATGGGCAGGCCCAATCTGAAGGCCAGGCACAAACGATTGGACAGGCCGAATCGCGCGGCTGGTCGCATTCCATCTCAAAAGGCACCACGACCAGCGAAGGAACAACCGTCACGGATGGCACCAGCCTGATGGACGGCACTTCGCATGTCGAAAGCCAGTCGCAGAGCAGCGGACAATCCAGCGCTGTTTCGCACACCGATTCGGTCGGCGGCGCACACACCGAAACCGACTCAAAGGGCTGGAATGCCGGGGTCAGCGCAGCCGGCAAGGATATTCCAATCGTCGGCGGAATCGTCAAGGCTCTGGGCTTCGGGGATGTCAAGGTCAATGCCGGGTACAACCAGGGTGAGGCGGTATCGGATATGAGCAGTTGGGGAGCCTCCGATACTACATCCTCGATGTCGATGAGTTCAAGCAGCTCCGGGGTTGCAGACGGCGTTTCGCATGCCGAAGGCAGGAGTCATTCCGAAGGCAAAAGCCAGTCCGTCTCCCATTCGGAGAGTGAATCCTGGGGCTCGTCGGGTTCGGTCACCAACTCAGTAGCCGATACCACCAGCCAAAGCAGCACGCTCTCGCAGGCGGATACCAAATCCACCTCGGACACGAAATCCAGCGCCGAATCGACCGGGCTGGGCATCGGGCGCTCGGCCAGTTCCGGGTTGATGGTGGGGGTCGCGCCCTCCTTCTCGATCGGCGAGTCGGCCCAATGGCAGAATGACCCGGCCATGCTGATCACGCAAATCATGCGCACCCAGGAAAAATTGCTGAACATCGCCAGCATTGAAGGAGCCTTCCACACCGATGTCTACGCTCTGGCGCGCAGTGAGCGCGGACTGCAGGCCCTGATGGGGTTGATCCCGGAGAGCTTCCAGGGTACGGAAGATGTGGTCACCGGCGTCCAGTGCCGCGACCTGGCCGGCGAGGAGCAGGCCTATATCCGCAAACACGCCTCGGTCTTTACCCCATCGACCCGCATGGAGCGCATCCCGGGCGTGCTTTCCGGTTACATGGATTCGACCCTGCTGACCATGCTCCAAACGGCAGCCTATGTCGCGCCGGGGGTCTTTGAACAGGGTGCGGCCCTGACCACCCAGGAGGAAACCCCGCCTTTTGCCTTCTATCCCGACATGCCCGGCGATTTGATCCTGGGCAGGCAGTACTCGGTGGAAACCGGCCGGGTGACGGATGCCCTGTTGAAGCTCTCCCCGGAACGACACTTCCATACCGCCTTTATCGGGGATTCCGGCTTCGGGAAATCGGTGGCCGCCGAACGCCTGGCTTTCGAGGTCATGACCAAACTGCAGCACCGCGTCATCGTCCTGGATTTCGGCCAGGGCTGGCGGCGGGCATTACGCTGGCCGGGCAGCCAGGGCCGGGTGGACATCCGCCAGCTGCACCCGGGGGCTGAACGCCCGCTGCGCTGGAATTTCCTGCAAGTCCCCAAACGGATCGAGGCTTCGCGCTACCGCACAATGGTTTGCGAACTGTTCGCGAATGCCGGCCGGATGGGACCCAGGCAGCTCGGCTTCCTGCGCCGGGCCCTGACCGAAGTCTATGCCCGCCAGGGAGTTCTGTTTGGAAACATCGATGAGTGTTTTTCGCGTCTCATTCAGGAGGCAATGAGCGAGATCAAATCCAAAAAAACGGTCAATGAGTATGAGAGCGAAGGCCTGAAGCGCGCCCGCGAAAGGAAATTTGAAACCCTGACCCTTGAAAAGCAGGAACGCCTGCTGGTTTCTGAAAACGAAGCCAAAACCCTCGGGCTTCAGGCGGGCAAACCGGTGCTGGCATTGAATGCGGAGCAACGCCAGGCCCTGGCCGTTTATCGCAGCAGCCAGGTCAGCGTCCGGGATTGGATCGCGGTCCTGCGCAAGTATTACGAAAGCGTCTCCAAAAAGAACGACCAGGCCAGCCGCACCTCCCTGGAAGGCGTCTTGCTGCGCCTGGAGCAGTTCGATGAAGGCCAGATGTGCCAGCAGTATGGGCCGGGTGCCGATAGTTTGGCGATCGAGGATCTCGGTTTGCTGGGGCCGCAGGCCGATCCCTGGGGCGTAGCGGTCATCGAGGGCGGCGCGGATATGGATGAGTTCTCCAAGGCTGCGCTCTTCAGCCTGCTGGCGAATGTGCTGTATGCGGATGCCATCGCGCGCCGCCGGGAGAGCCTGGCCGGTAAGAAATTCCCGATCATGGATATTTTCTTTGAGGAAGCCAATAAGGTTTTGTCGGGAGTGGCCAGCGGCGCGGCTTCTGATGACAGCCACAATGCGGCTGCCGGCTCGGTGGCAGCCATTTGGGAAAGCATGTGGCGGGATGGACGCAAATACGGCGTCTTCCTGCACCTGATGGCGCAGACCGTTTCGGCGCTGCCCAAAGGCATCTTTTCCTCCTGCGCCAATCTGTTCCTGTTCCAAACCAAAGATGCGGCCGACCGCGATATGGTCCTGCCGCATCTGGGAAAATCCGAGAAGGGAATGGTGAACACCGAGTACAAACGCTACCTGGCGCGCATTCCCAAAACCTATGCCATCACCAAGCTGGGTTATAGCACGGATGTCTTTGATCTGGAGCCGGTTCTGATCCAGCCGGCTTATATCCAGTGCGCCGAGCCTTCGGATAAAGAGATTGTCAGGTGGTTACAGGATAAGTAATTAAACCAGTATCAAGTGGTTTTTCTGCCGAGATCTTTCAATAGACAGATGGACAGGCATTATCTACACAGCAGTTATGATATAGGGGTTGTTCAAAAAGTCGGACAGCCCCTTTTGATTTCCCACTTGCCGCCCGTTTTGTAAGATTTTATGGGCTTTCGGCATCAAAAAAGCATCTTCTCTTGCGGTTTTCTCCCACTTTGGGTTGTCCAAAAAGAAAAAACGACTCTTTTTGGACAACCCCTGTCATAAGTAATGATCTCATTGGACAAGAGCGTCCCCACAATCAACAAAACATTGAGTGAACGAATGCTAAAAAGTCCAGGTACTCACCTGGGCTGGCCAGCCGTGCCAAACAGACATGACAGCCCTTGGGCAGCCAGTGTGCCCAAATGTTCATTTCAAAAGCTTATTTTCGTTAGATTTGTTTTCCTCTGGTTCCTGCTTCCCGGTGGCCGATAATAGCATTCGTTTAAATGCTGATTTAGCTTGACTGACAGAATTTTCATCCTTAGTTTGTTGTTTTTGCGATTCTTCGAGACCACTGCTTAGTAAGCCAATCACCTTCTCTGGTGATGGCAATAGTTTAAAATCACTATCCAGACTCTCGGGGTCAAGGTTCAAATTAGCAACAAAAATCATTGTTTCATCAAACAAATCTTCACGCAACTCAGATGATTGGACAATTTCTTCGGTGGTTTTATTCTTGAACGTACGAGTTCTTAGCATTTCAACAAACTTCACAAGGCGTTCCCAAAGAATTCCCAGAGTAGTCTGCATTATTCGTTCATATTCATCGACTTTGCTGATAGCCTCATATTTTTGACCGTAGTAGTTCAGCCTTTCTTCAGGTATCAATGGCGTGATTATCACAAGGCCAACGATCATAACAATCACATCATCTATTACCCCTAGAAATGCCAATTTATCCGGTATCAGATCCATCGGTGATTGTAGATATAGTAAAACGCCAGATGCCAGCGCTCTTACTGTTATTGGTAAGGCTTCATCCTCGATTATTTCGGTAAATAGCTTACTGTTTACTCCTAAATTTTCCAACCACTTCTTGATGGACTGAATAAATGCTTCATAAGTGTTTTTCTGAGGCCCGGTTGTCATTATTCATCTCCAGATTGATATTTTTCTATAAGTTCATAATTTTCTTGAGTTTGCAACAGCATTTCGTTGAAACGCTGCTTCAACCATTCGGGTAGATGCTGTTGCGCAAAATCAGGGTGGAGAGTTTTCATCATTGCTCGATAGGCTTGTTTCACGTCTGTTAAGGGGGCGCTTTCATGTAGCCCAAACCATTCGTAAGGATTATCGCGAAGGGCAATGATGATAGCAATTACAACGGTTGCTAATTTGTTGTCGTTTCGCTTTAACCATTGATTGACGAAACTAAACCCGCCGATAGCAACACCTGCTCCCGCAAGTGTCCAACCGATTGGCCCCAGCGTGACTCCCAAAAGAGTGGTAGCGCCCTGATAAACAGCCCAGGGAAAAGTAACACCAATCGCTGATGAAATGGCTCCAAGTCCGGTTGTAGTCGCAAGATATATACCAAAGCCTGAAATCTTGGCAGCAAATATACCGGTTACTGGGATAAAACCAATGCCCATTTGCTGTGCTCGTTTTGCAATATTTTCATCAGCCTGTTTGATGACAGATGCAAGTTCATCATCACTGAGGTTTTTCAATTGTTTACTAAATTTTTCGCTCCATCTTTGCCGGATTTGGCGCATCAACCAGGTGCTACTTTCGGTTTCCCAATTTTCGCATTCAATTGATAGATTTTGCGCCACCTTTATAAGTGACGCTCGCATCACTTGTTCTTTATCGGCATATTTTGGGGCCTTGCTCGTTTCGCGCAAGAAGGGAATGATGACGCCTCTGATAAGCACATCTTTGTCCCCAGGCAGATAATGCTTTTCTCCCTTGATGAGACGGGCAATATCCCAGAGCTCATTAACTTCCAGACGATATAAAGCTTTGAAAGTGAAATCAAATACACTCATTTTCTATTTTCGATCCCTTTCGAATTGAGACTTCTATAACCTGTAACCAGCCACCCAATGAGACTGTGGAAAAAGTGTTTTTCAGAAAAGGCCATCTTCCCGGTCACTGCTCGCCATGTCCGTTTTTATACACAAAATGTCGTTTTGATAGATGTATTGATTGGAACACTTTCACGTTCGATTCGGGAGTGACCTCGGAGTAAACTGTCCTGCCGATCATAATTAGCCGCATATTTTGATGCTTAATGCGGCAAAACCAATTCCCCGCATATTACTATCACTATACAACATTCATCATCTGCCCCCTCATTACATCCATCCCCATTCGCAGGGAAAAACGTCTTAAACCGTATGTACAAGCAAAAGAGCGCGGCTGATATCGCACTCTTTTTTACATCCAAGCATTCTGACAGCGAAACTGTATCTGCCATTCATCGGCGGTTGTTGACTCGAACATGCGCGCCAGGGCGGGCAGTAGTTCTAGTAACGGCTTCTGCTTGGAGAGCAAAATCCCGGCATGGGCATGACTTATAATCAGAATTAACGCCAACGATAATGTAGAGCAGGTTATCCAAAATGCCGAGAAAATCATGAATTTCCTAAAATCCATACAGCATGATGGCTCTGCACGTTATGTGCGGGCGGCCAAGAACGAGCCATTGCGCGTGGGAAGCAAAGTTGCCTTGCGCCTGCGCGCCAGCCCAGATGCAGGTATCGAACTGTTGTGAGAAGGATAAATCAGATTGTCTGGGTTTATGGCCTTTTGCCCCAGGCACATCAGAAAAACATATTCCTGCTTGCAATTTACATATGTGGTAGTTCTCTTTTACATGTCATTCTAGGGGGATGCTATAATAAACTCAACTAATTGTGAATTATAAAGTTGTTTTGTTGACCATATTGCTGCCCAACTCCCTAAAAGGTGAATGGGTTAGGCATTTTACCTATATCCCTTTCAAGAGATTCTTTAACTAAACAACTATTAACTTTTCTGTTTATAAAAAACGAGCAATCGAAAGCTTAATACATTTTGTTGTTGATAGAGAATGGGTTTTTATAATGACGATTGATGCCCCAAAATATCTTGGAGCCAAGCTTCGTGCTCTCCGCCAAGGCGTAGGCTGGACCCACGATAAAATGGCGGCTGCATTAGGGCGCAACGAACTATCCCGACGCAGTCGTGTTCATGAATGGGAGACCGGGTCCCGTATCCCAGGTATTGGGGTTTTGCTTTGCTATTCAAAGGTTTTTTGCATCTCAACCGATGATTTACTCAATGATGAAAAACGTTTAGATCTGATCGAGAGCCAAGATCCGTTCCGTCACAAAGATGAGTAAATATTTGTATTTTATCGTTCACGTGGTGGGTGCAATGTATGCTCAATAAATTGTCGAGTGACCTATATCAAGAGTTTCAAGATCAGATACTTTTGCCCAAAGCAAATATTGCGCATTTTATTTCAAAGGTGATAGCTGCTCGGAAAGAAGCCAATGGGCTTGATCGTGTCCGGCTCGCATCTTTGGAGCGCCTTGCAAATGCCTTGCGAGACTTTGCAGAGCAGCGTAGCGGTCTTGCTGATCTTTCAGTTCTAATCCGACAATTTATCCGCTTCAACCAACGAAAAATTTACTTATTACCTGAGTTATGGAACCTGATCTCTAGTCGAGCCGAGGAATACCACCTTTGGGGCCTGCTCGACACAGACGGAAAATCTGTTGAAGTAGGGGTGAATGCTTGGAATCCGGATTGGCTAACCGATATTGATGATTTCGATCGTCCGGAAATACGACGATATGAGCCTCCAGTTATGGGCGATGGGTTGTTGCTTGCAGCTACCGGAAAAACTACTTATTTATCTCAGGCGCAAAAAAATGCTGTTCTTGCCTGCCTTACTTTGCCTCCAGGAGATACTCTTTTAATTTCTTTGCCTACTGGAGCAGGCAAGAGTATGTGTATAATGTTGCCTGCTTGGCAAGACTCCCACGGCGGGAAAAAGGCGGGAGGCACTACACTAGTAGTTGTCCCAACAGTTGCTCTTGCTTACGATCAGGAACGAAGAGCAATGGAAAACTTTGCTCACAGCTTAAGCGATCATTATAAACCGTGGAGTTTGACAGGTGCGACTTTACCTCAAAATCGCACGATCATCCGCAAGGCTTTGAGAGATGGAACTCTGCCTTTATTGTTTACTTCGCCTGAATCTTTGCTCAACTCAGAAATATATGGAATCTGCATGGGCGCTGCTGAAAGTGGGTATATAAAGCGATTGGTGATTGACGAAGCCCATATCGTAGAAAGTTGGGGGGCGGACTTCCGAGCAGAATTCCAATATCTTTCAACTTTTCGGAGAAATCTCATTGAAAGATCACAAAAACCGCCAACTACTATTTTGCTTTCAGCTACTATCACCCAAAACTGTGAAAAACTATTCGAAAATCTTTTTAGCGAGGATGGTCACTTTAATATCCTGCGTGGTAGCGGTCTACGCCCAGAGATCTCTTATTGGTTCTCATATTCTGAAAGCCATGAGTTACGCAAGAAGCGAGTTTTTGAAGCCATTTATCATCTCCCAAGGCCAATGATTTTATTTGTCAACAAACCTGCAGAAGCTGAAGCATTAGTTGCAGAACTGAGGGCAGATGGGTTTTATCGAATTGCCGCGTTCTCTGGAAATACAGCCGATGAGGAAAGGGCGAGAATCCTTTCCGAATGGAGCCAAAACCAGCGCGATTTAGTTGTGGCCACTTCAGCCTTCGGGCTAGGAGTGGATAAAGCCGATGTCCGTACAGTCATACATGCTGCATTTCCTGAATCGATAGACCGCTTTTATCAGGAGGTTGGTCGCGGTGGACGAGATGGGATCAACTCGATCAGCTTGGTGTGTGCCGCGAATGGCGATCGAAGAGATGCATTTGACATTATCAAGACCAGCAGGATTACACCAGAAAAAGCAATTAGCCGCTGGGATAGCATGCGTAAAGGTGCAAAGATTGTTCCGCCAAATGAGATAATAGTAGATCTCAACGCGAAACCGGGTTATAACCAGGATTTAATTGGCAGCGAAAGACATCGTAACTGGAACATTCACGTTCTGCTGATGATGGAACGAGCGAAGCTGATTCGAATCACCGAAACAAATATTGATGCTAAAACCAACCCAACCCAATCAACAACCAAAATTGAAAACTGGGAAGAAGCTCAAGAAAATTCCTTCCTAATCAAACTTGAAGTTTTAGACACAATTGTTACAAACGATCTAAAGCGATTAGAAAACAAAATCAAAATTAAAAGGAAAGAAGAAGTATCCAATGTATTAGGCGGATTGAAACAACTTGAGAACCTGATAAATACCTATGTATCAAACGAAACCCGGCTATGTATCAGCAAACATCTCTCCAGCCTTTATCCCGCCGTTTCAGAAGCCTGTGGAGGCTGCCCTGTTTGTCGGAAAGAAAAGCGAAAACCGTACTCAATGCCGTTGGAAATTTTAATGAATGTACAAAAAATGGGCTTTAGCCGAGGAAATGTAGATCTAAGAATAAAAGCTAAATTTGGCTCTCATCATACGCTCAATGTTTATTGGGATGGAACCGAAAATCTTGAATACTTCAAGAATAAGAACGGGGTATTCGCGCAACTAATGGAGCTGGGGTTTAGGCAGCTTATCTTTCCGGACAGTTTTTTCGAGGATGCAACATGGGTGCACGAAGCATGCCTCGCCTTTTCAAGCCAAGATCAAAACATACACCAAATCTTATTCCACAAGAGTATCGGAGATCCGGAAAAGTACTATTTACTTCCAGTCCCCACAGTGACCATTTATCCAAACCAAACTAGGGAAGCGGATGAACTCTATCAACAGATTGAAAAATCCTTTCCCAATTCCATGGCTATACCAATGATTAACATTGTCCCCCGAGGTTTGTATTTGCCCAGCCTCTCTGGATTTTTCCTGGATAAAGTAAATGGTCTGAACGAATCCCTAAGCCGGCTAGAAGAAACGTTGTCTGAACAGCTCGAAACTTTCGATTTCTAGGAATGAAATATGGCATACGAGATTATCAATAATGCTCAAATCAATCCTCAACGATTGTATGCTCTGTTACGAGTGGTAATCGCAAACCCAGGCATTGAAGAGGACAAAATCTATTCACTACTCCAGCCAAAGCCCCTGAATAACAACCAAAAGGCAGCGGAGGTACTTCTAGACTCAGCTGTAAAGACTGAGTTAATTTATGGAGATATTCATAAACGATATAAATCCAAAATTCTAAGTGAAGAAATCGAAACCTATGCAATGTTTCGCGCTTTAATGCAAAAACGTCTGTTGGGAGTGGTTGACGATAATAGCGATAATTATTTGCTGAACTTGTTTATTGCGTGGTGCGCAGTAAAAAATGCAGAGATCCTATCGAAAAGCTCAAGCTTAAGTGATATGGCTGTTGATTTCAACAAGACTCTTTTCCCTGAATCTGAGATTCGTGCCTTAAACACGACAAAACTTGGCGGCATCGATGATTGGATGATCTTCCTAGGCCATGGATGGAAGCTCAATAACTATTTTCTAATGCCAGATGCATCAATTCGTTTAGAATCTTTGCTAGCTGATCTATTACCTTCCCCTGAAGAGATTCCGCTCGCAGAATTCATGAACAAATTATCTGACCAATGTCCTGAGTTAGATCGAGGAATCCTGTTTGAAAAGTGTTGGCAGGCGGTTTACGGTAATAAGCCGCACAGCAATCAGCTTAGTCTTATGCTTTCGACAGGCCTACGTTCGCTACAAAAAAAACAAAAGATCAGACTAATATATTTGCCCGATGCTCGGGATACTTGGATGCTGTATCCAGATATGTTTGATCCAAGGGTAACTCATATCGCAAGCGTGAGGAAAACTGTATGATGACCTCAACTTTCACTCGCTTCAAGTGCTGGGAAGATGATCGCATTAGCAAGGTTATTAATAAAGAAGCAATCTCCATAGATCGAAAAGAGTTTCTCGTTACTCACACCCCCTTCGATGAAATTCGGGTATTGAAATCACCAGAAAACCAGAAAGTTACGAACGAAGAGAGCCTTCTTGCAGAGCTATTAGCACGCGCCCAAAAAGGCCTGCACACCTTTGGGGTAATTCAAGGCGTGCCAGGGACTGGAAAATCACACTTTATCCGCTGGCTGAAAGAACGCTATGCTTACCAAAATCTAGGTGATGAAGTCATCCTAATAGAGCGATCCAACAGTACTTTAAAAGGGGTCCTAAGGCAAATCATTGAATCAAAGGCTTTCAGCGCTGAGCAGATGAAAGAGCAGTTTGACCAGCTCCAAAAAGCGTTTGGTAGGCTTTCAGATCATTCAATCGGAGATGAGTTCCTAAACAACTTACGGATCGGCATATTGGAAAAACCAATTTCTGACCAAGATAACCAAATCTCAGTTGAGGTCCGAAATCACATCAACAAATGGCTTTTGGATCACAATGTTCGCAAGTGGTTTATGCGGAAAGGAGGTCCAGTCGATCGAGTGCGACGGCATTTGGCAAAAGATAAAGGAGAGCTGGGCCTTCAGGAATATGAGCATCCCGGAATATTGCCTGATGATCTCCTGCTAGATGTAGAAACCCAAGCGAATATCGAGGCTACTTACCAAGTAGTGCGAGAATTTACGAGACTTCTTTCCGAAAATCAACAATTACGAATATCAATTGCTGCCTACTTAGATTCGCTGGTAGATTTTGCCATTGGGAGATCAGTCTCTCTCTCCAGTGAAGATCTCAAAACCATATTTTTTGACTTACGACGTAATTTGCTTCGCGAAGGCAAAAGCCTGACCTTGTTTATTGAAGATATCACTGCTTTTACCGGGATCGATAGCGGCTTAGTGGATGTGTTGGTTACTCAACACACTGGAGAGGGCAATCGGGCCTATTGTAGAGTGTTATCTGTGATTGGGATTACAGACAGCTATTTCAAAGATAAATTCCCAGACAATCTAAAATCCAGGATCGATATTCACTTAACCCTGAACAGCAGCGATGACTCTTTGGCGCACTCTAATCTTCTTGTTCAACCTGAAGTTCTAAAAGGGATGGTTGCGCGCTATCTGAATGCTATCCGTGCATCTGATATTGAGATGAATCAATGGTTTGCACTGGGAGCACCGCTTTCTAACATACCCGTACGCTGCAGCAGTTGTGTCTTTAGCGAGGAATGTTTTTCTGCATTTGGAACGGCCGAAGTACAAATGAGTCAGAATGGGCAAAAGTATAAGATTGGTTTGTACCCATTTAACGAACGGGCAATTCAGACAATGTTTTCTAATCTGGACTCGAAAGTCATTAGAACGCCACGTTCCCTGTTAAGCAGCGTGGTGGAATATGTGTTGCATAATCATGGTAAGAAAATCCCAGATGGGGAGTTTCCTCCAGCGCCACGTGATCTTGGCGGAGAATTCGGACCACCTGAGATGATCGAATCGTTACAGCGAAGTGCATTGGAAACTCAAGCTGGAAAAAATGCCAAACGCATCTTAAGCTTGATTCTCTTTTGGGGAAATAAAACCATATATACAGAAACTATGGGAAAAATCAATACCGTTGGAGGGTTAAGTGAAGCGGTATTCTGGGCTTTTTCTTTACCAATGATCCAGGGGCAATTTCGAAGAGGAGATCAGCCTCAAATCCCCTTGCCAACAGAACCAAAACCTACAAGTTTCGTATCTGCTTCTCAAAATGTAATTCCAGTACCGTTACAGCCCGTTTTTAATGAGAAATACGAGCAGTACAAAAAAGATATTTCGAGTTGGCAAGACGGGGGTACTTTGCATTATTATGATAACTACGCTGAATGGGTAGCTCGATTCTGGCGTGATGGCACCCAATGGGCCGATTACGGAATCAGCACATTCCAGGCCCAAAGTAGATTGACTTATGGTCGCGTTTACTTCGAAGGCCAGGCTGGTGAAAAAAAGAAATCTCAGATTCGTTTTCCAAGAAATGCTTTCATAGCATATGTATTGCAAGCCCTGGCTCAGCTTGAAAATTTGACCGTGCCGTTAAATAAGTTGAGTGAGGATCAAATCGGTGCTATTAGTAGTATTTTGAGCGAATGGAAAGCTGATTATGAGTTTGAAGTGGCAAAGTTTGTCAGCGGAATTGCTGAGCAAACACCCGCACTATTCTCAATTTATGGAGTGAGCATTTTTAATAACTTGATGCTGAACACGGTAGGTGGTTTATTTACTCACTCCAATCCAGACCACAATCTAGTTTATGAAAGCTTGATATCCATTGCTTGCCAAAAACCTGATTGGTCAACGGTTAAAAACGACAAAACTCGTTCTGCGAAGTGGGTGGAACTATGCAATGGCATATCTTCTGACCAAACTGATCGCGGACGTACTAACCTACTAAGTTTGCTAAACCTTCCTCAAGGAAATAGCCGGCCCAATGTAAGTTTTCCAAATGCGAATAATGCGGTTTATGTGCTGGATGCACAATTAGCTTTATCTTTCATAAAGACTTTTTCCGAATTATTCGAACCAGAGAAATTACAGTCAATCCCTGATATTGATGACCCTATCTGGAACAACGAACTCCCCCTCTATCTACAGATTCAAGATAAGTTCGTACCAGCATTGCAAGATCAGGTTCAGGAGTTAAAAAAAGAGCTTGATACAATGCAGAAATACCTGGGTGCAAGCACACCTCAGGATGTTTTTGATGCACTAGGAAAAGTGGAACGAGCATATCATTCTGTCAATCAGTTTTACGATGGCAAACAGCGCTCAGATTTCAACGGCCAACAACTGCAACTCCTTATAGCGAATTTTGAGAAATTAGTAAATGAAACGCGGATAAATCATTTAGCGCTACAACTTTCTGCGTCTTCTAATGAAATTAAACGTTTGGTTGATTACCGAACCTATTTGCAGGGTGAATATCAGCGTTTATACAATAATTCGAAACAGCTCGAAGAGAAGTTAGAAAAAGCTCCTGGGGGACTAAATGAAATCGAAGAACAACGAGTATTGAAACTTTATACCGATATTGAACAAGAATTGGAAAATGCTATTAAAACCCTCTCAGGAGGAACTAAATAATGATTATACAACTGGCCGAAAAGGTGTCTAACCAAGTTGTAGAACTGGAACAACGTAAACAAGGAGCAATGGTTAACCAATTTATGCAAGATACTGACTCATCACTACTGGAGCTTCGTAAAAGGGTAGATAAGCTAACCAATTTTATTCAGTTCAACAAGAATCGAATTAAAGGCAACGATAGAGAACGATTAGTTGTTGGGTTAGCAAATATCCAGGAAACGTTGAAATCTTCACAAAACCAATTTCACCAAGTAAGGCGCCAAGTTCCCATGTTACATAACATTGGCACCAGCGTGGATACAGAATTCAAGAATGCCAAAACCGCTTGGTTGACCTTCTTTCGAGAAGAAATGGGACCAATTTTTCAGGCTACAAACCTGGCGTCGAAGCTTCTTCCCAATAGCGATCAAAAAAATATTCAAGTACTTCAAGAACAAATTAAAGGTTTTTTTTCATCTCCCCCTTTAACTAGTAATGACATGATTCATATGGCAGAGTTAGTTTTACGTTTGCGAAATTATACGCAGAGTGGAATTGCGAAATATAGTCCATCTGTTGGAAAATTCTTGGAGAAAGTACAAAACGAAAATGCTACTCTGGCTGATCTAAATGATGAAGTTTACGCTTGGATTAAAGAACAAGGAATCCAAGAAAAATTCATAATCATCTTCGCGAAGTAGGCAATGAATATGCCGAAACAATCGATTACTGAACGTGAACTAGACTTACTTTGCAATGAGGTTTTATCTTTGATCGAGATCCGTGAGGCGCGATTGCTCAACTGGGGATTTGTTGATCCGCGCAGCTATTTGGATACTGAGTTAAACGAGATAATAAAAGAATTGCCAGAACAGAAACGTGACGTTTGGCAACAGGCGCGTGAATTCGGTATTACGCAACACGATATCTTGGAAAACCTACTCGAACGGAAGTTGATTATCAAATCTAACAGTGGTTATTACCGCAGTCGCTTTGCCGAGACGGTACGGTCATTGTTCCTTTTGCGACAACTACTCCCAAATAAAAACTGGGAAACTGCTAGCACTTTGGTGAGCGATGTTCGAATCAACCTACAGCGCCGGCGTTATCCCATGCGTAACATCCCGTTGAGAGATGTTCTTAAAGAGGTAGTAGGAGATGAGATCAGCTCTCTTGAGGGCCAAGTGATGCAAGCGTTAATCCGGGACGCTAACGGGCAACCACTAAATCTCGCTCGCTTTCAGATGGAAGCCATTCGGGATATTTTGGAATATCTGTCTTTGCCTGATGATCATGCCATAGTGATCGGGGCGGGTACTGGATCAGGAAAAACCAAAGCTTTCTACTTACCCGCGTTGACACATATCTGCGAAGAAATCGACCGTAGAAACAGTGTAAAAGTACTCGCAATCTACCCACGTGTAGAGTTGCTAAAAGACCAAGCTAATGAAGCCTATTCTGAAGCTCGTAAGTTGGATGAACTGCTCTCGCACAGACAGAAACCGATAATCACTACTGGTATCTACTATGGTGACACTCCTAATGAAGCAAAGGATCTGCTCCAATTAGGATTCAGAAAAAGTTGGAAAGAAACCAGATCAGGAGATGGGTTGATCTGCCCGTATTACTTCTGCCCAAGCATCAACCCTAATCACTCCCAATCCAGGGATATGATCTGGATGAAACAAGATCTGCAGCAAGAAGTGGCTGCCAACATCCAGGGGAACTACGGAAAATATGCTCGTTTACGCTGTCCAGACTGTGGGTACGAAGTAGGTGCCGATACTCTGCTGCTGACCAGAGCACAAATGTTGAAAGTGGCTCCAGATATACTGTTTACCACGACAGAAATGATGAACCGTCGGTTAAATCGTTCAAGTGAATTTGCTCTTTTCGGAGTGCATACCCCATTTCCACCCAGGCTCGTGTTATTGGATGAAATCCATACATATGAGGGTATTCACGGAGCACAGGTTGCTTATCTGCTGCGGCGATGGCGCAAAGCGCGCCGAACACAGAGCAAGGCTAGCGTGTGCATTGTTGGTTTGTCAGCAACTCTGCGGGAGCCGGAAATTTTCTTTTCAAGATTTACTGGCATTCCAGATTACAAAGTTAATTATATTGCCCCAAAAGAGGATGACTTGGTGGAAGAAGGCATGGAATATAACTTGGTGCTCAAAGGGGATCCGGTTTCGAGCACAAGCCTACTATCTACTTCTGTTCAAACCAATATGCTCTTAGGTCGAATGCTAGATAAGAGCTATGGGCCAAAAGCCTTTATAGCCAGAAATGCTTCTGGAACGCGTATATTTGCCTTTGCTGATAAGCTGGATGTAGTCAATCGATGGGCACATATCTCAAAAGATGCCGAAGAAGTTAAACGCCTCGCAAAATATCGTGAACGGGATGCATATGGAGGAAAGAATCAGAAACTCCGGTACGAAACAGGTCAATTTTGGCCATTTTGTGAGCAAATTGGTCGTCGTTTAGATGAACCACTTAATGTTCAAGTAGTCTCTTCCCAATACAAAGGTGTGGACCCAAATGCAGATGTAATTTTGGCAACCAGCGTTCTAGAAGTAGGATTCAACGATGTCCGCGTCGGTGCAGTCGTTCAACACAAGGCTCCCCGCAGCGTTTCATCACTCTTACAGCGTAAGGGACGGGCTGGACGCATGCGCGAGATGCGCCCGTGGATGGTGGTGGTCACTTCTGATTATGGTCGTGATCGGTGGGCCTTCCAGCATTCGGAGCAATTGTTTGATCCACTTTTACCACCGCTTGAGATGCCAATTGAGAATTATTATGTGCGCAAAATCCAGGCAGTATATGTTTTATTAGATTGGCTGACTTATAAAATCAGCCAAGGAAGCCACAAGGAAATCGATCTTGGGAGTCTGCTCTCTGCTTTCCGGTACAGCGGTTTGCCCAACGATTCGCTTTATGTGACACAACGTCGCCACCTACTTTGCGAAGAACTTCGAAAACTACTAAAGGGACAAAGACAAGATTTCGAGAACTACCTCAAAACGTGCTTAACATTGGAAAAGGAATCTGAGATTTTGGATCTAATCTTGTGGGGTGAACCACGCCCACTATTGCTTCAAGTAATCCCAGATATGCTAAGAAAACTGGAAAGTAATTGGGCAAAGATTAGCGATGGAAAGGTAAATGCCTGGAAGGATGCATCGCCTTATTCGCCTCCTCTTTCGGACTTCATTCCTTCTACCTTATTTTCCGAGCTTAGCTTTCCAGAACTATCTATTATTGTGCCGCGATATTCCAAAGGTAGCACGACGCGATCTGAGCCAGAAGAAGAGAAATTGGATCTGATGTTAGGAATGGTTGAGTTTGCGCCAGGTCATGTGAACAAACGCTTCTCAAATGTCAACGAAATCCGTGAGGCTCACTGGCTCAAACTACCAGAAGAGTCTGAACTTAGTCGAGGACGATTACCATTAGATTATTTGGAAGCCGAGTTCGAAAAAACAAGTGTGTTAACTGACAACGATACAATATACACAATATATAATCCCAAAACCTATAGGCTATCCCTTGTGCCAGATAATGTAGCACACTTCAGTAGCGCACGATTCGGGTGGAAAAGTCACTTTGCGCCTCGAAGTCATCTTATCCCCGTGAACGGTGAAACGCTACAAGAAGAAGGAAGTAGCGAAACGAACGAATTCCGGATTGGTCTCCCCCTAACTCTCTCACCCTTCTCTGTATGGCAAAAGGTTATCCGTCGCATCGCTAGCTATAATCAAACTCATGGAGAGTGGGTAGATGTCACTCGCTTTGCTCCACGAGTAGTAATTGATACCCGTTACAAGACTGGCGAGAAAAATCTGCGTTGGCTCGATTTTGAGATGAATGGAGAACATAGCGCGTTAGGATATACCCTAGAAGCCGATGCATTGCGATTTGAACTATATCCGCTAGATATAACAGGGCTTATTAACCGACCAGATTGGGCAAACCTGTATAGTAGCTTGATCGGAGAATACTTCCATTCACGCTTAACGAACGACCGTCGGTTGTTGGAAGCGGGTCTTTCCGTCTTCGAAATCGATTGGCTATACCAAGTTGAGATTTCTGCTTTAGGGGCTTATGCTATCGCCCAGCAAGTCTCATTGGCACAAGCTGCCACAAACATTAAGGATCAGCGCAATGTAATAATCCGGCGCGTTATGAATGTTATCTTCCAAAGTCTGTCCAGCGAAGAAACGGAGGAGGCTCAGAGTCGGTTGTTCGAACGCATCACAGAACTGATGGCTGATCCGGTGATTGTGGATAGCATCGAAGAAAATGAAGCTGTATTGTGGGCAAGCCCCGATGATGATTTCAAAGCCTGGCTAGAACACGTTTATCAAGTTTCGTTGGGATCAGCCTTGTTCTCGGCTATTACACGGCTCGTGCCAGATATCGAACCCGATGACCTAATGATGGATATTGATGCTGATACTGTTTGGATCAGTGAAACTAACTCAGGTGGTGTGGGGCTGATTTCTCGCATAACGGAAGAGCTTGGATCTCGCCCACGCGCCTTTGAATTGTTGCTTGAAGATACGATCCAGCATTGCGACAGAGAAGCGCTGGCTAACCAACTCCGCTTGGTAGTGCACCTCATCAATCATAATGAGAATGAATTGCAAGATGTTTTTGCGCATTTAAGATCTCCCAACGATCTCCCTACCGTCTTAAGAACTATGGAAGATCTAAAAATCGTACTCAAGCGATATGGCATTACTCCAACTCGTGATCTGATCGTCGCTTTGAACGCTAAGATTCTACGTCCGAATAGCAACGAGCTCACCGACCGCCTTTTATCGAAGTTGGTGAAAATTTGGGAACAAGAAGAGCAACGATTAGGAATCCCTATTGATTTGCGTGTGATATCAGTTGCATCATTACGGTTGCCGGAAATCAACGAGAATTTAACTGAGATATTACGAGGAATTGACGAATCCGAGGTTAACGAGAATCAGAAGTTCAATATTTTGCAGTCTCTGTTATGGCTAAACTGCCAAACAAGCTGCCCTGATTGTATCCAGGTATTTAACCGCTATCAAACCACTGAACGTGCTTCCCGAGGATTGGTTAAAGCGGTCTTTGAGCCTTATATAGAGTACATCATTTTTGGGAAGCCGGGCTGGGTAATAAGTGTGCAAGATGGGCTAAAACAACACTACCAGGTGTCAATCGCATGTAGCCTTGGAGATCTGAGTTCTTGTCAGCAGCGAGTGATGGATCTGTTGATCGAGCCTCTTGAAGTGGGCTTTCAAATGTTCTACCCAAGCGTCGAAAAAATCTCTCAAAAGGGAGAACAATTCATAATCAGCCTAGTGATCTCAGAGTTAGTAGGGATATAACTGGTGTTCAATATGCAAAATCGAATGATCAAAAAACACTATAACAACACTAGTGCGCTCCAACTTACCAATTGTTTATGTTCGCTGGTAGCGTTAGAGTTACTATATCCCAGCAGGGAGATGTTCCTTGTCTCTCCTTGGTTGACTAATGTTCCGATTTTAAATAACCAGTATGGTCAATTTCGTACGATTAACGGAGGACAGAGCGGGCGCTCTCTAGGGTTGGGGGATGTGTTAGCTCTATTAAGTGAGCAAGGCTGCAAAGTATACTTAATCACAAGACCAGACGAACATAATCGTGCTTTTTTACAGAATTTACCTAACTCAATTCAGGTAAAGAAATTACAAGATTTGCATGATAAAGGGTGGGTGACCAAAAGGTTCTACTTACGAGGCTCAATGAACTTCACCTACTCAGGCATCAATATCAATAGCGAAAGCATTGAAGTAACAACAGAAGAGCAAGCAGTAGCCAAAGCGATGATCGAGGCTCGTCACCAATGGGAGATCGCATGATCAATGTGAAATTCTCCGATCTACCGCTATATGAATATGTCAAAGCTATAGCAGATGAAGGTTGGCAGGATGTATTCTCGGCTCATTTCATTGATTCTGCTCAGGTTGTAGATGTGGAAAGAACTGAGCTTGCTCGATTGTTAATGCGGTTGAACAAGCTGGTTCCAACCGTAATACCATATATATCTAAAGGACAATGGTTTTGGATAGTAACCGCGCCCGATGTAAGGGCATTAGATAAAACAATCAGACGTGTGGGACATTTCGTTATCCCATCTTATGCAGAAATTCTGGATACGAGCGGTATCGCCCAACGTCAGCGGTTTGATCCTGAAAAAGGCGGTTTTAACCTACTCGGTCAGCAGCTTTTTCCTCATGGATTTTACTTATTTCGTTCTCCACAAGGAGAAAAGGATAAAATCTTTGAGGCACTGGATTTGTGGATGGGATTGGAAGATGTAAAACCAGCGCCAACTAAAAAGGATCGCCCGAGCTATTTTGACCTTCACCATACCTTTCAAGATAAACTAGCAGCGGGTAATTGGGCAGAAGCGCAAAAATCATTGGATTCCATTCGCCGACTTAGCCTCTCCACAGCCGACAATATTTCGTTTCTAAGAATTCAATTATGGGGCGCACAAAAAGATTGGGGAAGGATCTGGGATTTACCCGACTATCCAGAGTTAAGCAAGCTGACGATGCCACGCTACGTACGGGCGCATATGCTCTCAGCTTTCTATTGGCAAGTGTTACAGCCGCATGAATACCAAAAAAACATAGAGATTATTTTTCAGGTTTTAGATGACTATCGGTCAAAGCTCGGGCGACTTCTTACCGGTCGATTTGGGATTGCACAGCCCGAGGTGTTGCGGGTATTCGCTTATCTCGCAACCAAAGATCAAAACCGAGAAGGGTTAAAAGACTTGCGGGCAGAAGCACAATCGGCAGGGTTACAAGAATTCATGGATGACCTGGAAAGCAAATTGCCGATCGAACCAATAACTCTCACAACAATCGATCCGATGGTACAGGTCCGCCAGGCATTGCTCGCAAATGATTATGATTCTGCGACTCGTTCGGCAGCATATTTAAGTGATTCACTCGACCAAGCCTTTCTCTATATCCAAATTGCAGTTCTTAGCGGCGACCAAAGTGCCGAAACGATCAACTCAGCTTTGCAAGCTCACGATGCTTTGAATGAAGATCAGCAAAATATGTTGATAGGGCGTTATCCTCAGACATCTACTTACCTGCGTTTTCTGGAAAATATAGTCAATCAGCCCGAATTTCTTTCATCCTGGGATCCCCAAACTTCTGAATGGCGATTGCAGGCATGGAAAGTGATCACCGAATTCGAAATCCGGTTGCGAAAAATGGTGGAGAAACGCTATCGTCACTATCTTGGTCGAGAATGGTGGTCCTTAATAGATCCAGAATTTTTAGAACGATGGCAGAAAGCATCCGAATACAAGCTCGATCCAGAGACAGCATTAGCCATTCTCGATTATTCCTATTTGAGTGACCTAGATAAACTAACACGACGAAAATGGGAATTATTTCAAGATGCGCTCGGAGAGTCTCAGAGCGACCGAACATTTTTCAAGAAAAGCATGGAGAAGATCATCACAATTCGGAATACACTCGCCCATAATCGTGACATTAAAATAGATGATTTGAAGGTAATGGTTGATTATGGTGTACGGTTAATCAAGAAAGTGGATAAGGTGTTAGTGAGTTCGAGCAGAACTGTCTGAATCTAAATAAATTCGTAAGCGCTGGAATACATCAGGGTTTTCCACTTTTATCTTTCCCCAAATGTCAGAAGGTATACTGGCAAAAGGCATACCAATAATGCCATATTCAGCAAACGAGCGAATCAGTGTAGCGTGAACGAAGTTTATGTCAGAAGAAAGTAGTGGATTTTGCCAAATTAAGATTCGCTGCTGTATTTTTGCAATGTAATCTCCTAATGGAATATCACCTATAACAAACTCGGGGGAGACCATGGTGGCATCTATATTAAGAAGGCTGTGGGTCAGTTTATCAAGCGGTGATTTGTTCAAATACTGGTGAAACTTGGCATAGTCGTAGAGTTGCTCACGTAACATAAAAAAATCTTCAAACAACATGTGAGCATATTCCAAAACTTTGATGCTGATTTGTGAATTAGGAACTACCAAAGTAGTGACTGGTAACAAGTTGAACAAGGGAATTCTTTCCAAATAAGGAGCATCACCAAGCATCCACAAAAGAGCAATAATTTCGGCAGCTAATTGATCTGGTGAACGACCAAGTTGACAGGTAATTGTTGCTTCTAAGTTAGCCTGGAAATTGCGCGCTTGGTGAATAATTTGTTGGGAATGAATGTTTGATGCGATTGACCCAGCCAGATCGATGCGTCGGGCGCCATTAGCCAGAGCATATTCATTAAGCTGGAATGCTAATATTCCGATCTGAGGGGAAAGGTATATGCCACTTTCATTATCAACCCCCTCTAGCAAGATAGGTGGCCGCACATCCATGAATACCCCATTCCAGCGCAATATTCGGTGTGGCTTTGGCTTGTTTGGTCGATGAATATATCCGATTGACATAAAATCTCTAAGCCAACGGGCGGTCCCACGCCTCAATGATTGGAGAGATTGACGGTTCACAGGTTTACTATCAAGCCAATCCTTTACTACCAAGCTATTTGCATCTGCTAGCCAAGTTGTATGCGAATTCAAATTTGGTTCGCTCGCTATCAATTTACCTAGAGGTTGGAGATTTACCACAACTGGGTTGATAGCAAAGTTAAAAGCAGATAAAAAATCGATACTAACTTTGTGCTTTTCGAGCTCTTTGACTGTTGGAAAATAGCATTCCACCAAAGTTGATAAGCGCTTATCTGGACTTTCCACAGCTAAGTCCAGTTTCACTTGCCCAACCAAAGCTGTTTCCATCTGTCTTGTAGTAATGGCGACATGTAAAATCTCACGGATTACTCTAAGGAATTGTCTTGCCTTGCCTTTTCCATCTGGGAGGTTATTGAATATCCGATGAATAAGCGTTGTATTAAATGGAGCGAGTAGAGCATCACCATCCTGACCAAAGATAGCACTACATTGCTCGTGGAAAGGGCAATCATAGCAAGGCATACCATTAATTGAACGGAACATTTCTAAGTATGGTGCAAGAAAAGCGGGGCTATTCTCAACATTCAAGAAATAGGATTCATCGCCCCGAGCATCGGAGAGAAATAACTTGGTAACTCGGTCATCAAATGTGTCCAGATAGGTGATACGATCAAGCAATTGCTTGCCGCGATCATTATCGTTCAGGGCGTTGGGAGTAAGACCGATAACGACATCCCAATTGCCTTCATCGAGCGTGATGAAATAGTCAAGTAGATCTGTAGAAAAAATAGAGAGGGATTGTACAAGATCATCCACCAAGAGGATAGGACGCTGTCCAGTAAGTGTGAGTTGGGTTGAAATCTGACGTAGGGTATCAGGAAGTGAAATTCCCTCAAGCAGTAAATCCTGGAAGGCCTTAGAAAGATAATAACGGAATTGCTCGTACTCTAAATTAACGGTGAACACTGATTGGGCTTGCATTTCACTCAGGTCTTCTCTGCTAAGTAATTCGACTGGCGTGTTGTGCTCTTCGCCAACCTTTTCAGTGACCAGAGCTCGTTCCACACGCGGTTGGATCCATTCAAGTAATCGATAATAGAGCGTATTAATGATCTCGTCGGAGTCAAAAATTTTCTCCAGAGCAGAAAGCAGAATGAGCTTAGCTACTGTGCGGGGCTTATGACGGGCTTCTTCCCAACGCTGATGGGTGTTTTGACTAAAGAAGTTATTGGAAAGGAGTAATCGGAATTTTTCTACAATCGAAAGCACATCCAACTCGTTACGATTTACGCGCACCATATTTTGAGCACGTAAAGAATATTGTCGAGTTATGGATGCCTGTATCCATCGCAGAAGTTCGGACTTGCCTGCCCCCGCGGCGCCGTACAAAAAGAAGACACGGTTGCCAATCAGAGAATCATTCTCAGCAACTAAATCATCGATTAGATCTATTTCGGTCATTAGAGAGGTGGCTTTACCATTTCGATAACGCCTCATTTTCATTGGGAAATGAGTGTGAAGAAAAGTTTCTTCACCTAAAAGGTATCGTTGATCGGCTGTAGCGTTGAACACTTTTAGACCCTCGGTCTGCAAGCAAGGCCAACGAGTAAGGTCAATAGTAGTCATGGTTGCAATTTTCTGGCGATTCCACGTAGTTTCCTGTCGCCAAAATAAAAGCGAGCCGGGGAATCCTGCAAGGGAACTAACTCAACGAAACCATCTTTTTCTAAGATATTAAATGGTAAAGCTACAGCTTGGGCTATCTCACCAGCTCTAGTGCAGTACGGTAGATAGTTACTAAAGTGATTTTCTAGAAAATCTTGGAGACCGCCATTTTCTTCGGTCCAATCGTTAATGATTGTTTGAATGATGACAGGAGTATATGTGCATAAAAAACCAGATTGTATTCTTAAACCAATTCCCAAGAACTCAAGCACACGCTTCCAAGCCTGTACCTTTTCTTTACTTATTCCGCCTGCATCCTGCACAGCTTTGAGCCGATTGGCTTCCTGGTGAACGTTTGCAATATAAAGATTATCTGGAGCAATATAGAGTTCATCCAATAGCTGAATGAAAAGGGGATCCAGAGGATGAACCGGTGCAATCAATCCTTTTCGGATCTGAATCAATTGCTTTAGTAACAGAAGTTGGAAAGATTTTTGGCTCAAATCAAAGCAAGCTTGTACTGTTTCCCCATCGGCGATCATACCAGCTGAGTGCAGGAAGCTAAGGGCGTCCTCAACGGGTTGGGTTGTTTGTATAGCTTTATCAACAATGCCCGGCAAAACCAGACGGCAAAGTTCATCTTTGGTTGGGAACAAATTAGTCTGGTTGCAGTTCCAGATCAGCTGGTAGATAGCATCTAACTCTAATCCATAGACGGTTCGAAATAACATATTCGATCTCCCTTCAGTAGTTATTATGAATTATAATTGATGTTCGCTACTGCGAACAGACGGAGAAATAGATGGATTTCTTTGCAAGTTGGTACCCTGGTGATTTATGGGTTCCTGATTATGATCCTAACTGCCGAATGCTGATTAGCACATCATCAGTTAGTCAGTATTGGCGACTCGATAGATACAAAAACTTGCCTATCACTTTAATTATCGATAGTGGCGGTTTTCGGTATGCAAGTCGCCCTGACAAACGGCTATTCCCCCAAGAGGTTCTAACCAAACAGATTTCAATGATTCGTGGTCAAGATTTAAAAATTTTTCTATGTGCTCTTGACCATCCTATCTTCGATCCTGCTTTGTCATCAAATGAAAAAGATCGCCGTATTTCCCAAACAATCGCTTATGCATATGAAATGAAGGCTCAATTCGAAAAACTGAGCCTAGATTCCAATATCCAGCCCATGGCGATTGTCCAAGGTTATGATGTTGCTTCGCTCAAATTTTGCGCTCATGAACTAAAATCAATCGGTTTTTCTTGGTATGGGTTGGGCTCACTCTTGGCAGTCAAACAAAATGAGTCAGCACTAATTCAGCGCGTTGAGGCTGTGATAGACCAAGTCGGTACTAATCTACATATATTTGGAATTAGTAGTATTTCTACTATTCGCAAGTTACGACAGTTAGGCGTTACATCGTTTGACTCCGCTCGCCCCGCCAAATCAGCTATGTATAACCAGATATTTTTCTATATTCGTAACCAACTAACTGTTTTTGAAAGCCATGGCGATAGTAACCTGCATATCCCTGTCCCCCCCGAAATGCGGGATTTTCCTTGCAATTGTCCCATTTGTAATGGTCAATTTAACTACTTGGTTACTATCATCGGCAAACGTCATAATATTGCTCTTCGAGCCATCCATAATTATTGGCATCTCAAAATGGCTTTTCTTGATCAATGAAGTTAATTTCATCACGAAGATACTTTCGCAGATTATTCATCATCACTTTATCATTAGTATAATAACCTTTCAAAAAAATTCTTACTTACACAAGAGGCTATCCTTGGAATCTGTCTATCTATTGAATATCAGTTTTAAAACATCTACTTTAAATAATCCAGACAATATTGACAATTGGCAAAAATTGTTGGAGCAAGAATGAAAATCCGAATTATTACTTCTTGCACCGGCGACAAAATTTATTCTCCAGAGAACCAGTTGAAGCAGAGCGATTTTTACCAAATACACACGCCTAACTTCAAAACATTGGAAGCCAAATTAGATAATTATCGCACTCCCGCAGATACAATTTATTCAGGCATGCAGCATGTGCGCCTGATGGAGGAAGTTAACGTATACCGTCAGGATAACCCCGGTACAATTGACTTATGGATTCTTTCAGCAGGGTATGGCTTGATTCCTGGGGATATGCAAATAGTGCCATACGAATGCACTTTCCAAGGCATGAAATTAGGAGAAATTAAAGAGTGGGCAAAACATCTAAACGTGCCCATTGATATTCGGAATCTGTTTGCTCAGCCTGCTGACTTGACCATCGTCATGCTTGGTGAATCTTACTTAAAAGCACTAAATCTGGATGAGAAAGTTTTGTTTGCATCTCCTACGCTATTTTTTACTAGCAGTGGATCCCAAAAACAAGTAAAAGGAGAAGGAAAATTTCGGACAATCCCTCTGACAAATAATGAGGCGCGGCGTTTTTCATGTGCTTTGGTCGGATTGAAGGGTGAATTAGTCAAACTATTACTAATTTGGCTCCAAGAACAAGGCCCAATAGGTATCACGCAACTCTTTGAATCAAATACGATAATACTAAATCTATTAGCTGATTTAAAAGTTAAAGAAAATAAGATTACCAAGATGAGAATTCAACCCAATAAAACCATAGATCAAGTTATTCAAATCCCAGATTCCTGGTGGCAGAAACCACATCGGGCAAAACTGAGATATTTCATTCCTGAATGGGATGATCTAGTTGACCCAGATTATGATTTTGAGAGTGATGAACATTCTGGTGGAATGGGAGATTGGTCCAATCAAGTATATGCTCATCAAATGTATCCAGAGCCAAATTACGACGGTATCCTAATCTCTAAAGTAATCGCGGAAAAGAGTAAAAAAAAGAAAGAAAGAATCAATGCGATGGGTGTACATCGCTATTTGCGCGTACCAAGAAACCTCCCCATTATGGGAGATTGTGGCGCATTTGGGTATGTTAATGAAGATGTTCCGCCATATACTACCAATGAAATTTTAGATTACTACACCAGGTTAGATTTTGACTTTGGAGTCTCAATCGATCACCTAATTTTTTCGCCTGACCCAAAGGAAAAAAAATCCCGTTACGATTTGACAGTTGATAATGCCGAAGAATTTCTAAATGAACACCGTAAACGCAATCTAACTTGGGAACCAATCGGTGCTGTGCAAGGTTGGGATCCTAAAAGTTATGCAGAAGCAGCTCGTAAGTATGTGTCAATGGGTTATAAATATATTGGGTTAGGCGGCATGGTACGTACGCCAACCAAGGGAATACTACAAATACTTGATGCAGTTCACGAAGCAGTACCACCTATCAACATTCACTTATTTGGGATTGCAAGATTTCGGGAAATGAATGAATTTATCAAACGTGGTGCAACATCCGTTGACAGTGCATCTGTGTTGAGAAGAGCATGGCTTGGATCAGATTCGAATTACTTATCAGATGATGGTTGGTATTCTGCAATTAGAGTTCCACAATCAGAAGGAAGTTTTCGAGCAATAAATTTAGTTAAAGAAGGTAAAAAATCACTTGGGGATTTGAAGAAATTGGAGAAAAGTTGCCTAGACGGTTTGCGGAATTTTGCAGCAAGTAAAGGCGACCCATCAGAAAGTTTAATCAGCATTCTAGAAGAATATGATGTTTTGATTGCCGGGAATCGGCAAAAAACACGAGAGCGTATTTTACGTACATTGTCTGATCGCCCTTGGGAAAAATGTGAATGTTCTATTTGCCAGCGTTGGGGAATAGAAGTAGCAATATTTCGCGGGAATAACCGAAATCGCCGGCGCGGGTTCCATAATACCTTCGTGTTCTACAATTTGCTTCAGCAGATAATCCGTGGTGAAAAAACACCATCTTGGTTGGAAAAAAATGCACCCGCCCAAGAACAGGTCGATCAATAATACGTATTTTCTGCCTGTCAAAGTGACCAATGATTTTAGATGGATGAATAATTTCATCTGGGGAATGTGTAAATTCGGAGCCAACATTTCAAAGACCCCGGAAGAATTGGTCGAAAAACTGAGCTGAGTTGTTATAATCGAAATTCAAACCTTTATTGGATATCACTCTTAGGAGGAGTATATGTCAAACGCGAAAGATATAGTACTAAAAGATGAAAAAGTTTCTGTGTGGTTTGTTGTGATCGTCGCCATATTTGTAACAAGTCTAATTACTGCAAATATTATTGCTGTAAAGCTTGCTCAGGTTGGCAATGTTGTGTTTCCTGCTGGTGTTGTAATTTTCCCAATCAGCTACATCTTCGGAGATGTCCTTACTGAAGTGTATGGTTTTCGCCGTGCACGACTTGTAATCTGGTTGGGGTTTTTGTGCAACTTATTGACCGTTGGCGCAATCTGGCTTGCTCAAATTCTTCCCGCAGCATCATTTTGGCAAGGCCAAGATGCCTTTGTCCAAATTCTGGGCTACACTCCCCGTCTTCTGTTGGCATCCTTCCTGGCTTACTTGATGGGTGAGTTTGCCAATTCTTTTGTTCTCGCAAAGCTGAAGATTGCCACTGCTGGTAAGTGGCTATGGGCTCGCACGATTGGCTCTACACTGGTTGGTCAGGGATTTGATTCAATCATTTTCATCAGCGTAGCTTTTATTGGTTCTATCCCTGCAGCGGGGTTGATTTCGGCGATTGTGACCCAGTGGCTCATGAAATCAACTTATGAAGCTGTGGCTACTCCATTAACCTATGGCGTGGTTAATTTTCTAAAGAAGGTTGAAGGAATTGATATTTTCGACCGTGATACCGATTTCAATCCACTTAAAGTTGCCAGCTAAAGGTTTGACATAATGATAGATTGTATTGCGATTGTCAGTGGAGGCATGGATAGCGTCACCATGCTGCACTATTTGGTGAAACAGAAACAGAAATCCCCGGCCGTTTTAACTTTTACTTACGGACAAAAACATTCAAAGGAGATCGATTTCGCCAAGTATCAGGTTGAATTACTTACGCTTAAGCAACACCAAATTGTTGACCTATCCATACTTTCAGCGGCATTCGCAAGCTCTTCTTTGGTTTCATCAGCCGTTGAAATTCCGAATATCGATGCAGTCAAGGGTGATCCACAGCCATCGACCTATGTGCCCAACCGAAATATGATTTTCCTGGCAATTGCGGCTGCATTTGCTGAAACACTGAGCCTAACCGATATTTTCTATGGTGCCCAAGCGCACGATTTGTATGGCTACTGGGACACAACACCAGATTTTTTGCAACGCATCAATGATTTGTTGACACTCAATCGCAAAACCATAATCCGTATCAGTGCCCCGCTGGTTCATCTCACAAAAACCGAGGTGTTAAAGTTGGGTATAGAACTTGATGTCGACTATAGCAAAACCTGGTCATGTTACGAAGGTAATGAGTTAGCCTGCGGTAAGTGTCCAACTTGTGCTGAAAGAATGAATGCCTTTCAGCAAGTGGGGCGGAACGATCCAATTAAATACAAAATTTAGGCTACTGTTCAATCATATATGCGCCCAAAGTCGACTTCTGGTGAACGGTTATTCAATTGGCTTCTTGTTCGCTATAAAGGCGCAAGAACCGAAAGTTCTTGGGTTGAATTAATAGCGAAAGATTTTATGATGCCTGCAATTGGTGATTATTTGTTTCGTAGCACATGTTTAATGGTAATGAGACGGTTGATATGGAATGGACATTGGTATTTAGATAAGTATGGGAGCAGCTCAAAAGATGACAGAATAAACGCGGAAAAATACTATGAAAGGGAATATTTACGAAGTTATATTGGATTGCATAAAGGTATTGCTTCAGAGCTTAGAGTCCTAGTTTATGATGCGATTAATGCAAGCAATAAGAATATTCCGGCATCATTGAAAAAGAGAATTTTCGAGAGAGCTCGGGGCGCTAATCAACGATGTAAACTGTGCGGAGATCAAATTGATTATTTAGCAAAGATGGGTACCGAGAAACGTAGCTTTTCGCTCGATCATATTTGGCCTCAATCTCTTGGAGGAGAGAGCGAAGAATGGAATTTGCAAGAAGCGCATCAATTTTGTAACAATGAACGAAAAAATCTAGCGGAAGCCAGCGATATTCATTACGAACATTTCCATGTAAAGAGTGAGTATGATCCTAAAGATACGGCCCCTTCTTTTTGGAAAGAGCTAGACTGGGGTAATAAACTGGCCGCACTTTTTATTAGCGAATTTAAATGTGCGGAATGCAATGACGATGTAACTGTTGATAACTTTGAAGGTAATGTTATTTACTCGGTTATTGATAGAAGCGAGAACTACAATATCTTCAATATCCGCGTGACTTGTGAACGTCACCAAAAACTACTAAAGGAATTCGAGCAATGACAAAAAAAAATCTATGCGGATTTCATTTTCGACAACGTAGTTCTAAGGAATCGCCAAGTTTTTTTGTATTTGTGTCCACTGCTCGTGATATTGAAACATGGGCTACTATTAATCGACTGAAAGATAGACAAGGGGGAACTCAGAGACGATTAAGCGAAGCTCGGGTTCGTGCTATTCAAAAATATTTTCGAGATAGCCCTATAAATACAACGCCATCTGGAATCATATTGGCGTTCAGACCTGGAAAAACAGTTTTTACTCCCTTTGCTGAGCAAAATGATATAACAGGATGTGACAATTCTTATTTTGAATTCGGCACTTTATCGTTTGAATATGATTCTGAAGCTAATCTAGTCGATAAGCCCGCCTTTGTTGTTGATGGACAACATAGATTGATTGGCATGTCTAGATATTTGGAAGAAGATCTTCCAATTTTAGTTTCTGCAATATTAGATGCAAATGACACTGAGCAAGCTTTTCAATTTATTGTTATTAACAACAAAGTTAGCAGAGTACCTACAGACCTTCTCCGTTCGCTACTTGTTGACTTTAATGAAAAAGATTTAGAAGAAAGGCTGAAAACAGCTAGAATATCAATTTTGTCTCAAGTAATGCTTGTCGCCACTGTTGATGACGATCCTGAAAGTCCATTTTTTCACTTAATAAAATGGGATTTGCGAGGGGATGATGAAGTTTTGGCAATTAAACCGCAAGCTGTCGAAAGTAGCCTAAGCTATATACGGCATGAATTCCCAAGACTAGACGACGACGAAGATAGCTTAATAGATTTCTTTTTCTCAATATGGAATGGGGTTCGCGACGTTTATGGCACGCTTTGGGGACAAACCAATAATCGGCTCTTTGAGAACGCAGGTTTTAGAGCTTTCTCTGAGTATCTTACGGGTGAAATAGCAGCTCTTTCAAGATCTCGTTTGACGTATGTAGATATCTACAATCCAGAAAATGTAAAAGAGCTAGCTAAATCAATTGCAGAGCAAATCCCCATTGAGTTTTGGGAATCTATTTGGATGGGAAAAAGTCTTGACACTTCATCGGGGCGCGATCTAATTCGCGATCAAATCGATAAGATCCGACAAAACACTATTGATGGAATACCTTGGTGGAAGGGATTAACCTTGGTTAGCTTTTAAAAAGCGGCGTTCCATCAAGCAATAGATAATTTGTTTTGTGTTGGTATTTGAAAAAACAATTGGATGCGACCAACACGGGTTGTATCCAATTATTTTTATAAAACTTTAATTAATTTACGACCGAGGTACCTAGATAGGGCATTGCTAAAGAGACGCCTTCAACAAAGCCATAAATAGAAATTGCGTTCTAAAAACCTTGCGCAATTTCTGAACCTTTGGTAAGATCGTCCCCAACAACTGAATAACCTTGGCCATTCGGTCGCCAAAATCACCTTCTGTTATTAAACCTTAGAAGCGACCACCCCTGCAATCTCTTTGGGATTCAAAGAGCCCCTGCAGCGGTGGTCGCTTTTTGCGTTAATCACTTTCAATCCGGGGCTACCCGGAACAAGGAGCATGAACAAAATGGAAAAGAAAAAACGCTCGCCCATCATGGTCATCAGCTTTGCCATCCTGATCGGCTTCCTGGTCATCGCCCTGTTGAATGGCACGATCCGCCCCACCAATGTTGTGGCCGCCAAAGTCGGCCTCGCGCCTGGCACCCTGCTCACCGCCGACCTGCTTGAAGTCCGCTCCATCCCGGCCGGCGGCGTGCCGGCAGATGCCTTCAAGAGTATCCAGGAAGTTGAAGGTCAGATGCTGACCGTTGGCCGCGCGCCCGGCGACCTGATCACCGCCTCCGTCGTTGGCGAATCGGCTCTTTCCGGTATCCCATCCCAGCTCGAGGAGGGCCATGTCGCCCTGGCCGTGCGTGTCAACATGGCTTCCGGCGTAGCCGGCCTGGTGCGCGAAGGCCAGACCGTGACCCTGATCGGGATGCTTTCCCCGGATGTGGTCCAGAGCGCCCTGACTGCCACCTTCGCGGCCAATCCCCAACTCTATAACCTGAACCCGGTGGATCCATCCGTCCCAACCCCCACGCCCCTGCCCACGGCCACCCCGGCCCCGATGCAGTCGCCGATCGTGCGTATCGCCATCAGCGGCCTGAAAGTGCTGCTCGTCCCGCAGTCCTTCCGTTACCAGGAACTGCCGCCCGGCAGCGGCAACGACCAGATGTTCGCCTCGGCCACCACTTCACAGTCGGCCCAGTCCGGCAGTGTGGTTGTCCTGGATGTGCCGCTCCAGCCGGTTGAGATCAAACCTGGCCTGCTGGTCAACCCGGCGGCCCTGCTCGCCGCGCTCAATGAATACGGCAAGCTGCACCTGGCGATTGAGCCGGCCGGCGGCCTGCAAACCGGCGAGATCCTGACCCTCAACCTGGGTGAAATGTACCAGGCCTTGAACAAGGATACCGTCATCAGCGACCCGGCAGCCGTCATCCCAACCACTGAGCCAACCATCACCCCGACCGCGACTGTCGCCCCTTAGGAGCCACCATGACCGACCGCTTCACCGTGCTCCTGGCCGGACCAGGACATGAAACCGTCATCTACCAGATGCAGCCCGCCTTCCTGAGCGACCCGCGTTTCACCATCGCCGGCTACGCCCAGGGCTGGGAAAACCTGCAAGGGACGCTCCCCCAACTCAAGCCGGACATCCTGGTCATCCAGGCAGATGTCGCCCCCGGACCGGATGCCCTGAAACCGCTGCTGGCCGGCATGCAAGCCTGGAACGGAATTGCCACCGTGATCCTGCCCAACCAGCAGGCCATGTTCAAAGGCGTCTACGAATCGATGAACGCCGTCGTGCGCGGAACTTTCGTCGCCCCGGTCTCCTGGACCGACATCGCCAACCTGGCCTACGGCTACGCCATGACCACCCGCGCCCAGGTGACGAGCGCCTCACCCGCCATGACCGTCCAGCACGCGCTGGCTGGAAATTTCGGCGCGTCCGCAAACCAGGGGATCTCCCCGCTGGTGACCGGCACCAAACGGATCGCGGTCCTCTCGCAGGCCGGCGGGGCCGGCGCGTCGACGATTGCCGAGAACCTGACCTACGAATTGGCCGCCCGGCTTTCGGTGAAATCGCTGCTCTTTTCGTTCGGCCTGCCGCCCGCAGCCGCTGCCCATTTCAAACTGCGCTACCTGCCAAATCTAACCGAATTCTTTGCGCGGCCCGGCAAAGCCTCTGTCCAGTCGGCGATCCACAAGCTGGAAGGACTGGATATCCTGCTCGGCCCCGAGGACAGCCAGGAGTATGCCACGGCCGCCCATGCTGCGCCCGATGTGCGCGCCCCCAACAGCATCTACTCGGCTCTGCTCGCGGCTGAGAACGGTTCATACGGTGCGATGGTCATGGATATTTCACCCGATGAAAGCGAGTGGATGACCCACCCGCTGCTCTTTGCCAATGCCGTTCTGCTGGTCTACCGCCCGATCATGGCCGATCTGTTCGCGCTGCGCCACACGCTGAACATTCTTTCCCGCCTGGGAACGCAGCCGCGCGAGGCGATCTACCTGGTCTTGAACCAGGCCAACGAGGCCAGCAGCCTGACGCCGCGCGCCGTGCAAAGCGAACTCTCTGAGGCCCTGGGCTGGGCACCGCCCATCGTCGGTGTCATCGAACACGATCCGGCCGTGCTGCTCGCTCAGGAGCAGCGCGTACCGCCCATTTTGCGCTCCGAAAAACTGGCGCGCGGCATTCGCCAGGTGATTGGCTCCCTGTTCCCCGGCATGGAGCGAACCCTGGCCGAAACCCAGACCGAATCACGCAGCCTGCTGCGCCTGCCCAAATTCAGGTTCGGATAAAGGATTTTTTATGGTCTTAAGCATGCTGACCTCCCCACAAAATGACGCCGCCCTGGATGGCCCGGAACGCGACCGGCTGATCAACGAGGTGATCGACCAGATCAATGCCGAGTTCACACCTGCCGTCTTGAGCCGTCCCAGCGCAGCAGACCGACAAAAAGTAGAGGAACGGGTTGTCGTTCAGGTGGCAGCGGCCTATCGCCGCCGCAGCCTGCGCCCCGGCCCGCAGGTCGAGGAACAACTGGCCGCTGACATCAGTCGCCGCTTATTGGGCCTTGGTTTCCTCGACCTGCTTCTGCCTCCAGCCCGGACGGACATCTCCGAGATTGCGCTCTACTCGCACGGCCTGCTGCAAATCATGCGCAAAGGGGAAGTCCGCTTCGAGACCCTCCCGATGCGACCGGATGCCGGTGAAGTCTGGCGCGTGCTGGACCGCCTGCTCGGCCCACAGAACAAGCGGTTGGATGAGACCAATCCGTCGGTGAACGCCAAGCTGCCGGTCACAGAGCACAACCCGGGCGGTGGTCGGATCAAGGCCCTGCATCCGGTGATTGCCCCACCGGGCAGGATGCCTTCGGTCAATATCCGCCTGTATGAGCAGAAACCGGTCCTGCCGCACTGGCTGATCGAACGCAACGCTCTCTCAGCGGAAATGATGGATGACCTGCGCGAGTGTATGCAGTCTGGCAAACGCACCTTAATTTGTGGCGGGACGCGCACCGGCAAAACCACCATGCTCTCGGCGCTGTGCAACTTCCTGCCCGAAGGCTGGAGAATTTTAAAAATTGAAGACCCGGAGGAAATCTGGATCGACCGCGAGACAGTCCAGACCGTCGAGGCCAGGCCCCAGGCGCGCGGCACGGAAGTCACTCCGTACTTGCTTGCCGATGGTGTGGACGATGCCATGCGCATGTCCCCGGACTACCTGATCATTGGCGAAGTCCGCGATGGACGTGCCGCCATGTCGCTCTTTCGGGCTTTGATGACCGGCCACTCCGGCTGCTGCACCCTGCACGCCGAAAGTCCGCGCGAAACCGCGGATCGCCTGGCCGGGCTGATGGGCACCGACATGGGTATCAACCGCGCGGATGCGCTGCGCACCGTGGCCAGCGCGATTGATGTTCAGGTGCAGATCGGTATCCGCCACGATAGACGGCGGGTCATCTCGATCTCACAGGTCGAGAAGGAACTCAAGAACGGCGCGGTCTGGTTCAACACGCTCTGGCGTTACGACGAGTCATCCTCGGCCGCCGAACCGCGCTGGATGCGGACCAGTGAGTGGAAACAGGCCGCGCAGGAGGAAGTTTCATGAGCTTTGATGTCTTTGACCCGGACAGTGAAATTATCCCGGATTTCTGTCGCGATGTCCTGGGGATCGAACCCCCACCACTGGGGACACAGCCGGAAACGGTCTTGAATGGCAACTCGTTTCTGCTGCTGGTCTATGGGCTGCTCATCGGCTCGATCCTTGGTTTCTCGCTGGGCGTGCTGGCTCAAACCACGCTCCTAGCAGGAAGGTAGATGATTTTTATGACTGGATTCATTTTTCTGATTGCCGTGCTGGTCATCCTGCTCGTGCTGTGGTTCTGGTATCCACGGGCCGAGAAAAACGGGCTGCTGGCCGATATGTACACGCTCGAGACGGCCAAAAGCATGCAGTCCCTCGACCCCAATTCGCTCGAATACCAGCTGCTGGCGGCCGGCCTGCAGTTGCAACCGGTCACCTTTCGCATGCTGACCAGCGGCGCGGCCCTGGCCGCCTTTGCCATCGGCAGCGGCCTGCTGGGTGTGATCGTCGGCCTGGTGCTGGCGGGTGTGGCCTGGTTTGCCCCGCAGGCCTGGCTCAAGGACAAGGTGCAAAGCCGCGGCAAGGCCATCGACCGTGTCCTGCCAATCGCCATCGGGCGGATTGCGGCGGGCTTACTCGCCGGTGGTTCACCCTCCGAAGTGCTCCAGCAGACCGCCGACTCGATGGAGATCGAGGCCAAAAACCCGCTCTCCCCGGAGCTGTCGCTGACGGCCAGCGAGATCCTGACCAAGACTTCTGCGGGCGCCCTGCGCGCCCTGGCGGAACGCTCGCCATCCACCTCGCTTGCCAACCTGGCCATGCTCCTGGATGGTTACATCGAGGCCGGCGGTGCCAAATACGCCGAAACCCTGATGGATATTTCATCGAGAGTGCAGAGCATTCTGATGGCGCGCAACCGCGCCCAGGCCAAGGCCGGGGATGTAATGGTCTCGGCCATGACCCTGCCGGGGGCGTTGGTGCTGGTGATCGCCTACCTGGCGATGGACCCGCTCATGGCAAAGTCGCTGCACGCCATCCCGGTCCAGGTCGTGCTGGGCGGGGTGGTGATCACGATGGTGGTTGGGTATTTTGTAATGCGTTCCATCGCACAGGAGGCCGTATGACCGGTTTGATTTATGCCCTTGGCATCGCCATCACGATCTTCATTGTCTATACCCTGGTCGAGTTCGTCTGGGATCGCGCTCCGCGTGGGGCACTCTCGGATGCTTTTGCCCCGGCTGACGCCTCGGCCAAGTCCGGCGGCCTGCGAGGCGCGATCTCGCCGCTCTACAAGCCGGTCGAGAAATATGCCCCGCCGACCCTGCTGCGCAAGATGCATGCCGATTTGTATTGGGCCCAAATGGCTGGCAAGTGGCTGGGCTGGAATCCGGTGCAAATGGTCGCTCTGCAGGTTGCGGCGGTCACGGCCACGGTAGTGGTTGGGATGACACTTTACCAGGACCTGATCTTTACCGCCACCGCGGCCCTCCTGGCCTGGAACCTGCCGGGAATTCTCGTGGGCGGCCCCGCCCGCCGCGCGCGGCGCAATTTTATGTCGCAGCTGCCCGAATTCATCCAGCTGGTTTCGGCCCAGATGGCCGCCAACGTCAGCATGGATCAGGCCATACGGCGGGTCAGCAAAGCGCCCAGCCTGGTCGGCGAATGGATGCGCATGGTTCTCCAGGCTTCCCAGGGACGCGACCTGATCGAGCAGATCCAGCGCGAAGCCCACGAATCGTTGATGCCTGAATTGATTGGCATGGGCGTCCAGCTCAGTTTCATCAATCGCGGCACAGCCCGGCAGGAATTGATGGGCCAGATGGCCACATCGATCGCCGCCGAATATATCGGCCAGGCCGAGGCGCGTGCCGAAAAGCTCGGCTCCGAACTGGTCATTCCGATGGTGCTCTTTTACTTCGTGCCCTTCCTGATCACGATCCTTGTCGTGATTGGCTACCCGGTCATGATCGGGCTGTTCGGAGGTCTGTGATGTCCACGACACCCAACCCCTCCACCCCGGCGCGCCTGCGCAATGGATTGGGCTTTGGCCTGTTTTTGCTCGCGGCAATCCTCTCGGGACTCTCCGCCTGGCAGGCGCCTTCGGTTCTGGCAGTCCTGAACACGGCGCACAACGCGATCCTGGCCGCCCTGTACGTCACCCGCCTGCCGGCGCAAAGAAGCGACAACTTTGGCCTGGCCCTGAGCCTGACCGCTGCACTCCTGCCGGCCTTTGCCGGAACCAGCCTCAAAACAGTTTCGCCGTTTTGGACGCTGATCGGGATCGGCGGCGAACTGCTGGTGCTGTGGTCGCTCGTCAGCCTGGGCAGACGCTTTGGAATCGCCCCCGCCGATCGCGGCCTGGTGGACAGGGGCCCCTATCGCCTGGTTCGCCACCCGATGTATCTGGGCGAGCTGGTTCTGCGCCTGGCGCTGGCTGTAGGCAGTCTGGAAGCGCTGATCTGGCTGCCATTCATGCTCAGCCTGCAAATCCTGCGCGCCCTCCGCGAGGAGCGCATTCTCTCCGGGTACGCCCAGTACACCCGACAGGTGCGCTGGCGCTTGATCCCATTCCTGTATTAGGCATTGCAGCCATCCGGCTGTTGCACACTTTTTCATTTCATCTTAAAGGAGAAACCCATGAAGTTCAGTAAGAAGTTTTTCATCATGCTTGGCCTGGTGTCCCTCTTGGCCACAGCTTTCGTCACCACAGCCTTTGCCGCTGGTGGGAAAGAAGTCTATCAACAGCATGCCACGGTAACGAAGGCCAAAGTCGTGACGACCGGCCCCGGCGCGGCAACCATCCGTGTGATCGGGAACTACACCTGCGACAAAGTCCGCACCAGCGCTTCTGTTTCCGGAAAAACCATCTATATCGAAGTCTGGGATGTCAAGAACAAAGGCAACGACTGCGACCATGAAAACACCTTCGGGCGCGACCTATCCTTCAAATCCCTGGTGCCCGGCAAATACACCGTGCTGGTCAATGTCCATCCCAAAACCAACCAGGCCCAGCGCAAACTTAAGAACCTGGTCATCCCGGTTTATCCCGCTACGCCTACCCCGGCTCCTTAACCCATTTCCTATCCCTGTCCCTGGCGAGGAGAAACCTCGCCAGGGACAGGGACACCCAGGATTGCCATGCCTCGTCCACTCTCCATCCTGCTTTCTTCGCTCCTGGTCTTTGGCCTGACCTGGCTGGCTGCGCCCACATTCTCAGGGGCAGTTGTAGCCCAGGCCAGGGCGCGGGGCCAGGCTCCCTTTCTGTTCAGCGTTACCTACGAGGGTGATCTGAACGCCGCTGGCTGGTTCACCGGCCCGGCCCTGGTGCGCGCCACCGCAGATAACCCGCAGGTCATCATCACCTATTCCATTAACGGTGGTTCCGCCATCCAGGGTAATGAAATCCTGCTCGCCCAGCCTGGCAAGTACCAGATTGTCTGGAATGCCTGCAAAGGCGAAGTCTGCCATGACTCGTTCACGCAGTTCATCAAGATCGCCTTCATGGAGGCCCAACCACTGGCCTATGACCCGGCCAAACGCGAGTGGGCTTTCACCGGTCGGGTGCTGGATGTGCGTGAGGTTTCACTGATGGGTTTCCCCGGCCAAGTCGCACGGGTGCAGTCCCGCTTTTTCGACCCCTGGGTGATTCTAAAAGTAGACCGGGTCAGCCTGGCTGAAACGCCAGTAAAAAACGGACAGTGGGTGCGGGTGGCCATCGCCGGCCCACACGTTTCCAAAAAGGCTGTGGACTGGACCGACTGCGCCTCCGAGCAGCGCGATTATTGCCACTTCGGCGCGGTGCTGGACAGCGGCCTTGAATCTCCGGACACCGACTTCCTGCTCACGCCCAGCAATGAATTGATTCACTTTGGGCGCACCACCCCGTATTGGTGGCCACCCGCCGCGCTGTACTGGAATACCACTCTTTTGCCCGTTGATGCCGATGTTGTGGAGCCCGAACAAGGGCCGTACCTGGTCGGCCAGATGGCCGAAGGTGAATACAACGGCAACCCCGAAGGTTGGTATCGCTCGCCAACCGTCCTGGCACGCATGAATGTCGTGGGCGGGCAGGCCCGCTTGTATTACCAGCTCGACGGCCAGCCCAAGACCCGTACCCGCACCGGCTTGGTGCCGGTCACCGGCGATGGTCAACATGCCATTATCTGGACCCTGGACACCGGCGAGAGCGGCACGCAGCACATCAACATCGACACACGTGGGCCGGAAGTGCTGTGGAGCGAGGACAGTGAGTTCTACCTGGATGGCCTGGTGGATCTATACGGGCAGGCTTCTGACCCCGGGCCGCATTCCGGCATCAAGGAAGTTGAGATTTCCTTCGATGGTGGAAAAACCTGGGAAGTCCACCCGGCCACCATGCCCGGATTGTGCCAGAAACCGGACGCCTTTTTCTGGAACTTCCACTGGGACACAACCCAGCTTTCGAACGGCCGCTACTCCCTGCTGGCGCGTGGGCGCGACTATGCAGGCAACCTGGGCGCGACGGCCATCTGGAACGTGGTGGTGAACAACCCATGACCGTTCCGACCCTGCTGGCCATCCCCAACTATTCGCCCCAGGCCGGGAAACTGCCCAGCCTGCCCGAAGGCTACACCGGCTATTACCAATCCACCGCCCGCCAGTTGGTCTTTGCCTTTGGCTTCCGCGAGAAAAAGGGCTGGGTATATGCCTCCAGCGATGGCTGGAAAGCGCACGAATGTTCAACCTCGCACCTGCCGCCCACCATTCAGCCCGGCTCCCCGGAAGCGCAGTGGCTGGCGGCCTGCTGGGAGGCAGCCCTGGCACAAGCCATGAACGTGGCGCTCGAGAACCTGTTCGCCAGTGTCCCGCGGCTTTTCAAAAAGGAGCCCAAACTGTGAAATCCAACTCTCTACTGCAACGCAACCCGCTCCTAACCCTGATTCTGCTTGGCCTGGGGCTGGGCTTGCTGTTGACCGCCCTGGCCTGGGGTTTCCCGGCCATTGCTGACAGCCTTTTCTCCGGCCTGACCTGGCTCTGGCTGCTGCTCCTGCCCGGCGCATTCCTGGCGCTGGTGGCCGTCCGGCTGCTGTTAATCCAGCCGGCAGGCCGCGCCCAACCAAAACCGCTCTATCTCCTGGCAGTGCTGGCCGCAACAGCCCTGGTCTATCTTTTCCCTGAATTGTTCGCGCCCGGCTGCGGCGCGCTTCGCGTGCCGCGCGCCTTTGCCGCCTGCCCGGCGGCCTGCCGGATCACAGTCTGTTCGAACTGGGACGCGCCTGGCGAAAATGGCTGCAACCCGCCGCCTGGCGCGCTCGGCTGCTGTGTTTCCTATGAAACCACCTGCGACCCGGATTGCGAGGAACCCGACCCGGACCCCACGCCCATCCCGATCCTGCCACCAACAGTTTCTGGCAGTCTGAGCTGCGCCCTGCCCGGAACAAGCGGCTGGTGCCGGAACGGAGCCGTGCTCAACTTGTCTTCCAGCGACCCGCAAGGCTACGCCACCACCATTTCGGGTGACATCGCTGGCACCGCTTTCTCCTGCACCGGCCCAACCTGCACGAGGAACCTGCCGATTGGTAGCGGAACGATTCATTATCAGGCTTCATCTCCCGCCTCCGGGCAATTGTCCGGTGTGGGCAGCGCCTCTTTTGCCTACGATCCGACCCCGCCAACGGCGGCAGTAGTCATGACCGGTACGCCCGGCGCAAACGGCTGGTATCTCTCCACCGTGGTTTCCGCGACCGGTACGGATGCAACCTCAGGTATTTCGATCACCCAGGTTTCTGTGGATGGCGGCGCATGGCAGGCTTCCGCCTCGCTCATCGAAGGGACTCATTCGATTGTCGGTCGCGCCATCGATAACGCCGGAAACATCACCACGACCCCGGCGCAAATCGTCAGGGTGGATGCCAATGCGCCAGCGGTTTCAGCATCTGTCACCTCCGGCACATTGGTTGCTGGCTGGTACGTCACGGATGTCACTTTGGCGGCAACGGCTTCCGATGCCACCAGCGGCGTAACTTTGATTGAACATCGTCTGGATGGAGGCGCATGGTCGGCTGGTGACAGCCTGACAGTCTCAGCGCAAGGCCCGCACACGGTTGATTTCCGCGCCACGGATCAAGCCGGGCTGCGTTCCACCACTTCGCTCAATTTCCAGGTGGACAAAACCCCGCCCACCGTTTCCTTCGCCCCAACCGGCACTCCCGGCGCAAACGGTTGGTACACATCCCCGGTGGTGCTTTCAATCAGCGCGCAGGATGCGCTCAGCGGCGTGGCCGGCATCGAATATCGCCTCGATGGCGGTGCCTGGATGCCCGGAAACAGCCTGACCTTGAGTGATGGTGAGCATACCGTGGAAGCCCGCGCAACGGATCAAGCGGGGAATCTTTCAGCGGTCACGCCAGCCACAACGATCAGCATCCAGGTGGATACCACCGCGCCAACCTTGAGCCTGACCCTTACGGGAACTCTGGGAAAGAACGATTGGTATGTCTCGGATGTGACAGTCTTGGCCAGCGTTTCAGACGCCACCAGCGGCGTAGCCCTGACCGAATACAGCGTTGAAAACGGAACCTGGAGACCAGGGACGAGCGTAACGGTCTCCACGGATGGCCCCCATCAGGTTGACTTCCGTGTCACCGACCAGGCCGGCAACCAGTCTGCTGATTTGCGCACCTTCAAAATTGATCAAACCCAACCCATCTCGGTCTTCATCTCTCCATTGGAAGGGTCGAGCGGAACGGTTGCATCCGGGGAATTCAACCTGGCAGGCCAATCGAGTGACTCCACTGCCGGGCTGGCTTCCGTCCAAATTTCCACGGATAACGGCCGCACCTGGACCGATCTTGCTACCACCCTCACGGGGGACTGGCAGTACAGATGGGATACCCGGCGTCACCCGAACAATCTTTATCCCGTGCTGGCACGAAGCGAGGATCTGGCCGGGAATGTGGAAAGCGGAGCGCATGTGACGCTGCTCCTGGCCAACCAGCCGCCAAAAGTGAGCATTCAGGAGAGCTGGTGGATCTGGGAAACCGGAAACCTGGCGGTGAGCCAGCGCTTCATCCCCATCGCGGAAATTCGCGTACGGATTGGCTGCCTGGACGGTCAGCCGGATGTCAGGCTGAGCTTTACGCCCGAAAGCCTGCCTGAAAGTTTGAGCTGGGATCGCAAGTGCGGCGAAGGACAGTTTGCCACCAGCGGCGACCATCCCGTGACCCTGACCGCCTGTGATGAAATTGGCAACTGCGCCAGCGCAGAAGGCATGATCAAAGTGCCGTTTATCGCCCCGCCCATCCCAACCTGGACACCGGCTGTTGCGCCAACACTAACCGCAACCCTGGAACCAACCCGGACGGTTCATCAGCCGCAGCCAACCCCAACCATGTTCGCGGCGCTCCCGCCGGTTGAGACGCCGGTTCCAACGCCAACCCCGAAGCCGGAAAAGCTTCCCGCCTGGTTCTGGGCCGCCTTTGCTCTGGTCGGTTTCCTCCTGGCTTTGACGGCCGCCGCTCTGACCGATCCGCGCCCGCGCGCCTTGCGCCGCCTGAAAAAAGTAATGAGCGAGGTGCGCCATGGGCCGTGATAACCTGCTACGCTTTTTCAACCGGCGCGATATCGATGCCAAACATGTTCCACTGGAAATTTTGAGCCGCGCCCGGAAAGTTGTTCTCCGCCTGGAAAACGGTGAAACCTATCTGACCTTCCACGGCAAGCGCCTGCGCCGCAACCGCAAGCGCATCTCGATCCCGCTGGGTCCAAAATGGCGCATGTTGGCGGAGGATGTGGATGGCCGGATCCTGGTGCAGCGCATCCTGTCGCATCAGGCCTACAACACAAAACTTGCTCTTGAATGAAAGGAAAAAGATTATGGAAATTTTGATCGGCACTTCATTGTTAATCGCCATCCTGCTGCTCGGCGCGCTGCTGAGCGCTGCCAACGAACGTCAGCGGGCAGCCCTGGACGGCATCCGCGAACAGGTCGAGGCCTGGGCCCAGGAGGATATCCTGATCAAGCGCGAAAATATTGCCCGCTCGGTGTCTCTCGAGTCACCCATGGAGTGGCTGGAGAGAATTGCGGCGGGCGCGCTGGGGTTGGCTCCAGGAATTCTGAGTACCAGTGTCTGGGAAAAGGATGAGCTGGTAGCCCTGATCGCGCTCTGCAAGGACGGCGGCCGGCTGGTTTTTACACCCACGCCCCGTGAGCGCTTCCTGAAAACGGTCAGACTGAAAAAACGCGGGGCTTTGACCCAGGCAGACAGCGGTCTCCTGGGAGACAAACCTGAAAAAGTGGCTCATTACGATCTGTCGGTGGTGACGAGCGGCATGTTCTTCGACATCGAGGCTGCCAGGGTTTGGCCCTTGTTTTCCGGCAAGAAACTACCTGCCAAACGTCTGACGATGTTCGAGATTCCGCCGCGCTCCGGGACAAAGTAGCCGTGATCGTGGCGTTTTTGCTCTGTCTCTGGCTTCTGGCCTGCGCCATCTTCGATCTGAAATGGCGCGAGGTTCCGGCCGCCCTGAGCCTGCCTTTTCTTTTTGCAGCCGTACTCTGGGAGGCACTGGCCGGCCAGTTCGCCCTGGCGCTGTTTGTGGCGCTGTTATTCATCCTGGCAGACATCCCGGTTCGTTCTCAGGGTTTTGCCAGTGGGCTGCAAGTCACCATCTTTGTTCTTGGGTTGGCCATCAGCCCTGAACCCCTTCTGACAGCGCTCAGCATGCTTGCCATGCTGGCCATCTGGGCTGCCTGGAAACTGGGGAAGATGGGCGGGGCGGATGCCCAGGTGCTGCTGACGCTGTTGCTCCTGTCAGGGCCGGCCGTGCTGCTGCCCATCGCTGTGGCAGGCGGCTTCCAAGGCCTCGTGGGGCTGCTGGCCCACAAAAAGAGCATACCGTTTATGGTTTCAATTTTAGTTGGGACAGGCCTGTTTTTTCTGGCTTATCCACCCCCATTTTAAAAAGGAAGGAGGTGATCCCCATGTTTACTTTGCTTCGTGACAGGCGCGCCCTGGAAACCAGCGAATTCGCAGTCCTGGCCGCGGCCATCATCGTCGTTGTCTACGGCGCATTCAAGCTGTTGGGCGCGAATGTCGCCGACATCATCAACCAGGTCGCCAGTTTTATTTAGCAGTTCCCGCCTGTCTCCGCTGAGGAGCGGAGACAGGATTTCCAAACCGGAGGTTCGTATGAAGTTTCTAAAAGACCGCAAAGCCCTCGAAACCGTGGAAGCGGCCATCACCTTTCCGATTGCCATCCTGATCATGCTGGCCCTGACCAACCTCGGCCTGGTGGTCTTTGGACAGCAGGCCGTCCAGGCCGCTGCCCGGCACGGCGCGCGCATGGGCAGTGTTGCCCAGAGCTGCCCCGCCTGTTGGGCGGTGCGCGAAGCGCGCGGCTCGATTGAAGGCCTGAGCCTGATCCAAAACCCGGATGTGACGGTACTTGCCCCGGGCGGCGTGGCCGGCTCGACGCTCAAAATCCGCGTCACCGGCGAGGTGCCCAACTTCTTTGGCGGGCTGTCGGCGCTTTTTCCGGGACTGCCTTCCGGCCCTTTCCAACTCCGGGCTGAGGCCACCTTCAGGCAGGAAGGCTGGTAGCGATGCTCAAGGATCAGCGCGCCTACTCATCGGCCTTCTGGGCCCTGTTCATTGGATTGGTGGTGGTGCCGGTTTTTGCTCTGGCCTTCGATGTCGGCCGCTATCTCTATGCCCGCCAGGAAATTGGCAAGGCCGCCGATGCCGCAGCGGTTGCGGCAGTGGTGGAGATCAACCAGCGCGCCTTCCGTGACAGCGGCGAGCTGCACCCGACCGATGCCACTTACGCCTGGGCGCAACATTATGCCAACCTGAACAATGACTACCTGGGCGGCCTGGGAATTTTCCCCCGTGTGACCGGCATTCAGGTCAACGATGCCAGGGATACAGTTTACGTGGCAGTTGCAGCGGATATTTCCGCTCTGTTCCCATCGATTGTCCCGCGTGTCTTCGTGGAGGAAACCGGGACGGCGCAGGTGAGATCGTTCGGGCGGTGAGTTATGAATTTCAATAATTATAGAAGCAGGGTTGTGTTACTCAATGGCCCCCAAAGATTTTAGAGCACTTTTTTGAGCATCGGTCAACCCTATGATATCTTTGATATTCATGCGCTCGTATGGGCGATCTGGAAGTAGGGTTCTAATTCTATCGCCAGTTTGAGCATTCCAGATCATGGTTGTTCCATCGTCTGAACTGCTTGCAATTACTGTCCCATTTTTGTTAAAAGCGACCTCATTAACAATATCTTGATGGCCTTTCAGTATATGAATTCTTTCCTTGGTCATGAGATCCCATACACAAACAGTATGGTCTTCCGATGCACTTGCTAATTGCTGTCCATCAGGACTAAAAGCTAATCCCCAAATTGCCTCATCATTGCCAGACAAAAATTGCATAGATTGGTTCGTAGAAACATCCAATAAGTGAATGACCCCATTCTTCAATCCCATTGCATAATATTTTCCATTCGGGCTAATGTCAAGGGAAAATATTGGGTGATCAAAATCTATGGTGTGGATGCATCGTAGCGTCTGGGCATCCCAAATTTTAGCAGTTCTGTCTGCACTAACACTAATAAAATTCATACCATCAGGAGTAAAGGCTAATTTGTAAACCCGATCTAAATGAGCAGATAATTGGCCGTAGCAATCTCCATTCAAGCTCCACACAAATATCACTCCGGCATGATCTCCGCTGACTACTTTTTGAGCATCTGGACTAAAAGCGATAGAACGCACTTCATCTGAGTGCCCTTGCAGTTTTCTAGAAATACGTCCGGCTTCCAAGTTCCATAGAATAACAGTATGATCGCCGCTACCGCTAACTAGCCACTTTCCATCAAGGCTAAAATCCAGAACCCATACTGTTAATGAGTGTTCAGTAAAATCGTAAAGGTACTCACCTGTTGCCCAATTCCAAAAATAAATTTGGCCAGTTTGTCCAGCACTTACCAAAATACGATCATCAGGATGGGAAGCTTGTGCATAGATTGGGTTATTGTAACCGGCCATGACTCGATCGCAACGGCCCGTTAAAGTATCCCAAATTCGAATTGTTCGGTCCGTTCCACCGGACACCAACCATGGCTCTACAGTGTGAAAACAAACTGACCTGATTAAATCAGAATGCCCTTGAAATCTCCGCTGAGTTTCTTCTGAATCAATAGCATTCGATAAATATAAGGTGCCACCATTATCACCACTCGCAAGCCACCGGCCGTCTGGACTAAAGCTAAGAGAGTCAACCCGATCAGTGTGTTGGCGCATGATTCGGTTGCAATTACCAGTATCAAAATCCCATAGCCGAACAGTCCAGTCATGACTTGCACTGGCAATCATAGATCCGTTTGGACTAAATGCTATAGCATCAACTTGCCTCTCATGGCCAATCAGTGTTTGAATGCAATTTCCACTGTCAACTCGCCATACTTTTATTGCGCCATCATTGCCAGCGGTCACTAGCAAAGAACCATCAGGATTAAAACTGATCCCATGAATAGCAACGCTATCACTGTAAAAAAAATGTGAACACTTTCCAGTGCCGACATCCCAAAATCTCACCATTCCATCATCGCTACCTGTTGCTAAATATTTTCCTTGTGGGTGAAATGCAAGTGTTCGTACCCAACTGGTATGGCCTTCTAAAACCTGGATACATTTTTGGTTCTCTAACTGCCAGATTTTAGCCAAACGATCATCGCCACAACTGGCAAGCAGTTGACCATCTGGACTAAATGCTATCTTGCGAACCCAATTTTCATGTGCTCTCCATATCTTTAGTCGTACTCCAGAATAGCTATCCCATAAACTAATTTCTCCTAAAACATTACTCGAAGCTAATATTTTTCCATCGGGACTATATGAAACGGACAGAACTTCACCAGATGGTTCCATAAAAACTGATCCAGAAACATCGGCCTCACTCAAGTTCGCATCACAGAAAGATGTTTCTTGCAAGAAGGCCTGACGAATCACCAGACGTGATAAATCCATCTTATTGAGGTTGCTTCCCAAGCATACTAAAAGATTTAATAAGTTTCCGCCTGCATATTGTGTTCGATAAGCCGCTAAGCCTCGTAGTGAATTTAATAACCCTAACAAATGTTTTTCCAAATCTCTTTCGCCCCATATTGCAGTCATCTCATCCAAAACCGGTCGAACAATCACCCGTCTTTGTGCGTCACGAATATAGTCTTTGGCTTGCACTTGTAAGATCAAATGGCTGTGCAGTTTCTTCAAATTGCCACCATCTATCTCTTGATAAACATGTCTAATTAACCTTGCCGTCATATGCTCCATGATAACGTTTGGCAAAATAAAGTATTTTTCCGAAGCTGACTCTACTATGGAGCGACGCAATAAAGACAAAAACACATTTTCTAGGTCACGGACAGAAATTGGTTGATTTATCTCAGATTTTATCTTGGCAATAGTTGTTGCTTGACGCTCAATTGTTAGCCAATAAATCACATCTAGCTCAATCTCCGATAAGCGAGCCAGTTGCATATCCAAAACATCACTAACATCGCCGGTAATGGCTTGGCCTTTTGCTAAGAAATCGTCAATATTTCCGTTGTGGATTTCAAGAATTGCGTTAGATACAAGTCTAAGCGCTAAGGGATTCCCAGAAAAATGATTTGCCAAGTTGAAAAAAGCTTCGTCCGAACCTCTCAAGAGGCACTCTTTCATTAAGGCATATGCCGCATTGAATTCAATTGCTTTGACAGCATAACTTTGAGGCATCAGGGGTTGATTTCCTGTAAGAAACACTTCCTTCGGTTTTTCTCGGCTTGTTAACAAAATGCAACTTTGATGTTTGACTTGAGCAATTTGTTGCAAAAATTGCCCATAATCTTCGTATTGTGAGCGATAATTACCTGCGAAACTTTCTCCTTGTAATATCGAATCATAATTGTCAAAAATCAAAAGACATCGATTTTCCCCAAACACTTTTATAGCTGTATGTATCAATGCGGATGTATTTTCATACAAAACGTTCTCGTTTTCGGCGGGCATAAATTGTAGAAATTCGCGCAAAACATCTTTGAGATAAGGGGTGTTTACCAACGATTGCCAGAAAATACAGTCAAACTCTGATTCGAGGGAACGCGCAAGCTTTGCAACCAAAGATGTTTTTCCGATTCCACCTATTCCAAATACCCCAACCAATTGACAGCGATCTTCAATGAGTACGCGTGTTAAATGTTTCAGGCTTTCTTCCCGCCCATAAAAAGAAGATGTTTCGGGCACAGGCTCACCTGCCCAAACAGTTCTTCTCTTTTTTAGAGAATTACTGTGTAACCAAATATTCTCATCGGAAAGGCTAAGAATCTCCATCTTTTCTGCTTCGCTTAATTTTAACTGGGAGATTTCGATGAACCTGGCAACATATATTTCTGAGGGGACATGGGTTTCAAATTTGGATATTGAACTTTTTTCGTAGAGTGTTAATCGGGCTGCCGTTTGAAGCGATAACCCTGCCCGTTTCCGATAAAAGCGCAGTTTTGCCCCTAATGTAGTTTGAGTCATTGGATTCACCGTTTTTCAACTTTTTTATGCGCAATTCAACATTAATAATTGTATTATAGCTTTCAAGAAAACGACTTTGTAATTAATTTCCATCCAACATTCGCAGCTAACTTAAGAGATGAAATAAAAAATGAAGTGTGCATGCAAGAGTTGTCCTCCATTTTTCTTGGGCACGGCTGAAGTTGCTTCTCAGTACATAGAAGCCCCGCGGGCTGCCGATCTTAGGCCTGGAGGGGTTTCCATGAACAGGGGCGGGACTTTAGTCCCTGCCTTTACCGGAAAGCGCCTGACAACTCTTGTATGCACACGGTATTTGATGTATAGACCAATAGCTAATCTAATTTTCAGGAGAATAAACAATGTTTAAGATTCAGTCTGTTTTTCTTACCATTCTGTTTGTTGCATTTATGGAAATCGAAGGTTGTGTTGAATACAAAGAAACAGGATCCTATACAAAAACTAAAATGAATAGCGAGATTTCGGTTGAAAATTGTGCATCTGATAAAGATAAACCTCACGTAGAATCTGAGACCAAAAAATATGTGGAGTGCAAATCTATTAACCTTCAGGCCAGTAACGAGGTAGGTTTTTCGATTCCACTAAAAACTATCGACCTAATCAGAGCTGAGATAGCATCTCAATATAATTACATGGATGTTAACTGTTACTCTAAGGAATTAGCAAGATCGGTTGAAACATCAATTTCGCCGGGCCACACACTGATAATAACCGAATCGGTTATTCAAACATGGAGCACGGGAGATATTTATAGAAAAATATTTAACAGCAAACAATTGGCAGGGGAATATGAAATCCTGACAGATGCTCAGCTCATAATAAATTACGAAGAGGTATCATGTCAAAAATAATTTCAGTCGATAATTCCGAGAATCAACCTAGCCTCGAGGCTAGAAATATTACTGTAATCAAGAATACAAAAAAAATCTTAGATGACGTTTCTCTAAAAATAAAGACAGGGGAGCTCGTTGCAATTATCGGTTTTACCGGTTCTGGCAAATCGACTCTTATGAAAGTTCTTGCAGGAAAAGAAAAACCGGCTTCCGGCGATGTTGTTTTGCGTAACATTCCTCATTATGATGCAGTATTTCCCGGTGCCTTGATAGGCTATTTGCATCAGGAAAACGATGCGTTGCCAGATGAATTATCTGTGAACGCAGCTCTTGACTTAACCACTCAAATACGAGTCCCGTTTTTGTTTCCGAATGATAGGGTACAACGACTTAAAAATCTGCTAGACAAAATGAATGTGTCTGATTGTTGGGGTAAAACTGTAAAAAACTTAAGTGGTGGCGAACGAAGAAGGATTAATCTTTGTGCGGAACGGATAACAAACCCCCTTTTTTTGATGTTGGATGAACCAACATCAAGTTTGGATTGTTTTACAAGTATCAATTTATGGCAAGACATACGAAGCCTTGTTGACGAGAAGCATACTGTGATTGTTGTCACACATGATTCAATAAACTACGAGCTATGCGATCGCATTTTTTTTATCCTTAATGGAAAGCTTGCGTTAGAAGGAACGCCTGATGATATTAGGCGCTTCATGGAAATCAATGATTTTTTGGATGTGTATCGGAAGCTTGACAAAATTGAGGATGAATACGGCCGTAAAATGTTGTCGAAAATTCACTCAGCTAGCTTGTCTTCTGCATCAACTGGTATGGTATTTTCTGATGTTCTGCAAAATGATGCTAAGCCAATAAAACTAACCTGGAGACAAAAACTCAACAACTGGGTGGAATCTACCGTATCTAGATTTTTACCCAAAAAAAACAAAGCTCTTTCAACTGGAAAACCAACGGAACACTATAGAACAATTTCGGAACTTTGGGAAACTTCTTTTGGAAGCATATGGAAACAATTTTTAGCAGTTTTATACAGATCTGTCGCAATTCAGTTCACGGATCCAATTGCCACATTTTTTATACTAATACAACCGATTATTGCAGGTATCCTTTTCCTACTCATAGCCCCTTCAGATATATTTTCTATAGTTCAAAAAAATGGGGACTACCCAATACCTTTATTTGTCATAAGCATTCTTGTAACTTTAATTGGATTAATAAATAGTTATCGACAAATTATTGGTGAAAAACAAATTTTTTACAAGGAACAAATGGCCGGGCTCTTTCCGTTGGCCTTTTTGGCAGCAAAATTAGTGTTTTTATATATGCTAGCATTATTGCAAATAAGCATCATGTTAGGGATTATTGGTCTAGGAATTCGATTTCCTGAACATGGTTGGATAATCAGTATTTCAGTTATAGAGATAGGCATTAGTTTATTTTTTTGTGCCATTGCTAGCATTGGCACAGGATTAATTGTTTCACTACTTGTCAAAACTCTTGATCAGGCTACTGGGATAATCGTAATACTATTATCAATTCTTATTGTGTTTAGCATATATCCAAGCGATGGAACTGATGAAATTTCCAAGTTCATCAATAAACGTATTCAATCGAACATGCCAACGACACTAGTAATGAATGCCATTGGCACAACTGTTGATTTTAATTTGATGCACAGAGCAAACAACCGAGGCGATGTGATGACAAAAATATCAGGTGAGCGTCTGTCTCAATTTGGCCTGGCGAGTAGTTCTTCATCACGAGCGAACGAGTGTATATTAGAAAAATTGAACTCTATGCCTGATGATAAGCGAACAATAGAACGTGTAAAACCTATAATTACAGATTGTCAGTTAACAGAATTCAAAAATGAGAATAGCTACAAGCAAGAAATGTCCTCGCATTTAGATACTATATGGGACAAATTTTCGTGGATCAATCTATTGCAGATCGTATTTCTCTCTGCATCTTTGCTAATTCAGCAGAATAGAATATTGCCACGCCACATTAAAGTTCAAATACTGAATAATCAGTGACAGATAAGCGTGAAAGTCAGAACTCTGAAAACTATTAATTTATTTTGTGGCAGTGGCGGCAACAATTGGGGAGCCAGGGAATCTGGCATTAAAATTTTTGCTGGTTTTGACATTTGGCAACTGGTCGGTGATATCCTCCCGTCTAACCTTCCGGGAGCAAGGTACTATCCTGGCGACCTATCCCGGTTTAGCCATGCCGGTATTCTACGCATGAAAGAAGAAATCAGTGAGAGATTACCTACTCCTATCCTCGCCGGAATGCACAGCCAAAGCAATGCGTGCGAAGCCAATCCGAAAAACGAAAAAGCCTGCGGTCCGAGATCGACAAATCCACCTGGAGCGCGTTAAATTCGACAACATCTTGTAGTGAACCCACAAAACTGAACACACTCCTTAGGGGTGGTATAGAATCCAGAAACGAGGTTCATATTGCCCAGAAGACGAAATTTCTGTGCTACTTTCAAAGCCAAGGTTGTGCTTGAACTGCTCTCAGGCGAATAAAGTTTGGCCAAGGCCAGCCGAGAATATGGGATCAAAGACACAGTGCTGTCGTGCTGGAACCAGGAATTTATCGCCAAGGCTGCACCGTTATTCGAACAACCGAAAGAAGTGCAAGAGAAGGAAGTACGGATTGCTGAGTTGGAGCGCGTGGTTGGAAAATTGACCATGCAGCTAGAGCTCTCAAAAAAAGTATTGGGTTATGCCGGTTTGCACTCGCAGAATAAAGGGTGATGGCCAAGACGCTGGTGGAAGTCTACGGTTGCACCGTCTTGGCCTCCTGCGAAGTGGTGGGGCTAACCCACAGCAGCTTTACTATCAGGCTCAACCGGTGGATGAGAGAGGCTTATCGGCTGACCTGAAGCAAGAAGCCGGGCACTACCCGACCTATGGTTCCCGGTGTGTTCGTTTCTTCTGCAGCGGAAAAGTTTGGGAATATAGCCAAAGGGCAAAATCTACTTGTGTATATTTTTATGACATGGATGGAGCTGGTTCCTTGCTCCGGTATACAACATATTATTCTCAAGTAGCCCTCAATCAAAAACCAAATTCGAGCTGGCCTATTCCTTGCTTTAGCACTAGTGGTGGACAAGGCTTGTGCGATAAGTTATACAGACCTTGATTAGAGTTAGGAAGGGCGGATAGCTTTCATTAGAGTTTCCTGCCCTTCCTATACCTTTCAACTTCAACCGTAATAAATACCCAATCAAAGTATTTACTCACACCCTATCGGGCAGAGTGATGAATTTGGTAAGATAGGGTCAAGATGACCCGACAAGACCTGACCCATTTGAGCAATGATGAATTGATCGATCTGGTGCTTGAGAAACAAGCC
>JAEWVF010000096.1 GCA_023459215.1 Chloroflexota bacterium
CCAACCAGTTCCTGGGTTTTATCGTCAACGATCGGCATATAATAGCCGAATCTTTTGCGTTGGGCGTGGCGTCTCTCTTGCATTAAAACCTCCTTTGTAAGCAAAAAAGCGAAAATATCATCAAATAGATAAAATTTATATCAGTATAGAACAAAAGCTGGTGAAAATCAATCTGGCAAGCCAAACAGGCCGCGCCAGAATTGGAAAAGGCCAAATCCAACCAGGATTACTACCGAAATGCCGAGCAGGATGCGGCTGGCGCGGTTACCCGTTCTCCTGGCGGCGCTGAAAATTGCCATGATCGCGCTCAGTCCGCCTATCAGAAGCGCGTAGAACGAAAACAGGAACGCCACTCCGTGCAGGGTGGAAACTTGCCAACCTGTGCGCAGGATCGGGCCTGCAACCAGACTCCAGTAGAGAAAGGGCATCGGGCTGAGCAGGTTCATGAGGGCGGCCTTGACCAACCCCTGGTTTTTGGCGGGCGTTTGCGCTGTTTTGAACTCATCGAAGTTTTGCCATTCCTTGAAAGCCCCCCACGCCAGGTAGAGGATGAAAGCCCCGCCAGCGATGTTTAGGCCGCGTTGCAGCCAGTCCGGGATTTGGTTGAGCGCAAACAGCGCCAGCAGGATAACCGGCCCGTCGCTGAGTAAAGGCGCAAAGGCGGCCATCCAGCTTTTGCGGTAGCCGTAGAGCACAGATTGGGTAATCAGGTAGGTTTGGAACGGCCCCGGCTGGGCCGCCGCGGCAAACCCGAGCAGGAGTCCGGTCAGGATGATTTCGCTGAGCATGGATTAATTGTAATCGTTCTGTCAAACATCCCGGTTTCATGTAAAATCAAACCATCCTGATCTCAAACTATTCAAAAATCGAAAACTATGACAAAACGTTTGATCGTTGTTGCTGGCAATATTGGCGTGGGTAAAACCTCACTTACCGAGCGGATTGGCGCGCGCCTGGGCTGGACGACCGGCTATGAGTCGGTTTCGGACAATCCTTACCTGTCCGATTTTTATGCCGATATGAAGAGCTGGTCCTTCCACTTGCAGATTTATTTCCTGGGACATCGCGCCCGGCAGTACCTGGACCTGGCTGGGGATTCGCGTTCGGTGATTTTGGATCGCTCGATCTACGAGGATGCGTATATTTTTGCGCGGGCCTTGTATCATCTCGGCAACTTGAACGAACGCGATTACATGTCTTATCGCCGTTTGTTCGAACTGGTCGTGGGCAGTCTGCCCGCGCCTAACCTGTTGATTTATCTCAAAGCGCCGGCAGATGTGTTGATGGAGCGCATCCGCCGGCGAGCGCGCGGCATGGAGACGGGCATCAGCGCTGAATACCTGTCCCTGCTCGATTCGTTCTACGACGAATGGCTGGCTTCCTTTGACTTGTGCCCGGTGCTGACCATCCGCACCGACAACCTCGATTATGTCCACCAGCCCCAGGCGCTGGATGTGGTTCTGGACCGCATCCAGGACAAGCTCTCTGGCAAGGAAATTGTCGAGTTGTAGCTGCAATGTTCCCGCCACCCTTGCCTAAAATTGCCCGGCGGCTTGCCGAGACGGCCAACCGCGAGCAGGTGATCGAGGAGTTGTGTCTTCAATATGGCTTGCATTGGCAGGATGCGGAGTCGATTGTTGCCCAGGCCGAAGCTGATTACCAGCACAAGATTACCCGCCAGCAAACCCCGATCCTGCTCCTGATCGCTTTTGCGACTTTCTCAGCCGGGGTTTTGCTCATTTCATGGAACCTGCTTGGGGTATTATTCGGGTTTGCCAGCCTCGTTTCTCCCAGCCCGATTTCGGTCATTAATCTGTTTGGCTTTTATGCGGATTGGGTTGTCGCGCTGTTGGATTTCTCGCAAAGCGGGAACCTGTTCATCCTTGGCCTGGCCATGACCCTCGGCAGCCAGTTGGGCATGAAATCGGTCTGGCTTTCCTGGCTGGAAAGCCAGCAGGAGCGCATCGAGCCGGAACTGCCGGCCCAGCCTCCTACGCATGGGGTCGAAGTTACCGACAAAATGTTGAGATATGTTGTTCGCCAACTGGAGCGCGGCGAATCCGAAGCGGACGTGGTGACCGCCCTGCAAGCGCGCAGCGGGATCAGCGCGGAGGAGGGGCTGGCCCTGGTGCAGGAGATTGTCCGCTCGCGTGGCGATGTCGCCCTTACGCCTGTTTCGCCGGCGATTTTCTTTTCGGGGCTGGCGGCTTTTCTTTCAGGCGCAGTCTTGGTTGTGCAGAATGTGATGCTTCTTTTTGCATTCTTGCGCGCGAACCCGCGTGAGATTCGTCATAGCTGGGATTTGCTGCTGCGCATCCGCGATGTAACGCTCTACATTGATGCGCATCCTGTTCTGGCGTTATGGTTCGTTTTTGGTGTCGTTTGTTTTGTTGGCGGGTATTTCCTGTTGCGCCTGGCCTTGTTTCCGGCCCTGCTGCGGTTCAGGAAACCTCATCGCTATGCCGAACCCGATTGAAAATGGTGCGATCAATGCCTGGCTGGCTGCTGTATTTTTGACCGAATAAGGAACTTAATCATGACGATTCGTTTTGAACCCATGACCGACAATGATTTCCAAATGTATTTGCGCAAGGTGATTCCTGAGTATGCCACCGAATATGTTCACGCGGGCAGTTGGCACCCGGACGAGGCCATGTCGCGCGCGCGCGATCAGTTCCAGCGGATTTTTGCGCACGGGCCGAAAACGCCCAACCAGACCCTCCGCACCGTCTGGGATGCCGTGAAAAACGTCAAAGTTGGTATGCTCTGGTACACCCTGGATGCTTCCCGCAAACGCAAGACGGTTTTTCTATCCGATTTTTTTATTTTTATGGAATTTCATGGCAAGGGATATGAAGAACAAACCTTAACTGCCCTGGACGAAGAATTGCGCTTGCAGGGTATCCAACGCCTGGAATTGAACCTGTTCTGGCATAACACCGCCGAGCGGGAAATGTATGAAAAAACCGGCTTTACGCCGGTGAGTATCTATTACGGAAAAGATTTATCGTAACGGTTAGGCCTGGTTTTCTTTTGGGCGAGTCAGGAAGAAAAGCAGCGCCCCAACCAGCAGGGTGATGCCGGTAATCAGGTACATGCCGGCCGGGTTGAAGTATTGCAGCAAAAGCCCGCCCAACAGGCCGCCCAGGGCAGCGCCAACCCCCATCAGGGTGCTGCCGAACATCCCCTGGGCAGTTGCGGATAATCCAGGAGGCGCAACCTTATCCGCGTAGGAAACGCCCGCCATCCAGATTAACGGGAAGGTAAAGCCGTGGATGAGTTGGATGAGCAGGATTTGCCAGGCCTGGGTCGAGGTTGCGTATAGCAACAATCTCCCGCCGATAATGATTAGCGATACGAGCAGCAAATCGCGCGGGTTGAAGCGTTTCAGGAAGCGGCTGGCAAAGAACATGACCGGTATTTCAGAGAGGGTCGAGATGGTCAGGGCCAGGCCCATCAGGGTATTGTTCAGGCCCAGGTTGCCCATGTAAACGAACAGGTAGCTATTAACGGTGGCCATGCCGATGCCGCCCAGGAGCACCATCAGCAGGAACAACATCCAGTTTTTGCTGGAGAGCAGCGTTGAGATTCCCTTTTTGAAGGATGCCGCAGTTTTCTCGAGCGGAAAATGCAGGCTGATGGCAACCAAAAGTGCGCCGCCCATGCCGATGGCGTAGCCGTAGAAAGGCCAGTCAAGCCCAAATTGCTCGATAATGTTGCCGGCCAGCAACGCAACCAGCCCCCAGCCGACGGAACCCCACAGACGAATCTGCCCGTAGCGGTGTTTTTCTTCGCCCAGCATGAACATCGTGGCGCTGTCTGCCAGTGAGACGATGGGCGAACTAAAGAAGGAAAACAGGACTACCAGGCCAAACAAAATGGTAAAGCTGTTGACAAGCGGCACCAGGAGCGCAAGGCCGATGGCGGCTGCGATGGCGGCGGTAATGATTGTTTTATGACGCCGGGTTGAGTCCGCAACGCCGGTCCAGAACGGGCCTCCAACGAGGGTGATGAGCGGGGCGATGCCCGTCAGCAGCCCGATTTGTGATCCGCTGTAGCCCGCGCTTTGGTAATAGAGCGCCAGGAAGGGCATCAGGAAAGACAACGCCCCAAAATACATAAAATAAAATGCAGAAGGAAAAAATAGATTCATAATGTAGTCCAGACGTGTTACGTCCCGCAAATTCCTTTGGAACCTGCGGGACGTTTTTTCCTCTCAAGAGATTTTTCCTAGATCAAATCTTCCATCAGGCGCATCGGCACCGCAGCCAGGCCGACGATGCCCGGCCCGGTATGGACGCCGAGCACCGGCGAGATGCGATGCACCTCCATTTTGGCAACCTTCAGGCGCTCCTCGACCATATCGCTCAACATGTCTGCGCCCTGCTGGAAACGGCCATGCAGGATGGTGACCCACAGCGGGGTTTTTCCGTAGACATTCAGCACGTTGCTGGTCAGGGTTTCCAGCGCGGAAGGGATGGTGCGGGCTTTGCCGACGGTGCTGTATTTTCCATCTTCGTGCGAAACATTGATAACCGGTTTGAGCTTGAGCAGCGAGCCCATCAGGGCCTGGACGCGGCCAATCCGCCCACCGCGGGCCAGATACTCAAGGGTTTCGAGGGTGTAAATCACCTCGGTATTTGCGCGGATTTCAGCCATGCGCTCCTGGATTTTTTCCATCGTCCAGCCGGCTTTCTGCCCGAATGCCGCCGCCAGCACCTGGAAACGTTCGCCGCCGGAGAGGGTCATCGTATCCCAAAAGTGGACGTTGGCTACATCTTTGGCTTGTTCGCCGCCTACACGGGCTGAGTTGATCGTGCCGCTCAGTCCCGATGAGATGTGGATGGAGAAGATATCCTTGCTGGTTTCGGCCAGTTTACGATACAGTTCTTCGAAAAGGCCGCTCGAAGGCTGGGCCGTGGTCGGGATTGCCGGGCGCATGGCCTCCAGTCGATTATAGAATTCATCGGCGCTGATGTCCTTGGCGTTAACCTCGCCTTCTGGAAATTGGATAAACAGCGGCGCTTCGGTAATGCCCAATTCTTCGGTTTCGCTGGCCAGCAGGTCAGCGGCGCAATCGGTTACAATTTTCATTATTTTGCCTCTCTCTGGAATTTTAGAAATTATACCCTTTTAGGTAAAAACAGGATGAGAAAACCCGGTTTTCAACCTTACAGCCCGGTTGGGATGGGGATAAAATACATTCCATGACAGTCTCTGTTCGTCCAACCCATCTGGAAATCAATTTAACCCAATTGCGCCGCAACCTTGAAGCAATTCGCGCCAGGGTGGCTCCGGCCAAGGTGTTGGTAATGCTCAAGGCCAATGCCTACGGCCACGGGGTGGATGGCGTCGCGCCGTTCATCGCGCCTTATGTCGATTATATCGGGGTTGCCATCCTGGAGGAAGCAATCCATTTGCGCCAATTGGGTGTCGCAAAACCAATCCTGGTGGCGGGTGGTTCGCTCCCGTGGCAGATGCCGGCTTTTCTCGAATATGATCTAACGCTGACGGTTTCCTCCCCGCTGATTATGGAAGCGGCCGAGCAGGCGGCTGCGGCGTCTGGTAATAAAATGAAGGTTCACCTGAAGGTCGATACGGGCATGGAGCGCGCCGGGGTGCGCTGGTATGAAGCGCAGGAATTTCTGGAGCAATCGCTGGTTTGCCGCCACCTGGAAATCGAAGGGATTTATACCCACTTCGCCAATTCGGAAACAATCGAAATCCCGGACATGGCCAGGCGGCAAAATTACTCCTATGCCAGCCAGCAGTTGCAACGCTTTCACGAGATACTGGCCTTTTATGACCGCCGCGGTATTCCGGCCCCGCCATTGCGCCACGCGGCAAATTCAGCGGCCATCCTGAACCTTCCCGATAGCTATTTTGACATGGTGCGCCCCGGCGTGATTTTTTACGGGGTTTACCCGGATGATGATGCCATGCGCTCGATAGCGATTGCCCCGGCGCTTACCTGGAAATCCCAGGTGGTATACTCCAAAATCACCCTGGCGGGCAGCCCGCTGAGTTATGGTTCCCTATGGGCGCCGGATCATCCGGTGCGCACGGCCACCATCCCGTGCGGTTACGCCGACGGTTATTTCCGGCGCATGTCCAACCAGCCCAGGATCATCGTCAACGGGAAAAAGTACCAGCAGGTTGGCCAGATTTGTATGGATCAGGTGATTGTCAATCTCGAGTCCGATCCGGCTGAAGTGGGTGATGAAGCGATTTTGCTCGGCCAGGCGGCCAGCGGAGAGCGCATCGTCCCGGAGGACCTGGCTGCCTGGGCCGGGACGGGCCGTTATGAAGTAATGACCAATATCAGCGCCCGCGTTCCACGGGTGTTTGTGCAGGAATAACCCACCTCCAAAAATCAACTTGGAGAAATCGATAACAGGAGAAACATTTTGAAACTTGTGCGTGATTACACCAAATTATTGGTACTCGTATCGGCCATTATTGGCCTGGATCAGTGGACGAAATGGCTTGTTCGCGAAAACATCCCCTTTATGGGGGTTTGGCTGCCTGATGGCTGGGAATGGCTGATGCCTTATGCTCGCATTGTTCACTGGTACAACACCGGTGCGGCTTTTGGCATGTTCCAGGGCTATGGCTGGGTTTTTGCGCCACTGGCTTTGGTTGTGGCCGGGTTGATTGTGTATTACTATCCGCGCACAGAACCGGCGGACTGGTGGCTGCGCCTGGCCATGGGCATGCAGATGTCTGGCGCGCTGGGGAATCTCATCGACCGCCTGATGTTGGATTGGAAAGTGACCGATTTTATCTCAGTTGGCGAATTTCCGGTATTTAATGTCGCCGATGCCAGCCTATCCGTTGGTGTTGTGATTTTGCTTTTAGGGGTTTGGGTCAAAGAGAGCCGTGAGAAAAAACAACAGCCTGAGCAGCAGGATGATTTTGGCGATGAACCTGCCTCGGATAATAAAAACCAGATCGATGAGTTTGCAAGTTAATGACGGATCGAATCGAAACATTTACTTATCAGGATACGCCCTCGGAGCGGCTTGACCGTTTCCTGGTGGCCTGCCTGCCGGAGTTTTCGCGCGCGCGCCTGCAAGGGCTGATTGCGGATGGTTTTGTCTGGGTCGACGGTTCCCCTGCGCGCAAGTCGGGACAGCCGCTCGAAAGCGGCGCGCGCGTCGAGGTGCGCATCCCGCCCGCCCAACCGACCGGCCTGGTCGCCGAAGCCATTCCGCTGGATGTGGTATTTGAGAACGACGACCTGTTGATTGTCAACAAGCCTGCTGGTATGGTTGTTCATCCGGCTGTCGGTCACGACCATGGTACGCTGGTCAATGCGGTGCTGGCCCACGATCCGGATATTGAAGGTATCGGCGGCGAGGAACGCCCCGGCATCGTTCACCGCTTGGACAAAGACACCAGCGGCCTGATCGTGGTGGCCAAAAACGATGCCGCCATGCGCTGGCTGCAAGAGCAATTCCGCCAGCGGACGGTGCAGAAAACCTACCTGGCCCTGGTGGACGGCGCTCCACCCACGCCAACCGGTCGGGTTGAAGCGCCAATTGGGCGCGACCCCCGTGACCGCAAAAAGATGGCTATTACGGCTCCGGCCAAGGGGCGCGAAGCGATCAGCGAATACAAAACCCTGGAAAGTTTTCGCGCGCACACCCTGCTTGAGTTTCATCCGCAGACTGGGCGCACCCACCAGATCCGCCTGCACTGCGCTTTTTTGGGCTGCCCAATTGTCGGCGACGTGCAGTACGGGCATCGCAAATCCACCGTGGATATTGACCGCCATTTCCTGCACGCTTTCCAACTCAAGATCACCCTGCCGGGTGAGCAAAAGCCGCGCATTTTCGAAGCGCCCCTGCCGGTGGAGTTGGTAAGGGTGTTGGATGTGGTTCGGGGATGAGTGGGAAAGTGAAAAAGGAGTTTCTCATGCCTCAGCCTCTCATCGATCTGCGTTCTGATACTGTCACCCAACCTACGCCCGCCATGCGCGAGGCGATGGCCAAAGCCCCGGTCGGCGATGACGTTTATGGCGAAGACCCGAGCGTAAATGCCCTTGAAGAGCTGGCTGCGGCCAAAGTGGGCAAGGAAGCCGGGCTGTTTGTCCCCTCCGGCACGATGGGCAACCTGATTGCCATGCTCAGCCACTGCGGGCGCGGCGATGAGATTATCCTCGGCAAGCGCGCGCATACCTTCCTTTACGAAGGCGGCGGGATTTCGACGCTGGGGAGTGTCCATTCCGCGCAGGTTTGGGAGCAGGCGGATGGTTCCATCGCGCTGCAGGATATTGAAGCGGCCATTCGCCCCGACGATGTTCACGCGCCGCGAACCAGGCTGGTGGCGCTGGAAAATACCCACAACCGCTGCGGCGGAACCTTCCAGGCCCCGGCCTATGTGGTTTCTGTCAGCGAGTTTGCCCACGCGCGCGGGCTGAAAGTTCATGTCGATGGGGCGCGTATTTTCAATGCCGCCGTTGCCCAGGGCGTGGATGTGAAGGCGCTGACCGGGCCGGTCGATTCGGTCACGTTTTGCTTGAGCAAGGGCTTGTGCGCCCCGGTCGGGTCGGTGCTGTGCGGTTCGCGCGCGTTTATTGCCGAGGCGCGGCGCTGGCGAAAACACCTGGGTGGGGGCATGCGTCAGGCCGGTATCCTGGCTGCGGCGGGGATTGTGTCCCTCAACGAAATGGTGGATCGCCTGGCCGAAGACCATGCCAGGGCGCGGCGATTGGCCGGGGCGTTGGCCATCCACCCGAAATTGGTTTTAGACCCCGGCTCCCCGGCAACGAATATGATTTTTATGAACCTGGCGGATGAGGCGGGAATGGACGCCGAAACAGCGGCGGATGCGCTGGCGGCGGAGGGTGTGCTGGTGGGCGTCACCGGCAAGCGCCGTTTCCGGTTGGTTTTGCATTATTGGATCAGCGATGCCGATGTGGAGCGCGTTGTGGAGGCTTTTGGCCGTCTGGCGCTTTGATTGCGCTGCCCTAAGAATTTTCCCAGTGTTCGGCTTGCGGTTCGATCTGGTTGCGCCCGCGCTCTTTGGCAACATAAAGACGCTGGTCGGCCAGATCAACTAATTTAATGACATCTTCGGTTTCAGCCGGGAAAACCGCAATGCCCTGGCTGACGGTCGGCATGGGTAGTTGTTCTCCGCCCGGCCCGTTCAGCACCATTTGGTTGATTTTTTCGCGGATTCGCAGGGCAATATTGTGGACTTGCGCGCCGCTGGTATTGGGGAAAAGCACGGCAAACTCTTCGCCGCCCCAGCGTCCGAGCGAGTCGGTGCTATGGATGTGGTTGGCGATGATTTTGTTGATTTCAATTAGCACCAGGTCGCCAGCCAGGTGACCATAGTTATCGTTGTATTGTTTGAAATGGTCAATATCCAGCATGATCAGGCACAGGCTGTTTCCGGTCAGGCGGGCGTCTTCTGCTTCCCTGCGCAGAACTTCAAGGAAATAGCCGTGGTTGTACACCTGGGTCAGGCTGTCGAGCCGGGCTTGTCTCTCGACGGCGTCGTGGTGATAGGCGTTGTCGAGTGCGAGCGCAGCTTGCTGCCCGAGGTTTTCGAGCAGTTCCATATCGCTGCGATTGAAAGCGTTGGGACGGTAGGAGGCCACTGCCAGGACGCCTTTCATTCGGGCTGTCAGGATTGGCACACCCATCCAGGACAGGCTGGTTCGTTCCTGCCCAATGGTAACCAGTTTGACCCCTTCCAACTCGGCTTCCTGTCTTAAGTCTGGCAGAAAAAGGGGATGTTGGTGTTCGATGACCCAGCCAGACAGCGTTCCACCAACAGGTAGTTTAACGTTGCTAAAATATTCCCCCTCATCGTAGAGAAGACTCAGGTTGAGCAGGTCTTCCTCCATAATCCCCAGGTAGTATGTATCGGCATTAATTGCTTTTTGCAGGGCGGCGTTAACGATATTGACAACCTGTTCGGCCTCGAGCGTAGTTGCGATTTTGCGCGCGAAATCGTTTACTATTTCCAGTTGCTCTATTCTGGCGCGCATGGCGTTGCTCAGGCGGAATATGGTTTCGATGAATACCACCGCAATCAGGATGAAGCTGATTTGATTGCTCAGGGTTACCAGCGATACTTTGTTTTCGACAATTGAAACCGGGGTGGATAGGCCGACCGAAATGAAGATAAAAACGAGCGCTGCTTGCCTTTCCCAGATGGTTGCAAAAATGGTTGCGGTCAGCAGGAAGATGGCATAGATGGCCAGGCTGTTTCTTTCGTCGATCAGCCATAGGCCAATCCCCAAGGTGCAGCCATTGATGACGGATAGAAGCATTTGGTATCTGCTGTGCTGGGACGGGTTTTTCAGGATAACGAAATACAGTCCGGCCAACAGCATCAAAACAATGAAGCCGAAAACCACCGACTTTTGGCCGCCGGGGTTCTGTGCGTTGATTTGCAGGATACCGTCAACAATCAGGTAACCCGCCAAAGCGGTCATTGAGATTTTGGCCGGCGCTACAAGTTTGCGCGTTTCAATGTCTGTCAGGTTGCCGGGTTTGTTCCTCTTCCCAAAATCGGCATTCATGGCAATTTTTCGCCTCCGCTTTTAATCAATTGCTCAAAAGCATCAACGATTTCTGGGTCGAATAGCTCTCCGGCTTTCTCTTTCAGGTACTGGAGGGCCTCTTTGGTTGTGATTTTTGTGCGGTAGGGCCGATCGGTGGTCAGGGCATCATACGCATCCACGACCGCGAAAAGGCGAGCCGCCAGGGGAATCTCTGCGCCCTGTAGCCCGAGCGGGTATCCGCTGCCATCCCAGCGCTCCTGGTGATAGCGGATGATGGGCAGGGTTTCTTGCAGGAAGGGAATCCCTTCGATGATGCGTGCGCCGATGTCGGGGTGCAGGCGCATGGTTTTCCATTCTTCTGTGGTCAGGCTGCCCGGTTTGAGCAGGATCGTATCGCTGATCCCGATTTTACCGATATCGTGCAGTACGGCCCCGCGCTCGAGCATCTTGAGCTGCTCGGCGTCGAACCCGATAAATTGCCCGAGCATACAGGTCAGGCGCGCCACCCGGCTGCTGTGGCCTTCCGTTTCGCGGTCGCGCGCGTCCAGAGCGGAGGATAGCGCGACCAGGGTCTGATCGTAGGTGGTTTCCAACTCGCGATAGGCTTCCTCGAGCTGCTCCGCTTGCTGGCGGGTTTCCGAAAGCAGAATGCTCCGCTCCAGGGCGATGGCTGCCTGGTTGGCGAGGGTGTGCAGGTTGTCTGTAAAGCGCGCATTACCCCAATGTTTCTCCGGCACTTCCACCCAGAGCGCGCCATACTGATGCCTCGGCGTTTGCAGCGGCACACAGACCTGGGCCATTTCGTTTTCACCGGAAACGATGATGTTCTGCCCGCTATGCAAGGTTTGGCGGATCAAATCCATGGGATGACGGGTGCCGGGCTGCAACCCGTTGTTGTCGATTTGAACTTTGGCCTCGATCTCGCCTTGCGAATTGAAGAGCGTAATCCCCGCCGCATGAGCGCGGATGAGCTGGTAGGTGGTCTCGGCGATGGCGGCTGCGGCATCGGTGAGCTGCTCGGCCTGGATAACCCGGGTGCTCAACTGGTAAAGCTGGGTGGCCGTGTTGAGCATTGAGCGCAGTTCCTGGTAGAGCCAGGTGGTTTCTACGGCTGCGGCGGCCTGGCTTGTCAGCAGGTTGGCCAGGGCCTCATCGTTTTCGTTGAAAGAATTGGTTCCGAATTTACCAAAGGCCAGTAAAACGCCAATATTTGACTGCCGCAAGCGGATCGGAACAGCCAGCATGGTGCGCAGGTCGCTGCTGCCGGTGGGTGTGCTGCTGAAGCGTTTGCGCACATCCCGGACCCGCATTGGCCCCGTCTGGTTCAAGACCGTTTGGATGAGCGTATTGCCCTCCGGGTCGCTGTTCAGGATGCTGCTCAGGGTCGGCGCATAGCCGGCCTGGGCCACACGCGTGAAGCCTCCGCCCTTATCCACCAGGGCAACGAAGGCGAAGCGGGCATCCAGGATTTTCTGGGCGATTTCGGCAATCTGGCTGATGACCGCCTCGACTTCCAGGGTGGTCGACAGGCTGACGCCGGCCTGGATCAGGCGCGTCAGGCGCTGGTCGTGGTCGCTGCGCTGCCAGGATGAGACCAGCCTGAGCGTGATGGTTTCCAGGGTGCGGATGTCGCTATCGTCGAAGGCGTGTGGATTGGCGTGGTCGATAACAACGCAGCCCTTGAGTTGGTTGTAGAAAAGAATGGGAACAACCAGTTCGGAGAGAACATTGTGATTTTCGAAGGCGATAAAGTCGGGATCGAGGCGGGTATCCGATACCAATTGGCTGCGCCTCAGCCGCGCCGTCCTGCCGATCAGGCCCGATTGGGCGCTTTGACGGTAGCCAGGCGGGATATTGTGCGCGGCAGGCCCGCTGGCGGCGAGCAGGTTGAACTCGTTTTTATCGGGATCGTATTCGAGGATGGCGCACAAGTCGCCGCCTAGCGCAGATTGGACAGCGTTCGCTGTCAGTTGGGCCGAAACTGGAGGATCGAGCACGGTTTCCAACTCCAGATTGAGTTGGTGAAGCAGGTTCAACTGCGCCATGCGTCTTTTTTCCCCGGCGACCATTTGAGTCAGCAGGCGTTCGTATTCGCGCTGCTGGCGGGCATTTTTCTTGAGCAAATCCTGCGAACTGCGAAAGGGTTCGATGAGCAACTGGCGCAGGAAAGAAAACAGTCCGCCGGCCTCGCTGGCCTCTGTAGAGAGGTAGTTCTCGCCATTCAAGCCTGAAAACAATCCGTTCAGCGAAAGGTTGAGCAGGATGATCAGCACCAGCCCGACCACCGCCACGGCCAGGAAGCTGAAAAGCCCGATATTCCGTAGAACCTGCATGGCAGCGTCCGCCTCGGGTAGCAAATTTGCCACGGTGATAATCATAACAATGATTACAAACAGCGAAACGCTTGTCCCGATGCTGATCAGGTGGAAAAAGCGCTGGCCGATATTTTTGCCTTCCCGTTGAATAACCTTTTCCCAGGGAACGATTTCGCTGGCGAGCAGACCCAGGGTTGCGCTGCTGGCAACCAGAGCCTGGAGCAGGCTCTCATTAATCCCGGCCAGCAGGGTCCATAGCAGCCAGGGGATGCTCAGTAAATGCCATTGTTCTTTCTTCTTATGCTCAGCATGCAGGCCTGAGATAACTGCGATGAATGCGCTCGCCAGGAATCCCGTTGCCATGGAGATGCGCATTGACTCATGTCCCAGCGCGGGCATGTTTTTAACAGCCCAGTCGGGGTAGGCGAACATGCTCGCGCCAATGATAAAGTTCGCGGTCAGGGTTGCCAATTGCAGCCAGTCAAACAATTTGATTTTTACCCAGAGCGAGAACAGGAGCGCGAGCGCCGCCATTACCAGCCAGAGCCCCTCCGCCCGGAAATCCAATGTCCACAAGTGGAAGGCAATTGTCAGCAGCAGGATGAAGCTCAAAAACTCGATAATCCCCTTGAGCGGGTTGCTGTAATCCAGGATAACGGCTGCGTAGTAAATGAATGACAGGGCGTAGAAAGTAATCCCAACGAAACTTGACTGCCATCCGGCCTGGATGAACGAAAAATCTGCCAGCAGGTGCGGCGCTAAAACCAGCGTTGAGCCTAGCGAGAGCAGAATCAGGGTAATGCTTAAAGACAAAGAATAGGATGTCGATTTATTCATATGCTGTCATTCAAATTATAGTGCCAAAAGGCCGCAGGCGCTTGTCAGGCTGGCCAAATTGGCCTGCGTTGACGGATGCATGGAAGACTGCTATCATCAAACTGTGCGAACGGTTCGAGATTTTTCCCAAACGCTAAAACGAGAGATTGCGGGCATTTTGCGCTGGTTGATACCCGGATTGGGAGTTAAGCGCTGGTTCAGCCTGATTCTGCTTGGTTTAACCCTGTTGGCCGTTGGGCTGGCCCTGGCGTTGCTGGATATTTATCGAACCACCCCTTCGGAAAGCACCCTGACCCCGGTGCTCGAAGTGGCGGCGCTTCAGTTCATGGCGCGTCCCTTGCGGGTTGTTATTTTTACCGTCCTGGGACTCGTGTCGATTGGCTTTGGCATGGCGGGCCTCAATCGGGCCTTGATCATTCCATTTGTGCGGCCCGGCCAGAAGCTGGTTGACCAGATTGCCAGCTACCGCCGCAAGGGCCGCGGGCCGCGGATTGTTGTCCTTGGCGGCGGCCACGGATTGGCCACCTTGCTGCGCGGCTTGAAAAATCATTCCGCCAACCTGACGGCGATTGTCTCTGTAGCTGACGACGGTGGTTCATCGGGAAGGCTGCGCCAGTCTTTGGGCATTTTACCCCCAGGCGATATTCGCAATTGTCTGGCCGCCCTGTCGGACGACGAGGCCATGCTGACCCAGCTTTTCCAATATCGATTTACAGACGCCTCCGGCCTGGGTGGGCACTCCTTTGGCAACCTTTTTATTTCGGCCCTGGCTGAAATTACCGGAAGTTTTGAAGAAGCGGTTGCCGAATCGGGCCGGGTGCTTGGGGTGCGCGGCCGGGTGCTGCCAGCTACCCTGCACAATGTGCGCCTGGTCGCTGATGTTGAACTGCCCAACCAGTCGGGCAGTGTGCGGGTCGAGGGGGAGAGTTCCATCCCTGAGATGCCTGGCCGTGTCCGCCGCGTTTGGCTGGAGCCTAATTCGCCTTTTGCTTTTCCTCCGGCAGTGCGGGCCATCCTGGCCGCCGACCTGATTGTGATTGGCCCTGGCAGCTTGTATACCAGCATCCTGCCGAATCTGCTCGTTCCAGATTTGCACGAGGCGGTACGGGCCAGCCGCGCGCTGAAAGCTTTTGTGGTAAATATTGCCACTCAGCCCGGCGAAACCAGCCAATACACGGTGTTGGATCATATCCGGGTGCTCGAAGACCATGTTGGCGAGGATTTGGCCGATGTAATTGTTTATAATAATTGCTATGATTCATCTCTGCCAAATGTCTCAGATTGGGTAAAATTGGAAGGTCAGGCCGGCAGCGGTTATCCGCTCTATGGCGCAGATTTGGTAAACAACCAGCATCCCTGGCGTCACGACTCGGACAAGTTGGCGCAAGTATTGATGGATTTGTTGTTTGAGCGCACCGGGCCACTGGTTGAATGACATTAAGAAATGATGAAAAAGCGTGTCTGTAACCCTATTTGTGGGTTATTATGATAAAATTACCAATTGTGTAAAAATTCACAATCTAAAACCTGAGGAGGTTTATATGACTACAAAAGTTGGTATCAATGGTTTTGGGCGTATTGGTCGCCAGGTGCTTAAGGCGATCCGCGATATGTACCCGGATGAGTTGGAAGTTGTCGCTTTTAACGATATTGGCGACATGAAGACCATGGCGCACCTGCTGAAATACGACTCAACTTATGGTCGTTTCGACGGCACCGTGGAGTTTTCGGATGAAGGCCTGATCATTGATGGGAAACAGGTCAAAGTTTTCAAGGAAACCGACCCGGCTGCCATCAAATGGGGCGACCTGGGCATCGACATTGTGATCGAATCGACCGGTTTGTTCACCATCAAGGAAGACGGCGTCAACAAGAAGGGCAAGACTGTCCGCGGCGCGGTCAACCATATCACCGCTGGCGGTGCGAAGAAAGTTATCATCTCGGCCCCTGCCGAAGGTGAAGACCTGACCGTCGTGTTGGGCGTCAATGAAGATATGTATGACGCCTCGAAGCATCACGTTGTTTCGAACGCCTCCTGCACCACCAACTGTCTGGCTCCCGCTGCCAAGGTCGTGCATGACAAATTTGGCATCAAACGCGGCTTCATGACGACCGTCCACTCCTACACCAACGATCAGAAAGTGTTGGATATGCCCCATTCAGACCTGCGCCGCGCTCGCGCTTCGGGCCTGAACATCATCCCGACCACCACCGGCGCGGCCAAGGCTGTTGCCCTGGTCATTCCTGATTTGAAGGGCAAATTCGACGGTTATTCGCTGCGCGTCCCGACCCCGACCGTTTCGGTGGTTGATTTCACCGCTGAACTTGAGAAGGAAACCACCACTGAAGAACTGCGCCAGGCTTTCCGCGACGCCGCTGCTACCGCGCGCTTCAAGGGCATTCTCGAGGCGGTTGATGAGCCTCTCGTCAGCATGGACTTCAAGGGCAGCTCCTACAGCTCCTCGGTTGACCTGCCCTTCACCAGCGCTCTCGGCAAAGACAAGAACAACTTCGTCAAAGTCGTTACCTGGTACGACAACGAGTGGGGCTACTCCTGCCGCACCGCCGACCTGGCCGCTTTGATGGCGAAATCGCTCTAGGATTATCCGGGTTTTTGTTTATCCGGTTATCCACTTCCTAACCGGAAAGCTGGATAACCGGATAACAGGTTAAACGGAGTTTACGATGAATAAAAAGACTGTAAAAGATATAGCCCTGAAGGGCAAGCGCGTTTTCATGCGTGTTGACTTCAATGTTCCGATGGCTGAAGGCAAAGTGACCGATGACAAGCGCATCAAGGCTGCCCTGCCGACCATCAAATATGTGCTCGAACAAGGCGCTTCGGTCTTGCTCGCCAGCCACCTGGGTCGCCCCAAAGGCGGGCCGGATCCGGAATTCAGCCTGAAACCCGCCGCTGAAGTTTTGGCTGGCCACCTCGGCGTCACGGTCAAGATGGCCCCGGATTGTGTTGGGCCGGAAGTCGAGGCCATGGCCAAGGCGCTCAAGCCCGGCGAAGTCATCCTGCTCGAAAATACCCGTTTCCACAAGGGCGAGGAGAAGAATGATCTCGACCTGGCCAAGCAGATGGCTGCGCTGGCTGATGTGTACGTCAACGATGCGTTTGGTTCGGCGCACCGCGCCCACTCCTCCACCGAAGGCATTGCCCGTTTCCTGCCGGCTGTTTCCGGGTTCCTGATGGAACAGGAACTGGAATACCTGGGACGCGCGGTGGCCAACCCTGAGCATCCCTATGTTGCCATCCTGGGCGGCGCAAAAATCAGCGACAAAATCCTGGTTGTTGAAACCCTGCTCTCGAAATGCGACAAGCTCATCATCGGCGGCGGCATGGCCAATACCTTCCTGGCGGCCAAGGGCTTGAATATGCAGGACAGCCTGGTCGAAGAAGCCTCGCTTGAAACCGCCAAGGCCCTGCTGGCCAAGTCGGGCGACAAACTCGTCCTGCCTGTGGATGCGGTTGTGGCAGACAAATTCGATGCCGAGGCCGCCAGCCAGGTGGTCGATGTGGACAAAATCCCGGCGGGCTGGCGCATGTTGGATGTCGGGCCGAAAACCATCGAAGCCTACAAAGCTGTCCTGGCGGACGCCAAGCTGGTTGTTTGGAATGGCCCGGTCGGTGTATTCGAGTTCCCCAAGTTTGCCGAAGGCACCTTTGCCCTGGCCAAACTGCTGGCTGAATCGAGCGCAACCACTGTGATCGGCGGCGGCGACAGCGCCAGCGCGGTCAAGAAGGCTGGTGTTGCCAAACAGATGACGCACGTCTCGACCGGCGGCGGCGCGAGCCTGGAGTTCCTTGAAGGCAAGGAACTGCCCGGTGTGGCGGCGCTCAACGATAAGTAAGCTGGATTTGTAATGAACAGGGTCAGCCGCGAGTGTGGCTGGCCCTGTTTTTCTTTGTGATATATCCCCCATTTTGTCCATTGAAAAATGATTTTTGGCACGTATACTATCAATGTAAATTGACACCCAAAAAGGAGAGATTAGATGGAACAAGAAATTTCGAACGTCCCCCCGGCGCCTAAAAAGAACAATACGGTTCTGATTGTTGTGGCGGTGGTGGTTGCCCTGTTATGCTGTTGTTGTATTTTGATCGTTGGCGGATTTGCCGTGCTCGGGCCGACGGTTGGTAATACCTTCGAATCCATCGAAGAGAGCCTCCCGTATGAGATGCCTTCAGAAGAAGAGCTTCCCTCGGTTGAGGACGTGCCATTTATCGAAGAGGATGGTGAAGGTTTTGTGCCCGATATGTCGGCTTATGTTCCTACGGGTGGTCTGGGCGATGAAATCCTGCGCACGGACACCTGGCTGAATATCACCTTCTCGGCAGCCATGGCCAATTGTGTGATCCCGGCGGACGGTGCTCAGAATACCGGCATCGAAGTCACCCAGAATCCGGATGGGGCCGGGGTTTGGGTCGAACGCTGGACGGTTCCCTGCGAAGGTGGTTCATCCAAGGCATTTGATATTACCTTTACGCCCGCTGATGGCGGTGGTACTGATATTTCCATTCAGTCGGCTGAATAATTTTATGGGGTAGATCGAGAAGGACAGGCTGGAGCGAGCCTGTCCTTTTTTTGTTCTTGCAATTGAGCGCAAAAAATGTTAAAACTACGGCTCTATGCCTGAAACCACTGCATCTTTCTTTGTTGGCTCTGTGCCTGTCTATGGGGATGTTATTCTCGCGCCGATGGACGGCTACTCCGATTGGCCTTTTCGCTCCCTGTGCCGCTCGCTCGGTTCGGCCATGAGCTATACCGAATTTGTCAAATCGGAGGATATCGTTCATCTTTTCCGCCGGGTGCGCGCCAAGATGACCTTCGAAGAAGCGGAGCGGCCTGTGACTATTCAGATTTATGGCGATGATCCGCAGGTGATGCTGGAAGCGGCCTTGATTGCCCAGGATTTAGGCCCCGACATTATCGATGTCAACATGGGCTGCCCGGCCAAGAGCGTTGCCCATCGCGGCTGCGGCGTCGGGTTGATGCGCAATCCGCGCCGGGTGGGTGAAATTTTTGCCAAATTAACCGCCAATTTGCGCATTCCGGTTACGGGGAAGATTCGCCTGGGCTGGGATGACTGTATCAGCTACCGCGAAGTCGCTCATATTGCCGAAGATAACGGCGCGGCGCTCCTGGCTGTCCATGGGCGGACGAAGAATCAGGGTTACGGCGGCCAGGCCAATTGGGATGCGATCGCGGAGGTTAAATCGCTGGTCAAGATTCCCGTCATTGGTAATGGCGATGTGCGCCGGGTGGAAGATATCCAGAGAATGAAAGATCATACCGGCTGCGATGCAGTAATGATTGGCCGCGGTGCGATAGCCAACCCGTGGATTTTTGCCGGACTTGACCGCGAAGCGGTGACCCCGGAGCAGGTGCGACAGGCGATGCGCCAGCATCTCGAGAAAAATGTGGCCTTTTACGGTGATGAGGATGGAGAGCGTCTCTTCCGCAAACATGCCATGCACTATCTTGGCCTGCATTCACTTGACCGCGAGGCGCGAAAAAACATTTTACGCAAGCGCCCTCCCGGCGAATATATGGATATTTTGCGCGAAATTGAACTGCAAATGGAAAGCGCCGCCCAGGAATAACCGGGCGGCGCTTTCCATTGGATTTTGCTTATTGGGTAACACCCGACTCGGGCGGATGGGTGGGCGCTTCCTTGCCGAGTTCGAGCGAGCGTTCATAGGCGGCCCAGATGGCGCGCGAGACAGCCGTGCGGAATCCGGCTTTTTCGAGGAAATACATCGCCTCGGCGGTTGTCCCGCCTGGGGATGTGACCTGGTTGCGCAGCGCGGCAACGTGCGTGTCGCCTTTTTGGTTGAGCGCTTCGTAATAGGCAACAGAACCCTTGATGGTTTCGAGTACCAGCTTTTCGGAAATGCGCCGGGCGAAACCCATATGCACCCCGGCGTCGATCATCGCCTCCATGAACAGGAAAACGTAGGCCGGGCCGGTGCCGGAAAGCGCGGTGGCCATGTCGAGATAATTCTCATCGTCAACCTCGACCTGCTCGCCCAGCGCGCCCAGAATGTGCCGGGCGGTTTGTTTTTGTTCATCGCTGACAGCCTCCGATGCGATCCAGACTGTGATGCCGCGGCTGATCTGGGCCGGGGTATTGGGCATCGAACGGATGACGGCCTGGTGTCCCAGCCCCTTGCTGATTTTGGAGATTTTTGCCCCGGCGACGATGGACAGTACCAGCGCATCTTCGCGGACGTGGCCCTTCAGGCTTTTGAGCACTTCGGTCAGGCGCTGCGGTTTAACGGACAGGATGACAACGTCGGCGCCATCTGCCGCCTGGTTGTTGTCGGTAAAGGGTTGTGTGCCGTATTTTTCGCGCAGTTCTTCCACGCGCTCGGTGCGGGCATCTGCGGTCAACAGGTTTTCAGGCCGCGAAAGCCCCTGGCGCAGCAGTCCCGCCAGCATGGCTTCTCCCATTGCGCCAGAGCCAATGAAGGCAATTTTCTTGGTCAGCATTGATACGTTCTCCTTTGGATGGATAACTTGCGCCAGGTATTGCGCGCAGGATTTGTTGGGGTTGGGGGTAATAAGCGGATAACCACATGCCGGTTCTAAACCGCCGGTTTCTCTCCCCTGGTGAGCCGCTCCCAGGTATTGAGCATTTCTTTTGTGCTGGCTTCCCAACTCTGGTTCTGCGAAGTTTGCAGGGTCGCTTCGCGGAAGGCCTGGTACAGTTGCGGATTGTTGGCGATGCGGGTCATTGCCTCTGCCAGCGCAGCTGCATCATTGGGCGGGACCAACAGGCCGGATATTTCATGGCGGATGATTTCTTTGACTCCGCCGCTGGCGGGGCCGATGATGGGCAGCCCGGCGCGGGTGGCCTCCAGCAGGGTCAGGGGACGCTGTTCTTTGGTCGAAGCTGTCACCAGGACATGCGCCTGGCGCAGGTGTTCACCCATTTCGGTGTAGGGAATGCGCCCCAGGATTTTCCCGCGCGGGTGGGTTTCTGCCCATTGATTGAGAATGGCTGCCTCCGGGCCTCCGCCGATAAAGGTGAAGGTCGCGTTTGGCAACTGCTCGTAAACGAGGTCGCAGGCTTGCAGCAGGGTGCGGATACCCTTATCGGCGGTCAACCTGCCGACATACAGGAAGTTCACATTGCCATTTTCGATGGAAACTAATTCGGCTGGGAAGAATTGCTCCAGATCGACGCCGTTGTAGGCGGCTTGATGAATATTTTTCACGTCCCAGGCTCTTAAGTAGTTGGAAACATCGGGGGATGCCACCATCAGAACATCGTAGCTATTGTAGACCCAGACAAAAACCTTTTTCAATAAATAAATCATACCGGGAATGCCCAGCCAGCGCACCTGCTCCTTGTAATCATCGGCGTAGGACAGGTAGTTGGTGTGGTAGATTGCCGAGGCGGGTATTTTCAATTTTCGGGCCAGCCTGATCCCGGGCCGGCTGAAAAAGCCCATGAAAAGCCGCTCCGGGCATTCGACGTGCAAGATGTCGGGTGCAAATTCAGAGATTTTCGCTTCCAGTTTTTGGAACGAGAACGGCTTGGGGTCGCGGGTGTAATCTACGTAATAGGGAATGCTCTCGAAAGGATGAACCGTAACCCCTGGCAGGATTTCGCCCACATGATCCTTGTAATTGGGATACAGATGGCCGAGCGCCGAATAATCGGGAGCAAATACCTGTACCTGGTGTCCCCAGGCGCTAAGATATTCAAGTCGTTTGTGCAGACTGACTGTGACCCCCGAAATTTCGGGAAAATACCCCTCGCTGATGATCGAGATTTTCATCCATCTCCATTCATAAACAAACAGCCCGAGGCTGTTTGCTAGCGGTTGAAATATCCGAGCGCGACCCGCAGGCGTTCTTCAACGCCGCCGGGGGTATCTTTGGGGATGGCCTGGATGGCGGTTTGGGCCTCAACAACGCTGTAGCCCAGGGCGGTCAGCGCCGCCAGGACTTCAGAGTCGGCGTCGCTCATGCTGGCGATCCGGCCCAGGGTGTCGGTTGGTTTGAGTCGATCCTGCAGGTACAGGACGATTTTTTGGGCGGTTTTTTTGCCGATGCCGGGCACGCGGCTGAGCAGTTCCGGCTCTTCGCTGAAGACGGCCCGTTGCACGGCATCCAGGCTGAGGGTGGAAAGCACCGAGAGCGCCACTTTGGGGCCGACCCCGTCCACGCCCAGTAAGGTCAGGAAGAGCTGGCGCTCTTCGGCTGTCTCGAATCCATACAGCGAGAGTTCGTTTTCGCGCACGATCAGGTGGGTGAACAGGAAGGTTTTTTCGCCGATTTTGAGCGATTCAATCAGGCTTTTGGCGGCAAATACGCGCAAACCCACACCGCCCAGGTCGATGATCAGGGCATTTTCTTCTTTGTGTTGGATTTCTCCATGCAGGGTGGCAATCATGGCCTGATTTTATCGCGTTTTTCCCCTAAAGCCAGGAGCCGTAAAAATTGACTTGTCCGCTTTTCTGGCATATACTCTTTCCCGTTCAAAACTTCCCCACCCAAGAAAAGATGGAAATGATGATGACCGCATCTCAAGATTGCAACCTGCCCGGACGCCTGCTCCAGGCGATTCTTTTTGCCGCCGAGAAACACCGCGACCAGCGCCGCAAGGGGGTTGACCAGGCCCCTTATATCAACCATCCGATTGCCGTGGCTGAGATTCTGTGGCGGGTCGGTGAGATTCGGGACGAAGTGACCCTGCTTGCCGCTATTTTGCACGATACCGTTGAAGATACCGATACCACCCCCGAGGAGTTGGAACGCCTGTTTGGCGCGCAAGTGCGTTCTGTGGTCATGGAGGCTACTGACGATAAATCCCTGCCCAAAGCCGAGCGCAAGCGCCTGCAAATCGAACATGCGCCGCACAAATCGGTGCCGGCCAGGGCGGTGAAGATTGCCGACAAAATCTCGAACCTGCGCGACATCACCCGCACCCCGCCGCCCGACTGGAGCGAAACACGCATCCGTGAATATGTTGTCTGGAGCGCCCAGGTGGTTGCCGGCCTGCGCGGATATCATCCCGCGCTGGAGGCGGCTTTCGACGATATTTTGCTGGAAGCGAAGGAATTGGTCGGACTTTAGAAAACCAGTTTTTCTTCGGGGGAAACGCTCGTTCCGATGGTGAAATAAAAGACTGCCCCTTTTCCGACCGCCGCTTCCGCCCAGATTTTCCCGCCGTGGCGGGTGACAATGCGCTGGGAGGTTGCCAGGCCGATACCGGTGCCTTCGAACTCATCGGTGTGGTGCAGACGTTGGAAAACCCCAAATAATTTGCCGGAAAATTTCATATCGAACCCGGCGCCGTTGTCGCGCACGAAATAGATGATTTCATCGCCTTGTTGTAACCAGCCGACCTCGACCTCGGGCGGGTTGCTGTTGCGGCTGTATTTCACCGCATTTGAGAGCAGGTTGATGAAAACCTGGCGCAGCAAGGTTCGGTCGGCGCTGCAAACGGGCAGGTTTGCGCAGCGGAAATCGACATCGCGGCAGCCCGCATCCGCTTCGACGATTTGCCAGGCTTCTGCGACGATGGCGTTGGTATCAACTTCCTGACGGTTGATTTCGGCCCGGCTGGTGCGCGAGAAGGTTAATAGTCCATCAATCAGGGCGGCCATCTGGTTGGCCCCGGCGATGATTTTGCTCAGGAAGGTGCGGGCCGGCGGGGACATGTCCTCGGCGAAATCGTTGAGCAGGATGTGCGAGTAACCGCCGATGGCGCGCAGCGGGGAACGCAGGTCATGGGAAACGGTATAGGAGAAAGATTCAAGTTCCTTGTTGGCGGTTTCCAGTTCTGCGGTGCGCTGCCGGACCCTTTCCTCCAACTGGATGTTGAACAGGCGCAGGCTTTCCTCGGCCAGCTTTTTCTCGAAGATGTTTTCAAACAGGATGCCGGCGCTGTCTTCGGTGAGCGAGAATATCTTGACGTTATAGGCTTCGACCAGTTCGCCGTTTTCGTTGGTGATCAGCGACTCCAATTCGGTCGATTCGCCGCCCTGGATGACAGCCAGGCATTTTTGATTGAAATTTCTGGCACGAAAAATGTTGCCGGCCTGCTCCAGGGGCTGACCGATACTTTCTTCGGCGATTTTCCCGGCAAAAACCAGCGCCGCGGGGTTGGCGGCGGCGATGCGCAGCGATTGGGAATCCTGCAAATCACCGGCGCGCACAATGTACATGCCCACCTGCATGGTGTTGACGATGTCCGCGTATTGGCGCACGGTTTCTTCGGCCTGCTCTCGTTCGATAATTTCGCGCTGGAGCTGGGTGTTGGCTTCCAGCAAATCCTGGGTGCGCTCGGCCACCCGCAGGTCAAGTTCCAGGTTCAGGTTACGCAGGTTTTTAATGGCGTTTTCAAGGGCATTGGCGGATAGCCAGGAAATCAGGGCAAAAAAGATAAAGGCAATGTAGGGCAGGGGTTGGGGAACCAGGTTGGCCGAGAGGGCCAGGTAGTTCAATTCCAGGATGGTTAAACCGGCAAAAATGAAGCTGAAATAGGGCCGCACCAAGACACTGGCCAAAAGAATCGGGATGGTAAAAACATACAGGCTGCGTCCGTCGATCAGCTCGCTGGCTTCATCGCTGAAGGCAAACGCCGCCAGCAGAAAGGCCAGGAACAGGAAGCCGGCCACCCCGTGGGCAAGTTTTCGGTTGAGAACATAAAAGAAGACATAACCCAAAAGAACTCCTGCGATCCAAAGGTAGAGTTGTCTTTTTTCCCAGTCGTTCATGCCCAATTCATCGCCCAGGAGCAGGTCGGCGCCCAGAGTCAGGATTAAGACCAGGGACGTTAACAGAAAAAGGCTGAACAAAATAATGTTCAGCAGCCGCCGACGGCGGGCATCGTCAGAATCGTTTGTTTTTACATCGAGAAGGATTTGTACGGTTTGACGGATTTTTTCAGCCTGAACCATTTCACCTGTCCATATTGAATTAGAACAGCCACAAGCCGCATAATACGGCCGCCAGGGTCATGGTGATATTGTCGATGTCTTTGTGTGGCAGGGATTCGACGATCATACTCGCCAGGGCGATGACGGCCAGGGGCAGCAGGTACGCGCTCAACGGGGAGGAGAAGACTCCAAGCGCCACATAAACTGCCAGGATCGCCAGCGAAAGCCCGAAGCCGCCCAGCAAAACGCTCAGGGTTCCGGCAACGCTTTTTTCGGGCGACCAGGGCAGGCGGGTGGAACGAATCCGCCTCCCGATCACATCGGCGATGCCATCGCCGCCGCACATCATCATCAGCGCAACCATCCCGACCGGCGAATCCTTCCAAAAAAGGAGGGTCAGCAGCACGAACATGATTCCGTAATACAACGGCCCGCGCAAAATTTCACGCGGGTCGCCGGTGCGCGACATGGCTTTGACCGATGCTTCATCTTTGACCACACCCAGGCCAATCAGCGCAAACTGGACGGTGATCAGCCCTGGCACGAGCGCAGCCAGCCAGCGGTCATACCATTCGCCGGGAAAGAGCAGCCAGCACAGTACAAAGATTGGTCCGGTTCCGATATGAATGAGTTTGCGGCTCAAACGGCTTTCTATCCAACCCCGGTGGGCGGCGAAATCCATTATTCTTAGCCAGGCGATGGCTGCAATGAAGGTCAGGAACATGGCCAGGAAGGGATTCATTGAATTCTCCACGCGCAAAGATGTGGCAACTATAGCATATTTGGGGCTATAATCGGCCAACATTTATGCAAGACACACCTGCTGCCCAATTTTTTGCCGGCGCCCGCGCCGAATTGCCGATCTTGCTGGGGGTGGCGCCGTTTGGCATGATCTACGGCATCCTGGCCTTGGGGGCGGGCCTTACGCCGCTGGCCGCCCAGGCTATGTCGGCGATTGTTTTTGCCGGTTCATCCCAATTTATGCTCATCCAGTTGGTGGGGATGGGGACACCGGCGCTGGTGATGATTTTGACTGGTTTTGTGATTAATCTGCGCCATGCGCTGTATTCCGCGTCGCTGGCCCCGCACACCCTGGGCTTGAATCCGGTGTGGAAGGGGGTTTTAGCCTATCTCCTGACCGATGAAGCCTATGCGGTCAGCATCCTGCACTACAACAAGGCTGATCCTGCCCAGGGCAACAGGCATTGGTACTTTTTTGGGGCCGGGCTGACCTTGTGGACATCCTGGCAGTTCAGCACGGCAGTTGGGATTTTCCTGGGTGCGCAGGTTCCATCTTCGTGGGGGTTGGATTTTACCCTGGCCTTGACCTTTATCGCCCTGGTTTTTCCGGTCATTCGCGACCGACCGACCCTGTTCGCGGCTGTCGCTGCGGGGGTGACCTCGATCCTGGCGGCGGATTTGCCCTATAAGCTGGGACTGGTCAGCGCGGCCCTGGTAGGCATCCTGGCTGGCTTGCTGGCGGAGCGCAAATGAGCAATATCTGGCCGGTCATGTTGGTTCTGGGCGCGCTGACTTTCCTGACGCGTTTATCGTTTATCGGGTTGTTCCATCGCTGGCAAACGCCGGAGTTGGTCAAACGCGCCTTGCGCTATGTGCCAGTTGCGGCCTTGATGGCGATTATTGTGCCTGAGTTGTCGATGGTAGATGGAACGCTAAATCTTAATCCATTAAACCCGCGTCTGTTGGCCGGGTTGCTGGCGATTGTGGTCGCGGTGCGCACGCGCAGCGTCACCTGGACGATTGTGGCCGGTATGGCGGCTTTTTGGCTTTTGCGCTGGCTATTGGGGATGTAACTTTTATCACAGGGAATTTTGGCGGGAGCGGGTATAGTAGGCCTATATAATTTTTCGAAAAGGAAACTGTCCATGACTGAAAAAACTTGTCTTAACTGTAACCGCAACTCCGATCTGATTCCGCTGCTTTCGCTCGAATTCCAGGGCAAGGCGTATTCCATCTGCCCGCAGTGCCTGCCGACCCTGATTCACAAACCGCAGGCCCTGGCGGAAAAATTGCCCGGCAGCGAGAATTTGTCGCCGGCGCAGCACGAGCACTAGGAACAACCTGCGCTTTACTTCGCAAAAACACATCTCGCAATCTGGTATCATTGCGGGATGTGTTTTTCGTTCAAGGACCTGATGAGGTAAAACGGGATGATTCCTTTCCTGCTCGATAAGTTGAAACTAACCCGCACCAGCTTCAATGCCTTCCTGGTGATCGGGTTGTTTGGCTTGGATAAAGTTTTGGCGTTTGTCCGCACTGGTATTATTTCGCGCCAGTATCGCGACGAAGTTCACTTGCTGGATACCTTCAATGCCGCCAACAACCTGCCCGATGTGCTATTTGCCCTGATTTCGGGCGGCGCGCTGGCCATGGCGTTTATTCCGCTGTTGACCGAATACCTGACCAACAAGGATCGTAATGCAGCCTGGGATCTGTTTTCGCGGGTTGCCAACCTGGCTTTTGTGGTGACGGGCGGCGTCGCCATCCTGATTGCGATTTTCGCCGAGCAAATTGCCCGGCTGGTGATTGCGCCAGGCTTCCCGCCTGAGCAGCTTGACCTGTTGGCCGATCTGATGCGCCTGAACCTGATTGGCACGATCATTTTTTCGATCAGCGGGTTGGTCATGGCCAGCTTGCAGGCCAACCAGCATTTCCTGCTGCCGGGCCTGGCCCCGACCGCTTACAACGTTGGCCAGATTATAGGCGCGCTCTTCCTGGTGCCGACTTTCGGGATTCATGGCCTGGTATATGGGGTCATCCTGGGGGCGGCCTTCCATTTGCTGATTCAGGTTCCGGCCCTGTTCACTTTTGGCTTCCGTTGGACGCCCTCCCTTGACTTGACCAATACTGGCCTTTCTGAGGCCCTGGGCTTGATGTGGCCGCGTTTGTTGACCATGGGCGGCATCCAGGCGATTGTCATCCTGCGCGATAATTTTGCGTCCCAACTGCAACAGGATGGGGCTGTTACGGCCTTGACCTATGGCTGGATGGTGATGCAGGTGCCCGAGACCATTATGGGGACGGCAATTGCAACTGCCATGCTGCCGGCTCTTTCGGAGTTGGCTGCCCGCCAGGATTGGAAGGAATTCGGCCGCTCGGTCGAGCGCGCCCTGCGCGTTTTGATCGCTACAACCCTGCCGGTTGCCGCCATCATGGCAGCCGGGATCCATCCGCTGGTTCGCGGCGTCTTTGGTTTTGGAGAAGAAACCTCCGCGCTGATTACCTGGACCACTCGCGCCTACCTGCTGACCCTGACCGGGTTCGTGATTCACGAAGTCGCGGTGCGCGCGTTTTATGCCCGCAAAGAACCGTTGATGCCGCTTCTCGCCGTGGTTTTGCGCCTTTTCCTTTTTACCACCTTTGGTTTGCTGGCCATTTCTTTCTTCAGGCAGATTGGCGCGCCGATGATTGCCCTGGCTGAGATTTCCCTGCTGGTCGAGGCGATTTTGCTCTTTTTCCTGCTTTCGCGGCGAACGCACGAATCGCTGCAAGTGGGCCGCTCTGTTGGCCTTGGTTTGCTGGCGGCCCTGGTTGGCGGTATCGTGACTTACCTGCTGGCTGTTTACCTGCCCGGCGGAGCCATTTCCACGGCCCTGCTTGGCATGCTTGCGGGCGGCTTGCTGGCCCTGGCCCTGGTTTGGTCGGAAGCGAAGCAGGTGTTCCGGCTATAAACGCTGAGTTTTCATCGGGTATAATATTGAGCTTGCGCCATAAGAACGCTGGCTTCAACCAAAAATTAAATTGAAAGTTCCATAAAATGACCAACCTATCTGATACACAACCCACGAAAATCCAAAAAAAAGGCCGTTTTAGTTTTGTCATTGGCCTCTTGATTATTACCGCTGCGCTGCTCTTTGGCAGCCTGGGCGGCTACGGCTGGGGCGTTAATGACCGTCTTTTTGCTGCGGAAGCGACCAAATCGCAGTCGCTTGGCGAGCAGTTTAACATGGCTCAAGAAGATTTCGCCGCCCGCCGTTTTGACGTCGCCCGCCAGCGCCTTGAATATATTCTCAAGAACGATCCCGGCTACCCTGGCAGCGCGGATTTGCTGGCCCAGGTGCTGGTTCAGATGGCAATCACGCCCTCGCCGACTTTAACTCCCAGCCCGACCATTACCCCGACCCCTGACCTGCGTGAACAGGAAGCGATTTTTGCCCAGGCCCAGGCCCAGATGGCTGCCTCCGATTGGGATGGCGCGATTGCCACTCTGGATGCTTTGCGCAAGAAAGATGTTACCTATCGCACGGCCCAATTGGATGGCATGTATTACATGGCCTATCGCAACCGCGGCGCGGCCAAAATTTTGGGACAGGGGGCTTATGCCTCCCTGCCCAACCTGGAAGGCGGTATTTACGATCTGACCCTGGCCGAACGTTTCGGCCCACTGGATGGCCAGGCCGTCGGCTATCGCAGCTTCGCCCGCATGTACATCCAGGGCGCCTCCTATTGGGAATTGGACTGGGCACAGGCGGTCAACTACTTTAGCGAGATTCATCGCAACACCCCGAACTTGCGCGACGGCTCGAATGTGACCGCGACCCAGCGGTATTACCTGGCTTTGTTGAGTTATGGCGACCAGTTGAATGCCAGCCAGCGCCTGAACGACCGCTGTCCGGCGCTCAACCAATGGGCAGAGGCAGCCAATATCGCCGCCCTGGATGCGGAGTACAGCGCAAAATTCAATTCGTTGAATCTTGAATGCAACCCGCCGACTGCCACCCTCGAGCCATTTACGGCAACACCTGAAGTCATCGCCACTCCGGAAGTTATCGTCACCCCTGAAGAATCCCCGACGCCGTAATGTGACCTGACGAACTGCAAACTGCTCCATAAACCTGGGGCAGTTTTTTCTAATCGGGAATCCATGTCCTTTTACCTTCACGATATTCCTCTTTCGCAGGCCAGGCAGGCTTTTCGCGCAGCTTTGCGGCAGGCTGGCCTTTGGCAGGTTCTTGCCAGTGAAACGATTCCGCTTGATGAAAATGCCTTGGGACGGGTATTGGCCGGGCCGATCTGGGCCTTGCGCTCATCGCCGCACTATCACGCCGCAGCCATGGATGGCTTTGCTGTTCGGGCTGAGCAAACGCGTGGGGCGCAACCTTCCGCCCCGGTTCGGTTGGATTTGCCTGATTCTGCCCAGTATGTCGATACGGGCGACCCGATCCCGGATTGGGCCAATGCCGTTATTCCCATCGAGAATGTCGAGCCTCTGGGCGCGGATGGGAAGATATCCCAGGATGTCCGCCGCCCGGCCTTGATTCGTTTGCGCGCCTCGACCGTGCCCTGGCATCACGTTCGCCCCCTGGGCGAGGACATTGTTGCCACCCAGCTTGTCCTGCCCTCCGGACATGTTCTGCGCCCTTATGACCTGGGCGCGATAGCCGCTTCCGGGCACGCGACCGTAACGGTGGCTTGCCCCCCAAAGGTGGCGATCCTGCCGACTGGCACCGAACTGGTGCCGATTGGCGCGGAACTCAAGCGCGGCGACATCCTCGAATATAACTCGCTGGTATTGGCGGCCCAAATCAAGGCGATGGGTGCCCTGCCGACTCGTTTTCCGATCACCCCGGACGATTTCGATGCGCTCTGCGCCCGGGTAGCCGAGGCGGCTGAAGGCCACGACCTGGTTTTGCTTAATGCCGGTTCGTCTGCTGGTGCGGAAGATTTCTCCTCATGGGTGGTTGAAAAACTGGGCCGCTTGCTTGTTCATGGCGTCGCGGTCAGGCCGGGACATCCGGTTATTTTGGGGATATTGAACCGCTCTGATGGCGCGCCTGTTCCCATTATTGGCGTCCCGGGCTATCCGGTTTCGGCAGCCCTGACGGTGGATATTTTTGCCGAGGAAATAATTGCTCAATGGCTGGGTCGCCGCCCAGTTGAATTGCCGCTGGAAACCGTCAGCATGACCCGCAAGGTAACTTCGCCTGCCGGGGATGATGATTATATGCGGGTAGCCATTGGTCGTGTTGGCGACAGGACTCTGGCTGCGCCGATTGCGCGCGGGGCCGGGGTGATTACCTCGCTGGTGCGCGCTGACGGACTGGTGCTGATTCCCAGCGGAATCCAGGGTGTCGAGGCGGGTGAGACCGTCCAGGCCCGTTTGTATCGTTCGAAACAAGAAATCGAACGCACGATTTTCTGCATTGGCTCGCATGATGTCATTCTGGATGTAATTGCTCAATTCCTCGCGGAACGTGATCGCCGCCTGGTTTCGGCCAACGTAGGTTCGCTGGGCGGGTTGGTGGCGCTCAAGCGCGGCGAGGCTCACCTGGCTGGTTCGCACCTGCTCGACCCGGAAACGGGCGAATACAACCTGCGCTATATCCGCCAGTACCTGCCTGATGTGCCGGTAAAGTTGGTCGGATTGGTCAACCGTGAGCAGGGGCTGATTGTGCGGCGAGGCAACCCGAAGGGAGTCCGCTCCTTGCAGGATCTGACTCGGGGCGAGGTTGCCTTCATCAATCGGCAGCGCGGCGCGGGGACGAGAGTCCTGCTCGATTACCATCTAGAAAAAATGGGGATTGCCCCCGATGCGCTGCGCGGTTATGAGGATGAGGAGTATACCCACCTGGGGGTTGCTGCGGCGGTTGCCAGCGGGCGCGCCGATTGCGGGTTGGGCATTCCGGCTGCCGCCCAGGCGCTGGAGCTTGATTTTGTGCCGCTTTTCCAGGAACGTTACGATTTGGTGATTCCAAAAATCCATGCCGACAGCAATTTGCTGGGGCCGTTGTTCGATTTGCTGCAATCGCAAGCATTTCGGAATGCAATTCACGCTCTTCCGGGTTATGATATGAGTGTTATGGGCAGGGTTTTCCTGGAGGATGGATCATGAAAAACGTGCTGGTCATCGACGATTCGCGAACGACGGCAGACACCCTGGTGCGGATTTTGAAGGCGTTGGGCTACCCGGCGCGGGCCGCTTATGGCTCGAGTGCGGGTATGAGCATCCTGCGCGAGGAAGCCCCTGACCTGGTTTTTGTTGACATCAATATGCCGGGGGTCAGCGGTTTTGAAATCCTCCGTTTTATGGGCCGTGAACCGCGCCTGGCCAGGGTGCCGGTTTTTGTAGTGACATCGGATGACCAGCCCGAAACGAGGCGCGAATCCTTTCAGCTTGGGGCGCGCGGTTTCCTGGTCAAGCCGGTCAGTGTTGACGCGCTGGATGAAGCGTTACAGGGTTTGCAGGGGAAATAAAAGAGTTTCGTTTTTGTGGAACATCAATCTATACGTTTCACGGTTATAATTCGTTTATGCTTCAGTTTGCACCCTTTGAGCCGATTGATTACCTGGTTATAGGACATCTCACAATCGACCAAACGCCTGCCGGCCCGTCACTGGGAGGCACTGCGGCTTACTCCGCGCTGACTGCCCGCGCTTTGGGGCTGCGGGTCGGGGTGCTGACCGCCTGGTCGGGCGAGATTTCGCTGGATGCCCTGGGGAACATCCCGGTTTTGGCGGCGGAAACGGAAAAGGCAACCCGCTTCGAGAATCGCTATTCCCCTGAAGGGCGGACCCAGCATATCCGCCAGGTTGCGGCGAAAATCGATTTTGGCCTGGTTCCTGAACCTTGGCGGAATACGAAAATCATTCACCTTGGCCCGGTGGCGCAAGAGATGCAATCTGTTCTGCCCGCCGAATTTCGACCAACGCTGCTGGGCTTGACCCCGCAGGGCTGGATGCGAAGTTGGGATCAGGATGGACTGATCCATCCTTGCACCTGGCCTTCCGCGGCGCAGGCCATGCCGGCGGCAGGCGCGACTGTATTCAGCGTCGATGATGTTGCTCACGATGAAGAGCAAATCGAGTGGCTGGCGCACCAGGGTCGTTTGGTGGTGGTAACCGAAGGCGCGGCTGGCTGCCGTTTGTTTTGGAATGGCGATAGCCGCCGTTTCCGCGCCCCGCTTGTTGATGAAGTGGATGCAACCGGCGCGGGCGATATTTTTGCAACAGCTTTTTTTGTGCGCCTGGCCCAGACTCGCGATCCGTGGGAGGCCGCCCGTTTTGCCTCGAACCTGGCCGCCTACTCGGTCACGCGGCCCGGACTGGCCGGCGTGCCAACCCAATCTGAAATTAATACCTGCCTGATGGAGGTTTTACACTGATGACGAAAATTTATACCCTGGTGAATCAAAAGGGCGGGGTTGGCAAGACAACCACGGCTGTCAACCTGGGCGCTTACCTGGCGCAAATGGGCCAGAAAGTCTTGCTGGTTGATTTGGATGCCCAGGCCAATGCAACCTCCTGCCTGGGCGTTGACAAGCACACGGTCAAGGGCGGCACTTATGAGGCTTTGCTCGGTATTTCGGTTGCCAGCGGTCATATCCTGGTCAATCCCGATTTGAAAATCTCGATTTTGCCTTCTTCCCCCTCCCTGGCGGGGGCCGAAGTGGAACTGGTTGGGCAGCCACAGCGCGAGTTCCGCCTGCGGATGGCTTTGCAGCCTTTGATTGGTCATTACGATTACATTTTGATCGATTGCCCGCCTTCGCTTAGTCTTTTAACCATTAATGGGTTGATGGCCGCCCAGGATGGGGTCATTATCCCGGTGCAGTGCGAATATCTGGCGCTGGAAGGGTTGGGTCAATTGATGCAGACCTTGCAGCGTGTCCGCGCCTCGCTTTATCCCGAAATGAAGATCCGCGGCCTGATCATGACCATGTTCGAAAGCCGCACCCACCTGGCCAAGGATGTGGTCGATGAAGTTCGCAAGCATTTTCCCGGCCAGGTATTTTCTTCGATTGTCCCGCGTTCCATCCGGCTGGCTGAAGCGCCCTCTTACGGCTTGCCAATTGCCGTTTATGCCCCTTCGTCGACCGGCGCCCAGGCTTACCAGGCGCTGGCCCAGGAAATTTTACAGGCAGATGGTTTTGCCGAGCCAGTTAATTAATCTTGGAGGTTGATCATGCCGGTTAAAACAGGACTTGGCCGCGGCCTGGATGCCTTAATCCCCTCTTCTGCTGCTTTCCAGTCGGAAGATTCGACCAATCCGGCTGCGGATGTGTTTAGCGGGGTCATGCGGATTCCAATCGGGCAGGTTAAGCCCAATCCGCGCCAGCCGCGTACCCATTTCGACCCGGCTGCGCTCGAAGATTTGGCGGCTTCGATCAAAGAGCACGGCGTAATCCAGCCTTTGATTGTCAGCCGCAACGAGGCTGGTTCGGGCTATATCCTGATTGCCGGTGAGCGGCGTTTACAGGCCTCCAAGCTGGCTGGCCTGAACGAAGTGCCGGTGATTGTGCGTCAGACCACCGACCAGCAAAAGCTGGAGTTGGCCCTGATTGAAAACATCCAGCGCGCAGACTTGAACCCGTTGGAAGAAGCCAACGCCTACCAGCAATTGTCTGATGAGTTTCACCTGTCGCATGAAGAGATTTCAATCCGGGTTGGCAAAAGCCGGGTGGCTGTAACCAATACCTTGCGCTTGTTGAAGCTGGCTGCGCCCATCCAGCAGGCCCTGGTCGATGGCCGGGTCACTGAAGGTCACGCCCGCGCCCTGTTGGCCCTCTCCAGCCCCCAGGCCCAGGCGGCAGCGTTGCAAACGGTTGTCACCCAGTCACTCACCGTTCGCCAAACCGAAGAGCTGGTGCGCAAGATGAGCGGGGAAAAACCGGTCAGCCTGCCCAAATCCGGCCCAACGCCCGATGTCTTGGCCCTGGAAGAACGTTTGCGCACGACCCTGGGCACGGAAGTGAAACTCAAGGCGGGCAAGAACGGCAAAAGCGCCCTGACCATGTATTTTTACTCGGAAGAAGAGTTAAATTCATTGCTGGAACGCTTGCTCAACGGAATGTAGGTGGAACAGGCCAATCATGAAAATTCTTTTCAATGCCCGCATTCATACCCTGGATCAGCTTCGTCCGCAAGCCTCGGTGCTGGTCATTGACCGTGAGCGGATTGCCGCCATTGGCGGCGAAGAACTATTCGATTCATTCAGCGCCCGCGCCAGTCGAGAAGACATGGGCGGGCGCGTCATTTTGCCGGGCCTGACCGATGCGCACATCCATTTGATGAATTTTGCCCTCAGCCTGCAAAAGGTGGATGTGGAAACACCGACCAAGGCCGAATGCCTGTGGCGGGTAGCTGAGCGGGCGCAAACGCTTGCCCCGGGTGCCTGGGTTTTGGGCCATGGCTGGCAGCAAAACGACTGGGGCGGGGAATTTGGCAGCGCAGCCGACCTGGATGCGACTGCCCCGCATAATCCTGTTTATCTGACGGCCAAATCGCTCCATGCTGGCTGGGCCAACTCTGTCGCCCTTGCGCTGGCGGGCATCACCTCCGCCACACCTGACCCCGAGAATGGGAAAATCCTGCGTGACGCCGCCGGGCAGCCGAGCGGTATTTTGCTCGAATCGGCAATGGGCCTGATCGAAACGGCCTTGCCCCAGCCATCGGTGGCCGAAGTTGCCCGGGCCATCCGCGCCTCCCTGCCGATTTTGCACCGCATGGGCCTGACCGGCGCCCATGATTTTGATTACCGCACAGCCTTTATGGCTTTGCAAGCCTTGCGTGAGAGCGGCGATTTGCAGTTGCGGGTGGTCAAGTCTGTGCCGCCGGATTTGCTGAATCATGCCCATGCGCTTGGCTTGCGCTCTGGTTTTGGCGATGATTACCTGCGCATCGGCTCCTACAAAACTTTTATGGACGGGGCGCTTGGGCCGCGCACGGCCGCCATGTTCCAGCCCTATTTGAATGAGCCTGAAAATCGTGGTATTCTAAATCTTGATGGTGAAGAACTTTTCGAAATTGGGCGGCAAGCTGCCGATTGTGGTTTGAGCATGGCCGTCCATGCGATTGGCGACCGCGCCGTCCACGAAGTGTTGGATGCTTACGAGCAGCTTCGCGCTTACGAGCAGCAGCATGGCTTGCCGAAACTGCGTCACCGCATCGAGCATGTTCAGATTATTCACCCTGACGATGCCGGGCGTTTGGCGAAACTGGGTGTGATCGCCTCGATGCAGCCCATTCATGCGGTTTCAGATATGCTGGCCGCCGACCGTTTCTGGGGCGACAGGGCGCGTCTCGCTTATGCGCCGCGCACCCAACTCGAGGCGGGAGCGCCGCTGGCCTTTGGCTCGGATGCCCCGGTCGAATCGCCGAATCCGTTCCTGGGCTTGCATGCCGCGGTAACCCGCCGCCGGCCCGATGGGACGCCCGGCGCTGATGGCTGGTATCCTGAACAGCGTTTGTCCATGCGCGAAGCCCTGTCCGGCTTCACAACCGGCGCTGCCTATGCAGCCGGGATGGAGAATCGCCTTGGCCGCCTGTCGCCGGGCTATTACGCTGATCTGGTTGTACTTGATGAAGACCCATTTGCCTGTGATCCGCATGTTTTGTTGTCGATGCAGGCTGCCGCAACAATGATTGGCGGCGAGTGGGTTTGGCAATCCTAGGGATAGATATGAGCGAACAGCAAGCGCCTCTCACTCCTGAAGTGCTGGTGCCCCGCCTGGGCGACCAGTTGGTTGGAATGGGCCTGCTGGATCAGCAGCAACTTGCCAAGGCGCTCGATTACCAGCGGCAACAGGAAAAATTGGGGAAACCTTGCCTGCTCGGGCAAGCCTTGATCGATTTGGGCTTTTTGGATCGCACCGTTTTGGACCGGGCGGTCACCGAACAGATTATCCGCTTGCGCTCGGCCTTGATCGACGCCAATAAAAATTTGGAGGCCAGGGTTGCCCTGCGCACGGCAGAATTACAGGATGCGCTGCATAAGCTGGCGGAATTGAACCAACTCAAAGCGAATTTTATTGCCAATATTTCACATGAACTTCGCACACCCTTGACCCACATCCGCGGCTATCTGGAATTGCTTCACTCTGAAGCCCTGGGGGACTTGAACGGAGATCAAAAAACCTCGCTTGAGGTTTCCCTGCGCTCGGCGGGTCGCCTGCAAAACCTGATCGATGATTTAATCCTGTTCTCGTTGGCATCCAGAGGCGAACTTGCCTTGCAATTGAAGCCGGTTGACCTGAATCTGTTGATTGCCCCAATTGTTACGAGCAACAATCCCAAAGCGGTTGACCGCCAGATTACTTTGAGCGTTGAACTGGATCCAGCCTTGCCGGCTGTCCAGGCGGATGGCGAAAAGCTGGGCTGGGTGATTTCGCAATTGTTGGACAACGCCATCAAGTTCACCTCGCTGGGAGGTTCCGTGGCTTTGCGGGCCTTGCGGAATAACAGCATGGTAACCTTGAGCATATCCGATACCGGGATTGGTATTCCCCCGGAGCGCGTCAAGGAGATATTCGAGCCGTTTCATCAGTTGGATGGATCGGCAACGCGACGATATGGCGGCACCGGGCTGGGATTGTCTTTGGTGCGCCAAATCATCGAAGCGCATGGCTCGTTGATTAGTGTTGAGTCGCTCCCTGAGCAGGGCACGACTTTTTCTTTTCCTTTGTTGCTTGCCAATTCTCAGACAGTTGACCAGGAAAATTCATGAGCGCCGAGCAAAAGCCTGACTACATGGTGATCGCGGAGTCCGTAGTTTTCAACGCCGATTGGAAACAGGCGTTGGATGTCCTGACCGCATCCTTGCGTTCCTTCTTCTTGTTCGACAATATGGCTCTCTACCTGAAGGAAAACGACAAAATCAACCTGGTGGATGTGGTCTACGCCCGCGCGATGGGGCGGGGTAAATCTGCCGAAGCGGATGTCGACTGGGGTCTCAGCGTGGCGATGAAAACCCTTGAGACTGGCGCCCCTGTAGTCCAGGAATCTGATTCGACGGTTAGCCGCGAGAAGCGAACTTCTTCCCCCTATTTTCTTGGGCTTCCTCTGCGCACGCCTGGCGGCCTGGTCGGCGTACTGGTTTTTGTCCGTTTTGGCGGCCCGGCTTATACACCGGAACAGGTTGCCGATGCTCGTTTTCTTGCCGCGCAATTTTCGATTATGTTCGAGCGCAAGCAACTCTACGAACAGGTTGCAGCCCTTCAGGATGCCCGCCGCCAGATCGACCTCCAGGAAGATTTCATTGCCACCATCTCCCACGAGTTGCGCACCCCGCTTGGCTTTATCAAGGGATATGCCACGACTCTGCTCCGCGCCGATACGAATTGGGACGATGAAACCCGCCGTGAATTTTTATCCATTATTGATGAGGAAGCCGACCACCTGGCCAACCTGATTGGCCACATGCTTGAGTCGGCCCGCCTGCAAAGCAAAACATTGGATATGAATTTTCAACCGGTCAGGCTGGATATTTTATTGCGCGATGCGATTTTGCGCATCCAGGCTCGCTACAAAGACATGCGGATTACCAGCGATATGGGCCAACTGCCATTCATTATGGCCGATGGCGTGCGCCTGACCCAGGTATTTCAAAACTTGTTCAGCAATGCGGTCAAGTATGCGCCCGGCGCGGCAGTTCACGTCCGCATCACCCAAAACGATAAATTCCAGCGGGTCGAGTTTTCAGATGAAGGCCCCGGCATTTCGCCTGAACACTTGCCCTATATCTTTGATAAATTTTACCGGGTGCCGGGGTATGGCACATCAGGCTCTGGCCTGGGATTGTTCATTTGCGGACAGATTATCAAGGCTCATCATGGTTCCATGTTTGTAAAATCCGAAGAAGGCAAGGGTACAACCTTCATCATTGACCTGCCTCTCAAATCGTAGGGTAATCGACAGGAGTTGCTATGACTACAAAAATCTTGGTTGTTGACGATGAACCTCGCTATTTGCGCTTGTTGGAAGCCAATTTGCGCACGGAAGGCTACGAAGTAATATCTGCCCAGGATGGGTTACAGGCGGTGGAAGTATTCTCTGCCAGTCCGACCGATCTGATTTTGCTGGATGTAATGATGCCCAAGCTGGATGGGTTCGCCGTTTGCCAGCGGATTCGCCAGTTCTCGAACGTGCCCGTGATCATGCTGACCGCCAAGGGCGAGGAGCAGGACCGCGTCCGTGGCCTGGATATGGGTGCGGACGACTACCTGACCAAGCCTTTCTCGGCCACCGAGCTTTTGGCGCGCGTTCGGGCGGTTTTACGCCGCTCGCAGGTTTCCAAGGATGTCAGCCAAAGCCGCGTTTTTGAGCATGGCGGTTTGCGGATCGATTTTGCCCGTGCGGAAGTCTGGCGCGGTGCCCAGCCTGTCTTTTTATCGGCTACCGAGTATCGCTTGCTGCTCCAGTTTGCCCACAATGTCGGCAAGGTGATGAGCGCCGAGGAACTGCTGACAAGTGTTTGGGGTGCGGAATATCGCGATGACAAGGAAATCCTTTGGGTGAGTATCGCCCGCCTGCGTCAGAAGCTGGAAACCGACTCGCACAATCCCCGCCATATCGTCACCCGCTCCGGGCTTGGATATTTAATGCCCCCGATTGAATCTGAGTAGTATTTCATAACTGGTTTCAGGAGATACAACCATGACTGTTGAGTTCAATGATCGAGGCAAATACTTCACCGATATTATTTCCAAGGTCGCAGTATCGGCGGTTATCCAAACAATTACCCACCGCATCGAAGGCGCAATCCATGTCCGCCTTGATGGCCGCGTCAAGGATGAATTGGATCGGCCCGAGTTGTTCCTGGCGGTGACCGATGCAAAAGTTTTTGCCGCCGATGGAAGCGTTCTCTACAAAGCCGATTTTTTGACTGTTTCGCGCTCACAAATCGTTTGGGTAATTCCAAGCGATGATACGGCCTATGCAGGGGATCAATAACCATGAGTCAAACCATCTTCTCATCTGCATCTTCGGGTCTCTCGGCGGCTGATTTAAGCAAACTAAAGCATTTTGTCATCGACTCATTGACTCGTGAGTTGGAGACTGACAATCCGCCCTATGACAAGCGCGAAGCTTTTGTCAAACAGAAGCTCGAAGATATTTTTGCCCGCCTGGGCAGCAAGGTTCCCGCTTCGATCCGCCAACAACTGACCCAGGAAACCATGAACGAAGTTCTGGGATATGGCCCGATCCAACCGCTGTTGAATGACCCGGATGTTAGCGAAGTTATGGTGAACGGCCCGCAAAAGGTGTATGTTGAAAAGAAGGGCCAGTTGACCAAAACCGGTGTGACGTTCGAGAATGACGCCCACGTCCTGCGCGTCATCGACCGGATCATCCTGCCTTTGGGGCGACGGGTCGATGCTGACAGCCCCACGGTCGACGCCCGCCTGCCGGATGGTTCACGCGTCAACGCTGTCATCCCGCCGGTTGCGATTGATGGCCCTACCATCACCATTCGTAAATTTCGCAAGGACAAGTTAACGGTTCAGCAGCTGGTCGATTTTGGCTCGCTAACCCCGCAGATGGCTGAATTCCTGCGGGCTTGTGTGGTCAGCCGCCTCAACATCGTCATTTCAGGTGGCACTGGTTCTGGCAAAACCACCCTGTTGAATGTGCTTTCGACCATGATTCCTTCGGATGAGCGGATTGTCACCATCGAGGATGCGGCAGAATTGCAACTCCAACAGGATCATATTGTGCGTCTGGAAACCAAGGTTGCCAATGTTGAGGGAAAGGGCCAGGTTACAATCCGCGACCTGGTGCGTAACTCTTTGCGCATGCGCCCTGACCGTATCGTTGTAGGCGAATGCCGCGGCGGTGAGACTTTGGATATGCTCCAGGCGATGAATACCGGTCACGACGGCTCCTTGACCACCCTGCACGCCAACACCCCGCGCGATGCCCTGGCGCGCCTTGAGACGATGGTTCTGATGGCTGGCATGGATTTGCCGGTCAAGGTAATTCGTCAGCAGGTTTCTGCCGCGGTCGATTTGATTATCCAGCAAACCCGCTTGAAGGATGGTTCGCGCAAGGTAACGGCGATCACGGAAGTTGCCGGCATGGAAGGCGACACCATCGTCCTGACCGATATTTTCAAGTTTGAGCAGACCGGCATGTCCACCGATGGCAAGGTTATTGGTCAGTTGAAGCCGACCGGCATCCGCCCGTTGTTTACGCCGCGGCTCGAATCTTCCGGGTTCAAGCTGCCTCCAGAAATTTTTGGCGCAAACCTGGGAGATATGCTGCGTCGTCGTTAGAGCGTGTATAATGAGAATAACTTTTTTGACCACAGGATAACTCATGAGCCATCAAGCCCAAATAGCCCTTCGAACGCGAAAATTGGGAGTACTGATTCGGGACGCCCGCTCTGCTGCGCGTAAAACTTTGAGCGAGTGCGCTACTGCCATCGGGATTACACCGGCAACGTTGCGGGCTTACGAGGAGGGCCGTAAATCGCCTTCCCTGCCTGAGTTGGAAGTGCTGGCCTATTATCTGGACCTGCCCATCCAGCATTTTTGGAGCAACAATGCGCTTTCCGATGAGGCCCCGCGCACCGAGCCGCTCAACTTGAAAATGCTGGCCGCCATTCGCCAGCGCATTATCGGCGCTTTGCTCTCGCAGAAGCGCCAGCAGTTCAGCATTTCGCTAAAGGCTTTATCGCTCGAAACGGGAGTCCCGGTCAGCCGCTTGAAATCTTATGAAGTGGGTGAAAAGCCCGTTCCTCTGGCTGAGTTGGAAGCGATTTTGTCTGTGCTCGGCACGCGCATTGAGGCGTTCTTTGATCAAAACGGGCCGATTGGCCAGTGGATGAATGACCAAAAGGCGATCCAGGAATTCCTTGACCTGCCGCCGGAATTGCGGGCGTTTGTCTGCCTGCCGGTTAATCGCCCCTATCTCGAATTGGCGCGCAATTTAAGTTCACTCTCTACCAATAAGCTGCGCTCCGTTGCTGAAGGGCTGCTGGACATTACCCTTTAATCGACCAGTTTTTTGCTCTTCGGTTGGGGGTGTGGCTGCAAAGCGTTGTATAAGGTGTCAAGACACGATGGTTTTATGTGGCTTTGCCACCTTTATTTTTTTCAAGTTGTTCTTGTGAGGTATTTATGACAGAGATTGACCCCAAGCAGTTATCCACACAGGCCAGCCAGTTTTACCAGGAAGGTGATTTTAAGCAGGCCGCCGGGTTGTTTGCGGAAGCTGCCCAGGCTTATCAGGCTGCCGGCAATTTGCTGGACTCGGCCGAGATGCGCAACAACCAGAGTGTGGCCCTTTTACAGGATGATGATGCCGAAGGCGCTCTTCAGGCCGTACTGGGAACTGAGGCGATTTTTGCCGAGGCCGGCGATGTGCGCCGCCAGGGATTGGCCGCTGGCAATGAGGCGGCTGCCCTTGAGGAGCTTAAGCGTCTTGACCAGGCTGTTGAACGCTATCAGGCCTCCGCTGACTTGTTGGAGCAGGCTGGCGAGGACCAGATGCGTGCCTTGGTTCTGCAATCGGTGGCCTGGATTTTGATCCGCCGAGGTAAGTTTATGGAGGGTTTGTTTGCCATGAACTCTGGTTTGCGCGGTGTGAAGAACCCAACCCTCAAGCAGAAAATCCTGCGCACCCTCCTGAAACTGCGCACATGGTAAATTCAAATGTTTCCCTTCGGCCGGCAGTACTTAACGACCAGGGACGCATTGCCAATCTAATTTACTTCGAATCCCACGTCCACAGGCATCTTGATTGGCGCTCCCCGCTCGATTGGCTCGGCGCAAATGAATATTGGGTGCTCGAACAGGGCAATCAATTGGCTGCTGTTTTGGCCTGTCCATCTGACCCGCCTGGGATTGCCTGGATACGACTTTTTGCGCACGCGCGCTCGATTTCTGCCGAGCAGGCCTGGGACGCCCTCTGGCCGGTTGCTTTTGAACTGGTTTATAAGAGGGCGGGACAGCTTTTAGCGGCCATCAACCTTCAGCAATGGTTCGGCGCACTTTTGAAAAAAAGCGGTTTTGAGCTTGAGCAGCAGATTGTTGTCTTGGAACACCACCAGGCAGCAGATTCTGCCGTACAACGAACCGCATCTTTTCCAATTCGCCCCATGACCCAGGCTGATCTTCCGCGTGTGGCTGAGTTGGATGCGGCGGCCTTTAAGCCGCTTTGGCAAAACTCTCAAATCTCTTTGCAGATGGCCTTTGCCCAGGCTGGGCTTGCCACGGTGATTGAATACCAGGGAAAATTGCTTGCTTACCAGATCAGCACAGTTAGTCCATTTGGAATGCATCTGGCGCGGCTGGCGGTTTTGCCTGAGTATCAGGGCCAGGGACTTGGAATGGCTCTGGGACAGGACTTGCTCCATTATTCTGGCCGGAATGTTCCGGGCCGGGTAACTGTCAACACACAATCGGATAACATCCCGTCTCTTTCGCTTTATAAAAGATTGGGCTTTCTTTTGACCGGTGAACAATATCCTGTTTACGTTTTTTCAGGCCAGCAGCCCTGAGATTTTGAAAGGAGAGATTATGCCTCGACCTGATTCGGTAATTGTCAACGGCCTGGTACGGCAGGCGCTCATATCAGCTGAGGAAGTTATGGGTGCGAATGGGATGCACGCAGTCTTGCGGGCATCGGGCCTGGATCGTTATATCGATAACCTGCCCCCGAATAACATGGAACCGGCCATCCAGACCTCTGACTATGCCCGCCTGAACCAGGCGATTGAGGATTTTTATGGTCGTGGCGGCCGGGGCATGTTGCGCCGCATCGGCAAGGCCTCCTTCCAGTATGGTATTCGTGAACAGGCGGCCTTGCTTGGCATCGCCGGAGTCGCCATGAAGCTGTTGCCGGAGAAGCAGCGCATCAAATTTATCCTGAATGCGATGGTCAATGCGCTAAAGAAGAGCAATTCCGAAGTGGATGCCTGGGTCGATGAGCAGGGCGAAAGATTGGCCTATGTGGATAAAACCTGCGCCATTTGCTGGGGGCGCGAAAGCCAGACCTCGATTTGCCACCTTTATATCGGTTCGATCACTGAAGCCGTTCAACTGGCTACCGGCGTCGAGCATGAAATCATCGAAACCCATTGCCTGGCCAAAGGGGATGAGTATTGCCGCTTCGAGGTGGGAGAAGCCAAAGCGTGAGCTTGCCAAAAAACTTTTTCGCTCATTTTATCCTGGCACTGAACAACGATCTGGGCCAGGATACTGTTCAGGTGATTTTGCTCAAGGCCGGATTGGATGCCGGACTTGCCACCCCCAGGTCTGGCTCCCGTTTGGATGCCGATTCCGTGCCCCAAGCCTATGCCGATGTGCAGGCGGCCATCCAGTCCTATTTTGGACGCGGCGCGCGGGGCATTTTGCTCCGTATTGGGCGCTTGCTTTGGCCCATGCTTTTGGCAGATGCTTCCTTCCTGACCCGTTTTTACGCTCAAACAATTCGCCTGCTGCCTGTTTCGCTGCGTTTGCGACCGGCCCTGGAATTGCTGGCGGGCTTCCTGCGAGGAGATGCCGGCCAGGCGACTATCCACAGCCTGGACATGGACTGGATGCTGGCCGATAAGGATTTTGCGCCTTTGGGAAAGAACACACGCGATAGTTTGGCCTGTTACATTACTCTGGGGCTGATTCAAGAATGCCTTTTTTGGGCCAGCGGGCGCGAAATGGATGTTACTGAGACATCCTGCCGCGCCAGGGGTGGGGATGCCTGCGAATTCCTGATCAAACACATCTAGGTTGGCTTAGAAACAGGTGAGAGTACTATCTGCGAATTTGGCATGTCTCTGGACAAAAACGGCTTGACATGGCAGAATTGCGCGAACATATGCATATTCAAGGAGAGAGAAAAATGAGCAAGCGTCAGGAAATGCGTGATAAACGCCAGAAACAACAACGGACACAACGTATCGCGATAGGCGCAATTGTTTTGGTAGGCGCTTTATTGGTGGCTTTTGCGTTGATTGCGCCCAACCTAAGCCCGGAAAGTGTTGCAACTGTAGACCTCAAGCCCCGCCCTCAGGCCGATTTTAATCGCATGGGCGATCCCAATGCGCCAATTACGATTACCGAGTTTTCGGACTATAAGTGCAGCCATTGCGCCGCTTTCGCGCTTGAAACTGAACCGTTGATTGTTGAGCAGTATGTTGCAACCGGCAAGGTGCATTTTGTTTACCGCTCGATGGGCGGCTGGATCAACCCTCAATCCCTGCTGGCGATTGAAGCCTCCTATTGCGCTGGTGACGAGAACAAATTCTGGGAATTCCATGATTTGGTTTTTGCCAACCAGGTCTCCACTTTTAACAATTCCCTGATGAACGCGTTCGCCAAACAACTCGGCTTGAACGAGGATGATTTTGGCGCTTGCCTTTCGAGTGGCAAATACACAGAATTATCCAACCAGGATGCTGCTGACGGCACCGCTTTGGGCGTACAGGGCACGCCGACCTTCATTATCACTTATAAAGTGAATGGCGAGGAGCGCCAGCGTGTTATGCCCGGTAACTATCCTTTCTCCGAATTCCAGAAGGAAATTGAAACCGCGCTGGACGAGATGGGTCTGTAGAAGCTGACTGATTTGCTGCAACGAAAAACCGCCAGATTTTGTGTCTGGCGGTTTTTCGTTGTTTGTGAACATTTATTTGCTGAACACTGAAATTGCCCAAACAATTACTGGGGCAATCAGGATTGCCGGCAGGAAATTCCCGACCCGGATTTTTTTGATTTCGAGCAGGCTGCTGATGCCCAGCCCGAACAGGATAACGCCGCCCGTGGCGGTCATTTCTGTCATCATGGCTTCGTTGATTACGCTGCTCAGGGTTCCAGAGAGCAGGCTGATGCCTCCCTGGTAAACAAAGATGGGCAGGATTGAGAACATTACTCCGATTCCCAGGGTGGAGGCGAAAGCAATGGAGATGAATCCGTCCAAAACGGATTTGACCGCCAGGAGTTGGAAATCCCCGTTTAGCCCATCCTGGATCGAACCCATGATCGCAATTGGGCCGGTACAGTAAAGCAATGATGCCGCCAGGAATCCGCGCACAAAACGGCTGGAGGTGCCGCCCTCGCTCGATCCGGTGAAACGCTTCTCCAGCCAGGCGCCCAGGTTGGCGATGCCCTCTTCTATGCGCCACCATTCGCCGAGAACCGCGCCAACGATGAGCGCGCCCAATACAATCAGGGATTCCTGGGTTTGCAGGAACATCTGCAAACCGATGGCTGAAGTGAACAACCCCATGCCATTAACAACAGTGGATTTTAGATTGTCCGACAGGCGGGCGCCAAAAATGATTCCGATCAAACTCCCGATGATGATGGCGGCGACGTTGATAAGAGTTCCGGTCATGTTGCTTTTGCCTTTGCGAGGTTGCTCTTTTGCCCGGCATGTTGGTTTTCGACCAACTCGAGCATAAAAATGAGTGATGACAGGCGGTTTAGGTAAGCCAGTAGATGTTGGTTTTCCAGCTTTCCGATGTGGAAAAGTGCTACCGTTCGGCGTTCTGCCCTGCGGACGATGGTTCGCGCCAGGGCCAGGGCGGCGCTGGCCGGCACATCGCCGGGCAGGATGAATTCGCGCGGCATCTCGGTGGATTTTTCCAGATTGTCGGTCTGCTCCTCCAGCCAGCGAATGCGGCTCTCGTCGATGGCGCGGAATTTGGCGGCGTTTTCAGGGGTTGCGCCAACCTCGGCCATTAATTTGTAAAGGTCACGCTGAACTTCAAGCAGCAGCGGGGCGGTTTGGGGCGCTTGGGCACTGGCGCGCGCCAGCCCAATCGCAGCGGTGGCTTCGTCGATTGCGCCGAGCGTCTCGATTTGTTCGTCAAATTTGGGCACACGGCCTTCGCCCAGCAGGCCGGTGTTGCCTTCATCTCCGGTTCGGGTATAGAAAGGGGACATGCGCGCTATTATAATGGGGGTTTGGTAAAATTTATTGGATTGGTGTGAAATGACCCATGTTGTCGTTGCAATGTCTGGCGGAGTGGATTCCTCGGTTGCCGCGGTCCTGCTGAAAGAACAGGGCTACCAGGTAACCGGGATGATGCTGCGTTTGTGGTCGGAGCCGGGCAAGGAAGACTCAAACCGCTGCTGTACGCCTGATTCGATGGCCCAGGCGCGGCGGGTTGCCGCCCGCCTGGATATCCCGTTTTATGTGCTGGATGCCAAGGAGATTTTCAGGAACACGGTTGTCCAGGCGTTTTTGGACGGGTATGCCCAGGCGCAGACTCCTAACCCGTGCCTGGTTTGCAACCGCCACATCCGCTGGGAGTTTTTGCTGAATCATGCCCTGGCTTTGGGCGCGGAGTATATGGCGACCGGCCATTATGTCCGGCTGCGCACCGCCGCTGATGGTACGAAGCAGATTTTGCGCGCGCTCGACCCGGCCAAGGATCAGAGTTACGTGCTTTCGGTGTTGAGCCAGGTCCAGCTTCAGAAAGCCCTCTTCCCGGTGGGGGATTACCCCAAGGCGGAGATTCGCCGAATTGCCGAAGCGCATGGCCTGGCGGTGGCGAAGCGCCCCGACAGCCAGGATTTGTGTTTCCTGGCCGGTGAGGACTACCGGGCTTTCCTGCAACGCAACGCCCCGCAGATTTTGAATCCCGGCGAGATTGTTAACCGCCAGGGCCAGGTTCTGGGCAGGCATGATGGCCTGGCCAATTACACCATCGGTCAGCGCAAGGGATTGGGATTGGCCTCGCCGGTGCCGCTGTATGTGCTCGGCAAAAATTCGCCAGATAATCGCCTGATTGTCGGAACCCGGGATGAACTGGGTGGACGCGAATTGCTGGCGGTTGGGGTGAACTGGCAGGGCGGTCAAGCCCCCTCCGGGCCGTTCAGGGCCGAGATCAAGACTCGCTATACGGCCCGGCCAGCGTCCGGGCTTGTTACCCTTGCCGATAACGGCAGCCAGGCTGTGGTGCTGTTTGACGATCCGCAGCGCGATATTACCCCAGGCCAGGCGGCGGTTTTCTATGACGGCGACCAGGTTCTGGGCGGCGGAATCATCCTTCAATCCAAATAAAAAAGGAAAGATATGCCTCTTTCAACGATTTTGTTCGGGATATTGCTTTCCAGCGCTTACGGCGCGGGGTTTCACCTGTTTCGGGGCGGCAGCTTGCGCCGTTTTGTGTTCTTCCTGGTGTTGGCCTGGGCCGGATTTTGGGCGGGAGATACGCTTGGCTGGTTGCTCGGCTGGAATTTTGGCGCGGTCGGCCTGCTGAACGTGGGCATGGGCACGCTCGGCGCGGCCCTTTTTTTGCTGGTTGGGGATTTTGTCAGCCGCATTCGTGTACGCCAATAGAAAACCCCCGCCAACGTGGCGGGGGTTTTGGCTTTTGTCTCTGGTCTTACGCGGCGCGGACGTCTGCCGCCTGCAAACCTTTGGGACCCTGCTCGATGGTGAATTCCACCTTCTGGCCTTCGGTCAGGGACTTATAGCCCGACATCTGAATGGCTGAGAAGTGGACGAAAACATCTGGGCCGCCATCACGCTGGATGAAACCAAAGCCCTTGCTGGAATTGAACCACTTCACTGTGCCGATGACGCGTTCGCTCATTGTTGCCTTTACTCCTTGAACTAAAAAACGGATGAGATGTGCGGCTGGTGTTGCAGGCTTGAAAAAACAGCCTGGACGGGTCGCGTCCAGGCTATCCATTCAGTACAGCAAGAAACACGTGCCACTTACGCTTATATTTTATCAAAAGCAAAGTGCATGTCAAGTGCCTGTGGTAAGATAGGGCACAGATTTTCAACCCAGGAAAGGTGATGCCCATGTCTCCTCGTATTGAATCTCTTCTTTCGGCGCGTCTTTTTGTTGCCCCGCAGTTGGTCGATGAGCGGATTTATTTCATCAGCAATTTGAGCGGGCGCTTAAGCCTGTATGTGATGAATTATGGCGGCAGTGTGCCGGAACCGCTTTTGCCCCCCAGCATCGCTTTGCAGAATCCGCATTTGATTGGCGGTTATTCTTTTTACGTTTTCCGCGACCTGGGACAGATCCTGGTGATGCTGGATCGCGATGGCGATGAGAATTACCAGCCGATGCTGATTCCTTTGGATGGGGGTTTTCCTCAACCGGCTTTCGACAATTTTTTCGAGGGTTATCGGGTCCATATGGGTGAAGTGGATGCCGCCAGGGGTATTGTTTACCTGAACGCCGAGCGGCGTGACAAGCCGGTGCAGGAAGCTTATCGCGGCAATCTGTTCACCAATGAACTGACCAAACTTGGCGAATCTGAATGGGGTGCGTTCCCTTCGGCCAATAACCCGGAGCATACCCAGGCGGTGCTTTCTGATGGCTATTCTGTCGGCGATAGCGTTCATTACCTGGTTGAAGGCAAGAAAAAGACCCTGCTTTATGGCAAACCACTGGAAGAGCGCAAGCCTGGCGAAACGGTTCCGTTGAGCGGGATTAATTCGATGCTTTTTGCGCCATCTGGAAAGGGACTCTTGCTTTCGTCGGCGTTGTTTGCAGATACTTATTCTCTCGGTTATCTTTCGCTTGAAAAGCCCGGGCAAGTTTTGCCGGTGAAAATCAAGGGCATTGTCCACCAGGGAGTGGGCGAGCTGGAAGGAGTTGCGCATCTCAAGGATGAGCGTTATTCCGTTCAATTCAATATCGATGGCTGTTCCTGGTTGTACGAAGGCGTTTTTGACGAAGAGAAACGGGTCATGAAGCTGAAGCGGGTGGTGGTCGGCGATGCCCCGCTGGACGGCGGTGTGATGGAACATGTCGATTACAACAAGGAATTGGATATTTTTACGATTTCCTTCTCCACGGCGACTTCTCCCACCCAGATTTATACCGTCGAAGGCAAGAAACGCGATTTGATTGTGCAGCATACCAATGAAAGGGCGCTTGGCATCCCGGAAGAACATTTTTCAGCGGGCGAAGATGCTTCATTCGTGTCCTACGATGGCTTACGGGTTTCCGCCCGGCTCTACCTGCCGGCCGAGTCGCTGGGATTTAGTGGGCCGCGTCCGTTGGTTTACTACATCCACGGTGGCCCGCAAGGACAGGAACGCCCCGATTTTGCCTGGTTCTCGATGCCCTTGATTCAATTTCTGACCTTGCGCGGTTTTGCGGTCTTTGTGCCGAATGTGCGCGGCTCGACCGGCTATGGCTTGAGCTATACCAAGCATGTTGACCGCGATTGGGGCGGGAACGACCGCCTTGACCACGTTCACGCAATGACCGAATTCCTGCCGAAGGATAAACGCCTGGATGTTTCCCGCGCCGCGGTGGTTGGGCGTTCCTATGGCGGCTACATGACCCTGACCCTGGCTGGCCGCCACCCGGATTTGTGGAAGGCGTCTTGCGACATGTTTGGCGTATCTACTCACGTCCCGAGCGGGAGCGCGGGAACACCAGATAGTTTTTGAATAACATCGAAAGGAGAGATACCCGACAAAGCTGCGGTATCGGTCAGCGATTTCAAGGCGGCGTAGGTTTTTGCGC
>JAEWVF010000097.1 GCA_023459215.1 Chloroflexota bacterium
CAGCATTCCCCATCAACTGCGACACTTTCGTGATCGCCGCCGTCAGGGTCGTCTTCCCGTGGTCGATGTGTCCCATCGTACCCACGTTCAGATGCGGTTTGCTGCGGTCAAATTTCTGCTTCGCCATGTGGATAATCTCCTTGTTATACGTGAGAAAAAATTACTATTTGAGAATTCCCTGCGCAACTGTCTCGCTGACAGGCGCATAGTGGTCAAATTCCATCGAGAACACACCGCGTCCCTGGGTAGCAGAACGCAACTCGGTCGCATAACCGAACATCTCACCCAACGGAACCATCGAGTTGACTGCTTGAGCGTTACCGGGGCGAACTTCCATACCCTGGATCATGCCACGGCGGCTGTTGAGTTGGCCGATAACGTCGCCCAGATATTCTTCGGGGATGACAACTTCAACCTTCATGATCGGCTCAAGCAAAACGCCGCCACCACGCTGGACACCCTCTTTGAAGGCCATCGAGGCCGCCATTTTGAAGGCCATTTCGTTCGAGTCGACTTCATGGTATGAACCGTCGATCAAAGTCACCTTCAAGTCCACGACAGGATAACCAGCAATCACGCCGCTCTCGGTTGCTTCACGGATACCTTTTTCAATCGCGGGGATATATTCCTTCGGAACGCTACCGCCAACGATTTTGTTCTCAAAGAGAACGCCGGAACCACGCTCGCCGGGTTCCATCGAAAGCACAACGTGACCATACTGACCACGACCGCCCGATTGCTTGGCATATTTGTGATCGATTTTCTCCACCTTGCGAGTAATCGATTCGCGATAAGCAACGCGCGGTTTACCAACATTGGCTTGAACCTTGAATTCGCGCATCAGGCGATCAACAATAATGTCCAAGTGCAATTCGCCCATGCCCGAAATCTGGGTCTGGCCGCTGGCTTCATCGGAGCGAACCCGGAAGGTAGGATCCTCTTCGGAGAGTTTTCGCAACGCCTCGCCCATTTTCTCCTGGTCGCTGGTGGTTTTAGGCTCAACAGCAATCGTGATAACAGGTTCGGGGAAGGAAATGCTTTCCAAAACAATTTCTTTGCCGCTGCAAAGGGTATCGCCGGTGCCGGATTCTTTAAAACCGAGCGCGGCGGCGATGTCACCCGAAAGCACTTCGGTGATGTCCTCGCGACGGTCAGCGTACATACGGATCAAACGTCCGATGCGTTCACGCTTGCCCTTGGTCGTATTATTAACCATGGTACCCTGCTCAAGCGTTCCAGAATAAACCCGGAAATAAGCAAGGCGGCCAACATAGGGGTCAGTAACAATCTTGAAAACAAGCGCGCTTAAAGGAGCGCCATCTTCGGCAGGCAGTTCGATGTACTCTTCCATGTTATCGGGGTTGTAACCGCGAACAGCAGGAATATCCATCGGGGACGGCAAATAATCAATGACAGCATCGAGTACAGTTTGAACACCCTTGTTTTTCAAGGATGAACCACAAAAAACGGGATTAGCCTTGCCATCGATAACCGCCCTACGCAGGGCAGCTTTCAATTCCACAACCGACATTTCCTCGCCCTCGAGATACTTGAGGGTCAAATCATCATCGGTCTCGGCAATTTTCTCGATCATGCTGTGGCGTGACTCTTCAGCCGCGGCGACCATATCGGCGGGAATGTCGGTGACACGGGGTTCGCGACCCAGTTCATCTTCCCAGTAGATGGCTTTCATCTCCAACAGATCAACAACGCCCTTGAAAGCGGCTTCCGAACCAATCGGCAGTTGCATCGGGATCGGGTTGGCACCCAAGCGCTGGCGAATGGAATCGATTGAGCGCTCATAAGACGCGCCAACCCGATCCATCTTGTTGATGAAACAGATACGAGGCACACTATAGCGATCCGCCTGGCGCCAAACCGTTTCAGACTGGGGCTCAACGCCCTGCACAGCATCAAAAACAACAACACCGCCATCCAAAACACGCAGCGAACGCTGGACTTCAGCCGTAAAGTCGATGTGACCGGGGGTATCAATGAGATTAAATTGATAACCCTTCCACTCAGCAGAGACGGCAGCGGACACAATCGTAATGCCGCGCTCGCGCTCTTGGGCCATCCAGTCCGTGACGGTAGTGCCGTCATCCACGGAGCCAATGCGGTGGGTTTTACCAGTATAGAAAAGGATTCGCTCAGTTGTAGTCGTTTTACCGGCATCAATGTGAGCAATAATGCCGATATTGCGATACTTCTCAAGCGGGTACTTACGAGCCATTAAACAAAACCTCTACAATCCACGCCTAGGCGCGATAATGCGAAAAAGCGCGGTTGGCTTCAGCCATCTTATGGGTTTCTTCACGCTTACGGATCGCCGCGCCCTGGTTGGACGCCGCATCCAAAAACTCTGCAGCCAGTTTTTCGGGAAAAGATTTGCCAGAGCGGGCGCGGGCGGCGGAAAGCAGCCAGCGAATGGTCAAGGTCAGGCGGCGCTCAGCGGGAACTTCCATCGGAACCTGGTAGGTAGCCCCACCCACGCGGCGCGGGCGGACTTCCATCACCGGGCTGACGTTCTTCATTGCAGCTTCAAACGTCTCGATACCGGGCTTCCCTGTCTTTTCCTGAATCAGGTCGAGGGTTTCGTACATCAGGCGCTGGGCGAGGCTCTTCTTGCCACTCAACATCATATGCTGAATGAAGGTAGCCAGGCTCAAGCTGTTATAGCGCATATCAGGCGCAACTGGTCGTTCAGGGGGAGTTCCTCTACGCATTGCTTTTCTCCAAAACTAACAAAGAATTACTTGGGGCGCTTGGCGCCATACTTCGAACGGCTCTGGCGACGCTTGCCAACACCGGTTGTATCCAACGAACCACGGACAATGTGATAACGCACACCGGGCAAGTCTTTCACACGACCACCGCGCACCAGGACAACCGAGTGCTCCTGGAGCTGATGGCCTTCACCCGGAATATAAGCCGTAACTTCAATGCCATTGCTCAAACGCACACGAGCAATTTTGCGCAGGGCCGAGTTAGGCTTCTTGGGTGTCATCGTCTTAACAACGGTACACACGCCACGCTTCTGCGGTGCACCAGCAGCGCGCCGAACGCGACGCTGGCTCATCGAGTTGAATGTGAATTGCAATGCGGGCGATTTCGACTTGGCCTTCTTGATTTGACGGCCTTTGCGAATCAGTTGGTTAATTGTGGGCACGTTCGCCTCCGAAAAAATATTGCTTATTAGTTGAAAAAAGTACAATCGACAGTCAAAGAGTGAGGCCATCTTTTTCTTGCCAGATGGCCTCACTTGTTTTGCACAATCCGGTTATTCTAACCTTTAGGGCAACGAACTGAGATTTTATCACACGCCCAGGCTAGCGTCAAGAAAAATTCACGGTTAATTTTATTTCAGTTTCTCCAAATCCTCGCCGATGGCAAGCAAACCGGTATCCATCTTCGGCGGATGGGCTTTTTCCTCATCCTTGCCGAATTTGATTACATCACCGCCTTCGTTGACCGCTTCGACAGCCAGCCCCAGGCTCTGCAATTCCTTAACCAAAACACGGAAGGAAGCCGGGATGCTGGGTTCTTCAATCGGTTCGCCCTTGACAATCGCCTCATAGGTATTGACGCGGCCTTGAACATCGTCCGACTTGACCGTCAACATTTCCTGCAAGGTGTAGGCAGCGCCGTATGCTTCCAGCGCCCACACTTCCATTTCGCCGAAGCGCTGGCCGCCGAATTGGGCTTTACCGCCCAAAGGCTGCTGAGTCACCAACGAGTATGGCCCGGTGGAACGCGCATGAACCTTGTCTTCGACCAGGTGGTGCAACTTGAGGATGCTCATCACACCAACAGTAACAGGCTGATCATAAGGATCGCCGATCTTTCCATCGCGCAGAATCTGCTTGCCCAGGGTTGGGACCGGGACACCGGTTTCAAGTGACAGTTGCCCGGCGCGCCCAGCCAACTCTTCATCGCTGACTTCTTCTTCGACGCCCATGCTCTTCAACCACAGCTTCAAGCAAGCCCTGATTGCCTGCGGGTCCTTCGCGTCTTCTGCGCGGCTGAAGGGCACGTGATCGAAGCTGATCATGGCGTCAGGGTCAAAGCCATTTTCAGTCAGCCACTGACGCACCGTCATCATGCGGGCATAATATTTATCGGTAATCAATTTGGCGACATCGTAACCCTTATCGCCCAGCCAGTGCTCGAGATAAAGGAGGCGAACCTCGTCGTCATCGCGGATCGATTGGGGATCATATTCCTGCGAACGCAGCCATTCCCAGCCGGCAGCGCAAGATTGCCGCCAGGCCTCATCCACCAACCAGGCGCGCGCCAGTTCGGCTTCAATTTCCTGTTCGTGGGCGCCGTCAAAGACCGGGGTCACAGCGCGGAAACCAAGCCGCTTGGCCGCCCAACCCAGATGAACTTCGAGAACCTGGCCGATATTCATACGACCGGGAACGCCGAGCGGGTTAAGGATGATGTCGACCGGGGTGCCATCCTCAAGGAAGGGCATATCTTCAACCGGAACCACTCGCGAAACAACACCCTTGTTGCCGTGACGGCCAGCCATCTTGTCGCCAGCCGTGATTTTGCGGCGCTGGGCGACCGAGACACGCACCATCATGTCAACGCCGGCGGAAAGATCGTTATTATCCTCGCGCGTGAAAACCTTAACATCGACAACTTTGCCGCGCTCACCGTGCGGCATACGCAGGGAAGTATCCTTCACATCGCGGGATTTTTCACCAAAGATGGCGCGCAGCAGGCGTTCTTCGGGGGTCAATTCTTTTTCGCCCTTGGGCGTGATTTTGCCGACCAGGATGTCATTCGGGCCAACCTCAGCGCCAATGCGAATGATACCGTTCTCGTCCAAGTCCTTGACCGCATCTTCGCCAACATTGGGGATATCGCGGGTAATTTCCTCGGGGCCGAGTTTGGTATCGCGCGCTTCAACTTCATATTTTTCGATATGGACAGAAGTAAAGCGATCTTCCTGTACCAGGCGTTCGGAAAGCAGGATGGCGTCTTCGAAGTTGCCGCCTTCCCATGACAGGAAAGCCACAACCACGTTCTGACCCAGAGCCAGTTGACCGCTTTCGGTCGAGGAAGAATCGGCGATGATATCGCCTTTCTTGATAATCTGGCCCTTGGTAACCGCCGGGCGCTGATCAATACAAGTCGACTGGTTGGAGCGCTGGTACTTGCGCAGTTGATAAACCCGGACGGTGCCATCGTAATCGCGGACGGTAATTTCCTTACCAGAAACCGAAATTACCTCGCCATCCGCTTCGGCCACAATCACCTGACCGGAATCGAGTGCGGCAAAGAATTCCATGCCAGTCGAAACGGTCGGAATCTCAGGCCGAACCAGCGGAACGGCCTGGGCCATCATGTTCGAACCCATCAGGGCGCGATTGGCATCGTCATGCTCAAGGAAGGGGATCAGCGCGGCGCTGATACCGACCACCTGGTGCGGGGCGACATCCATGTAATCAAGGTTTTCAGGTGTGGCAAAGATAAAGCCGGAGTGGTAGCGGCAGGAGATACGCTCGCGCACAAATTCGTTGCGCTCCGTCAGCGGGGCATTCGCCTGGGCAATCACGAATTTATCTTCAGCATCCGCGGACAGGTACTCCACCCGGTCGGAAACAAACGGCACGACCAGGGTTTCGCGTCCCAGGGCAGCCAGGCGCTTGGCCAGGGCTTCATTGATAAAATCGCCAGATTTGGCAATTTCCGCGCCGTCAACGCTCACATCTTCACGCAGGGTACGACCAACCAAAGCCTCAGCGTTTGCCGCTTTGATGCTCTTGATTACCTTGCGGTAGGGTGTTTCGATAAAACCATACTCATTGACGCGCGAGAACGAAGCCAGGCGGCCAATCAAACCGATGTTCGGGCCTTCCGGGGTTTCAATCGGGCAGATACGGCCATAGTGCGAGTGATGCACATCGCGGACATCGAAACCGGCGCGTTCGCGGCGCAGGCCGCCCGGGCCGAGCGCCGACAGGGTGCGCTTGTGGCGCAATTCCGCCAGCGGATTGGTCTGGTCCATGAACTGCGAGAGCTGGCTGGAGCCGAAGAACTCGCGCAGGGCTGCCACCACCGGGCGGATATTGACCAGCGTCACCGGGGAGAGCTGCTCCTGGTCGCGGATGGACATACGCTCTTTGATGACGCGTTCCATGCGGCGCAGACCGATGCGCAGTTTGTTCTGAATCAGTTCGCCAACGGTCTTGACGCGGCGATTGCCGAGGTGGTCAATATCGTCGGGCGGTTCGACTTCATTATTAATCAAAATCATGCGCCGCACCAGACGGATAATATCCTGTTTGGTGATGTTGCGATGAGAGATCGGGATTTCCAGGTCAAGTTTCTGATTGAGCTTATAGCGACCAACGCGCTCCAAATCATAATGGCGCTGATCGAAAAGCTGTTCTTCGAGGAAAGCGCGAGCATTTTCAATCGTGGCAGGATCGCCAGGGCGCATACGCTTGAAAAATTCAATCAGCGCCGCTTCGGCAATCGTCTGGTTGCCGCTCAGTTCCCACTCGGGTTCCTGGCGCAGGGTCGAGGTGATGTACATGCGCTCCGGGTTGTTGTCAACATCCGAGAAGAGCGAAATGATCTCTTCATCGGTGCCATGCTTGAGGGGCGAATCGACGATGCCATCATCCACCGCAGCCAGGGCGCGCAAGAAAACAGTAATCGGCACGGTGCGCTTGCGATTGAATTTCAAGATAATGTAATCGTTCTTACGGGTTTCAAATTCCATCCACGCGCCGCGGTCAGGGATCAGTTTGGCCATCGCCAGGCGGCGGGCAGTCGCACGGTCGGTGGGCGCTTCAAAATAAACGCCGGGGGAGCGGATCAACTGCGAAACAACGACGCGCTCGGTTCCGTTGATGATAAAAGTCCCCTTCTCGGTCATTTCAGGGAAATCGCCCAGGAAAATATCCTGCTTCATCGGCTCCGGGACATCCGGGCCAGCCAGCAAGACGGAAACATACAAAGGGCTGGAATAGGTCAGATCGCGCTCGACGCATTCATCAATATTGTGTTTGGGTTCTCCAAACCAATACTTGAGACCCCATTGCTGCGCCTCAGGGCCGCGGCTGGGGAAATACAACTTCATGCCTTTGTTGTACGACTCGATCGGCGAAATTTCGTGGAACAGATCCCCGAGGCCATCGCGTTTGAGGCGCTCAAAGGAGTCCAACTGGATCTCGATCAGGTTCGGCAAGGTCAGGTCGACATAAATACGGGCATAGTTCTTGCTGGGCAGGGCAGGCAACATCGAACGCTCCTAAAAATGAATTGCTTGGGAAAACAATACAACCACCATGCTACGCTGCATGATGGCGAAAGGACATTTTACCGCAAAATATGATTTCGTCAAGAAATTATCGACAAATCAGTACCGGGATTTTGGATTCTTTGAGTACCAGGTTGACACTGCTGCCAACGAAAAAATCCCGCAGGGACAAGCCACTATAACCACCCATGATGATCAGGTTAATCCCACGCTGGCGAATGACACTCCGAATCGAATCCGGCGCGCCGTTTTTGACCACAAATTCGGCCTGGATCTCGTGTAACTCAAGGTAAGCGCGGGCATCCTCTTGCACAGAAGCGGAAACCTCGCCCTTCTCCAGCGCGGTAAAAACAGTCAGAGCAATCCCCCACTGCTCGGCGAGGTAGGCCGCCAGGAAAAGCGCTTCCTTGGCGCGGTCGCCGCCATCGTAAGCCAGCAAAGCATGGGTAATCGGGGTGAAGTTGCCCGGAACGGCCAGGATCGGGCGCGAGGCGCGCGAAATAATCGTTCGGATGGGAGAAGCCAGGCCCGAAATTCCGGCAGAGGGCGGATAGGAAATCTTCAAAACGAGCAGGTCAGCCAACAAACTGCGCGCCAAAATCTTTTCCGCCGGTTCGCCAACTTCCAACGCCAGGCTGCCTTTCAATCCAGCTTCAAGGCAGGCTGCCTGGAAACGCTCCTGCAAAGTTTTGGCTTCGAGGCTGTCCAGCCCGGCGCGTCCATCTTCGACATGCAAGCCTTGCAGGGCGGCCCCCTCAAGACGGGCAACCCAAAGCGCCTGTTCCATTGCCTGCCAGCCATTCTCGTCGTTGCTGAGCGGGACAAGAATATCCTTGAAAAGCCGCTCGGTATAGCGCTCCATCATTTTCGAGCGACGCCAATTGCCTGTCTCCTGAATGCCCGGCGCACGGCCAGTCTTCTCGGCCAAAAGGTCGGCCACACCCTGGGCGCGAATACTCCAGCCGAGTTCCTTTTGCAGCGCATCGCGATGCTCGGTGACCCACAGGTAAAAATCCGTGATCGTGCGGTCGGGGAAGGCCCGCATCAGGCCGCGGTCGCGGATGGTTTCGGCGAGCGGGATGTAGATGCTGTCGTACCAGTCGAGAACCGTCTCGTCGAAGGACAGATCCAGGTCTTTATCCACCCTGGCATAATAACGATGCAGGTGAATCTGCTCGATCAGCTTTTGATACTGCCCCGGCACGGTAACGCTCAAATCGACATTCGGGCGCTTCTCGGCAATCCCGGTTTCAGCCAGGAATTCGGCATATTCGGCCTTGATAATCAGTTCATCGGGGCTGGTGTCGGGAGTCAGCGGAACGCTGCTCTTAATCTCGATGACATTGGCCTCGATGGTTTTCCAGCCTTCCTGGCGGGCAACGGAAACCCGATGGTTGCCATCCAGGACAAAATAAACATCGCTCACTTTATAAACGTCGATGGGAGGAAATCCGTTGGAGTGAATGTCATCCAGCATCAGCTTTACTCGCGCCCAGCGTTCTTTATCGCTGGCATTGCGCGGCAGGAAGGTGCGGGTAAAGTCGGTATAACGCCCAACGCTGCCGACAATCGCCTCAAGCGGAATGGATTGGACGCCCCGCTCCGAGCGCGCCTGGAGTTTTAGCTTCTCTGAGACTTCTTCGAAAGATAATAAAACGTTCGATTTGCCCTGCAAGCGCGCAAGCACTTCCTCCAACGTCGCCTTTTGATGGGCAGACTGGAAGTCTTCAACCGCAGAACGATAATAGGACTCGATATCCAAAAAACATTACTCCAAGGGGATTTCTTGAATAACTCAACCCGATAATCTTACTACGGGTTTTGATTTCCGGGCCTTAAAGCGTGACCATTTTTGGCGAAAAAACTGCTGATGATTCTGCGCGGAATGTCAAATATCCCAAAATGGGCCAACATCAGCAGCGCAATCAGCATAATCATCCCGAAGAAATAGACATCGCCCCCAATATCTGTCTGGTCGCCATCCAGGAAAACGTAGTGCATCACCATGCCGGAAAGATGCAGCACCCCGCCAATCAGGAAAGGGATCGAGAATGGCCGCAGGTCATGGTCTTCGACCAGCAGGTGCAAACCGACCAGTACCGCAAAACCGGTCCCAATGGCCAGCGAATAGCGGAAATAATGCACATTAGCATCGAAAACTTCCATGTAGAGCTTGTAAACAACCCGCGCGTATAGCATCAGTATCCCGCTGGCGGTCAGGAACACATAAGCCTGGATGATGATGGGCAACACCAAATTTCCCAAGGCGCGAATACAGACCAGGGAAACAACCCAGCCCAGGATAAACGCCAGCCCGAGCGAGATAACCTTGGCAAAAAGCCCGGCGCCGGCATGCCCATCTGATAGAATATCCCAGAGTAATTTTGCCCCGCCAAGCATGGCGACTGTTAATGCAGCCCAGCCCAAAAGCATGGTAATCGAACTGAGTCCGTGACGTTTTCTCTCGTCAACCGGTGATTTGATGTTGGGTTTGGTAGGTGTGCTATAAAAAGGCGGCACCGGTTCATTTCCATTTGGGTTTGTCATTGCCCCTCCGTGTTGCAATGAAATTGCAACGATTGTACCACTTTGCGCAAGCAAACTTGTCAGGTCATTTTTTCCATCTGGAGGCATAATGTTTTCCTGGTTCGAACATAATCGTTTGTTCACATTGGCGCGTCAGGCGGCGCGCCTACCCCACATCATCGTGGTTGTCCTGCTTGGGCTGGTTATCGCCTTTGCATCGCAGCTTGGCGCGATCCCGGTGTTCGTTGCTCAAGCCATGCTCTACGGGTTCTCGGAAAGCGGCATCGAAATGGCTGGGACAAGCGCGTTCGTCTCGGGCGCATGGATGGCCGCCACACTGATTACCAGCTTCATCGGGATTTACATCTTTCTATGGTTATGGACGCGTTTCTTCGAAAAACGTTCCTTCAGCAGCCTGGGATTCGAGAAAAGCAACGCCTTGACCCAATACCTGCGCGGTTTCCTGATCGGGATCGTCATGTTCGGCGGGGCGGTCGGGCTGCTGGCGCTGTTCGGCTTCGTTGAGATCGAACAGGGCGACCCGTCCATGCAGGGGATGGCCGCCCTGGGCGGCGTGGCAATCGTCCTGCTCGGCTGGATTGTGCAGGGCGCGGGCGAGGAAATCCTGACCCGCGGCTGGATGATGCCGGTTCTCTCGGCGCGTTACAAACCCTGGGTGGGGATTGTCGTCTCATCGCTGTTTTTCGCCTTTTTGCACGGTTTGAACCCTAACCTGAGCGTCATCGCCATGCTCAACCTGGCCCTGTTTGGCTTCTTTGCCGCCTTCTACGCCCTGCGAGAAGGCTCGCTGTGGGGCATTTGCGCCCTGCATTCGGTCTGGAACTGGGTTCAGGGCAACATTTTCGGCTTCGAGGTTAGCGGCGGCAGTTTCGGTGGCGGCTCCCTGCTCAACTTGATGGAAAGCGGTCCGGATTGGTTCACCGGCGGCGCATTCGGCCCGGAGGGCGGCCTGGCTGTGACCATCCTGCTGCTCATTGGGATGGCCTTTATTTTCTTCTGGCCCACCCAGGCACAGGAAATTGGAACAGAAAGCGAGCGGGAAGCAGAATGAAATCGATTTGCGTTTACTGCGGATCAGCAAAAGCGGCGCACGCGGACTTTCACCTGGCTGGCCGTCAAATGGGGCGCATCCTGGCTGAAAACGGGATCCGGCTCATCTACGGCGGCGGCAAAACCGGCGTAATGGGCGCAGTCGCCGACGGCGCTCTCGAAGCGGGCGGAGAAGTCTACGGAGTAATCGTCGAGAGCATGAACACCCCGGCCCTGGCCCACACCGGCCTGACCCGGCTGGAAGTGACCGCCACCATCCACGAGCGCAAAGCCCGCATGTATGAGTTGGCTGAAGGCTACATTGCCCTGCCCGGCGGGTTTGGCACTTTCGATGAATTGTTCGAAACCATCACCTGGGGCCAAATCGGCCTGCACCAGAAGCCGATCGGATTGCTGAACACACGCGGCTATTACGATTTGCTCATCCAGATGCTTGACCGGGCGGTGCAGGAGGGTTTTATCTTCCACGAACATCGCGGCATGTTGGCTATCGCCGCCGAACCAGGCGAATTGCTGACCCAAATGCGCCGGCACGAGCACCCGCTCGAAGCCGTCGAACGCTGGATGCGCCAGGATTAGATGAAACGGGGCGGGACTGTGAAGTCCCGCCCCGTTTCATTGCTAAATACTCACACCCAATTCTTTTTCCACTTCTTCCAAAATTTCGCCAGACTTGACCAGCGCCTTCATGGCATTGTGATCGTTAAACAGCGGACGGTCGACTTCCAGATGGGCCACATGGCGGCGGATAACTTCGCGGGCTTTTTGCGTGCCCTTGCCCGGCGTAAACTCGCGGAAGTCGAGCGCCTGGGCGGCGGCCATCAGTTCGATGCCGAGCACACCGCAAGCATTGTCCAGAATTTGCAGGTTCTTCAGGGCCGTATTCATACCCATCGAGACAAAATCCTCCTGGTCGGCGGCAGCCGGGATCGACTGGATGCTGGCCGGGGCCGAGAGAATGCGCTGCTCGACAATCAGCATATCAGCGGTGTATTGGCTGAGCATCAGGCCCGAGTAAAAGCCCGGTTCATGGGCCAGGAAATCGGGCAGGCCAACGCTCAAGGCCGGGTTGGTCAGGCGGTTCAGGCGGCGCTCCGAGAGCACGCTGACCATCGTGATGGCCGCCCCGGCCATATCCATCGGCAGGGCAACCGGCGACCCCTGGAAGTTGGCCCCGGTCAGGGTCAGCTTTTCCTCGGTGACGAAGATCGGATTATCGGCAACCGCGTTCAGTTCGATCTCGACCTGCGAGCGGGCATAGGACAGGGCGTCCCAGGCCGCGCCAATCACCTGCGGGGTGGAACGCATCGAGTAGGCATCCTGCACCTTGGTTTTCATCCTGCCGCTGGTCAGGTCCGAACCTTCTATCACCTGGCGAATGATTTTTGCAGCGCGCTGGGCGCCCTTAAATCCGCGAAGTTCATGCAATTTGGGGTTATAAGGTTTGAGATTACCCAGCAAGGCTTCGATGGACATGGATGCAGCAATCAGGGCCTGCTTGAGCCAGCGTTCCATATCGTAGAGCGTCAGGGCGCTGATGGCGGTCAGCAGGTTCGAGCCGTTGATGGCCGCCAGCCCGTCGCGCGCCTGCAAGCCGGGGATGGGGATGCCGGCGCGTTCCATGGCAATTTTTCCGGGCAGGCGCTCACCCTGATACCAGGCCTCGCCCTCGCCCATCAGCAGCAGCGCAGCCTGGGCCATCGGGGCCAGGTCGCCGCAAGCGCCCACCGAGCCTTTCTGGCAGACGACCGGCGTAACGCCCCGGTTGAGCATTTCCACATAGGTCAGGGTAATTTCGGGGCGGCAGGCCGAGTAACCGCGCGCGTGAACGTTGATGCGCGAGGCGAGCGCGGCGCGGGCATGTTCCACCGGGATGGGATCGCCAATCCCGGCGGCATGGTTGTAGACCAGGTAACGCTGGAACTCCTTGACCTGTTCATCGTTCAGGATTTTTTCCGAGAACTCGCCGATGCCAGTGTTGGTGCCGTACATGGTTTCATGCGCGGCCAGTTTTTCTTCCAGCACAGCCCGGCAGGCGCGGATTCGGTCCAATGCAGCCGGGTCGAGTTCCACTTTCTCGCCAAAACGGGCAATCTGAACAAGTTTTTCAATGGTCAGGGAAGAACCGTCGAGACGGATGGGCATAGATTTCTCCTTCGGGAATGGGAATGGGTGATTTCATTGTACTCCCGCCCCCAACCAAAAGCATCTGGCAGATGTCACCAGCTACAACGAAGAAACAACGGTTTCAGGAAAGATCACATACTCAAAAACCATGTGGGGTAAAATGGAAACATGGAAACGCCACTTTTTCAATCCCCTAAACCAATCCTGTCTCATTTTCAGCCAAGTGCTGAAATTGTTCTTTTTTCAGGCGATGTTAAAAATTTAATGGCAGAGATTCCTGATGAAACGGTTCAGCTAATCATAACTTCCCCACCCTATAACCTGGGTAAGGATTACGAAAATCGAACCGATATCGAAGCCTACTTAAACCAACAAACAGAAATAATCGCTGACTTTTCTCGAATTCTAACCGCGCGCGGTAGTATCTGCTGGCAGGTGGGCAACTTTGTTGACAACGGTGAAATTTATCCTTTGGATATACTGTATTACAGCATCTTCAAAAAACTCGGTTTTCACCTGCGGAATCGAATTATCTGGCGCTTCGGACACGGGCTACACGCATCAAAAAGATTTTCAGGAAGATACGAAACCATCCTGTGGTTTACAAAAAGCGATGATTATGTGTTCAACCTGGATGATGTTCGTGTTCCCTCAAAATATCCGGGAAAGCGCCATTTTAAAGGCGAGAAAAAAGGACAGCTCTCTGGCAACCCACTAGGAAAAAACCCATCGGACATTTGGGATGTTGTCGTCCAGGATTGGGAAGAGGAAATTTGGAACATCCCAAATGTCAAGGCCAACCACCCAGAGAAAACACAGCACCCGTGTCAATATCCGATTGAACTCGTTGAAAGATGCGTACTTGCCCTGACGAACGAAAATGATTGGGTTTTTGATCCATTTGCCGGTGTAGGATCGTCCATGATTGCAGCAATCAAAAATAATCGCCGCGCAATCGGCAGCGATAAAGAAAATGAATATATTCAAGTAGCCCAGCAAAGAATCAATTCCTATTTCAATGGTATCCTGGGCTATCGCAAACTGGGAACTCCCGTATATGAGCCGAGCGGCAAAGACAAAGTTTCACGAATACCAGATGAATGGAAAAACCAATATCAGCAAAATGCTCTTCTCGATGAAAAAGGAGACTACGAGGAATGAAAATTGCCGGGATGTATTCTTTCAATAGCGGTTCTGAATTTATAAACAAAAATTTCTCTCGTGAATTAGCCGAGGTTAAAGAAATTTTGGATAGCGTTGATATAAACCACTTGCAACGAAAAACGAGCAAGGAAAAAACAATGCCGGGCAGGATTCTGTTCAGTCCGCGCCACATTAACAGCGCAATCAGCAGCGAGTTTATCGCACGAGAGTGGCATAAACAAAAAGTTCCCTGCGAATACCCAACCGAGTACTACCAGAATGGCTATCAACCTGTTCACGCCACCAAAGGCGCTTTCAGGGAAATGGATTTCATAAAACACAAACTTGGTGTAGAAGTGCAATTCGGCAAGTATTCGTTCATGGTCTACAATGTTTGCGCCAAAATGACCATTTTCAACAGGATGGGATTTATTGAAGCAGGCGTAGAGATTGTGCCAATCAAAGGGCTGGCTGATGAAATGTCAACCGGAGTTTCCTATTTCGAGCAGTTTGTTTGGGATTTGGAGCATCGCGGCGTTTCGAACATCGACATTCCGGTATTAATCCTCGGCGTTGCAAAATGACAATTCCCATGAACGCAGAAAAAGAATACACCCCCCAGCGAGCCATGTCCATCCATGCCCATCCTGACGACCAGGAATTCACCGTCGCCGGGACATTGGCCAAATGGGCCGCCGCCGGCTGCGAAATCGTCTCGGTGACCATCACCAGCGGCGACGCCGGCAACAACGACCCGGATAAAGACGCCTCCTATAAACCGGTCCTGGCCCAACTCCGCGAAGCTGAGCAGACCGCCGCCAATGAAACCCTGGGTGTCAAAACCAGTCTTTTCTTGCGCTACCCGGATGGCGAACTCGAACCGACCTTGCCGCTGCGCAAGGAACTCACCCGCCTGATCCGCCAGTACAAACCGGATGTGGTTGTCATCGGCGACCCGCAGGGTGTTTTCTACGGCAACGGCTACATCAACCATCCGGATCACCGCGCAGCCGCCCAATCGGCGCTCTACGCCACCTTCCCCTCCGCCGGGACACGGCTAATCTTCACCGATCTGCTCGAAGCCGGCTACGAACCGCACAACGTCAAGCGCGTTTACATCCACGGTTCCGAGAAACCCGATACCTGGGTGGACATCGCCGCCAGCATCGAAACAAAAATCGCCGCGCTGAAGAAGCATGTTTCGCAACTCGGCGATTGGGACCCGGAAAAGATGATCCGCGAGTGGGCGGCAGACGAAGCCAAAGAGCACGGCCTGGAACTGGCTGAAGCCTACAAGGTAATGGTTCTGGTCGAGGAAAGACCCGAAAATTAAAACAAAAAGCGGCCCGCAGTTTCCATCCGAAAACTGCGGGCCGCTTTTTGAATCCTTAAACTTCGCTGCGTTCCAGCGGATTCTTGGGGGCAAGCAACGCCGCAAATTGATTCAACGAGGCGCGCCGCACCAAGGCCAGGACTTCATCTGCCGCTTCAAGACGCGTGTCGCCATGCGGCACCAACAACTGGCTCTTGCGGATAATGGCGGTGATGGTGCATTCCTGCGGCAGGGCCAATTCCTTGAGCAGTTTGTTGACCGCAATCGAATCCGGGTGAACTTTTTCCTCGATCAGGGAATATTCGCCCCGGCGCAGTTTGAGCAGGGTCATCATATCGCCCAGCGACATCTCTTCGGCCACCAGGTGCGCCAAAATGTCGGCCTGGTTGAGGGCCACATCCACACCCATTTCGGGGGTGAACAGCCAGGCATTCTTGGGATTATTCACCCGCCCAATCGTGCGCGGGACTTTGAATTCAAAACGCGCCAGCGAGGTGATGACCAGGTTGGTCTCGTCATCGCCCGTGACCGCCGCCAAAACATGCGCCTGGCCGATGCCCGCCGCATCCAGCACGGAGGGGGCCGAGCCGTCGCCCTGGACAACTGTATCAGCGGGCAGTTCAGCGTGCAGTTTTTCGATCAACCCAGGGCGCGCTTCGATCACCCGGACGGTGTGTTTGCCATCCAAAAGCATCTTGGCCAGGTAAGAGCCGGTATTGCCGCCGCCAACGATAATCACATACATGGCTAGTTTCTCCTTTCAAGGCCGAGCATTTCTTCCAGACGGGTCATCGAAGCGGAGGAAACCGCCAGGTGCAGGATGTCGCCCTCGCGGAATTCAGTGCCGTTGGTCGGGATGAAGGCATGGTCGTCGCGGGTAACCGAGAAGACAACCACCTCGCCGGGAATGCCCAGGTCGCGGGCGCTGCGTCCGGCCAGGTGATAATCCACCTCCACCGCCAGCACCGAGACCTCGCCGCGTCCGAACTTGTGCAGCACATCCAGGTCGGTATGGGTGACCATGTCATAGATCTGGCGCACGCCTAACTGCGTGCCCGAGATTGTGCTCAGGCCGAGGCGCTGGTAAATCTCGGCCCGGCGCGGGTCGTACATGCGCGCCACCACTCGCGGCACGCGGAAAATGGTGCGGGCGATGCGGGCGGCGACAATATTGGCGTTGTCCGAAGAGCTAGCGGCGATAAACGCATCTGCCGTAGAAATCCCGGCTTCTTCCAACACCTCGCGGTCGAAACCCAAACCGTGCAGGATGCGCCCCTTGAAATTTGGCCCAAGCCGGCCACTGGCATCAGCGTCGCGGTGATCGATCACCGTTACATCGTGGTTGCGCTGCGACAGCAGGTTGCTCAATTGCGAGCCAACCCGCCCGCAGCCCATCACAATCACTTTCATAAAAGGCCTCCTTGTGAGCCAGCGCGCAAACGCGCGGCCTGTTTGCGAATCCACTCAAGGCTGTAAAGAATCAGCCCGAACAAAGCAAGTCCAATCCAGAAGCGGGCCGGGATGGCCTCATGTTCAAATGCTTCTGCCAACGGGGGGAAATACACCAGTAAAAGGATGCTGACAATCTCAGTCAAAATCGCCAAAAGCAGGAAACGGTTACTGGCCCAGCCCAGTTTCGAATTCCGATTGGTCTCGGAGCGACAGGCAAAGGCGTTGCCAATCTGGGCCATGACCACCCCGGCGTGGAAAACCGTCACCGCCATCACCTGCGCATCCTGCAAACTCAGCGGATGGGCAAAATAAGCCGGGATCGGCAGGTTGACCAGCCAGGCCGGCAACGCCTCGAGCACAGTGGCGTGACCGGAGAACCAATACACCGCAAAGAAACCGCCGAAACACAGCGCTGCTTCTATCATACCCAGCCACAAAAAGGCGCGCAAGAGCAGATTATTGTCAATCAGGCGCTGGTTGCGTTTGCGCGGCGGATGCATCATCACATCCGGCTCGGGCGTTTCACTGCCCAGCGCCAGGGCCGGGAACAAGTCGGTGCCCAGGTCAATCGCCAGGATTTGTTTGACCCCCAACGCCAGGGGAAAGCCTGTCAGGCTGGCCGAAACGATAAACGGCATCACTTCGGGCACGTTCGAGGAAAAAATATAGGTGATGAACTTGCGAATGTTATCGTAAATGGCGCGGCCTTCCTCGATGGCCGAGATAATCGCGCCGAAATTATCATCGGTCAGGATGATATCCGCCGCTTCCTTGGCCACATCCGTTCCCACCAGCCCCATTGCCACACCGACATCGGCCTTGCGCAGGGCCGGGGCGTCGTTGACCCCATCGCCAGTCACAGCCACCATCTCGCCGCGCTCCTGGAAAGCCGACACCAGGCGCAGTTTGTGTTCCGGGGCCATGCGCGCAAAAATCGTTTCGTTATCCAACACATGCTGCAACTCAACATCCGTCATCTCGTCCAGTTCAGCGCCAGTCAGGATGCGCGGATTTTTGCTTTGCAACATACCCACACGCCGCGCCAGCGATTCGGCCGTCAGGCCATAATCGCCGGTAATCATCGCGATGCGAATGCCCGCCTGGCGGCAAACCTGGACGGCATGTTCGACCTCCGGCCGCGGCGGATCCATCATCGCCATCAGGCCCAGGAAGGTCAAACCGGTTTCGACGTTTTCAGGGGCAAAAGCTCCCGGCGAGTGCGGCGGCAGGCTGCGCCGGGCAATCGCCAGCACGCGCAGCGCCTTGCGCGCAAATTCATCGTTGGCCGCCAGCACCTCGGCCCGCAAACGGTTATCGAGCGCGACCACCTGACGGTTAATCTGGATGTGGGTACACAGGGCCAGCACCTCGCGCGGCGCGCCCTTGGTAAATGCAAACTCCCCCTCGGCTGTAGCATGGATGGTGGTCATACGCTTGCGGCGGGCATCGAACGGGATTTCATGGACGCGCGGGTAGATTTGCAGCAACTGGCGCTCTTCGATGCCAGCCTTCATCGCCGCCACCTTGAGCGCAGCCTCGGTTTGGTCGCCCAGGCTGGTCCAGGTTGGGTGTTCAGGGTTGGGCGGATTAACCCGCGCATTGTTACAGCAGGATGCCGCTTCGAGCAGCGCACCCAGGTCCTCGTCCCAATCCTGCCCGGCGGGCGCGGGAACGAACTCCCCCACCGGCTGGTAGCCGACCCCGGTCACCCGCAAACGCTGACGGGCAACCCAAATCTCGCGCACCGTCATCTGGTTCTGGGTCAGGGTGCCGCTTTTGTCGGTACAGATAACCGAAATGCTGCCCAACGTTTCAACCGTGGTCAGCTTTTTGACCAGTACCCCTTTCCCGGCCAGGCGCTGAACTGCCCGCGCCAACGACAGGGTCAGGGTAGCCGGCAAACCTTCGGGGATGGAGGCCACGATCACGCCCAGCGCAAACAACCACAACTGCTGGGTGGACAGGTTAAAACTGTTTTCAAAAATGCCAATCGCCAGGATGAGCAGGCCGATGCCAATCGCCACCATCGTGGTTACGCGCACAACCTGGTTCAACTCACGCTGGAAGGGACTCGGCTCTTCAGGCACACCCTGGGCCAGGTGGGCAATCCGCCCGAATTGGGTCAACATGCCAGTCGCAAAAACCACCGCCCGGCCCGTCCCAGCCGCCACGGAGGTACCCGCAAAAATCAGGTTGGCCTGCTCCAGTTCGCTGATGCCGGTCTGGTAACAGGGATCGGCCACTTTGCGCGCCGCAACCGATTCGCCGGTCAGGGTGGCGTTGTTGGTGCGCAGTCCGTACTCTTCGACCACCCGCGCATCCGCCGGGATATTGTCGCCTTCGGCCAGAATCAAAACATCCCCCGGAACCAGTTCGCGGGCCGGGATGTGCATCTCGTCCGCGTCGCGCAAAACGTGGGCATAGGCCGGCAAAACTTCCTGTAGTTTTGCGGTGGCCTGCTCGGCGCGGTATTCGCGCCAGTAGGAAAAACCGGCATTGATCAGGGTCAAGGCCCAGATGACCAGCGCCAGGAGCCAGTCGTTCCAGACGGCCAGGAAGCCGGCGGCCAGCAAAATAATCGCCAGCGGGTGGAAAAAGTGACTGACAATCTTCAGCCAGAGCGGGTCCTGCCTGTGCTCGCTGAGGATATTTTCGCCGTAGAGCAAAAGGCGCGAATCGGCCTCAGCCCGGGAAAGGCCTTCCGGGCTGGTTTCGAGGGCGCTAAAAACCTCGTTCGGGCGCAGGGAATGTACCGGTGTGATCGACATGGGCAAAAAGGCAGGGATTTGCTCCCTGCCCTTGGGTTACTCCAACTCGTTCTCATCCGATGGCGCGGCTTCGCGGGGCGCGCCGCCCAAACGCGGCTTTTTCTTGGGCCGCGCCTGGAGGTATTGTTCAAGGAAGGAGTGGCGGTATTCGGTGTTCATGGCTTCATCATAATCGCCAGCTGCGGCAGGCGGTTCATAACGCAGCGGACGGTGAACGCCAAACAAGGCCCAGAAGCGGGTAATGGCCAGCAACAGGCTGAAGCGGTATTCCTGCACCTTGAGCGATTGCCACTCGACCATCGTCCCAATCTGGCCTTCGATGCGCGACTTGTCGCGGACAATACGGTGAATATCCTGCGGGGTGCGATGGCCGATGGGAGAAATCAACAGGAAGTGAGCCATGATAATCAAGACAACAATCGCCACCAGCGCCAGCGCGCCGCCTTCCTCCCACTTGCCGACAATCTGGCCGATAAAAACGGTAATGCCGAGGCCGATTCCGAAAGCGGTTGCACCAAGTCCCCAGGAACGGGCCTTACCGGTCACGTTGCGTTTGATATGTTCGTGCATGGCCCAGGCCATGACCGTCAGCGGAAGGAAAACGCCGATGCCGTAGAATGGAACCGCCAGGGTGGTTTCGCCGCGCACCAGCAATTGGATGACCACGGTGGCAATAAACGCCGCAGTCACCGGACGGGTGAACGTGCCCTTCGGGTTGCGGTAAACAATGTATTCGGGAATCTCGCCGATGGCGACGTTGCGCCAGGCAATCGCCTGGATGTCCTGGTAAGCGGTCAGGGCAGCCGCAGAAAGCAGCAACACGGCCAAGAGTTGGTAGGCCCAGTAGAGCAGGAATCCGCCGGGAAGTTGGTCAAAACCGATAAAGGCCAGGTTCCCGACCAGGGTGCGTCCGAACGTTCCATCGAAAACGTTGAAATGGATCGAAAAATACGTCAGGAAGGTGGTGGTGATCCCGCCGTAGAAGATAAAGGAGGTCTGGACAATACGCCCGATGCCGGGCTTGCCGCTGTAAAAGTCCCACAGCTTGTGCAGGCGCGGGAAACGCTTTTTGCCCCATTTGACAATCGGAGCATCCTGGTCGATAACGAACTGGATACCGTCTGACATGGCTTCCAGGCCAGTCAGGGCAACCATACCCTTCATCGAGGCGGTCAGCATGTGGAAAAGCGCCTGGCCGAGGGAGACCTCTTTGATCACTTCCGCCGGGGCCGGTGGGACGCCGTTGCGCAGGGCCAGGATCAGGCCAACCAACATGCCAATCGTCAGCAGGAGGAAAATCGCGAGCAGCATGAAGACAAACTGGGCCGATTCGCCGCGCCCGCGGATGGTTACAAACCAGGTCAGCAAGGCCAGGCCTGCGCCGATAATGAAATGCCAGAACCAGTTGATACCGTATGCACCGAAGATCGAGAGCAGTTGGTCGACCCCGGAGAGGGATGAAACGACAATCGTCAGCACGTAATCCTGGATCAGCACCACCGCCACGATCAGGCTGACGGAGGGGCCGAGATAGCGCATGGCCGCCGCGAACGATCCGCCGCCCTGGCGGAAAATACCAAGCGAGTAGATGTAAAGTCCGCCAAAAACGATGTTCGCCAGCGCAATCACCGCCACAGCCACATAGGCATATTGCTGCATACCGTAGGGGTGCAGGGCGCTCATCATTTCGCCCGAAGCGTAAAAATAGGAGGTGAAATAATCCACACCAAACAGGGCCAGCGCCGCCAGCAACCCGACCTGGCCGGCGCCATGCACATGCGCATCCTCCTCGCTCTCGCGCGGAGCGATCCGCCAGGCGAGGTAACCAATAACAATCAGTAAACCGATCGAAAATAACATGAGAAAAACCTTTCAGGCAAGCCAAATACCGTCGAGCCGGCGCGAAGCACTAGCTGACGGAACGCAGGGAAGCTGGCTCGATTAAACGTCGGAGGGGAGGAAAGCCTGCTCGAGCATGGCCAACTCGGAAAGCAGGTGGCGGCGGGTGGAGGGATTAAAACGCGTGTCCTGGGCAACCTTGGCGGCTTCCTGGCGCACCGCGCGCACGACAAAAGCCGGCACAAACATGATCCGCCCGGCAGGAATCACCTCAAAACTGGAAGTTGCCAGCTTCAGTTCCTGATCGTCGAAGTAGGGCAGGCTCAGGCTCAAACCGCGATTAAGGTTATTGGCTTCGGCTCGCTCTTTGATCTTGGCGATAATTTCGCGGGTTTTGTAACGCGCCAGGGCGCGGCCCTGGTTGACCATCTGGCCCAACATCCCGTAACGCTTCTTCTGGTACTCCGGGTCGGCAACGATATAAGCCGCCAGGGCCGAGGCCGCGTGCAGGATATTGGTAAAGTTTTGCATCGAGGCCAGGTGCGCCTCGGCTTCTTTGAGTGAGCCGACCAGCAGGTTGTCTTCATCGTCGAAAGCCACCCACTGCGGCAGGTAAAAGCGGCGGGCATAGGGCACAAATGGAACCTGCAAGGCTCCGCGCCCATCTTCCGCATCGCCTTCTTCGGCAATCGCATCCGTACTCATCGTAATCGCGGATTCGGGTTCACCGCCCTCGGTCGGCAGGCAGGGAATCGACTCGCCCTCCTGGGCTTGGTAGCTGACGCTGCGTCCGGAGGGCAGCATGTTGTAGACCATGTGCAGCACCGCGCCATGCCGCACCAGGCTGGCCGCCACCGAGACGGCCACATCGGGCGACTGTTCCAACTCGGCCAGGCGATGACGCAGGGCCTCATCCAGGTCGCCGCCGGAAAGGCGCAAGCGCCAGCCACCGACATTCTGCTCACGGGCAGCCTGCGGCACGCTGATGGTCGCCGCCTGATCGATCTGCGGGGCTTCGACCACCACCCGGTCGGGCAGGCTGAAGCGGATTTGGACAGCGCGGTTGCCAAGCAGCCCTTCGGCCACCTGGCGTCCCTGGGCTTCCAGGAAGCGTTGAACGATATTGGCCTGGGCTTGGTATAACGCTTGCTGACGTTGGTACTCCTGGGCGAGAATCCGGGTTGGGTCGGTCTTCTCATCACCGGAAATTTGAGTTTTTACATTCTCCATATGGCTCCTTTGCGGGGCTGCTTGAACGGGTCGGGCAATACAATCAGTATGACATTTTTGCCGCGTCGAGACAAGCAGTTCCCAGACACAAGTGGCAAATCATAATCCTGATTCGAGCCGGATACAAGGTGATTTTTGTCACACCCGGTCTCATCCCAGCCCCAGCCAGCGGCGCAGAATCACCAGCAGTCCCGTCCCCACGGCCCAGACGGTGTAACCACTCAACAGAATCGGGCCCAGCTTCATCCCGGCCCGCGCCGCCAGCCAGATGGTCACGGCAAAGGCCAGGGTCGGCAGCAGGCTGAGCGCCAGGCTTTGGGTAAATTGGGTAACCGCCGCTTTTTCGCCGCCCGCCGAGGAGTAAACAATCCACAGGGCCAGCGGGATGGTCAGCGGCATGGTGGCGGTGATGGCCGCAAACAGCTTGCTTTGCTTCTCGAAAACCGCCACCAGGACAATGATCAGCACCGATAAAACGACCGGCAAGACATCCTGCACTTTGAGCGTCATCTGCGCGCCTATGAAGATAAATCGCCCAGGTTGGCAAGCAATTCGCCCGCCAGACCCAACAGCGCCTGGCCGATTTCGGAGACATCGACCAGCCCGGACAGGTCCGGCAGGTTGGCCTGGAAGGCCTCGACGGCAGCCGCCAGGCTCTCCGCGACCTGCTCCGGCTGTGGATTGCGCTCATCCAGCGCCTGCCGGAGCAGGTCGAACAGGCCGTCCAGGCCGGGGTCGCCCAACAGGTCGATCGGGCCGGCCAGTTCATCGAGTTTTTTCTTGAATTGTTGGCGTTTGACTTCGTTCAGATCGGACATATCCATCTTTCCCTTTGGCAATAAGAATCTTGAGTTTAGAGTTCAATTTGGGTTAAAACCTTTTGGTACACGGATTGCACGGATTACGCGGAATCTCACGGATTTTTCTTAAAAAATCCGCGCGCCCGTAGGGCAGTCCGTCCAATCCGCGTAATCCGTGTCCAGATTTTGGTTTTTAAGCGCCCATTGAGCCAAGATTCCTGCTTTGCCAGACTCGTAAAAACGAACTCTAAAGTC
>JAEWVF010000098.1 GCA_023459215.1 Chloroflexota bacterium
GGCCGGCACGAGGAACTGCTGGCCCTGGGTGGTCTGTACGCCCAGCTTTACGAAACCCAATTCGCCCAAAGCCCTGGCAAAGCTTAAGCGCCAGCGGCCATTTTTTGCAAAAAAGCGCGAATGTTGGCGCAGGTCTGCTCCCAGGCCGGCTGCTGGCGGTAGCGCGCCAGGGCATTCAGCGAAAGCCCGGCCAGGATTCCTCGATTGGAAGCCAGGGTTAACAGTTTGGCGGCCAGGGCGCGGCTGTCTTCGGGGTCAACCAGGTAGCCGGTGCGGCCATCTTCGATGATTTCCGGCGCGGCCCCGGCGGTTGTGCCGATGGCTGGCAGGCCGAACCCCATCCCTTCGAGATAGACAATCCCGAAACCTTCATAGCTCGATGGAACCGCGAGCAGGTGCGCGAACTTGAGCTTTTCGACCAGCGAGGCTTCATCCAGCGCCCCGTGGAAGTGAACCGTCCCCGCCGGACAGCGTTCAGCGGCATAAAGCCGGGCCATCTCGGCATAGGCCGGATCGGCGTTGAGCGAGCCGACCACATCCAGGCGGATAAAACCAGCCTGCAAGGTTCGCAGGGCTTCGAGCAGGATGTGCAGTCCCTTGCGCTCGATGACGTTGCCAAGGAACAAAATCCGCAGCGGGCCGGCAGCTTGAGCGCGGGCCTCGATTTCGGCTTCGGTGACACCGACACCCAACCGGTCGGTCGGCGGGAAGGCCATTACAAATGGTTTTTCATCAGCAACCAGGTGTTCCACCACCCCGCGCGTTGTCTGCGAATTGAAGATAAATCCATCCACCCCCTGCAAATAACGCTTTTCAACGATCCGATAAAACCAGTTTTGCCAGGCGGGGCGCTGCTCCGAACAGCGCAGGTGATGAACGAGGCTGACGACCGGGTACGGCTTGCTGCGGTTGGCAAAAACCAGCGATGGATGGTTCAACTCGTCCTGGATGAGCACGTCCAGCCCCGGCGGCAGGCGGAAACTGAAATTATCCGTCAGGTGGGCGGCGTAATTGCGCCAGGGCAGGCTGATGATTTCAACTGTATCGCCCTGGGCGCGCAAATACTCCACCAGCTTGCGGTCATAGAGATAACCGCCGCTGAGGGTGTCGAGTAAACCGTAGATTAATAAGCCAAGTTTCATCTGATTTTTGTTGTCCGGTTGTCCAGTTATCCGGTTGTCTTGTTTAACCGGATAACTGGACAACGGCTTAACGGTCTACCTGGTACGAAACCCAGGCAATCTCATTCTCCCACAGCCGCACGGTCAAGCCGCTAATGTTCGGCGCGTGGATTTTGGCATTCAATTGTTCCGCCACGATACGCGCAAAATGCTCAATCGATGGGTTCAGCCCGGCAAATTCAGGCAGATCGTTGAGCATCTGCTCTTTGTAATGGGCGACTGTCTCATCGAGGTGTTTTTCGACATCGACAATATCCACCAGATAGCCGTGTTGGTCGAGGCTTGCGCCACTCAGTTGCAGTTCGAGCACATAATGGTGCGAATTGGGGAAGTTCTCCGGCCCCCAGTCGCCGCCAATCAGGTAGTGGCGGGCAATGAAATCACGTTGTACGGCAAGGGTATACATAGGTGCTCCGGTATCAGGTGTCAAGTGTCAGGGTTGGAGTGTCAGGGCGCGCATGACGAGTTGACCGTTCTCACGAACGACCGGCATGGCAAAGTCAAACCGGTCGAGGGCGGTGCTGTAGTCGACATCTTCGGGCGGGAATTGGGGCAAATCAGCGCCCAGGAACAGGGCCGCCTCGCGGCTGGCGCGGACACGCTCCAGGTACGGGGCCGGATTGGGGCTTTCATCCAGCAACAGGCGGTGCAGGTACTCGGCGCAGGCCAGGTCTTCATCGCCGCGGCCATTATTATTCAGCCCGGTCGAAACAAATGTAATCTCTTGTACCGCGATTTTCTTCAGGTAAGCCGCCGTCGCCCCGGCTACAACAAAACTGGCTGCCAGCAGGGTTTCAGCCTGCACGCTGCGAATCAGGCCATGCGTCCCGGCGCTGGTGCGCTGGACGAGAATCCGTCCGCGCAGATCGTCGGCTTCAAGCATTTGTTTGGGCGAATTGCCCATATCGAAGCCCGGAAACGGAATCCCGTTCATCTCGCCGACCGCCAACGCGTTGGGAATCTTCTCTCGCAGGGCCAGCGCTTCGGGTGGCTCGCCAACCGGATAAATCTGCGTCACGCCCTGGCCAAAGGCATAGGCGGCGGTCGAGAAGGCCCGCAAAACATCAATCACCACCACCGCGCCGCGGGCCGTATGGCAATCTTCAAGCGTTGCGTATCGAACCGTCAATGGCATATATTTACCTGGGTTGAAACTTTATCGAAACTCTCTTTGTCTGAGAGCACAATCAGGGTATCCCCGGCCAGCAATGGCGTACCGCCATTCGGGACGATGAATTCCTTATCGCGCGCAACCAAAATCACCAGCAGCTTCTCAGGCAGGCCCAACTCTACAATCGTTTTACCCGCGCAGGTTGAATTTTCCGGGATATGAATTTCCTGCAACTCATCGGTAAAACCGCGCATCGGATTGAGTTCAATCGGGTAGACTGGCCGTTTCGGCACGAACTCATCCACGCCCAGCCAGCGCGCCACTTGCGGGATGGAGGCTCCCTGCACCAGCGCCGAAGTCAGCACGACAAAGAAAACGATATTGAAAATTTGTTCGGCATGAGATACGCCGGCAATCAGCGGAAAGGTTGCCAGGATAATCGGCACAGCGCCGCGCAGCCCGACCCACGAGATAAAAGTCTTCTCGCGTAGATTAAATTTCATAAACGCCAGGCTGATAAAGACCCCCAGCGGGCGGGCCAGGAAAACCAGCACAGCCGCCAACAAGAAGCCCGGCCCGATCACCTGCATCACTTGCGAGGGGAAGACCAGCAAACCAAGCGTAATGAACATGCCAATCTGCATCAGCCAGGCCAGGCCGTCGTGAAAGCGGATCAGGCTGCGGCGGTGGATGAAATCGAGGTGGCGGGCGGTAATCCCGGCAATGTAAACCGCCAGGAAGCCATTTCCGCCCAAGAGCGAGGTCGCCCCGTAGGTCACGAAAACCGCTGAAAGCGTCAGCACCGGGTACAAACCATCAAACCCGAGATGGATATGATTGGCCAGCCACGAGAGCAGCCAGCCAAAGGCCAGTCCGAGCAGCGTTCCGAGCAGCACCTGCACCACCAGCGAAATAGCCAGCGTCTCGGGCGCAAAATCCGGCATGGTCAGCCAGGTGGTCAACCCAATGGTCAGGAAAACAGCCGTCGGGTCGTTCGAGCCGGATTCGAGTTCCAGCAGCGGGCGCAGGTTGCCCTTCAATCCCAAACTTTTTGAGCGCAAAATCGAAAAAACCGCTGCCGCATCGGTCGAGGAAACAATCGCGCCAAGCAAAAGCCCCTCCAACAGCGAAAAACCGAGCAGGTACGAGGCCGCCAGCCCCATCCCCAACGCCGTCAGAAAAACGCCCAGCGAAGCAAGCACCACCCCAGGCGCCAGCACCGGGCGAATGTCGCGCCAGTTCGTATCCAGCCCGCCCGCAAACAAAATCAGGTTGAGCGCCACAATTCCAACCCACTGGGTCAGGGCCGGGTCGTTAAATTCGATGCCGCCCAGACCCTCCGAACCCGCCAACATACCCAACGCCAGGAAAAGCACCAGCGCAGGCACACCAAAACGATCTGAAACCTTGCTTGCCAGCACACTTGCCAACAAAAACCCAGCCACACCGACCAGAACCCATTCAATTTGCATCACAATACCTCCGGGTAAACTATTTGCGCGACCTGCCTCTTCAAAACAGGTCGAAAACGGTCAAGAATACTCAAACAATACCTGAATCGCCTCCTGCGGACTTTGGTCGAGCAGTTGGTAGATTTCATGCGCTTGCTGGATGTCCACCCGCTGCGTGACCCACTTTTCGGGCCGGATGCGGGCGAGGGCCTGCCATGCCACCCCAAAACGGCGGAGCTTGTCCCACCGCCCGCTGAGTTCGGGACGAATGGCGCTGACCTGGCTGGAAAGAATCTGGATGCGGCTGCGGTGGAAGTCGCCGCCCAAATCGAGCGCGGCGCGCTTTTCACCGTACCACGACCCGACGATGACCCGCCCGCTGAAACGGGTCAGGGCGATGGCCTCGTCCAGGGCCGCCGGCGACCCGGAGATTTCGAGCGCGAAATCGGCTTTTTCGCCGCCCAGGGCCACACCCGCCTGCAAGCGGAAATCGGCATCCGAGGGGTCGAGCACTGCGCTCGCGCCCGCCTTGAGCGATTCTTCGCGGCGGCGCGGAAATTTATCGGCAGTCACCAGCGCCGCAAGCGGAAATTCGGCCAAAAGCGAGGCCGCTAACAGACCGACGATGCCCTGGCCGAACACCAATCCGCGCTCGCCGAGGATGGGAGCAATATCCTGCACCAGGCTGACGGCGGTTTCCATGTTGGGCAGGAAGGCGGCGGTTTCCGAGGAAAGAAAGTCAGGAACGGGAAACAAGGAATCAGGGCGGGCAACGAAACGGGATGTGTGCGGCTGGAAGGCAAAGACGAGTTTGTTCTCCAGTTCACGGTTGACCTGTTTCCCTATTTCCGCAACACGCCCGACACAGGCATAACCATACGCCAGCGGATATTTCAACCCGGCGCTGATGCCATCTGCGGAAGCGCTCATCTCTTTCGGGAACTGGCCGCGATAAATGAGCATTTCTGTTCCCGGGCTGACCGCTGAAACGAGGCTTTGCACCAGCACCTCGTCCGCGCCAAGGGGCGGCAGGTCGCGCTCGACGATTTCGAGCCGGTAGGGGGCGGTGAAGGTCAGGGTTTGGCTTTTCATATTTCCCGTGGCGCGATTTGCTAAATCGCGTTACTTTTTAATGGCCGCAATCAGCAGGCCCAGCCCACCGAGCAGAATATCCCGTCCGCGCATCAGCAGGGCCAGGCTGATTCCGAACGCAGCCGGCAGGCCAAAGGCAGTCGCGGCAAAAACCTGGCTGGCTTCGAGCGCGCCCAACCCGGCAGGCAGCGGCGCGAGGAAGGACAGGCGCACCACCGTCAGCGCGGCCAGGGTTTCGGTCAGGGTCAGGTCGGCGGAGAGGAAGGTCAGCATCCAGTAGTATTCGAGTAGCATCACGGCCCATGAGAGCAGCGAAACGCCCAGGGCGGCGAGCAAAGCGCCGATATGGCGGCGGCAGAACAGGGCGGCCAGGTGCTCGCTGATAATAACCAAACGCAGGAAGGTTTCAAGCCCGGCGAATTTTTTGCGCCCGGCAAGAAATTTGTGCAGGGGCTTGAGCAGCGCCGAAAGCGGATGCCGGCGTTGGTAGAGCAGGAGGATATGCACGAGCGGCCAGAGCAGCAGCAATGCAACCGGCGCGGCGACCCAGGCCGGGGGTGCGAAGCTGCCCAGCATCCCTGATCCGGCAACCGCAAACAGCCCAAGCGCCAGGAAAAGGAAGTTGGCCAGGAACTCCAACAGTTTATCCATGATCACCGCCGCCGTGGCGCGGACTGCGGTCAGGCCATAGGCGTTTTTCAGGTACAAAATCTGCAACGGTTCGCCGCCAACCTGCGGGCCGGGGGTGAAGTAGCTCATGCCAAAAACAGCCAGGCGGTAAACAACCAGCGGCAGGAAAGGCACGCGCCGCGCTTCGGCGCGGACAATCAGCCACCAGCGGGCAGTAATGAGCGCAAAAATAACGGCGTTCAGGGCCAACAACGCCCCAAGCTGCCAGGGACGCAGCAGTTTGAGCGAGTCCCAAATTTCAGCCAGGGGCGCGTTTTGCAGCGCCCAAACCAACAGGGCCGCAAGCAGGATCAGCCAGGGCAGGCGTCCGAGCCAGGAAAATTTCGGGGCGGGGGCGTCGGTCATGAAACGTATTGTACGCGCAAAAGTATCATTTTTGGGCGCTTTCCTGTATACTCGCAGTAAAAAATATCCCAAGGAGCGCTCATGAACCTGGTTTCTGTCCTGCTTGCCCTGCTGCCGGTTGTAATCATCCTGATCCTGCTCGTCTGGCGGCGAATGCCTGCCGACACGGCTGGGATGATTGGCTGGCTGAGCGCCGCGCTGGTGGCCTGGCTCTACTTCCAGACGCCGATGGCCAACACCCTGCTAATCAGCCTGGCGGGCGTAGTGGCTTCCTTCCCGATCACGCTGATGGTCGCCACTTCTTTGCTGCAAATCACGCTGATGAAAGAAGTCGGGGCCATCGACCGGGTCGTGGCGCTGATTAAAACCATTGCACCGGGCAACCAGGTCGCCCAAATCCTGATTCTCAACATCGGCATTGGCACTTTGCTGGCGGCCATGGGCGCAACCCCGGTCTCGATCCTGCCGCCGATCATGCTGGCGCTGGGTTACTCGTCCTTTGTGGCCATCGCCCTGCCGGCCCTCGGCTACGACGCGCTCTGCACGTATGCCCTGCTCGGCATCCCGGTGGTGGTTTTTTCGAACTTTGTCGGCCTGCCGGTCAACGAAGTCGGTGGGCTTTTTGCGCGCTTCATGCCGGTCATCAGCACCTGTATCGCCCTGGCCATGCTCTGGATTGTCGGCGGATGGAAACTGCTCTGGCGCGGATTGTTCCCAACCGTGCTTTCGGGCCTGACCGCCGGTTTTATCGCAATTGGCATGAACGAACTGGGGATGGTGACGTTAACGGGCGTTGCCGCCGGTCTGGGCGTGGTCGCCGTCATGCTGGCCTATCTCAAGCTGACGGGACAGACTCTCATCGACCGGGGCCTGCTGACCGGTGCTGACAAATCCGCCGAGGCGAAGATGTCGCTCGCGGCTGCCACCTCCCCCTGGATTTTGCTGACCGTCTTTGCCCTGCTGGTCAACGCCCCCTTCCTGCCCTTCTTCAACCTGACCTTCAGCCAATGGGCCATGCCGCTTGAAATTATTCCCGGCGCGCCTGAAAAAGTGCGCCTGTTCTGGCAGGCCTACTTCTGGATTTTGGTCAGCACCCTGGCGGCCTTGCCCTGGCTGAAACCGAGCAAAGCCCAACTGACCGTTTCGCTGCAACGCTGGCTCAAACGCGCCCCGCGCCCGATGCTGGCCTCGGCGGTTTTCTTTGCGATTGCCTTCATCATCAACCATTCCGGCAAAAACGCCGACTGGCAACTGCTTGATCCGGCCAACAACATGGTTTTTGTCGTTGCCGACGCCGCCACCCGCGCTTTTGGCGGATTCTACCCGGCAGTGGCGCCCTTCCTGGGGCTTTTGGCCGGTTTCATCAGCGGCTCCGAGGCTTCGGCCATCGCCATGCTGACGGCCATCCACCTTTCGACGGCTGAAAAAATCGGCGCGGTTGGCCTGCTGATTGCCGCCGCCAGCGGAATCGGCGGCGGGCTGGCCAGCGTCATCTCACCGGCCAAACTGCAAAACGCCGCCGCCAGCATCGACCGCATCGGCGAGGAAAGCGCCGTCCTGCGTGTGACCTTCGTCATCTCGCTGGTCATCACCGCGGTTGCGGCAGTCATGACCCTGCTCTGGGCTTTTTAGGATAAAATTTATCCGATTGATAAGCGCCTGGTGTTCACTTGACAGGAAAAGGAGAGATTCATGCCAACCAAAGTGCTTGTGCCCCGCCTAGGCGAGGGCGTCGAGGAAGTGACCGTCACCAAATGGCTCAAAGCCGTTGGCGACCCGGTCAACGAGTTGGAAGCATTACTGGAAGTCAACACCGATAAAGTCGATACCGAAATCCCGGCCCCGGCCTCGGGCGTTTTGCTGCAAATCCTGCTGGCGGAAGGGGTCAATGCCAAAGTGGGCGATGTGCTGGCTGTGATCGGTCAAGCTGGTGATGAGGTCTCAGGTGTGGAGGTGTCAGGTGCTCAAAAAGCAAGTGCGCCGGTATCCAGCCCCGCATCTGTGGCAGCCAACCTGGCGTCTGATACGTCGCACTCAGCACAGGAACTTGGCTTTATCTCACCGGTGGTGGCAAAAATCGCTGCCGAAAGCGGGATCAACCTGTCACAGGTCAGAGGCACAGGATTAAACGGACGCATCACCAAAAATGACGTCCTTCAGTTCATAGAGAGTAGAAAAACAGAGAACAGTGGCATGCCACCTTCCAACCAGCCAACCGGTCTCGATACGCCGCAAAACCGGCGGCTACTCGACCTACATCCAACCACCCAGCCTTCTCACCTGACACCTGCCCTGAGCGTAGCCGAAGGGCCTGACACCTCCTCACCTGACACCCTCCTGCCCCACACCTCCATCCGGCGCGCCATCGCCAGGCACATGGTTGAATCGAAACAGACCTCGCCGCATGTGCTGACCGTTATGGAAGCCGACCTGTCCCGCGTCATCGCTCACCGCGCCGCCAACAAGGACGCTTTCGCCCGCGACGGCGTCAACCTGACCTTTACCGCCTACTTCATGCAAGCCATCGTCGCCGGACTGAAAGCCTACCCGGGAGTCAATTCATCCTGGAGCGACGAGGGCATTCTCCTGCATAAGGCTATCAATCTCGGCATGGCCACCTCGCTCGGCGAAGATGGGCTGATTGTCCCGGTCATCAAAAACGCCGATGCGCTCTCCCTGCTCGGCATGGCCCGCGCGATAAACGATCTCGCCAATCGCGCCCGTGCCCGCAAACTGGCCCCCGACGAAGTTAGGGGCGGCACCTTCACCCTGACTAATCACGGCATCAGCGGCTCACTGTTCGCCTTCCCGGTCATCAACCAGCCGCAATGCGGCATTCTCGGGATTGGCGCACTGCAAAAAAGGGTTGTGGTTGTCAGCGATGAGCTGGGCCGCGAAAGCATCGCCATCCGCCCGATGATTTATCTCTCCTTCGTCTTCGACCACCGCATCCTGGACGGCGCTTCCGCCGACTGGTTCCTGGCCAAGGTCAAGGAAACGCTGGAGAAATGGGCATAACAAAAGTAATACTTTTTGACAACCATAATTGACAAAAAGTATTACTTTTTGTAGAATATATTCATGATAATCGAGCGAAATATTTACCCCGCAATTGAAAGTGTGCTAGCTGCCCCGGAGGCCATTGTTATTACAGGTATGCGCCGGGTTGGAAAAACCACCCTGCTTAAGACCATTCTGGAGCGTCTCGGCTCATCCAACAAGATTTATCTTGATCTTGAAAACCCGCGTAACCAACTTTATTTCGAGCAAACCGATTACGATGCCATTTTTGCCAATCTGCAATTGCTTGGCTTGAGCAAAAACGAGCGCATGTACGTTTTTCTCGATGAAATTCAGCGTGTCAAGAACATTCCATCGGCGGTCAAATACCTGCTAGATACCTATGGAATTAAGTTCATCTTGAGCGGTTCATCTAGCTATTATCTGAAAAACCAATTCTCCGAATCACTTGCCGGACGCAAATACATCTTTGAACTTCATCCACTTAGCTTTAATGAGTTTTTACAAACAAAAAAATTGCCCCCCGCCCCGCCTGTAAACCCCGACACAGCAGTGACCCAGGCGCACTATGAAACCTACAAAGCCAGCCTGGATGAATACTTACTGTTTGGAGGTTTTCCAGGCGTAGTCCAGAAAACCAGCCTGTCAGAAAAAAAAGCCGCGCTCGAAGATATTTTCACGTCGTATTACCAGCTCGAAGTCCTGCAAATGAGCGATTTCCGCAAGAGCCACAAAATCCGCGACTTGCTTTTGCTCCTCCTTGAACGTACCGGTTCAAAAATCGAACTCTCCAAACTCTCAAGCCTGCTGGGGTTGGCGCGTGAAACAGTAAGCGATTATCTAGCCTTCCTGCAAGGCACTTACTTTATTCACCTTGTTCCGCCTTTCTCCACCAACCGCGACGTTGAAATTCGCAAGGCTCCAAAACTTTATGTTTGCGATCCCGGTCTGGCGCGGCATTTTGCCCAACTGGATGAAGGCGCGCTGTTTGAGAATGCCGTTTACTGCAATTTACACCCCAAAAACCACGTTCAGTATTACCAGCGCAAAAATGGGCTTGAAATCGACTTCATTTTTGAAAATTGCGGCTACGAGGTTAAACTCCACCCGCACAAGGATGATGTTCGTAAAGCGCAAGCTTTGGGAGCCGAAATCAACCTAACTACAACCCAGATTATCGCACGCGATTATGTGCCGCTTCCTGGGGTTATCAATCTCTTCAACCTATGACAAACTTCGACCAACGCGCCAAAGAGTGGGACTCCGACCCCAAGAAAGTGGAACGCGCCCGCATCGTGGCGGACGCCATTCGCGCCAATCTCCCCAAACGCCCCGGCCTGACCGGCCTCGAAATCGGCTGCGGCACCGGCCTGCTCAGCTTCGCCCTGCAAGATGATTTCGCCCACATCACCCTGGCGGATACTTCCCAGGGAATGCTGGAGGTGCTGGCTGCCAAAATAGCGGATGCCAATCTGGGGCATTTCAGCCCCACTCGGCTGGATCTGGCCTCCGACCCGCTGCCTACCTTCCGTTTCGATGCCACCTACTCGCTGATGACCCTTCACCACATCCCCGACACCGATACCTTCCTGCGCCGTTCCCATGAAATTCTCAACCCTGGCGGCCAGCTTTTCATCGCCGACCTGGATGCCGAAGACGGCACTTTCCACACCGACGGCACAAGCGATGTGCATTTGGGTTTTCAGCGCGATGAACTGCAAAGGCGGGCAGAAGTGGTCGGGTTCAGGAACGTGCAATTCTCAACAGTTTTTACCATCCACAAAAACGAGCACGACTACCCAATTTTCATGTTGGTGGCGCAAAAAATCTGAGCGGCTAAGCCGCTCTTTTTTGGCTCTCTGGGATTTACTGTAAAAACCCGTACGCGGAACACACGGAATTGACGGAAACGCACGGAAAGGGCTTTTTAAACAATGATTTATCCGTGTTTCTCTGTGTTTTCCGCGTTTTCCGTGTACAAAAAATACCCACCCCGGAGATTCCCAAAGACCCTCTTTTTTTGCAATTGATTTAGAACAAATATTCTGCTAAAATAAAGTATTTACTCACACCCTATCGGGCAGAGTGATGAATTTGGTAAGATAGGGTCAAGATGACCCGACAAGACCTGACCCATTTGAGCAATGATGAATTGATCGATCTGGTGCTTGAGAAACAAGCC
>JAEWVF010000099.1 GCA_023459215.1 Chloroflexota bacterium
AGTACAATTGGACTGGACGAAGAAAAGATTAGGAAATATGTCCAGTGGCAGGAGAAACAAGAAAAGCAAGTCGAAGCAGTGCAAGGGAAGTTATTCGATTAAGAGACGCCAGCAAGAGCGCGCCTTCCAGGCGCATTATCCCAAAGCCGCCGCCTCTGGCGGCGGTAATTTACTTTTCGCGCTTTCACCACATGATTTCAGGGAGATTGTATGTTTGACGGCATCCAGTATTACTCTATTGTTTGGGTTGCGCTGGCTTTAATGGTAATTGTCGGTTTTGTGCTCTTTCGCAACAAACCGCGCCTGCCGGAAGTCGCCGCCTTTTTCGGCATTTTTGTCGCCCTGGCGGCGTTGTATTTTTACCTGCGCCCGGTGCAGACCGAACTGGCCGGCGAAGCCGCCGAAGTGCAGGCCATGATCGGACAGGGAGTTCCGGTTTTGCTGGAGTTCCAGTCGCCGTATTGCGTTGCCTGCATTGCCCTGAAGCCAACCATCGACGCCATCGAACAAGAGTTTTCCGGTCAGTTGATTGTCTTGCGTATCAACGTGCAGGAACAGGTTGGTATGCAACTGGCTCCGGTTTACCGCTTTCAGTATACCCCCACATTCATCTTCTTTTCAGCCGACGGCCAGGAACGCTGGCGCGCTATTGGCTCTTTCGACGAAGCCCGCCTGCGCGCAGACCTGGCCGCGCCATAACGATGAGTTTCTTCCGCCGCCTGGTTTTCGATTTTTGGTATATTTTTCGCCGGCCACCCTGGGATAGCGGCATCACCCCGCCTGAGCTTTGGCAGCACATCCGCCAGAATCCGCCTGGGCGGGCAATCGACCTGGGCTGCGGCACGGGCACCAACGCGGTGACTCTGGCTGGGCAGGGTTGGCACGTGACCGGGGTCGATTTTTCTGCCACAGCCATCGAGAGCGCGCGCAAAAAGGCTCGCGAGCAAAACCTGCCAATCTCATTTCTTGTGGATGATGTCACCCGCCTCCCGGACGCGATTGGCCCCTTCGACCTGGTGCTGGATATTGGCTGTTTCCACGGGATTCCTGTCCACCTTCGGCCTGTTTACCTGAAAACGATTGGCCGCATCCTTGTCCCTAACGGAACCTGGCTCTTGTACGGGATGCGCAAAACAACTCCCGCTGCCGCGGTTGGATTGTCCGAACAGGATATTGCGCAGATGGCAGACTTGTTTCACCTGCGCCGGCGCGAGGATGGAACGGATCCGAGCGGCAGACCCTCTTCCTGGTTTTGGTTTTCCCCGCTTTCCCACACCTGATTTCAAACGAACTTAAATGCGAATCCTTTTCATGTTCCTGGATGGCGTCGGCCTGGGCGCAGACGATCCGACTATTAATCCGTTTGCGCTGGCGCAGATGCCGAACCTGTCCGCTTTGCTGGGCGGGCAAGGCTTGCTGGCAGAATCAGCGCCCTTTCGCGGACCGCGGGCCGATTTACTGGCCCTCGATGCCGGGTTGGGCGCGCCCGGTTTGCCGCAATCGGCTACCGGACAGGCAGTTTTATTGACCGGGGAAAACATCCCGGCTTTGCTCGGATATCATTACGGCCCGAAGCCGAATCCCGAAGTTGCCCGGTTCCTGGCCGAGGGCGGTCTTTTTGGCCAATTTGCGCGGGCCGGCAAGCGCGCTGCGCTTTTGAACGCTTACCCGCCCGGCTATTTCTCCGCGATTTCTTCCGGGAAGCGTCTGTATTCCGCCATTCCCCTGGCGGTTTCGCAGGCCGGGCTGCCCCTGTTTGCCCAGGCGGATTTACACCGCGGTCAGGCCATTTCTGCCGATTTCACCGGCCTTGGCTGGCGGGAACGTTTGGAATTATCCGATACCCCTTTGTTGACCGCGGCGATGGCCGGGCAGCGTCTGGCCAGCCTGGCCCGGAATTATGATTTCTCTTTCTTCGAGTATTGGCTCAGCGATTACGCCGGCCACCAGCAGGAGATGCCTGCGGCGCTCGCTTTGCTTGAACAGTTCGATGACGTTTTGGGGGCTTTGTGCGCCGAATGGGATATGGAAAACGATCTTATTTTGTTGACATCGGATCATGGCAATCTCGAAGATTTGTCCACCCGGCGGCATACTCATAACCAGGTGCCTTTGCTCCTGGTGGGAAGTTCCAACGCGCGCGAGGCTTTTTCCCCGGTTGTCAATCTGGCCCAGGTTGCTGGCAAAATCTCCCAGCTTTTGTCTTGATATTAGACAAAAACACTCCACAATGGTAGCATTATGCTGTTCAAGGAGAGCCTATGAAAAGAGCCTTTCTAACCCTGGTTTTTGCCGTGCTTCTGATGGCCTGCGCTGCCCCCCAGTCGGATTTGCCTGCCCAACTTCCAACGCCTACCGCTGCTCCGGTTGCGCCAGCCGATGTTGAACCTGCGGCGGCCACCGTAGCGCCACAACCGGAACCTGCCGACGGGCAGGAGCAGCCACAGGCCATCCCAACCTCGCGCGGCGATGCTTTGGTAGCCAGCGACCCAGCCCAGGTCGATCTCCAGTCGGGCCGGCCCGTGCTGGTTGAGTTTTTCCGCTTCACCTGAGGCACCTGCCGTTCCCTGGCGCCCGTCGTGCACGGGCTTGAAGTGGAATATTTTGGCAAGGTCGATTTTTATTTTCTCGATGCCGATGACCCGGCTACCAAGGATTTTCAACGTCAGTTTGGCTTCAATTACCAGCCCGAGTTTTACCTGTTGGACGCTTCGGGCCAGGTGGTGAAAAAATGGGTCGGTTATGTCAGCGCCGATGATTTACGGGCCGAGTTCGACAAACTGACTGCGCAATAAGCGCCGGGTTGCAAATGGAATCAAAAAGGCTGTCCAGATGGGCAGCCTTTTGCTTTAGAAGACTACCTTGATGGCCTTGAGGCGCACGGTGAAGATGCTTCCTTTGCCGGGTTCGCTCTGCACCGAGAGGCGGCCATTGTGCTGCTTGATGACCTGGTTGGTGATGGCCAGCCCCAGCCCGACGCCGCTGAAAAGCTGTTCGCCGGAGCGCTCGAGGTGGTAAAAACGATCAAAGATTTTGGGAATCTGGCTCATTTCGATGCCAATGCCCTCATCGATGATATCCATCACCACGTAATTTTCTTCCTCGCGTAGGTTGATGGTGACAACGCCGCCGTGCGGACTGAATTTGACCGCATTATCGGTCAGGGCGATGACGGCCCGCTCCAATGACTTCGGATCCCCCGAAACCATCGGCAGGTTGGCTGTCGATTTGATTTCAATCGTAACCAGGTTGCCCGCGGCCTTGTCCTGGTACCTTTCGGCCACATCTTCGGCAATCAGTTTCAGGTTGACGGGTTGGAATTTCGGCAGGATCAGGTCCATTTCCTGCAAGAACAGGATGTCATTGACCAGGGTGGTGATTTGCTGGATGTTGCGCGCCACGGTATCGATCGTGGTCGGGATTTTTTCCTGGTTGATCAGGCCTTTTTGCATGAGTTGCAGGAATCCACCGGCGGCCATGAGCGGGGTGCGCAGTTCGTGGGCGATGTTGGTCAGGAATTCGCGCCGCGCCAACTCCTGCTCGGCCAGTTTTTGGTAAGCCTCGGCCAGTTCCGCCGCGCGGATTTTCAGGTCCTCGATGGCCATTTCATCGTTTTCGCGCAGGCGATTCGAGATTTCGCGCACCATCGCCATTGAAATGCTGCTGGAGCGCTGTAAGACGCGGTCGAAATTCTCGCGATCGATTTCCATCACCGTTGTTGGCCCGGAGGTGGTTACCGAAGCTGCTCGCGGGGCGTTGTGAATAATCGCCATTTCGCCAAAGAAGTCGCCCGCTTCGAGCGTCTTGAGCTGCTTTTGTTCGACATTATTGATGGTTTTGGTAACGTTAACCTGGCCGTCGAGCAAAATATAAAATTTACTCTCGATTTTCCCCTCATGGCACAGCACAATCCCATCGGGATAGTTATTGACCTGGCTGCGGGTGACCAGTTCGTCAATCTCGAGTTGCGAGATGCCGGGAAAGGCCTTCGGGATGATTTCTTTGGGCGCGGGGAGTTTTTTGCGCGGAAGGTTAAGTTGATACATAAAACCGCCTCACAATAAGGACAGAACGTTTTGCGGATGAAAACCCAGTTTTGCCATTATAAATATAAGTTGTTATTTTATGATGATTCTGGCAGAAACTCATTCAAATTGCGTTGTAATTGAATGGCATTCTCGATTTCGGGATGAGTTTGCCATTTGCCGTTGATATACACATTTTCATCCCAGGGGAAAACAACCAGGGCATCCGTTTCGAGCGCGGTGTAGTTCGGGTGCGGGTCTGACCAGGAGTGGGAGGCCAGCGTAGCGGTCAATACGCGCGGAACCCCGCGTCGGCTGACAAGCTGTACCGCGCGCGTCAGGGTCTGGCCTGTATCGGCAATTTCATCGATAACAACAGCGCACTTGCGATTGGCAACCTGGATGGCCACATCGAGCAGCACCACCGGGGTTGAGTGAACGATCTCATCGTGCATTCGGCGCGTCAGGCGGATGGGGAACATCTCACAGCGTAAAGCAGCGGCTACCGCGGTAGCGGGAATCAAGCCTCCGCGGGCGATCCCGATGACCACATCCACCTTCTCCTTGGCAAGCTGCTCAACAAGCCCGCGGGTCATCGTTCCAAACCGTTCCCAACTGATTTTTTCCACCCCTTGCCGATTTGCGTAATCATAGCTTTTCATGGGAGCCTCACTTGGTTGCTTCGATCAGAAATTCAATGATGTTTTTGCCAAAATCTGCTTCCATCTTGCGCGGCACAAAAAAAGTCATGCCGTGTTTGATACCTGGATAAGAAAAAATTTGATATTGATCGCCCGGCGCGATGCTCCAGCAGGTTGCCGGGGATGGGCCATCGTTGACTGCGTACATACAGCGCACCTGTTTGCCAGCCTCGATCAGCGCCTGGGCGTTTTGGCCATAGTCCGTTCCTAGCCAGCTTCCGGGTGAGATGGAGAAGGCTCCGCGGCAGCTTTCCGCGCAGGCGTTTACCACGGCGTCCGCCCCGATGCTGGTTCCAATCCCGACGATTTTGTTGGCGTCGACGGCTGGTAGCGTGCGCGCTGCCTGGTATGCAGCCTGGGCGTCGATTTGATAGAGGCTGAAATCCTGGGCTTTTTCGCCATTGCTTTCGCCGTGCCCGCGGAAATCGAAGGTCATCACGTTGAACGTCATCTCCGCTGGCAGCAGGGGCAAAGCGCCGTTGGCGCTTGGGGTTGGCTGGGAGCCATCGGGGCTGGGCCAGTTTTGCAGCCAGGTGATAAAGCCGGAGTTTTCTGCCCACCATAGGCGCTGGTCGCCATCTTTTTGGTGCATCATCACAACGACCGGGGCATTAATTTGAAATGCCGGGTAGAAGTAGCCGCGCAGGACAATCCCGTCGGGCGTCTGGAAGCTGATTTTCAGCGGGCGAGGATCCTGGATATGGATGGCTGTAACCGAGGGCGCCGGGGTGTTGCTTGGCGGAACCGTGATGGTTGGCAGCAAGGTCTTCTGCGGCAGTGATGTTTGGGATGGCCGCGGTGTGGATGTTTCTCTCGCCTCGAGAGTCGCGCTTGGGGGCGCAGCGGTTCCTCCCGCGCAGCCCGACAGCAACAAGAGTAGACAGGTCAACAGCAAAGCCAAGTTTCGCATAGCGCTATTATACGAGATATGTGAAGGTGCAAATCAAAGGCGCGGGTTTTACCCGCGCCCTGTTAGAACTTGTATCCGATCATCCGCAAGAAAGACTTGCGCCAATCTTTTTCGGCATCATCTTCGATGCCCTTGGGCGCTGATCCATCGATGACGCCCAGTATGCCGCGGCCTTGTTCGCTTTCGGCCACCAGCACCTGGGTCGGGTTGGCTGTTGCGCAGAAAACCCGAGCCACTTCGGGCACATTTTTGACCGTGTTGAGGATGTTGATAGGGTAAAACCCCTCGCCCAGGAACAGGATAAAGGAATGTCCCGCGCCGATGGCCAGCGCGTTTTGTTTGGCCAGTTCAATCATTGCCTCGTCGCTGCCCGAAAAGCGGATCAGGCATTTCCCCGATGCTTCGCAGAAAGCCAGACCGAACTTGATGCCCGGCACGCTATTAACCAGGGCTTCATGGAGGTCTTCAACCGTTTTGATGAAGTGTGACTGCCCCAGGATAAAGTTGATCGGTTCCGGTTTTTCAATTTGGACAAGTTTGATTTCCATGTCAGACTCCGTTGATGGGTTCTTTTCTATTGTTATAGCACATTTTGCGGCTTAGAGCACCAGGATGCCGCCGAAGACAATTTCCACGCCCAGGCTGATCCAGTTGGACTGATTGGCCGATTTGTCGATAAAGATCGAAACCAGCCGCACAACCGCGATGCCTAGATAGGCCCAACCGAGCATCGCGTAGCCATCACCGCCAGCGGTCAGGATCGGGTACAGGCCCAGGGCGATGAACAGGCCGCCCAAAATCGAGCGGATTTCAGTGATTCCGCGTCCGCCGACCGGTTGCAGGCCGGTGAAGCCCGGCACGGACTTGGGTGAAAAGAGCGCCAGCGCTCCGGTGGCGATGGTCAGGATGGCGGCGATCAGTTTCAGGATGTCAAGCATGGTTTCCTCCTATGTATTAAAGTCCCAAAGTCAGGAGACTTTGGACTCCGCTGACCCCAGTTTTTCGTAGAAAAGCAGCAGGGTGCTGCCATATTTGCGTTCGTCGAATTTCTCGAAGTTTTTTAGTTCAACTTCTTTATCTTCGACCGGGTTAATCTGGACGATGACCCATGCGCCCTCGCTCAACCAGTCCGGGTTTTGGTCGGCCAGTTGCAGGGCTTTGATCCACATCTCCTTGTACTGCGGTGGGGCGATGTAGAGATAGTCGAATTCGGCATCCGCGCGGCCTGCGAGCATGGCGAAGGCGTCGCCGCGCCGCACCTCGGCTTTTTTGCTGAAGCCAGTTGTTTCCAGGTTGGTTTTGATGATTTCGACCGGCAAACGGTTCAAATCGCTGAAGCGGACAAAGGCCGCCCCGCGGCTGAGGGCCTCGATGCCGATAGCGCCCGTTCCGCCGAACAGGTCCCACCAGCGCGAATCGTCCACGTCGCTGGCCAGGATGTTGAACAAGGCCTCTTTAACGCGGTCGGTGACAGGGCGGGTGGTATCGCCCGGCACATCTTTTAGTTTGCGGCCCTTGGCCGTCCCTGCAATGACTCTGAGTGGCATAATTTTTATGTAATGATGATTGTCATTTCGAACCGCGAAGCGGTGACATCGTGCCCGTAGGGTAGAAATCTTTACATGGTTTAAGATTTCTGGCTGGGTCTCGATAAACTCGACCATTACGCTCGAAATGACAAATCTTTAGCGAGATTATCGGGTCTTTGTTACTTCAATCAAATTCCCATGCGGCGCGATGATTTCGGT
>JAEWVF010000100.1 GCA_023459215.1 Chloroflexota bacterium
CCAAAGCAGAAATCCGTAGCCGTTTGAACCAGGGTTTTGCTCGCTTGCGAAAACGTTCCGATATCTTGCTTGGCTTTTTTCAGCATGCCGGGCTCGAACTTAATCAACTTTGGTAAATGTCAATAGCACTGATTGAAGGCGTAGTTTTGGGTATATTTTTTGCGATTTCACTTACTCTCACTATTATTTCTTTAAACAATAGCTTTAAGCCGGGTCAAAATAGCAAAACGCTCAGTGAAGTTGTCTCTACGCCAGCGGGTGTTATCGCGCTTCTGGTTGTTCTTGTTTTTTTCATTTTTATAGTTTGGTTGTTTACTTACATTCCTGACCAAATCACGAAACACCTTGATAAGAAAATAGAAGAGTACCGCCGTGGCGAGGCTGGTGAAGACAAAACTGTTGAGGTTATCCTTCAAGCTTTGGACGGAAATTGGAAATTATTTCGTAATCTCACCTTACCGGGTCGGAACAAGGCCGATTTGGATTTAGTGTTGGTTGGGCCGCCGGGAATCTGGGTGCTTGAAGTCAAGAACCTTAGCGGGGAATATCGCAACGTAGGCGAAGCCTGGGAGTTTCGAAGCGGCAAAAGATGGAAGCCTGCTTTTGTCAATCCTAGCCGACAAGCTCTGAATAGCGCTGTTCGTTTGGCCAACTTTTTAAAGGCGGATAACCTGAATGTATTTGTCAATCCTGTTGTAGTATGGGCTAATTCGGACAGCCTTCTTCGCGTAGAAGATCCTACAGTTTCGGTCTGGTTTATTAATCGTTTAGTGGATGAGTTAGGTAATATCTGGCAAGGTGAAAGGTTATCTAAATCAGAACGAGAGAAAGTCAACGATAAACTTTTTCGGCTGTGTGCTCAACAAAAAGCTGATTAATCCTTATTCCGATCGCGGGCTGGCCAAGAAGGTGGTCACGGTCAGAGTGGAGACGGTCAGAATTGTGAAAGAGCTTTGACCCCCTCCTGGCCTCCGCAAAAAAAACATGCGGAGCGCGTCCCCCATTTTCCAAGAGCGGGAAAATAGGGGAGGGGAAAGAACGCGATGGAATCAAACAAGTTCTATTCAAGTTATCAATTGACGATTCCTCCCCCAAAATCTCGCGCTCTCCGAGATTTTGGGGGAGGTTAGGAGGGGGTGGGTATGCACCGCCGCACAACTCCCAAAGTCTTTTCACACGCCAAAGAATTACGCCACAATACTACTCCCGCCGAGCAAAAACTCTGGGCCGCCCTGCGCGCGCACCAAATTGAAAATGTGCATATCAGGCGGCAACATGCAATTGGCCCTTATGTTGTTGATTTTTGCTGTATCAAGAAAAAATTGATCATCGAACTGGACGGCGGCCAGCATTTGGAACAGCAAGCATACGATAACGAACGCACCCAATTCCTGCAAGCCCAAGGTTATCAGGTGCTGCGTTTTTGGAATAAAGATGTGCTATCCGATTTGAACGGCGTCATGAAAGTTATCCTGGATGCGCTGTCTCCAGTGAGCGAGTTGTGAAAGATTTTTCTCTCGAAAGGAACTCCCCATGCCTATTGACGAAAATGAACATCTGAAGGACAGCTTCAAGGCCCGCCTCGACCTGCTCAACAAGGAAATCGACCTGGTCGACAGCACCATTGCCCGCATCGACGGCATCACCCAGGCGGTCAAGAACTGGGCGATTGTGGTCTGGGCTGGCAGCATTTCGATTTTCCTGGGCAGCGTCGAACTGCGCCCTTACCTGATCCTGACCGCGCTGCTGCCCTTCATGTTCTGGATCTCCGATACGCAGTGGCGGCGGCTGCAGAAGCGCTCCGTTTTTCGCCAGCGCAAGATCGCCGAGTTCGTCAACAGTCCGGCCTTCGATGAAGCTTTCAAGGAACACAGTTTCAAGGCCTTCCAAATCCTTGACCCGGTCGGCGTTACCCATCGCGGCAGCAAGGAATATCGCGCCGCGCGCAGCTTTGTGCGGGTTTTCTTCTTCAAGGAAGTGGCCTGGTTCTATGGCGGGCTGATGCTTTTGAGCCTGCTGCTGGGGGCTTTTTTCCTGCTCTTCCAATAATCGGGCCGGGTCTTGCAGTACAATCGGGGGATGCGCACCACCTTGACCCTCCTGCTGTTCGCCGTCATCCTGGCTGCCTGCCAGCCGACAGGCGGCTCCGCGCCCCTGGCCAGCCCGCCGACAGCGACCCCGCAAGTTTGGCAGGTGACCCTGCTGACGCCCGACAGCCAGACCACCTTCAGCACCTCCGCCGCGACGGTCGGCCAGGCCCTGCAAGAGATGGGTCTGGTTTTGGGCCAGGGCGATTTCACCTGGCCGCCGCCCGAAACTGCGCTCAGCGCCGACCTGACCATCGAATACCGCCCGGCGCGCCTAATCACCGTCCGCGTGGATGGCCAGGAATTGAGCCTGCGCGCCAACGGCGAGACGGTCGGCGCGGCCCTGGCCTCAGCCGGGATTCCGCTGGTCGGGCTGGATACCAGCCTGCCGGCTGAGTCCGCTCCGCTGCCCGCCGACGGGGTCATCCAGATTGTGCGTGTGCGTGAATCGCTCTCCCTGCTGCAAAAATCGATCTCCTTCCAGACCCAGTATGTCGAAGCGCCCGAAGTGCCGCTGGGCGTCGAGGAAATCCTTGCCCCGGGCCGGCCCGGCGTGCTGCTGACCCGCACCCGCATCCGCTACGAGGACGGCCTCGAGACGGCCCGCTTCGAGGAGGCCGAGGCGGTTGTCCAGCCGCCGCAAGACCGCCTGAGCGGGCGCGGGACGAAGATCAGCCTGCTGGCCGTACCCGGCCAGGAGAATCTGCAATACTGGCGCGCCATTTCGATGTATGCCACCTCCTACTCGCCCTGTCGCTCGGGCGTGCCGGGCCGCTGCTTTTCCGGCACGGCCCTCGGGTTGCCGGTCAAGCGCGGGGTCGTGGCCATGTCGCGCCTGTGGTACAACCAGTTGGCCGGCTCGCAGGTTTATATTCCCGGTTATGGTGTGGCGGTGGTGGCCGATGTCGGCGGTGGTTTCCCCGATGGCCGCGCCTGGATCGACCTGGGTTTCAGCGACGAGGATTTCGAAACCTGGAGCGGTTGGATCACGGTCTACTTCCTGGCTCCCGCCCCGGCGGTTGTGCCTTATTTTTTGCAGTGATGTGAAGATGAGTCCCTCGGTCAAGGTTGCGCTGCTGGTCATGCTCCTGCTGTTGGGCGCGGTCTGGTTCGGCATCGGTTTCGAACTGGTCGCGCGCTGGGATGTTCCGCTTGGCCCGGCCCTCGAGCTGCCAACCCTGCCGCCAACGCGATTGCTGCCCGCCAGCCTGACCCCTGTCCCCGCCGACCGCGAGGCTTCCCTGCCGCTCGAAGCGACTCCCCTCCAGCCGACGGCGACCCTGCCGTTCATCCCGACCCGCACCCCGCGCCCGGATGCTGCTGTTGGCGTTGCGCGCTGCGGCGGACCGGAGAGCATGCTCATCCTGGCGATTGGCTCAGATACGCGCGCCAATGGCTACATGTACGGCCTGGCCGATGTCATCCGCCTGGTGCGGGTCGATTTCGTCAACCCCGGCCTGACCGTGCTCGAGTTTCCGCGCGATTTGTGGGTCGAAATCCCCGGGATTTCGGACCACTACGGCATCACCCACGAAAAACTCAACCAGGCCTACCTGTACGGCAACGACGGTTTCGGGTATTATGACGGCCCCGGACTAGGCCCTGGCCTGCTGGCGCGCACCCTCGAGCAGAACTTTGGCGCCCGGCCCGAGAACTATGTTGCCATCAACATGCAGACCTTTGTGCGCCTGGTCGACGCCCTGGGCGGCATCCAGGTCAACCTGCCGTATGCCGTCGATGGCCGCCGCGAAGACCAGCAGTCGCGCAGCGACCTGTATTTCAAGGCCGGGCCGCAGCGCTTGAAGGGCCGCGAAGCCCTGACCCTGGCCCGCCTGCGGATTGGCGACAACGCCGACCGCGGCACGCACCAGAGCCTGATCCTGTGCGCCCTGCGGGATGCCGCCCTGCGGCCATCCAACCTGGCGCGCGCGCCGGAAATCATCGAGGCCTTCCAGGGGTCGCTGCAAACCGACCTTTCGCCGAAAGTCATCGGGGCGCTGGCCTGCCTCGCCCCGCAGATTCCGCCCGAGAACATCCGCTTTGTTTCCTTCCCGGCTGAAACGATGATCGCCTCGCGCATTTATGATGGCGTTTTCAAGAAACAAGTCTTTATTTACGAAGCCAATTTTGACTTGATGCGCCTGTACACAGCCTCCTTCCAGAACGGCGACTGGCCGCCGCCCCTGCCGTTCAGCCTCGGCGCTACCCCAACCGGCCCCCAAGAGTCTTTTTCATGTCCCTGACCAACCTGCCTCCCCTGAATGTTGCCGCCCTGCTGCGCGCCCACGGTCTCTCGGCCAGCAAAGGCCTCGGCCAGAACTTCCTGCAGGATGACGCCGTGCTGGCCCAAATTGCCGGCGCAGCCGAAATCGGCCCGGCGGATGATGTCCTCGAGATCGGTCCCGGCCTGGGCAGCCTGACCCGCCACCTGGCCCTGGCCGCCCGTTCGGTCACGGCGGTCGAACTGGACGAGAGCCTGATTCCCGTTTTGGGCGAGGTGCTCCGGCCTTTTGGCAACGTGCGCGTCGTCCACGGCGACATCCTGAACTTCAAGCCTGCCGACCTGCTGCCTTCCGCCGATTACCTGGTGGTGGCCAACATTCCCTACTACATCACTTCGGCGGTTTTTCGCCACTTGCTCGAAAATCCGCCGCGCCCGCGCCGGATCGCCCTGACCATCCAGAAGGAAGTTGCCGAGCGCATTTGCGCCCAACCCGGCGAGATGAGCCTGTTGGCCCTCAGCGTGCAGGTGTACGGAGCGCCCTCCATCGCGGCCCGCATCCCGGCGGAGGCCTTTCACCCGGTTCCCAAGGTCGATTCGGCGGTCATTCGCGTCTACCTGTACCCGCAGCCGCTTATCCCGGCAGAGAAGCTGGATGACTTTTTCCGCCTGGCGAAGGCCGGTTTTTCGCAGAAACGCAAGACCCTGCGCAACAGCCTCTCGGCCGGATTGCGCATCAGCCCGGCGGCTGCCGGGGAAATGCTCGCAAACGCCGGCATCGACCCGATGCGCCGCGCCGAAACCCTCGCGCTTGAGGAGTGGGGGCGGTTGGTGTAGGGAATGCTTCTTTTGGTAAAAGCCGTTTGCGAGCCGCAAGCGGTTTTTTGATTCTGGGTCATTCCCCCTTGGCAATATCATAAATAACTTTATAATAAATTATACTTTATGATATAAAGTTATCTATTCAAGGAGAAAATCATGTCTGAAAACCTGAATCAAATTCGTCATATCGCCGCCAATTATTCCCGCTTGCAGGGCCTGCGCAGCGTTCCGGTGGGGGTGCTTGCCGTTGCGACCGGTGTCTGGGTCAGCCTGCCGGCCGGTCAGGATGGCGATCTTGCCGCGCCGCTGGTGATGATCGCGATTGCCGCCCTGGCCTACTTCCTGGTTGACCGCTACTATGCGCGTACTTTCGGCCAGGTTTACCCGACCGGCAAGGAACGCAACCGCGAGATATTCGTTTCGGTGTTGATGGGGGTTCTGGCGTTTTTGGCCTTTCTCTTCGATACGGCTGAAATCCTGCCGATCAGCGCTTTTGGCCTGGTTTTCGCTGCTGCCTTGTTCATTGAGTTTTCACGCTCTTTTGGCAGGCTGTCTTTTCGAAGCATCCCCGAAGCCTTCATCGCGCCAATCCTGGTTGGCGTGGCGGCGCTCCTGCCTGCGCTGGGCATTTTCTGGTGGCAGCCCCTGGGCTTTCAGTTTTCCCTGGCCGGGATGCTGGCTTTGATCGGGGTCTTGATGACGGTCAGCGGCATGATTGGTCACTTGCGCTTTACGCGCCTGCTGGCTCATCTCGGGGAGGCGGACAATGCCTAATCCCTTTGAAGAAATCACCCAACTTGACAAGCTGATTCACGAACCGGCCCGCCTGGCAATCCTGACCGCCCTGGCCTCCTGCGAAAGCGCTGACTTCACCTTCCTGCGCCGCCTGACTGGCCTGAGTGATGGCAACCTGTCGATCCAGGTCGGCAAGCTCGAAGAGGCCGGTCTGGTCACAGTCCAGAAGCAGTTTGTCGAACGCAAGCCCAGCACTCGCATCAGCATTACCTCGCGTGGCGCCGAAACAGTCGAGCGTTACTGGCAGCAGCTCCAGTCGATCAAGCAGAATGCCGACCGCTGGAAAGGCGACCAGGGCTGAGTAAACCTGCAACCCAAAGCCGGGATTGGCGTAATTTATCTTGTGACATTCATCACGAGGAGAAAATAAATGAACATTATTCAATCTGCCTGGGCGCTGGTCAAGGAACACAAACGCGCCTACATCGTTTTCAATGTTCTTTACTATGGTTTGGTGCTGGTTTTCATGGGCGTGGCCGCCCTGAATCCGGCATTGCAGGATCAACTGATCCAACTCGTTGGCGAGGGCTTTTCCAGCGGGCCGCTGGCGGTGGTGGGCGAGGCCTATCTCAACGCCGAAGTGTTCAAGGCGATAGCGCTGACCTTTGTGGTCAACCTGTTTGTGGCCAGCCTGCTTTCGATCACCGTTCCTTCGCTGATTATTCCATTCATCGGTTTGCTGTTGGGCGTTTACCGCGCCATCCTGTGGGGGCTGATCTTCTATCCCGGCCACCCCGATATGCAGATGGTGATGCTGCCGCATTCGCTGACCCTGATCCTGGAAGGCCAGGCTTACATCCTGGTTATGTTTGCGGCCTGGCTGCAAGGGACGGCCTTCATCTCTCCGCAGAGCGCCGGGGTCGAGGGGCATGGCCGCGGCTACCTGGAGGGTCTCAAGCGCACCGGCAAAATCTACATCCTGGTTGTGCTGACCCTGCTGGTGGCGGCCATCTACGAGGTGATCGAGGTTGTGCTGCTGGCGCAGATGTTGGGCGCTGCCTGATTTTTGAACCAGTTCACGCCGAAGCGCCGGAATGATGTCCCGGCGCTTTTTGCCTGGGCCTGACAGCAACCCCACCGGCCTTGATATAATCAGCCAAACTCGCCGGGAGGAGTTGGCTATGGCCGCGAAGGTTTATGACTATGTGATCATCGGTTCGGGGTTTGGCGGTTCGGTCTCCGCGCTGCGTCTGGCCGAAAAAGGTTATTCGGTGCTGCTGCTCGAAAAAGGCAAACGCTTCCGCGATCAGGATTTTGCCAAAAGCAACTGGCAATACTGGAAATACCTGTGGCTGCCAGCCTTGCGCGCTTTTGGCATCCTGCAAATCAGCATTCTGAAGGGGGTGATGGTTCTGCACGGGGCCGGACTGGGCGGCGGCAGCCTGGGTTACGCCAATGTGCTCGAGGTGCCGAGCGAGGCCACTTTTGCGACCCCGGCCTGGAACACACCGCTCAAGTGGGGCGAAATCCTTAGGCCGCATTACGAAACCGCCCGCCGGATGTTGGGCGTGGCGCGCAACCCCAAACTGTGGACTGCCGACGAGGTGCTGCGCCAGATGGCTGTCGAGCGCGGCATGGAACACACTTTCCGCGCGACCGAGGTCGGGGCTTATTTTGGCGAGGCGGGCGTTCGTGTCCCTGACCCGTATTTTGGCGGCGAAGGGCCTGAGCGCGCCGGTTGCCAGCACTGCGGCGGCTGCATGGTCGGCTGTCGGCATAATGCCAAGAACACCCTGCCCAAGAATTACCTGTATTTTGCCGAAAAGCTGGGTGTCGAGGTGCGGTCTGAGGCCGAGGTGGTGAATGTCTGCCCGGATGCGGCTGGGTACACGGTGACCTTCCAGTCCTCGACCAGCCTTTTTAAACGGAAGCAGGCCGTGGCGGCGAAGCGGGTTATCTTTTCCGCCGGGGTGATGGGGACGATGAATCTGCTCCTGCACTTGCGCGATGTGCGCCAGTCCCTGCCGAAACTTTCCCCCCGCCTGGGCGATGTGGTGCGCACCAACTCCGAAGCCCTGCTGGGCGGCCTGGCGCGCACAAGCGACATCAACTACTCGGAAGGCGTCTCGATTTCATCCATTTTCAACGCCGACGAGCAGACCCGCGTCGAACCGGTGCGCTACCCGGACGGTTCTTCGCTGATGCGCTTCCTGGCGGCCCCGCTGATCGATGTTGATGTGCCGGTTCTTGTGCGCCTGCTGCGCTTCCTGGGCTGGATTTTGACCCATCCGCTCGATTTCGCCAGGGCCATGTTCCTGCCGGGTTGGGCGCATAACACCACCATCTTGCTGGTCATGCAGCACGCTGACAATCGGATGCGCTTTCGCACCGGGCGCAGCCTGTTCACCCTCTTCCGCCGCGGATTGGTGGCTGAGGAGGAGCCGGGCTACAAGATCAATGCCCAGGTGGCCGGCTCGCATGAAATCACCCGCGAGTTTTCGCGGCGGACGAACGCCGTGGCGCTCGGCTCGATTGGCGAGAACCTGCTCGGGTTGCCGACTACGGCCCACATCCTGGGCGGCGCGCCGATTGGGGCCAGCGCCGTCGAAGGGGTGGTGGACGAAAACTTCCAGGTGCATAACTATCCCGGCCTGTACATCATCGACGGCTCGATCATGCCGGCCAATCCCGGCGTCAACCCCTCGCTGACGATTACCGCCCTGGCGGAATATGCGCTGAGCAAGATTCAACCAAAGGCTGAAACCCATGTCTGAACAAACAGAAAAACTTCCTGATATCGATCTTGGCGCGGCTTCCTTGGTTTTGGGCGTGCTGGCCCTGGCTTTGTACGGCGCGATGGTTGTGTACATCATCGCGGCGGGTTCAAAAAGCCTGGATCAGCCGACCCTGAACGATGTCCTGGCGGTTGGGTTGCTTTGCCTGGGCGGATGCTGCAACTTGCTGGGCGTATCCCTCGGCCTGGGCGGACTGTTCCAGCCGAATCGTTCGCGCACCCTGGCGGTCAGCGGGCTGGCTTTGAACTTCCTGGTTATTGCGCCATGCTGCCTGCTGCTGGCGCTGGCCATCCTGACAGCCTGAATCCGGCGCTTTTTGGGGGAATCAAATCTTTAATTGTATTTTGTGGCACAAATGAGTATAGTAAAAGAAACACTTGCTATGCTCTATCTCACGCCCGCTTCGATCAGTTACCTGAACCAATTCCTGCTCTCGTTGCTGATAGCCGGTTATCTCCTCGCGCGCGCCCTGCGCAGACAGCTTTGGAGCAGGCAGGATGTTTTCCTGCTGGTATTCTTTGCCAGCGCCACCGTGTTTTCAGGCTTGCTCTTTTTGGAAGCGTCCCTGCTTCCGGCAGAGCGCCTGTTTTTTATTTACCCGCAAAATGCGGTCATTGCTGTTTTGATGATTGCGCTGCTGCAATTTGCGTATGCCTTCCCTGAACTGCGCCCTGAACATAAACTGGAGAGACGCCTGGCGCTTCTCTTTTTTTGCCTTTACGCGCTGCTGGAGGCCGGGTTTGCCGCCTGGCGCTATGCCTTACTCGCGGGAAACCAGGTTGAATTCCGCCTCGACTGGATGGATTTTGGCCCGGTGCTGGGCTTTTTTTGGATCATCTTTGTTTTTACGCGCAGCCTGTTTCAAAACTGGAACATTACCGCCAGCCGGCGCTTTGCCCTGATCTTCCTGATCCCCTTTGGCCTATCCTGGCTGAACCTGCTCAACAGTTTTGCGCTGGTTTCGATGCCCTTTTATCACAACAGCATGTCGGTCGGCATCCTGTTTACGATTTTCCTGTTTGCGCTCAATTACCTGAGCGCCTTGCCCGACCACACCACGCTGATGACCAAGGTCTCCGGCTTTGTGCTCACCGCCTTCCTGGCCGTCCTGGGAGTCATCGCCTGGCTGGTGGTGCCGGCCCATGTCGAGAATTACACTCCGAGTATCCGCGAACAGACCAGCCTGCGTTTTTCCCCGACCCCTGCCGGCGGCTACCTGGCGCAGTCGATCCCCTTCCATTACGAGACCGAATACGGCGACAAACTGCCCTTAACCGACAGTCCGCTGGCGCAGCCGTTGTTCGCGCTCCAGGGATTTGATTTTGAATTCTTTGGCCGTTCTTACGATGAGTTTTGGATTTCCAACGACGGTTTTATCGGTTTTGGCCAGCCCGACCGGCTGCGCTACCTGAAGGATTTTGAATATCATTTTTCCAGCGCGCCGGTAATCCTGGCGCTTTTTTTGGATTTGAATCCCGATACCAGTCCCGGAGGCATATTTCTGCGCCAGGATGCGGACCGGCTGGTGGTGACTTATGACCGCATCCCCGCTTATCGCCGCCCGGAAAACGTTTATTCCTTCCAGGTGGTTTTGTATGCTGACCATTCTTTTGAGCTTAATTTTCACACCCTGCCAGCGCTGGAGTATTATCCCAATGACCGGCCCGATGCCAATCCCTGGGCAACTGGAATCAAGCCCGGAATCAGCGCTTACGCTCAGGCCGATTTGTTCGACTCTGCGCTCGAGATTGGCCCGCAGGGCTTGATCCAGGATCACTACCGCGAATTTCGCGCCTATCTGCACACTTTTATCTGGCCGCTGGCCCTGGCCGTCCTGGCCAGCAGTTTGTTGTTTGGCTTTGGCCTGCCCCTGCTCCTGCATTTTGCCCTGACTCGTCCACTGGAGGCGCTGCTGCGCGGCGCCAGGGCCTGGAACGCCGGTATGCTCGATGTCCGCATCCCGGTGCGTTTCAACGACGAGATTGGCTACCTGACCGATTCATTCAACCGCCTGGGTGGCCAACTGGATTTGCTCGTCAAGAATCTCGAGGCCCAGGTGGCCCGGCGCACCGATGAATTATCGAAAGCCAACGCCGAGATGCGCAAGCTGTTTATCGCCGTCCAGCAAAGCCCCAGCGCAATCATCATCACCGACCCGCAGAATATCATCGAGTATGCCAACCCCGCTTCATTGCGTTCTTCGGGTTATTCCGCCGCTGAATTGATCGGCCAAAACCCGCGCATCTTGAAATCGGAGCGTACCCTCGATCAGGTTTATGATGAGATGTGGAACACCCTGCAGGCTGGCGAAACCTGGCGCGGCGAGTTGTGCAACCGCAAGAAAAACGGCGAGGAATATTGGGAATACACCGTGATCGCGCCCATCCGCGACGAGGCGGGAGAGTTGACCCATTACGTTGCCGTCAAGGAGGATGTTACCGCCCGGATTTTGGCCGAGCAGGCGCTTAAGGAAAGCGAGAAACAATACCGCGACCTGTTCGACCTCGAATCGGATGCGCTTTTTATCATCCGCAATCAGGACGGGCGTATCCTGGAGGCCAACCGGGCGGCGGTCAACATGTACGGTTTTTCCCTGGAAGAACTGAAACGGATGTACAGCCAGGATCTTTCGGCAGACCCGCAGGAGACGCGCATCATGGCCCGGCCCTCGGCTGCGATGGAACGGGCGCTGTCCATGCCGCTGCGCATGCACCGCCGCAAGGATGAACAAATTTTCCCGATTGAGATGACCATCCGCTTTATCACCTGGAAAGGCCAGTCTGTCTATGTTGCGGCGGTCCGCGATGTGACCGAACGCCGCGAACGGGAACTCGAACTCAGGCGGCTGGTCATCACCGATCCGCTGACCGGGCTGTACAACCGGCGTCATTTTTTCGAGGAATCCCAAAAAATATTCAACCGCGCCAAGTTCAAAACCGAAGCTATTGCCATTTTTATGATGGATATCGACCATTTCAAGCGGGTGAACGATACCTATGGCCACGCTGTCGGCGATGTGGTCTTGCGCGAAGTTGCGCAGCGGATCGAGCGTGTCCTGCGTCCGATGGACCTGGTTGCGCGTTACGGCGGCGAGGAGTTTATCGCCCTGCTCTCGAACATGACCTGTGATGGCGTTTGCCAGGTAGCCGACCGCCTGCTGGCCTCGGTCGGCGCAATTCCGGTCGAAGCGGATGGCCGCCAGGTTTCCGTCACCCTGAGCATCGGCATCGCCATGTTCAACCCGGAATTCAACAGCCTCGATGAATTTATCGAGCAGGCCGACCAGTCCCTTTACCAGGCCAAGCAGTCCGGGCGCAATCGCTGGGCTGTCCTCCAGCGCGCGCACGAAGAGGGCTAGGCCGGGTTAGCCTTGCAGATTCTTTAGCAAAAATCCCCCAACGAAATTCAAAAATAGGGTATAAACCATCAACTTTGTATGACTCATTGGCCACACAATCACCATCTGGAGACCTATCTTGAGCTACCGCTGGCTGCTTTTTGACGCAGATGACACCCTGTTCGATTTTCCCCGCGCTGAGGCCAACGCTTTGCAGTGGACCCTGGCCGAGGCTGGACTGCCTACCGCGCCTGACTATTTTGAGATTTACGCCCGCTGCAACCAGCAGGTTTGGAAGGAATTTGAGCGCGGATTGTTGACCTCGCAGGAATTGCGCACCAAACGCTTCCAACTGTTTTTTGACGAAACCGGACTCGCGGGCGACCCGCAAACGGTCTCGCCGCGCTATTTGCAGAATCTTGCCCTGGGCGCTGACCTGCTCCCCGGCGCCGAGCAGCTTATCCATGCCCTGCGGCCTCGCTTTCGCCTGGCGCTGGTCACCAACGGCCTGGCGGATGTCCAGCGCCCGCGCCTGCAACGCTCTGCGCTGGCCGATTGCTTCGAGCAGGTTTTCATCTCCGAAGAAGTTGGCGCGGCCAAACCCGCAAGCGAATATTTTGCGGCAGTTTTTGCCGCGCTTGGCAATCCGCCCAAGGCGGAAGCCCTGATCATCGGCGACAGCCTGACCTCCGATATGCAGGGCGGACTCAATTATGGCATCGATACCTGCTGGTATAACCCGAATGGCAAGAGCACCGATTTGCCGGTCAAATACCAGATCAGCCACCTGCTCGAATTGCTCGAAATTTTGAAATAACCCTACAGGTTTTTCTGTGCAAAATAACCCCTGGAACGAACTCATCCGCCGGCTGCCCAACCCGCATTTTCTGCAAACCTACGAGTGGGGCCAGCTCAAGGCCAAATATGGCTGGGAGCCGCTCTATGCCGTTTGGACGGGCGATGGCAAGTGGGAGGTGACTTGTGATTTGGCCAAACTTACCAGTTCCCAAGCGCCGGTGCAGGCGGCGGCTTTAATCCTTCGCAAGCCGGTCATTCGCAGTGGGTTCGCGGCCCGCCTGTGTCTTTTGTATTGTCCCAAGGGGCCGCTGCTCGATTGGGTTGATGAGGCGCTGCGCAGAAGGGTGCTCGACGATTTGCAGCGTTTTGCCCGTCAGCAGGGGGCGGTGTTCCTGAAACTTGATCCCGATGTCGCGCTGGGAACCGGCCTCCCGGGCACAGAGACCGATCAAACGGAACCAGGCGGCGAGGCCGTTCTGGCGGATTTGTCCCGCCGCGGGTGGCGATTTTCTGAAGACCAGATCCAGTTCCGTAACACGGTGCTGGTCGAGGTTGGGACATCCACAGAAGAAGAAATGCTGGGCCGCATGAAGCAAAAGACGCGCTATAACGTGCGTCTTGGCCCGAAGAAGGGCGTTTCTTTTCGTATAGGCAATAAAGACGATTGGCCCATGCTTTATAAGATGTATGCCGAGACAAGTGTGCGCGATGGTTTCGTGATTCGCGATGAAAATTATTACCGAACGGTTTGGGCGTTATTTGATAATCTGGCGCAGCCCCTGGCCGAGCCGCTGATTGCGGAGGTGGAGGGTGAGCCGGTGGCGGCGGTCTTCCTGTTTGCGTTTGCCGGGCGGGCCTATTATGTTTATGGCATGAGCCGCGAGACCCACCGCGAAAAAATGCCCACCTATCTGCTGCAATGGGAAGCGATGAAATGGGCCAAAGCGCGCGGCTGCGCCACTTATGATTTGTGGGGCGCGCCGGATGTTTTTGATGAAAGCGATGCGATGTGGGGGGTTTTCCGTTTCAAGGAAGGTTTGGGCGGGCAGGTGCTGCGCACCCTGGGGGCCTGGGATTATGTCCCCAATCCGCTCTGGTATGCGGCGTATACCAAATTTGTGCCGATGCTCCTGGATGTGATGCGTTCGCGCGGCAAGGCGCGCACCCGGCAGGGCCTGGGCGGCTGATTTGGATTTTTTATTCGGTTCGTTTTTACAGTTTAACATTCCCTGGAGGCTGAAATGCAAATTGTGACTGATACTGGTATGGATATGTTCCTGCCCGCTGAACTGATGCCTGAGATCGACATCCACATTGTGCGGCATACGATTACGCTGGATGGCAAAACCTATTTCAGCGGCGATACGATTGATGCGGCCGGGCTGCAGGAACTGCTGCTGCGCACACCCAGCTTCCCGATCACCTCGCAGCCATCTGCCGGCGATTTTGCGGCCATGTATCGCGAGGTGGCCAAAACCGACCCTGATATTTTGTCGATCCAGATGTCTTCGGGCTTGAGCGGCACCTTGAATGCGGCCAAAGCCGGGGCCGAGATGGTTCCCGAAGCCAACATCACGATTATAGACACCAAAACCCTGTGCGCGGCGCTTGGTTGGCAGGTGGCGGCAGCCGGTCGCGCTTTGAAGGCAGGCTGGTCCAAAGAGAAGATCATCGAACTGGTCCATCAGATTGGCGATGCCACCGAGAGCATTTACACCATCGACGACTTGAAATACCTGATTCACGGCGGGCGCATCAGCCACATGCGCGGCCTGATCGCCTCGATGCTCAAGATCCGCCCGTTGATCGGGGTCGAAAAAGTGGGCGGAACATACGCCCAGATGGGCATGGCGCGCACCTTTGACCGGGCTTTGCAGGGGCTGGTGGATATCATGCTCAAAAAGCACAAACCCGGCACCGAACTGCGCGTGCAGGTGCTGCATTCCTACCATCCCAAGGCGGCTGAACGCCTGATGGAGATGATTGATCCGCTCTTTAAGTGCCACTGGATGCCGATTAACCTGATGTCGCCGGCGCTTTCGGCGCACACCGGCCCAACCATGGCGGGTGTGGCTTTCGCGCCGCAAGCCGTGTTCGAAGGCTTGCCTTAAATCATTAAACCTTTTGCAAAAGTAACTTGAGTTTAGAGTTCAATTTGGGTTAAAACCTTTTGGTACACGGATTGCACGGATTACGCGGAATCCCACGGATTTTTCTAAGAAAAATCCGCGCGCCCGTAGGGCAGTCCATCCAATCCGCGTAATCCGTGTCCCGATTTTGGTTTTTAAGCGCCCATTGAGCCAAGATTCCTGCTTTGCCAGACTCGTAAAAACGAACTCTAAAGTCAAGAAGTAATGATTGGTTTGAAAACGTCCTTCAACTGCGCTTTTTTGCATAAAGTGTTGCTGCCCTGAGCGGAGGGCGAAGCGCCCTGAGTTTATCGAAGGGTTGCGCAGCCCGTAGTCGAAGGACGCTCCGCTCACCTGTGCCGGCGGCACTGGCGCAGGCAGGACTCGTGATAGCATTTATACAAGATGTCTATTCTTTCACATAAATCGGGTTGCTGAAAATCCAGCCGCGTCGTTTGCCCAGGAAGTTGCGATAAGCCTCGACGCGATAAACCCCCGGTTGGGTGGTGATGTGCGAGATGGCCTCCTGGTTGCTCCACTGGCGGATGACTTTTCCGTCCTTGAGCAGGTAGCCCTCGGCGTTTTGCGGCAGGCGCACCTGCAGGGTCAGGCTGCTCTCGGCGCTGATCTCATCGCCCATCAGGGCTGTTTTCTCGCGTCCGCGGGCCGAAAAGCGGAATCCGCTGGCGCTGGCGGGCAAGTCATAGGCCACAAAGCAGTGACCGGCGGCCAGCGCTTCATAAACCATCTGGGCGTCTTCTTCCACTTGGCCGGTCAGGGGCTTGGGCGTAAAGATGTGAGTGTTGACCGTGCGGAAGTGCCATTCGTAGGGGAAGACTGTCCGCCGGAACGGGCCTTTGTGAATGTCCAGGGCATGCGCATCCGAACCGCCAACGGCCACGATGCGCCGTCCCTGGTTGAGCAACCCGTCCCAGCGTTCCAGTAAGGCCTTGTCGGGACCATGCGCGATAAATTGCGGGAAGAACAGGTGGAAAAGAACGTGGAAGAGGGTCGGGCTTTGGGTTTTTAGCTCGCTGAAGCCGTTCCACAGTTCGATGCCAGTGTAGCCCTGCGCCTGCCAGTCAACCCAATCGATGGCGGTTTCGCCAATGGGCCGGCAGGCGGCGTCGGTCGGGTGGGCGATGAAGGATAATCCGCCCGCGCGGCGCACGCTGTCAATCAGGATTTGCGGATCGTGGGCAAGAGTCGCCAACTCCCGCCGGGCATTGAAGACCAGCAGGTGGTTTTTCTGCGGCTGGCGGGCCTGATCGTGGATTTCCTCGCCGACCAGCAGCAGGCAGCGCTTCTTCCCGTCGCGAAAATAGCCCTGGGCGTTTTCGACCAGAACATTATGGTCGCTGACGAGAACCACATCCACCCCGGCCCGCAGGGCAGCTTCGGCGATGTCACGGTGGCTGCCAGTGCCATCCGAGTAGCGTGTATGCATGTGTAAGTTGACGATAGCTTCGTGCATGGAACTCCCTTTTCAGGGCGTGATTATCTCATAAAATCTGGCTCCTATGCTTCAAAAGGCAG